>CAZGAO010000108.1:0-15729 GCA_964523795.1 uncultured Lentimicrobiaceae bacterium
TCTTTGTTGAAAGCAAACTCACACAATTACAAAGATGTCAAATATTAAATTATTTAAAAGATAGGAAGGTGCCATGAAAAAAAGTTAGTCTTCATTTTGGGAGATTTCTCTAACACCTGTTGGAGAAATTATTTTTTGGTATTTTTGATTTCTCTAACAATTGTTGGAGAATTTTAAATGGATAAAATGAGAATAGATAAAAACGCATACAAACCTCTTCTGAAAGAGATAGTTGAAAAAATTGGAATTGCCAGAATAAATGCCAATAGAGCAATCAACTATTCAGGGATACAATTAAATTTTGAAATTGGTGAATTGATTGTCAATAAGCAGGAAGAAAATGGATGGGGAAAGGCGGTTGTTGAAGAACTATCAAAAGACTTGAAAAAAATATTTGGTGGAATTGATGGCTTTTCATCTCAAAACCTTTGGTTGATGAGACAATTTTATCTTGTGTATAAAGATTACCCGAAATTGTTAGATTTAGCAAGAAAACTACCATGGGGGCAAAACATGCTCATAATCCAAAAGGAAAAAAACTACGATGCCAGAGCGTATTATTTAGAGGCTACAGATAAGATGGCATGGAGTCGCTCCGTCCTTTTATTGCAAATGAAATCAGACGCATACAAGCACCACTTATTAATACCAAAACAAAATAATTTCCCTAAATCTTTATAAGAAAATTATGCAGAACAAGCAGACGAATCATTAAAAAGTGTTTATAATCTTGATTTTCTTGGATTAACAGCTCCAGTCTTAGAACGAAAACTGGAAAGTTTGATGATTGCCAAAGTAAAAGATTTACTGATGGAATTGGGCTATGGATTCTGTTTTATCGGAAACCAATATCCTTTAAAATTGAACAATAAAGGGTATCGAATAGATCTGCTATTTTACCACCGAATTTTGAAATGCTTAATAGTCGTGGATATAAAAACTGTAGAGTTTGAACCAGAATTTGCCGGCAAAATGAGTTTTTATTTGGAGTTAGTTGATGAGCAACTGAAACAGGCAGACGATAATCCTTCAATTGGATTAATACTATGTCCTGAAAAAAATGCCATTGAAGTTGAATATGCTTTAAGAATCCAAGATAAGCCAATAGGAGTTGCTGAATATAAATTGACTAAAGATTTACCTGAAAAATTGAAAGGGAAATTACCATCAGTAACAGAATTACGACAAATGCTTGAAAACGAATTCAAAAACGACATTGAATAAAAAACGAAACGCCCACGGCAAATCGTTTCGCACAACCGCATAGCGTTCATCTTGAAAAATGATCCCGGAAAGTCTTTTAGGGTTCAGGGGTAAAATAACCGAATGAATTATTTTAGCGGCCTGGCCACAAAATTAGCATTCACCAAAGCAAGGAAATCTATTAACTTTGTAAAATGAAATTAAACACAAAATGATCTGCAAACTTATGAATCTTCAAGCAAAAAAATTAGAGATCGTCCAGCTCATTTTAAATACTGAAATGCAGGATGTTTTAAAAAAAGTAGAGGATGTTTTAAAAAAAGGGCAAGCTGCTGATTGGTGGGATGAAATAAGCGAGGAGGAAAAACAGGCCATTGAAAAAGGATTGGCGGAAGCAGAGCGGGGGGAACTGATATCTCATGAAAACGTTATGAGAGAAGTGAAAGCAAAATACGGGCTGGATTAATGAAAATAAGCTGGACACCTACTGCAAGAAAAACATACTTCAAGGTGCTTGAATATCTTGATGAAGCCTGGACACAAAGGGAAATTCAAAACTTTGTTAATATAACCGAAAAGGTATTAAACCTTATAGTTATTGACCCTGAAATGTTTGAAGCGTCCCGGAAAAAGAGTAATGTTAGAAAAGGGCTGATTACCAAACACAATACACTTTACTACAGGATTAAACCACGGAAACAGGAAATCGAGTTAATTACCTTTTGGGATAACCGGCAAAACCCGGAAAAGTTGGCATACTGGGAAAAGTAAATACCCGGTGTTTTTTTTTGCCACGTGCAAATGTGATGTGATAATTTCCTGATTCCAAGTGTTATTTAGACTTGAAAGGTTTTTAAAAACCTTTCAGGTCTCCAGGGGGCAAAGCACCGCAATAATTCTTAGCCGGATTTTGTTTGCAATTTGCACTTTGTGGGCTGGTACAATATTTACTTTGCGAAAAATCATTGGTAATTATTTCTAAAATACAAATCAGGATATTAGGAACGCGGCACAGCCTCGCCCGAACTTGGCTATACCATCTCGAATATAGTTCGTTGATTATTTCACAGCACACCGCAATTGTGGACTCCATAAAACTTTTGAGAGCAATTAGTCCCTGAGACATCTTACTGATTGACCTTCAAAAGCTGAATCACCAATATCGCTAATTGCAGCACTATTATAGTTAAGGCGTCGGCCTCTTGAAAATTCTGGATACCACTGATCTATTGACCAATAATAACCAAAATGACCTAATAAATAAAATGTACCATCACTATAGCAACGCCCTCCAGGTAACGCAGTAAATCCACTACTGTTTGTGGCATCTGTGTTTGGCCAACTCCATTGATTTGTGCCTGTTTCTTTCATTTTTCCGCCTGCAACAAATTCACCCCCAAGAAAGTCTGATAAAATTGTAAATTCAGAAACTGATGGTATATGCCATCCGATTGGGCAAATTCCTTGTACTATTTGATTTGTAGTGTAATTCGTCATTTCATACCATTGGTAAAGACCTCCATAGATTTCACAATTCAATGGAATATTTGAGTGGCAATATTTTTCAATAATTCCATTATTTGTTTGATTGGTTGTACTTGCAATCCGAGTTCCAATATTTAGGTTTTTCGCCGTCCAGCACTGCTCGCCAATCTGAACCGTTTCATATATCTGTCCATCACGATCATCAACCAGCGTCTCCCCGCATTGCCAGGGCGCATCCATGGTTGTAAAACTCCACACGGATCCTAATTGACTTAGTGGATATTCATCATACGCCTTAATGCGCCAATAATAAGTAGTTCCAAATTGTAAGTTATTAGGTGTATAAAATGTATCTGAAATATTTGAAACTATAATAGATGGAATACTATCCAAGCCAAAAAAGACATTATACGTTAATGAATCCCCATCTGGGTCAGAGCATGACCATGATAAAACTATACTATCAGAAATGTTGATTGCCGAATTTGAAGGGTTTGGATTTGTGGGTAGATTTGGAAATGAATTAATTACTTGAGATTCATTTTTTATACATCTTGTTGAGATGGCAAAGGAATTCCCATTTACTCCATTATAGATCGTTGTTCTTACAGTTGTTTCGCTATCATAAGACAAGGATTGTACGAAGAAAAAATAACTATCAGGACCCATAATTGGGTATGCTGTTGTTTCAGAAAGGCCATCATAATAAGAGGAAGACAAATCATAAATTCCTGATGGTAAACCAGAAAACAGGTATTCATCCGTTGCTCCTGTGTTCGGCTCATTCCAAAGCCCATTACCACCTTGAAGTGTTCCGGTAGATTTTAATTTTCCTCCAGCAATGGAATCACCCCCACAATATTCGATTAAATTTTTAAAATCAATATAACTTGGCAATGTCCAGCCATCCGGACAAATCCCTTTAACATAAACTGAAGAATCATATCCCTTAATTTCATCCCATTTATATAGTCCACCATAGATATTGCAATTCGTTGGATCATCATCGTAACAATATTTTTCAATCACTCCATTATCTGTCATATTAACTCCACCATCAATCCGCTCACCAACATTCAAATTCTCCGCCATCCAACATTGCTCACCAATTTGTACAGTAGCATACTCTTGCCCATCTCGGTCGTCAACCAATGAGTCACCACAATTGAAGGGGGGGTGAGTAACTCCAAAAGCAATGTTTACATCATCCCTTGCTGTATCGCATTGTGAAACAATCTTCCATTCCAATTCATAGAGCATCATATTCTGTCCCAGGAAAACGGAAGTCGGTGAGTTGGGGTTGGTAATTTGTCCGCCTTCACCACTTAATATTGTCCACTGGCCGGTGCCAATTTCGGGGGTGTTGGCCGCCAGCGTTGTCCAGGTGCCGCTAAGCCCAGGCTGGTCAACCCCGGCATCAGCAGTTGTGGGTAGGGTAAAGAAATCCACTATAAGCGTATCCACAGCATTTTCGCAGGCAGTGGCAATTTCCCAAAGTAGTATATAGGTTTCGCAAGCCTGTGCGGTAAACTCCGTCTTAGCGTTGGAAGCATCGGCAAAAGTTCCGCCCTGGCCGGAGAGGATGCTCCATTGGCCGCTGCCCACTTCCGGGATATTTGCATTGAGGCTTATCGTAAGATTTTCATCGTTGATGATGGTGTCGTATCCGGCAAAAGCTGTTGTAGGTATTGCGTAGAATTCTACATTCAGGGTATCGGTATTTGCATGACATTCGGTAGAAACTTCCCATAGCAAACTGTAACTTTCGCAATCCGCTCCGGTAAATACGGCCGTGGGGTTTGTGGCATCATCAAAACCGCCGCCTTCACCTGTAAGCACCGTCCACGCACCCATGCCATTTTCGGGTACTTCGGCTGCGAGGCTTATGCTTGTTGCGCTGCTGTTTATCAGAATATCCGCTCCGGCCACCGCTTGTGATGGTGTGTCATCGAAGGTGATTTTTACATAATCGAATTTAGAACCACAGCTTGTCGAGATCGTCCATTTTAAGTAATACGACCGGCATGGCTCGCCATGAAACGCTGTGGCAGGATTGTTCGGGTCATCAAACCAGCCCGGATAACTGGTGTTTTTCGTCCATACACCCGTTCCTTCTCCGGGAATATTGCCATTAAGCACAGCCACCGTTGTGCTGTCGAAATAGCTTTGGTCGGTACCTGCCTGCGCCACGCTGGGCTGCGGCGTACAATCCCCACAGGTTTCAAACCAGTTGCTGCCGCTCCAATAGTTGAGGCAGTTGGTGGTGGTGTTGTAAATCTGCATGCCCACGGGCGGGCTTTCCACCGCGTCCCGTTCTTCGGTGGTCATGTTTTGTATGCCGTTGCCTGCGGTTTTGGCGTGCAGGGCATAAGGCACGCTGAGTAGTTGCACCGTCCCGAATACCTGGAAATCGCCGGTGTTGCCAATGGCTATCTGCTCTTCAAGAAAATACTCGTGGCTGCCCCAGCGGATGAATGCAAAATCGCCGGAAAGCACTTCGCCGTTTCCAATTTGCATATTAACCAGCCCCGAAGGATTGGTGCTGACCTGATGCTGTTCGCTGTAAACCATGGTGCCATCGGGCGCATCTTCGTGGAGCAGAAATTTGAGGGCTACTTCCTGGTTGGGTAGGAGTTCTCCGCTGCCATCGCGGATTACAGACTGGAATTTGAAGGCTTCGGGAGCCTGTGCCCACGTGCTTAGCGCGGCAAGAATAAGGAGTAAGAGTGGTAAAATCTTTTTCATAACATTTACATTTATTGGATGATAATTTTTTGAATTTCAAGAAATGAAGGGTGAATAAATTTGAGGTAGTAAACGCCCGGCGGCAGGCTGGATACGTTGATTGGATACTTTGCTCCGGCCTCCTGCAAGCCCGGATCGAACTGCTTTATAAAATTTCCCCGGGTGTCGTACAAACGAATTTGCAGGTTTTCGAGCCAGTGTTTCATAACAAGGGTAAAACGACCCTGCGAGGGATTGGGATAAATGCGAATGTCAGGGCCGGCAAAATCGTGGACGGCACTTGCGCTGATTGTCGCACTTTTTACAGCCGAAAGTCCTTCGGGCGCATAGGCGTTTGTGTTGGGCAGGGCAGGCTCAAATTCCACCAGCAAATCCATCAACTGATTGCCGGAAGGCCGGTAAAGTTTTAGGATGATTTGCTGCCCTTCTGCAAAACCATCCTTTTGGGGCGTGATGGCATCATCAGCAAAAGCCACCAAAGAAAGGCTTTGGCTAAGTGAAACCAGGCTTTGGTTTCCCACGCAGATTCCTTCGGGCGTAAATACAGCCAGGACATCGCCCGGCTGAGCGTTGACCTGAGCCAGGACTTTGGCCGGGACGGCAATTACATGCGAAGAGCCGGTTTGCGCTACCTCATTCCACGGCACATTCCGAACCGGGTCGTTGGCCGCTGGCAGGATGTTTCCGGCTTTTGCGCAGGCCGGATAGGTAAAGCTATTATCCACATTCATTTTAACGAGGTAGGCCTTTCCGGGCATTAATGCGTTGAGGGTATTAATGCCGTACTGCGGCCAGTAAACCTGCGTGCCGGCCACTTCTTTGGCAATAAGCAAATCCGTCATCGGCCCAAAAACCGCACTTGTGGATGCTCCGCAACTGGAAAGTACGGGAATCAGATTCCATCCCTGGCTCAAAGCTACGGTAGGATCGGCCACCTTAGTTCCGCTTAGCGAAAGCAAAAAATCTTCCTGCGCCTTAATTTTGTAGCCAAAATCGTAATACCAGGAGCCGATGGTATTGGTGTTTCCGGCAGGATAATAAAACTGGTTTAGCGTGGCCAGCAGCGTAAAGTCGGTGCTGTGACTGGCAAACAGATTTTCGAGGTCTTTATTCAGCGGGTCGATAAAGCCGGAAACGCCGCTCCATCCCTTGGGGATATTCAGTAGCTGCGTCAGGTAAAAGTTGTAGGGCTGCTGAAAGCCCTGGGTAAAAATGATGTCGTTTCCGGTAAAGGTTTCGATGACGGTTTCGCCCAGCGTCCAGCTTAGCGAAAAATTATCGCCCTCGAAGTAATCGCCGGCAGTAGTGATGACTTGTTGGGCATTGGATCGAAAAATCAGGCCTGATTGCAGGAAAAGCAAAAGCAGCAGCGGGATAATTTTTTTCATCTTGTGAGGGATTAAATGAAACAAATATTGAATTTGTAAAAATATGAAATTAATAAAATAGAAAATACAGAGAGCCATAATTTAGAAGGATTTTAGATTGGGCTTATAGGTTTTTAGCAGGTTTTTAATGGAGAAATGACATTAGGGAATAGATTTCTCCCTTCGGTGCCAATGACATGTTTTTGCAAGTATCAGGATATCAAGAAATATCTTGCCGCATGTGCGACATAGCAAGCCTGTCTGCCTGGCCAGGCAAGCTTATTTTCTTTATTTTGACCTTAGTAGAAAAATGATTCCTCAAGAAAAATCAAGCTTATAAATTTCCAGATTGGATAAGGTTAAGGGCGCGTTGTGGTCGCATTTTCTACTAAGTTTTTTTGTGATGATAAGCCTGTCTGACTGGCCAGGCAGGGTTTTGAGCTTACACCAATGACATTATTTTGGAAATAGACCTCTCCATTCTCAGACTTATAGGGGATTTGTTGTAGGGAGAAATCTATTCCCAATTTATTAAATGATCCAGGTCGTTGGTAGTGAAAGAAAATAAAATTTGGTGGAAATTTAAAAGTATTTACTTTGTAACTACAAATTTTAAAAATTGACTTGTCGTGGAACTTCAATTAATACAATTCGGAAATTCGAAAGGATTACGTTTGAGTAAGACCTTGATCGAAAAATATAATTTCACCGACAAGGTTGAAATAATTCTTGAAAAAGATCATCTGATATTGAGACCCATTTCCAAACCACGCAATGGATGGGGAGATTTATTCAAACAAATGAATAAAAATGGTGATGATAAATTACTATTAGATGATGTTTTTGAAGACGAAAATCAGTAATTAAAGAAACATTTGTTGATTAAAAAACTATGAACCATCTTATCGCACCTTCTATTTTGTCAGCGGACTTTGGCCAGCTTGATGCCGCCGTTGAACTCATTAATCGCAGCCAGGCCGACTGGATTCATGTGGATGTAATGGACGGGCTTTTTGTCCCCAATATTTCTTTCGGTTTCCCGGTTTTGAAATCCATTCAGCGCAAGGCTACAAAACCGCTGGATGTCCATTTGATGATCGTGCAACCCGAACGCTATTTAGAAGATTTTAAAAAGCATGGTGCCGACATGCTCACCATCCATTACGAAGCCTGCACGCATCTCCATCGCAGCATCCATGCCATCAAAGAGCTGGGAATGAAGGCAGGCGTTTCGCTCAATCCGCATACTCCCGTTAGCCTGCTCGAAAATGTGATTGGCGATATCGATCTGGTTTTGATAATGAGCGTTAATCCGGGTTATGGTGGGCAAAGTTTTATCCAGAATAGTTATCAAAAAATCCGGGAATGCAAAGAGCTGATTCTCCGCAAATCGTCCAAAGCACTTATCGAAGTGGATGGTGGCGTTAGCCTCGAAAATACGCCCCGCTTGCTGGCTGCCGGAGCCGATGTTTTGGTAGCGGGCAACACGGTGTTTGGCTCGGCCGACCCGGAGGAAACCATCCGAAAATTAAAATCCCTAAGCCCTGCGCACTAAATGAATATCCAAAAAATAACATTGATTGGCTCGGGTAGGGTGGCCACGCAGTTAGGGCTAAAACTGGCGGCAAAGCACAAAAAAATCGTACAGGTTTATAGCCGTCATCCCGAAGCTGCCCGCCAGTTGGCCGCTCGCCTTGGTGCCGAAGCTATCGATGATTTGAGCCGGATTAACGGCGACAGCGATCTTTATATCATTTCCGTAGTGGATGATGCGGTTGCTAAGGTGGCTGCTAAATTAAGCCTTGCTGGCAAAATTGTGGTTCATACCTCCGGCTCGGTTCCAATCCAGGTGCTTCAAAATGCAAACTGGAAAAGCGGGGTTTTTTACCCCCTCCAAACCTTTGCCAAAGATAAAAATGTGGATTTCAAAAATATCCCCATTTGTATCGAGGCCTCCGATAAGGAAACCGAAACCAGCCTGACCATGCTTGCCCGCGAATTGTCGGAGGATGTGCGGATGGTGAATTCAGAGCAACGCATGATGATACATGTAGCTGCCGTGTTCGCCAATAATTTTACCAATTTTATGTATTTGATGAGCCAGGAACTTTTGGAAAAATCGGGTTTGTCGTTTGATATCCTCCTGCCTCTGATTCGCGAAACTACCGACAAACTAAATCATATCCTACCCCGGGAAGCGCAAACCGGCCCGGCGGCGCGCGGCGATGAGGAGGTTATCCAAAAGCATTTAAAAATCCTTGAAGAGCACGAAGGGAAAAAGATTATCTATCAGCATATCAGCGAATATATTTTGAATTATTATAAAAATAAAAATTAATATCAATACCTAAAATTTTCTAAGCAGATGCACAAAAACTACAAAGAACTGCTCAAAAATATTACCACGCTAATGTTTGACTACGATGGCGTTTTTACGGATGGCAAGGTTTTGCTTACCGAAAATGGCGACCAACTGCGAACGGCCAACGTTAAAGACGGCTATGTCTTGCAGTTGGCCAAAAAGAAGGGTTTTCGCATTGCGGTTATTTCGGGAGGAACCTCCAACACGGTGGTTACGCGGATGAATGGCCTCAATATCACCGATGTTTTTATCAAGGTAAATCACAAAATAAACGTTTATCACGACTACCTTGCCAAGCACCAGTTGAAAAATGAGGAAGTGCTGTTTATGGGCGACGATATCCCTGACTTGCACATCATGCAGGAAGTTGGCGTGGCCATCTGCCCTGCCGATGCCGCCGAAGAAATCAAAGCCATTTCGCATTATATTTCGCATGTTAAAGGAGGTGATGGCTGCGTGCGCGACATAGTGGAGCAGGTGATGAAGGTACAGGGCAAATGGCTCAACGATGACGCATATACCTGGTAAGCCATGAAGGTAAACGGCGTGGATTATCGGACAATCTGGATGGAGCAGACCTCGGTTTTTATGATCGAGCAAAACCTGCTGCCCTTTCAATTTAAAATATTCGAAGCTACGGATTACCGGCAAAGCTGCATGGCCATCAAAACCATGATAGTGCGCGGTGCGGGTGCCATAGGTGCAGCGGCGGGTTTTGCTATGGCGCAGGCTTTTTTGCAGGCCGAAAAAGAAGAAGCCCCGGATTTTCTGCTCCGGGCTAAAACCGAAATAGAAGCTACCCGTCCCACAGCACGCAATCTTTTTTATGCGGTGGAGCGGGTTTTTGCCGCCGGGCAGATAAGTGCCGAAAATGCCGTGGCCGAAGCCCAATGGATCGCTAACAAAGATGCCGACGATTCGCAGGCCATCGGCGATTTTGGAATGCAGCTCATCGCAAATAATGCACGCATCCTCACCCATTGCAACGCTGGCTGGCTGGCCTTTGTGGATTATGGCACCGCGCTTTCGCCCATTTATAAGGCGCATCAGGCGGGTAAATCCATTTTTGTGTGGGCCGACGAAACGCGCCCGCGCAGCCAGGGTGCCCGGCTCACAGCCTGGGAGCTGCTTAACGAAAATATTCCCCACAAAATCGTTCCTGATAATGCCGGAGCTTATTTGATGCAAAAAGGCCTGGTGGATATTATCATCACCGGTGCCGACCGTATTGCTGCCAACGGCGATGCGGCCAACAAAATCGGTACGCTCGAAAAAGCCATTGTGGCCAAGCATTACGGTATTCCGTTTTATATTGCGGCTCCATGCTCTACCTTCGATTTGAATTGTAAAAATGGGGGTGATATAATAATCGAAGAAAGAGATCAGGCGGAAGTCCTGTTTCAAACCGGGCCGGATGCAGAAGGTGGCTTGCGAACGATCCGTGTTGCTAATCCGGAATCAGAGGCTTTGAACCCTGCCTTTGATGTAACGCCCGCAAATCTTATCAGCGGTATTATCACCGAAAAGGGAATTATAAAAGCTAACGTTGACGCGATCCGGAATTTTATATCCCCTGATTCATGAGTTTAAAATCAAATATATTTTTAGACCTCCTGACCCGGTTGTTGGTTTTTAGGCAGTTATTGGCGTAGAATCGTAAATTGTATTGACGTAGTGAATTTCGCCTCCGAGCTGATATGAAAATTTTCGAGGGTTCCCCCTCTGATTGTTTGTAACTAGGGGCTGCTGAAAAACTAAAAATGAAAATATTTCGGTGCTCTGCACCTCCTGTATCAATTTTAATCGATGTTTCTCCAAAGATTGTCGCCACTCTGTGGCTTATCTTTCAGGTGCGGAGCACCGGTAATCTGCCGTCCATAGGACGAGCATGCTCGATGAAAAATCGGCATTTGTAGAATTTTATCCGATGATGTGGATTATGGTGCAGCCTGCCCGCGTATAGCATTCAGGCGGGCGCACCGAAATATTAGGTGCAAGGGTTTTGAACAAATTCTTCCTAAACCTTGCACAAGGAATCAAATATTATGGATTAACTTTTAATACGCTAGTAGGTTTGGCCTTTACCCTACCCATTTGCAGCCCCAGCCATTGTCATTTCGACTGGAAAAATGCTGCGCAGCAAGTTTTGTAGGGAGAAATCTAAAAATATCGACATGAGATTTACAATGGCTTAGGATGTCTGATATTACAATCGTAAATCTACATGGCGCAAAATTCATTCTGAAGAACTTAGTGTTTCTTAGTGCCTTGGGGTCTTTGTGGCATCTGTCAAATGGATAGCCACCAAGGCTCGAAGACTCAAAGTATCACAAAGTGATTTTAATGCGACAGAACAATTATGCTACATCGGGAGTTCTGAAAATTACTCCTGTGAAATTTGTATAAATGATACCTCCACCGATCCGCCCTCGGGCTGCAGGCTTATCCAGTTGTTGTCCTCGCTAAACCATTTATACTGCCCGCCCACTTTCACGATATAATCGCGCACATTGGAAGCACTCGGAATATTAATCACAAAGCCGCCATTCTTTTGGCCGCTTTTGCCATAGTTCAAAAACAGCTTGAAATCCCGGTCGCTTAAATTCCTGGCCTTTATCACCACGTAGCTTTCTTTGCGGCCTACACGCGGAACCGGCTCAAAATCGAATTGCTCCAGAGCATTATCATCAAGCGTTTGCTTATTTTTCAAAACATTCACCACCACGTTCTCCTCGATGGTTCGCGTTATCTCCTTGATCTTCTCGTTGGGATACGTTTCTTCGGGCAGCACCTCAGCCGCCGACATATAATACTGGATCGCATTGTCGTATATTTTCTGGCTCAGATAGCGGTCGGCTTCTTTTATCAGGCCATTGTATTCCAGCCTTGCTTCCTCGTATTGTGCTGCCAAAATCTCATCAATTTCTTTAATCTTTTCGGTAGGGTAGGGGTTTTCGGGAAATAATGCCAGTGCCTCCTTGTATGAGGATTTGGCTTTTTGATAATTATCGGCGGCCATTTGAAAATCTGCCGAGCTTATATATTGGTCGTATTTCTTTTGTTTATTCGCCAGGTCAGCGGCCAGCGCAGCCATTGCGGTATTAATTTCGGTAAGTTTTTCCTGTGGATACGATTCTTCCGGTTTTAGGCTTTGGGCGGTTTCATATTTCGCCTTCGCGGATGCGTAATCTGCGGCAGCAAAAAACTGGTCTCCGGCACTGATGGCCTCCTCATAAGCGGCCTGCGTTTCGGCAAGTCCTGCGAGCAGCGTTGAAATTTCGGTTAGTTTGCTTTGTGGATATGATTCTTCGGGTTTTAGGCTTGCGGCACTTTCGTATTTCGCTTTCGCGGATTCATAATTACCAATTTCAAAAAACTGATCTCCGGCGGTGATGGCTTCTTCATAAGCTGCCTGGGTTTCGGCGATCCCCGCGAGCAGGGTTGAAATCTCTGTGAGCTTTTCTTGCGGATAAACCTCCTCAGGTTTTAGGTTTGCAGCACTTTCGTATTTCGCTTTCGCGGATGCGTAATCTTCGTTGGCAAAAAACTGATCTCCGTTGGTGATGGCTTCATCATAAGCCGCCTGAGTTTCGGCGATTCCTGCCATCAAAGTTGAAATCTCGGTAAGCTTTTCCTGCGGATAAGTTTCCTCGGGTTTCAGGCTTGCAGCATTTTCGTATTTCGCTTTCGCGGATTCATAATTGCCAATCTCAAAAAACTGATCTCCGGCGGTGATGGCTTCTTCATAAGCTGCCTGGGTTTCGGCCATGCCCGTGAGCAAAGTTGAAATCTCTGTGAGTTTTTCCTGCGGATAAGTTTCCTCGGGTTTCAAGCTGGATGCCGTTTCGTATTGCGCTTTCGCGGATGTGTAATCTTCGCTGGCAAAAAACTGATCTCCGGCGGTGATGGCTTCCTCATAAGCCGCCTGGGTTTCGGCGATGCCTGCCAGCAAAGTTGAAATCTCGGTAAGTTTTTCTTGCGGGTAGCTTTCCTCGGGTTTAAGGCTTGCAGCACTTTCGTATTTCGCTTTCGCAGATGCGTAATCTTCGCTGGCAAAAAACTGATCTCCGTTGGTGATGGCTTCATCATAAGCCGCCTGAGTTTCGGCGATTCCTGCCATCAAAGTTGAAATCTCGGTAAGCTTTTCCTGCGGATAAGTTTCCTCGGGTTTCAGGCTTGCAGCATTTTCGTATTTCGCTTTCGCGGATGCGTAATCTTCGTTGGCAAAAAACTGATCTCCGTTGGTGATGGCTTCCTCATAAGCCGCCTGAGTTTCGGCAAGACCCGTGAGCAAGGCGGAAATTTCTGTGAGTTTGCCTTGCGGATAAGTTTCCTCGGGTTTCAGGCTTGCAGCACTTTCGTATTTCGCTTTCGCAGATGTGTAATCTTCGTTAGTAAAAAACTGATCCCCGGCGGTGATGGCTTCCTCATAAGCCGCCTGGGTTTCGGCCATGCCTGCTATCAAAGTTGAAATCTCGGTAAGTTTTTCCTGCGGATAAGTTTCCTGGGGTTTCAAGCTGGATGCTGTTTCGTATTTCGCTTTCGCGGATTCATAATTCCCAATTTCAAAAAACTGATCTCCGGCGGTGATGGCTTCCTCATAAGCCGCCTGGGTTTCGGCTATGCCCGTAAGCAAAGTTGAAATCTCTGTAAGTTTTTCCTGCGGATAAGTTTCCTGGGGTTTCAGTTTTGCAGCCGTTTCGTATTGCGCTTTCGCAGATGTGTAATCTTCGTTAGTAAAAAACTGATCCCCGGCGGTGATGGCTTCCTCATAAGCAACCTGGGTTTCGGCTATGCCCGTCAGCAAAGTTGAAATTTCTGTGAGTTTGCCTTGCGGATAAGTTTCTGTGGGTATTAGGCTTGCAGCACTTTCGTATTTCGCTTTCGCAGATGTGTAATCTTCGTTAGTAAAAAACTGATCTCCGGCGGTGATGGCTTCCTCATAAGCCGCCTGAGTTTCGGCGATTCCTGTCATCAAAGTTGAAATCTCGGTAAGTTTTTCCTGCGGGTAAGTTTCTTGGGGTTTTAGACTTGTTGCAGTTTCGTATTTCACTTTCGCGGATGTGTAATCTTCGCTGGCAAAAAACTGATCTCCGGCAGTGATGACTTCCTCATAAGCCGCCTGGGTTTCGGCCATGCCTGCCATCAAAGTTGAAATCTCGGTAAGCTTTTCCTGCGGATAAGTTTCTTCGGGTTTCAGATTGGCGGCAGTTTCGTATTTCGCTTTCGCGGATTCATAATTCCCAATTTCAAAAAACTGATCTCCGGCGGTGATGGCTTCATCATAAGCCGCCTGGGTTTCGGCAAGACCCGTGAGCAAGGCGGAAATTTCTGTGAGTTTGCCTTGCGGATAAGTTTCCTCGGGTTTCAGGCTTGCGGCAGTTTCGTATTTCGCTTTCGCGGATTCATAATTCCCGATTTCTAAAAACTGATCCCCGTTGGTGATGGCTTCATCATAAGCAGCCTGGGTTTCGGCTATGCCCGTCAGCAAAGTTGAAATCTCTGTAAGTTTTTCCTGCGGATAAGTTTCCTCGGGTTTTAGATTTTCAGCATTTTCGTATTTCGCTTTCGCGGATGTGTAATCTTCGCTGGCAAAAAACTGATCTCCGGCAGTGATGACTTCCTCATAAGCCGCCTGGGTTTCGGCCATGCCTGCGATTAAGGTTGAGATTTCTGTGAGTTTTTCCTGCGGATAAGTTTCTTCGGGTTTTAGGCTTGCAGCATTTTCGTATTTCGCTTTCGCGGATGTGTAATCTTCGCTGGCAAAAAACTGATCTCCGGCAGTGATGACTTCCTCATAAGCCGCCTGGGTTTCGGCCATGCCTGCGATTAAGGTTGAGATTTCTGTGAGTTTTTCCTGCGGATAAGTTTCTTCGGGTTTTAGGCTTGCAGCATTTTCGTATTTCGCTTTCGCGGATGTGTAATCTTCGTTAGTAAAAAACTGATCCCCGGCGGTGATGGCTTCCTCATAAGCCGCCTGGGTTTCGGCCATGCCTGCTATCAAAGTTGAAATCTCGGTAAGCTTTTCCTGCGGATAAGTTTCCTCGGGTTTCAGGCTTGCAGCATTTTCGTATTTCGCTTTCGCGGATGCGTAATCTTCGTTGGCAAAAAACTGATCTCCGTTGGTGATGGCTTCCTCATAAGCCGCCTGAGTTTCGGCAAGACCCGTGAGCAAGGCGGAAATTTCTGTGAGTTTGCCTTGCGGATAAGTTTCCTCGGGTTTCAGGCTTGCGGCAGTTTCGTATTTCGCTTTCGCGGATGCGTAATCTTCGCTGGCAAAAAACTGATCTCCGGTGGTGATGGCTTCCTCATAAGCAACCTGGGTTTCGGCTATGCCCGTAAGCAAAGTTGAAATTTCTGTGAGTTTGCCTTGCGGATAAGTTTCCTCGGGTTTCAAGCTTGCGGCAGTTTCGTATTTCGCTTTCGCGGATTCATAATTACCAATTTCAAAAAACTGATCTCCGGCGGTGATGGCTTCCTCATAAGCAACCTGGGTTTCGGCTATGCCCGTCAGCAAAGTTGAAATTTCTGTGAGTTTGCCTTGCGGATAAGTTTCCTCGGGTTTCA
>CAZGAO010000109.1:0-15423 GCA_964523795.1 uncultured Lentimicrobiaceae bacterium
CCTTTGAGTCTTGGTGGCTATCCATAATTCTCTTGCCACAAAGGCACGAAGACACCAAGTTTCACAAAGTTTAATTTCCGGTATATTTTATTTCTTAGTGTTTCTTTGAGCCTTGGAGTCTTGGTGGCTATTCTTCTGTTATCCCCTGCCTCCCTGCCACGAAGGCTCGAAGACACGAAGGTTCACAAAGTTTAATTGTCGATATCCCTTCAATTCACAATCAATTTATGGCTTTCGATTTCGTGGCCGGCATGGTCGAAAAAGCGAAAGATGTAGCTGTCGTTTTTAAGTTTGGAGGTATTGTATTTTAATCCCTTTAGTTTTTGATAATTGTCGATTTTATCTACCAGTTCGCCGGTGCTGTTATAAATATGGATTTGCGTGGCATTTTTCGATCCCAGCAAAATGGAAACTTCATCGCTGGCAGGATTGGGAAAGAGCTTGATCGTACCTTCGTTTGCTGCTGGCATTGCGGCTTCCTCATCCTGAATTCCAACGTAAAGATCATCCCACACGGCGAGGGTATATTCGCCTGGCGGCATTTGTGGCAGATTGAAAAAGCCGATATAAAAGGAGCCCGTTCGCGTGGCGGCTATGGGCTGCCATTCGGCTTCACGATTTTCGCGATAAAGGATTCCGATGGAGTCGGCAGGATCGATCAGGATGCCATTGTCGAGATTGCCATTGACACTATAGTTCAACTTGCCGTTCAGCTGGAGACCATCAGGCAAAATACCCTCGATACGCCAGTGATGATAATCGGACAGCGTGATTCCCTGCACCGGATTTTTCATCGGATCGGGGGCAACCCAGCGATGCGTTAGCCGGATAAAGGCCGAATCGTCGGCAGGGAATTCATCGGCACCGATGGAACAGTATAGCTGCGACACAAAACTAACATTGAAAGGTTCGGATGGCGTAATGATTTTATCCGTAGTGGCATCGGATACCTTGTTGTTAATATCCATAATCACCAGTTCAGGATTTATGGAAGATGTAAAAGTCTGGCTTCCTGTTTCGCCCGAAAACTCCATAATAAAAGTTTCCTGCTGCCAGGCATCATTCATCAGGGTAATTTCCACCCGAACCGAATTTCCCAGCTCGCCGGGGCCTTTATGCTTTTGTCGGGCAAAAACGGTTACATCAAAATTGTCTCGATTGGGAATTACATTGAACGAATCAACCGAATATTCCGGGAAGCCGGGCGTAAAAATCCAGGCATCAAAAAAATCGTTCAGATTCAATCCCGAATGACTCGACAGAAAATCGCGCAAATCTTCCGAAGAAGCAAAATCATTTTTGTATTCCTGCACGTAGGCTTTTACGGCCGGGAAAAACAGATCATCGCCCATGTAATTTCTTAAGGTATGTACCATCAAAGCTCCTTTTTGGTAAACGGTATTTCCGTAGGTAATATCGCCGGGGATGCTGTTCATGGCAAAATATCCCCCATCGATGATATGGCTGTTTTGCAGTACATCTTTGTGGCGGTTGTCCATATTGCTTTGGTACTGACCTTGGCCATAAAGCACTTCGCGGTATCGTGCTTCGCAAAACACCGCCCAGCCCTCGTTAAGCCACATGTCTTCGGCGGAGGCGCAGGTTACCAAATCGCCAAAGTAGTGGTGCGAGAGTTCGTGAGCCATTAGCGATTCGTTACTTAAGTTACCATTGATAGTAAAATGTGGATAAGCAATGTTAGTGGCATGTTCCATGGCTCCGATGGCGGTGCCCACATAGCCCACACGCTCCCACTCGTAAGGGCCGAAACTCATTTCGTAGGCATCCAGCACCTGAATCAGGGTTTGAAAAGAACCCGCTACCTTTGCGGTATCCGCCGGTTTTACGTAAACATCAATGGGGATTTCGTTGCCGCTGATGGAGGTGAAAATCCACGATACATTTTCGTACTCGCCCACGGCCACCGAAGCCAGGTAGGTGGGGATGTCGGTATTAAGTTTCCAGTGAAATGTTGATGTTCCGTTGCCATTATCGATCACTTCCATGAGGGTTCCTCCGCAGACTGCTTTTTTCGGGTTGTCAACGGTGGCAAAGACCTCGTAAAAGGCGCGGTCGTGGAAATCGTCGATGCACGGAAACCAGGCCTTGCCCAGGTTGTGCGGCTCGGATACAAAGCCAACACCGAGGTTAAAAGCATATTCGCCACTCCAGTGAAAGCCTCCCCAGCCTTCGTGAAAGGGGGAGCCGTGGTAAAATACTTCTACCTCAACTTGCTGGCCGCTATTTAAAGCCTGGCTGAGCTGGATATACAAAAACGGATTATCCTGACTGAAGGCATTATTCTGTCCGTTAAGCAAAACCTGATCTACGGTGAGGTCGAGCAACTCAAGCGTAATCTGAGTTAAACCGTCAATTTTGGAAGCCAGGGTAACTTTGGTGTTGGCAGTAAGGGTTTGCGCTGAAGTATTTACTTCGGTAAGGTGAATCTCGTAAGTGAGCGCATCGAGGGTGTCGCTAATCAGCGAGCGGTCGAAAGATGTAACATGATTGCAGCCCGAATGGTGTTGATGGGTTTGGGCGGGGAGCAGGCCTGTGGTAACAAGTAGGAGAAGAAGGAGGTGGAGATTTTTCATTTTATTATTATTTAAAAATAAAGTCAAGTGCAAAATTAAGAAAAAATACCACGAATGATAAGGCCACGAAAGCACGAATGTTTTCATTGAAAAAAAATGTCACGGATGATAGTTGCCACGCCTGTCCGCCTCCTGCCACGAATGCACGAATGATAAGGCCACGCCTGTCCGCTCTTTTTGGCGGAAATGCACGAATGTTTTTATTGAAAAAAAATGCCACGGATGATAGTTGCCACGCCTGTCCGACCTTTTTGGCGGAAATGCACGAATGTTAGATGCCCTAGTCAGCCTAAGCTGGAGACTTTTATTATTGTATCCAGCAAAAAAAATAGCTTTAATCCAAATCTTTTTCGATTTGGATTAAAGCCAGATTTATTTTTGAATGCGCGTTTTCGCTGATTTAATTCCGACCTATTTCCGATTCAAATACACGGCTCGGCCAAAAAAATACGCATAAGTTGCCAGGATGAGGGTAACCACGGTTTTTGAAATAGCACAGTATTTCGTGCAGTAAAACGCATCGCCTACATCCATAAAGCATGAAATGCAGCCAATAATTGTCAGTCCGACCCAGATAAAAAATAATAAGAGCGGAAGCAGGAGCGAGTATTTGATGAGGATTAGTTTCATAACATAAGTGTTTTAGTTGTTCTTAGCAGCCGCCTACTTCGGCGGCGGATCCGCTGTGGTTAAGCTGATCCAGGTCTTTGTCGTATTCAAGCGGATAATTCATTTCCCAGTTTTTCCAGCCGCCATCGAGGAAGGACACATTTTTGTATCCCAGCTTGTTCAGCGCATCGGCAGCCATCACCGAGCGTTTCCCTTTTTTGCAATAAACAATGATTTCGTCATCCTTGGTTGGCGTATATGACATTTGCTGTTCCCAAAAACCATCGCTGCTCATTTTAAAAATGAGTACGCCACCCGGAACATTGATTGAGCCGGGAATAAAACCGGGATAGTGCTCGGAGGGTTCGCGCACATCGAGCAGGTAAAACATCTCGAAGTCATCGATCTTTTGTTTCAGTTGCTCAACTTTTACTGTTTTGAGTGTGCTTTGTACTTCGGCAACCCAGGCATCAGCCGAGGTGTAAACTTTATCCTTGCTGCATGAGCTTAGTGACATCGATGCTGCAAAGAGCATGGCTAAAAATATACTTACTGTTCTTTTCATTGTGATATAAATTTTCCTATTTATTAATATTATTAATTCTTTATTATGCTTCTACCTCTGCGGGTTTCCGTTCGGTTTTGGCTTTCTTTTTCTCGACTGGTTTGAGCACCGTTTTCGAGCCGGCCATAATTTCTTCTTCGATGTGACGCGAGGCCGTTTCATCTACTTCTTCCCAACCGGTTACCATAGCTTTAAGATTGGATGTAACTGTATGTCCGGTGGTAATTAAATAAAGGTGGACAACCGTAAACGAAACTACCGCAAAAGCACCCAGAGTATGAATTACAGCAATGCTTTCGAGACTCGATAGTTCGATGCCCTGGCTAGGATAGTGAAAGAAATAATACAGAAAGCCCGTAATAAACATCACCGGGAAGACCATAATTTTGAGGCCGCCATAAACAATGCGCTGCAAAGGATTTAGTTTACTCAATATGCTTTTGCCGGCAGGGTGGGGGGCATTTTTGAATATCCCCGAAAGGTAAAACTGGATTTGTGCTTTCAGATTTTTGCTTGTGGGCAAATATTGCTTCCATTCGCCAGTGGTAAAATCCCAGAAAATAGTGAACACGGTAAGCACCAAAAACGACCATGCGGCGATGTTGTGTAGCTTGACAGCATTTTCAAAACCAAAAATACTGTATGAGCTATGTATTTCAAATCCTGTAAGGATGAGTGCGAACACTAAAACGGCCTGCGACCAGTGCCAAAATCTTTCGTAGCCTTTGTATAAATATACTTTTTTCATCTTTATTAATTGTTTAGGTGTTGATTCATTTTTCTTTTTCTACTCGATAACATCCTAATAGCAGCATGAGTCAAAACGCCAAGCAATGAGGAGATGATGAGGAATATGCCCAAAATTTCTACGCCGGCATTGTAATCGCGGCCAGGCAGGTAGAAATCGCCCAACGAGGCAATACGGCTATTTTCGCGTGCATGACAATCGAGGCATTTTAGCGATTGCTCCTTGGGTGCTACCTGGTGGTTGAGCGGCCAGTACATTTCGGTTTCCACAAAATCGTATTCACCACTAAAGGGCAAACCCACATAGTCCATCCCCTTTTGCGAAGCTTCGGCCCAGTCGAAGTCTTTCCAGTAAGCTCCCTGTCCATGTTCTTTGTCCCATAGTTTGGGTTGTATCAGGGTTTTGTTTACCGTATCATAGATTTGTCTTCCACGGTGTACTTTTACCGGCCATATCTTAGAAGGCTGAATAGATTTTTGGCACAGGCCTTTGTCTTTGTATGAGCCATCGAGGGTATTCATTTGCACCGGAATCGATTCTATTTTATCCTCGATAAGCTGATGCTTGGCAATACCGTTGAACCAGTAGTACTCGGGCACCACATGGTCGTCCCAAATAAAAGTACCTTTAATAGACAGGTACTTATGATTGCCATCAGCATCATTCTCGTGCATTTCGTGGCCATCGCTACCCAGTTGGCCTGCGGTTGACCAGTCCCAAATCATTTTGGTAGAATTACCTTTGGCATAATAGGGGATGTGGCAGGTTTGGCAGGCTACGCGGCAAAGGTGGTCATCGAGTACCTTATCATTATGGGGTTTGTCGGTGTGGCATTGCTCACAGGTAACGCGGTTTTTGTTTTCTGACGAGAGGGCGTAAAGTTTTCCGGTAATATTATGGTTTTCGGTTTTGTGGCATTCGATGCACGACATATCTTCGCCTTCGGCAGCCATGTGTACGTCCACCTCGCGCGAGCAGTCGAGCATGGCCTCATCCAGGTCGCCATGTTTCACGTTGTTGCCGCCACCGCCCCAGAAATGGCAAACGCCGCAATTTTCTTTGCGTGGACTGCCCACATTGCTGGCTACCAGATTGAGATCAACCGAGGGAGCAGGATAACCCGACATTCCTTTACCCTTCTCATAAGTATCAGTTTGGTCGTGGCACACCAGGCAATCGATATTGGTGGGTTCGTTAAAGTCGAATGATTTGTCACCCCAGCCATAGCCAATATGACAACGAGTGCAGGTGGCTTCGCTACCATTGATGCCGATACAAAAATTATTGAGGATATTTTTTTTGCCCAGTGATACTACGCCTTTACCTTCGATTACCTCATCGCGTTCCCAACGCCAGTGAGCTGTTTCCATAATTTCTGTGTGGCGTCCGGTATGGCATCCCAGGCATGCTTCGGTGACCTTGTGGGCGTTTTCGAAATCCTGCTGGAGTTCATCAAATGTGGTGTGATCGACTACCTCGTGGGTATGCCGCTTGGCCTTCATGGTGTAGTTTTCTAATTTTAGTTCGTGAGTAGGCGCATTGTTTATCGCTTCTTCCTTATCATCAAAACCCAAAAGGGTGATGATAAAAAGCGGTAGAAACAAGGCCAGGAAAAGGATTCCAAACTTTTTCATACGTCAATTCTTTATTTCGTTTTTAACTCTAAATTCATTGTTACAAAACTAACAGTAGAATGATGATCTGAAATAGAAAATCATTGACATTGGATTGACCGATAATTGATCTGTGTCAACTTATCCTTTGACCATTATTTTTAATTCATTGATATAATGCCTATTTTTGCCAAAAAATAACATACAAACATACTATGACAGGAAATTTGATAAATAAAACCTGCACGGTGGATAGGTCGGCACATTGCAAATGTTTTGATGTACTGACCAATGAGCAGCGCGAGCTTATCGAAAGAAAACAAGTGGAGGTTAAATACAAAAAAGGTGAGGTCATCGCCAAGCACGGTTCTTTTGCCACGCATCTTATCCAGCTCTGCGACGGGCTGGTCAAGGTTTACCTTGAAGACAATAATATGACGCTGATACTAAAAATAATTGGCCCGGGCAGTTTGATCGGTTTATCAGCACTTTCGGACGAGGGTGATACTTTCAGGTTTACGGTAGCGGCTTACGAGGATTCGGTTGCCAAGCTCATCGATATCAACACCATGAAATATCTGATTCGCGAAAACGGGGTCTTTGCCTCGCGCATCATTAATATTATGAGCGAAAATGCCAACCAAATAAACAACCGATTTTTCTTTATGACGCATAGGCAATCTTATGGCCGACTGGCCGATTTGCTCTTGTGCTTGTCGGGCAATATTTTTAAGGCTCCCAAATTCAACATGAACCTTACCCGCAAGGAGCTGGCCGAGCTGGCCGGCATGTCAACCGAAAACGTGGTACGTGTACTAAAAAGTTTTCAAAATGACGGCCTTATCGAAATGCAGGGCAAATCCTTCATCATTATCAATCCCGAAGGCCTCCGCCGGATTTGCACCATTGGGTAGTCTTTCAAATTCGTTAGCCCTGAGCAAAGAAAATCAACTAACCATTTACTTCAGGCATCTATTAAATAAGACTTTAAAATGCAAACGATATGGAAAAATTAGTTTTAGCAGTTTTATCTATTGGAATATTATTTTCAAGTTGTAACAAGGAAGATGATAATACCGCTATCGAAAATTTTCGTTACGAAGCTACCGTGATTAGTCAGGGATTAGATTGTGGCGAAACCTTTATTGTTTCATTAAAAAGTATTGGTTCTGATACAGGTATTGAAGACGGTACCTACTATGCGGATAATTTGGACCCTGATTTAAATATTAAAGGATTGAAAATTAATTTAAATTGTAGAGAACCTAATGATGATGAACTTTATGCTTGTACAACACTGGGACTGACTTATTCTCATATTGTTGTAACCGAAAGTAAGAAAGCTGAAGATTAGGAAGGAATAAGAATTTACCCTTATTGCCAGCCTGATGGCAATAATTTGATTTGGGGCATAATAGCAAGTTGGTTTTATTTTCGATCAGCCCTTCAAGTATGAACAAGCACTATTTATAATCTTTCCATATTTTTTTTTATTAAACAAGAACCCCTATTTTACGTTGGTTTTATTGAATGTTTAAATTTTGTTATTAAAAACGATTAAAATTAATACAATGTTAGAAATTAAATTAATCAAAAGCGACAGTGATTTTAATGAAATCACACGAGAAACTTTCATCGATTTCCTTTTTAATCATCTCGATCAATTTGGCGATCCAAAAGAAGATATTAGCCGTTGCCTGGATTATGCATTCTCCAATGATAAGTCGGAAGGCGGATTTGCACTTGCTGCTTTTTACGAAGGAAAATTAGCAGGCACGCTTATTATGAACAAAACAGGCATGAGCGGCTATATTCCCGAGTACATTCTGGTGTATATTGCAGTGGATGCTTCGTATCGTGGCAAGGGCTTCGGAAGGCAAATTGTGGAGGAATCCTTCAAACATGCTGACGGAAATGTGAAGTTGCATGTAGAATATGATAATCCTGCCAAGCGGCTTTACGAGCGTATTGGCTTCACCAGCAAATATGCCGAAATGCGTTACAACAACAAATAGTTGAATACACTTTAATTTTATTAAAAACAAAAGTCATGGCCGAATTACGTATTAATGTCGGGGAAATCCGAAATAACATTAAAAAACTTAGCGGGTTTTTGCGCGACAACAATATCGAATGGAGCCTAATAACAAAGGTGTTTTCGGGCGATAAGGAATTTATGGAGCAAATACTTACGGCCGACATTATCGAAGGAATTCATTCGGTCGGCGATTCGCGTTTGTCAAGCCTAAAAACCTTGAAAGAAGTCAACCCCGAGCTGATCACCATTTACATCAAACCACCCGCTAAAGCCTATATCGATGAGGTGGTAAAGTATGCAGATATTTCGCTCAATTCCTCGCTCGAAACCATCAAGGGATTAAACAAAGCCGCTCAAAAACAAAACAAGATTCATAAGGTGATAATTATGATCGAGATGGGCGAGCTGCGCGAAGGAGTAAACCGTGAGTATCTGGCCTATTTTTACGAGCAGGTATTCCACCTTTCCAATATCGAAGTTACAGGTATAGGTAGTAATTTGGGATGTATGTACGGCATCGAGCCTACCTACGACAAGCTATTACAGCTTAGCCTTTACAAAGAGCTGATAGAGATGAAGCATGGCACCAAGTTACCTTTAATTTCGGGGGGCAGCAGCATTACGCTTCCCCTGATCGAAAACGGAACCGTTCCGCCGGGCATCAATCATTTCAGAATTGGCGAATCCGCATTTTTTGGCACCAGCCCCTTAGAAAACAAGCAGTTCTTTGGATTGAATACCGATACCTTTAATTTTTACGCCCAGATTATCGAACTCGCCGAAAAGGGAATTGTTCCTGATGGCGTTATCAGCGAAGCCAGCATTGGCCACTCGGCCGGTTTTGAAGATGCTGATCTGGGACGGACTACTTTCAAAGCTATACTGGATTTTGGTTTGCTGGATGTAGATCAGGAGGGATTGACCGCCGATGACCCGGATATAAAATTTGTGGGTATTACTTCGGATATGACCGTAGTAGATATTGGCGATAACACAGATGCAAATGGTAAGACCAAATACAAGGTTGGCGATATGATTTGCCTCGACCCGAGCTATATCGCCGTAGCCCGCCTGCTCAATTCCAAATTTATCGAAAAGAAATTTTTACCTTAAGGCGATTTATATCTAAAGATCAGCCACAGCCCCATAACTTTGTTTGATTTGCTTTTTGTGATATAGATCCAAAGCCAGAATCATTGCAAACAATCCCCACACAGGCACCGAGGCTTTGTCGGTATCCAAAAAGTTGTTGAGCAAACCATGTATAAAATAAGTGATTAGCGAGAGTACTGCTACCAGTGCCATCATTTTTACCTGTTTGTCCCGAGCATTTTTGTGTACCTTCAGCCCGGTGTAAATGCCCACGATTAAAATCATTACCAGACTTATCATGCCAAGGATACCTTGCTCCGACATGGGTCCCAGATACTCGCTGTGGGCGTTGCCCAGGTCGCCGGCATTGGTACTAATGATGGTTTTTTCTTTGCTTCGCTGAAAAGGGGCATACAAAAACTGATAGGTACCCGGCCCCCATCCCAGTATGGGGCGTTCGCGAAACATGCGTATGCCTGCCTGCCAGCGGTTGATGCGCTCCAGGTTAGAGGCATCCGATGAGATATTATAAATCGATTGTACGTGCTCCACAAAATCGGTGGACGAGTCCTGCTCGTTGCGTTCGAGCACTTCGAGAATTTGATGCTGGAAACTAAAAAATGCGACAATCAAAACCGTAAATACCGTGGCTATCAAACTAAACTTAATTCGAAGCATCACAAAGGCGTAAATTACAAAGGCTCCGATAAGACTGATCCAGGCAGCACGGCTATACGAAAAAATTACGGCGATAATCAATATTGTAAAAGCCAGCGCACTCGACATACGGATAGAAAAACTATACGATTTGTCGAACATAAAAGCCACCATGAATGGAACAAACATGGCAATGGCTGCTCCGTAAGCAGTATGATCGTTGTAGAAAGGTGTCATTACCCAGTGCCCGGTTTCTTCATCAAACCCATATTGTGCATGATTCACCAGCGTATAAATATTAACGATAAGCAGGGCGATAGTATAGAGCCAGATAAATTTTCGGGTATTGCTGAATTTTTTGAAAAGAATGGCAGCTACGAAATAAAATGGCACAATAAACCATAGCCTGGCCAGGAAATACTTTACCGACACCCAAGGCAGTTCGCTGGTAAAGGTTGTAATGAGCATCCAACTTAAATAAAACAAAACAGCCAGCGATAAAGGATGTTTGAAAATACGATTATCATAAGGCAGACCGCCAATCATCTTAACAATAAAAATAATGAGCACTCCAAACATCATAGGCTCGGTGGGTAAAGATACCCCGAGATTGGCTTCAAAACTTTGGATGTTGATAGCAAGCGGCGTTAAAAAGGTGATTAAGAGCAGTACCTTATCCAGCGCAAAAATGTACATAAAAATCACCACGGCCACCAAAGGCAGCAGGAGAGACCAGTAAAACTCCTTCATTATCAGCACCATGTTCAATAGAATGAACAAAGCACTGAGGCCATAAATCCAATATAGTTTTGCTTTTTCTGACAAGGCAGGGTGCAGATTTAGATGTTTCGCTTGATGGATTCGAAATTCTCGATCAATAAAATAGCCAGAAATGACACAAACATAACGCCCAGAGCTGTGAGGGCAACGATTACCCAACGCACCGGATACGACTTTTTGTCGGCAGGATAGGGTTCCGACAGCACGTTAGTATAGGTGATCTCGCGGTTGTAACTCATCCAAGCCTGATCGTAGGCTGATTTTATATTACCATATTCGGCGATGAGATCAAAATAGCGATCGTTGTAATAGGTATAAATACCGCCATACTCCTCGATGTTTTTCTTGAGCTTCAATACCTCCTTGGTGTTGATATTTTGGGCAGCGTTGTTACCGTCAACGGTGCGCAGAAAACCGCGTGCAACCTCGCGCGACTGGTTGGGGTAATCGATAATGTTATACGCTGTCCTGATATGGTGCAGCAAATTTTCGACTGAATCAATCTCCTCCTGCTTGAGCATCAATCGCAGGGAAGCCATATCTAATGTTTCCTTGTATTTTAAACGATGCGTTTTCAATACTTTTTTATCATAAAAATAGATAATGTCATTTACCATATTACTGGCTACTATTGGATCGATATCGAGCACCTCAATTTTTATTGACTCGAAGGGTGTTTTGCTAAAAATCACGTTTTTGCTATACTCATCAATGAGGGCTGATTGAAAATACAAGTTAGAAGAATCGATCTCGTATCGCTTTGCCAGATTATATTTTTTAATAATCTGATCGCGGATATCCCGCGATTGCAAAAATTGCAGCATCTGTTCCGATTCGCTCTCCTCGGAGTAGGGTGTAATATTAGATGGATATACCAGCGCGTAAGATTTATACTTGGGAGTGATAAACCAGGGCGAGGATAGTATTGCAGCTACAACAATGCTAATTAGCACAATTACGGTGAGATGCACCTTCCATTTGAGCAGTAATCGTAAAATATTCGTATTTGTGAAGTATCTGGCCATTTGATTATCGTTTATTTCGTTGGATTCAGTCTTTGTATTTACTTCATTTATAATTTGTTCTTTGGGTATTCTATCATTATTTACTTCAGTATTTGTTTGCTTGACCATTGGTGGAGGTATTTTTTCCCCCTCCCTGTCAATGGCTTTTTTATGCGGTGATTCCCGCACGGGAGGTGGCGGATCTTTTCCCTGGATATTTCTCTGCCGGGGTGGGTTGTTGGCAAAATGCCGGGCAAAGCCAAAGGTGCCGGGGAAGTATTCGTTGATGTTTTCGATAAGTAGCAAAAATATGAGGGTAAACAAAAACGCGCTGAGTGTTGCCACCATCACAATGAGCCATCGGATGGGGTAAGCTTTGCGCTCGGCTTTAAAAGCACTGTTTACAATAAACTTGGATGGGAGCACTTCCTGGGCATCAGTTTTTGCTTCTTCGTATTTGGCGCGCAACATGCTCAACTGCTTTTTTTCGAGTTCCAGTGCATCGCGCAACGAAACGTAGGGGCCGCCATACAGGGCAAGAATACTCAGCTTATCTTCCAGGCGTTTTATCCCATCGGTATTCCCCTTGGCCAGTTCGATGGCCAATTGCCGGTTTATCATCTCGGCCTGCGATTCGTAGTCGTGTACACCCAATGCTCGTAGCTTTGTTAGCGAGTCTTCCATTTGTGCCACTTCATCGCGCAGCTTGAAATACTGGTGCTGAACAATTTCTAAAGCCCGGTCGGCACGCTGCTTTTGCATGTCGTTTTTGGTCGAATCCAGCAGCTCGGCAATATCATTGGCAATATCAGCAGCCGTTTGGGGGTCTTTATCCAGGACACTGATTTTAACGGCCATGTATTCGGTGCGCTTAAAACTGATGTTGTTTTCGTATTCCCTGTTCATGTTGGTGATACGGTAATGCGAGCTGGTATCGATATCGTAGTGCTGCATCAAGTTGTAATTGCTGATAATCTTGTCGCGAATACGGTTGGAGTGCAGAATCTGGAGCATTTGTTCGGTTTCTTCGTCTTCACCAAAGTCAAGAATATCTTCTTTAACCCCGCTATTCTCGGTGAGCAATGCCTTGCTAATGGCGTTGGTGGCAGCAGGATACAGGATTACTGTGGATTGGTATTTGGGCGTAATAAACCAGGGCGACGAAAATATCACCGAGGCAAGAATTGCAGCCACCGATACAATAATCAGCGGCTTTCGCCATCTATACAAAAACAGCAGGATGTTTGTTGATTCAAAATTGCGGTCTTCGGTTTTCCAAATTGTCATAACCTTTCAAAATCAAATAAGGGCACAAAAGTATATTTTTTATGTTTATGCTGTCGATCAGCCTTCGTTCTTCCTATTTTTTCTGTTTTAAATTCCATCCTTACTTTTCAAAATCTGAATAAACCCTTTGATATTCAAAAGTTTTAATACCATGGCCAGCAAAAGTGAAGCGGCGATCATAAGTAAAAAATTAAAAATCCATTGGTCAAAAACTAATTTTGAAAACTTAGTGATGACCACTGTACCAATCAAAAACACAAACAAGGATGCCAGATATTTGTAATCCACTTTGAAACGAAAAATACGCACGGCGATAATAGTTTGAATTATGGCGGTAGTAAATTGTGTGAAAAGGCTGGCGTACGCCGAGCCAACGGCCATCAGGCGTGGCACAAGTACGATGTTTATCAGCAGGTTTATCACCATGCCGCTGGCAGCTACAATGTTCAAAAACTTAAGATTGCCGTTAGCGGTAAGCAGGGTGCCAAAAACGTAGGTGGTGCTTATGGCCACGTAGCCTAACATGAGGATGCGGAATACTGCCGCCGATTCGCTTACATGCTCCTTGTACATTAAATCCATGAGTTCGTAGCTGTAAAAATGCGAACCAATAGCTACGATCCCCGAAAGGGTAATTAATAAAGTAAAGGCCAGTTTGGCAATTTGTACTACCGGTTCCTGCTTTTGTATCATGCGGCTAAACAGCGGTAATAGCAGCACCGCAAAAAGGTAGGCTATCATATTGCCCGCGTCCAGCAGGCGGTAGGCCGAAGCGTAAACCCCGGCTTCCGAAAAACCAATGCCTTTGGGCAGCAGGCGTTCTATCATTACCGGGTCTATCCGGTTGTAAAAAGCCATGAGCATTACCAGGATAGCAAAAGGGAAGCTCTTTTTGATTATCAGGATAAAAAAAGGCAGATTCCAGTTAAGCCTGCGAAAGGAGGCTTTTTTTATCACAATAAGAAAAGCAATTGCAGCGGTTAGAAGATAGGCTCCCGTTTGGGCATAAACAAACCATTCGATTTGAAAGGGCGTGGCAAAAATATGCCCCCAAAGTAACACGCTGCATATCACGATCATTAATACACGATCAAGGACAGACAGAAAACTGTCGGTGCGAAACAAGAGTAAACCCGAAATATTGGAACGAAGATAAAGGATGAAGGACAACAAAAACTGATTGAAACACAAAAAGCCCAGCAGTGCTAACTGTTCGGTGCTATAGCCAATTAGCAGCCCGAAACTAAAGGTAATCAGGGTGTATAATACAGCAAGGAAAAGTTTGATGATGATGATACCCGAGAAATGCTTGTTGAGCAATTGGCTGTGCTGGGCTATGTTGCGATTGTTGTAGTTGGTAACGCCCAGATCGAGCAGAATGTTGAAAAGAAAGGAAAAATTGAAGATCACAAAATAGAAACCATAATCAGCCGCACCCACTGTATTTTGTACTGTACGGTCGATGCCCAGTATCCAAAATGGCTTTACCAGTAAATTTAAAAATAACAGAAGGATAAGATTGGATAAAAATTTCTTTTTCATCAGCTGACCGCTTTCTCCAGGAATTCGTTTCTATATCTTAGATTAGATGGTGATTTGCTTCTATTGGTTGCGTAATTTTTTTGATCAATGCCCAAGTGTTAACCGGGTCATTTTGAAAATGGTTTGCCATCGTTCCAATTTATTTCCTTTTCGTCCAATCCAAATCGGGAGCTCCTTACTTCGATTTGCGCCACAACTGCGGCATCTTGGGTCGCGATATAATGCGTCCTCCGCCCGGAGGGAAAACCCCGTGGCTTACCGTCTTTACCTCCTCTATCGAATAAAAAGCCTTAGGGTTGTATTGATTAATGGCTGCTACCAGTTCTTTGACTTGCTTGCGCGGAATGATGGTAAAGATAATCTGGACAGGCATTCCGCTACTACCCATGGCATCGAGAAGGGTAAGGCCAAAGCGATTTTCGCGCAGATGCGCGATTAGCCGACTGGTGTCGTTTTTTGGTATAATTCTTACCACCACGCTGCCCAGCGAAATACGTTCTTCAAGCACCATGCCCAGATAGTTTCCGGCGGCGAAACCTGCTCCATAAGCGATGTAATAAAAAAAGTTATCTAACTGCTTGAAAATTTGCGTTACGGCCAGCAACCAAATAATAACTTCGAAAAAGCCCAGAAATGGCGCAATGTATTTGTAGCCTTTCGATACAAAAATCAATCGTAGGGTGCCGATGCTTTGGTCGGCAATCCGCGACAAGAAAATGAGCAGGGGCAAGATGACCCATGAAAATATGGCAGAATCACCTGTTAAAAATCCAAAATCCATAATAAAATCAATTTTAAATTGGGCTGCAAAAGTAGGGAGATTATAATTAAGAGTTGGGAGTTAAAAGTCCCGAAAAATAGAAAATCTATGATTTTCGTAATTTTTCGAGGATG
>CAZGAO010000110.1:0-15207 GCA_964523795.1 uncultured Lentimicrobiaceae bacterium
CGAGGCCTCATAATACACGGTCATCGAAGGCTTCACAACATCTTCCCTCACCAGTAAATATTCCCAGTTTTTATCCGAAATTTGTGCAAAGCTTACTTGGGCTCCTAAAACAAAGAGCATTAATATTATCGTATTTATTATTTTCATGATCTTATGTTTTAAGATTGTTTATTTAACGGTGTAACCTTTTCCTTCGAGGCAAGCGGTGTAGGCTTTTACAAAGCCATCCAACAAATCCTGATTGGTTTCGGCAGCCTGCTGGTTGGCCTGACCCTGCTCCATCGATTTTTCTATCCGGCCTCTTCTGTGGCCCAAAACAGCTCCACTTATTGCTCCAATAGCGGCTCCTTTTCCGGCATCGCCCGAAATGGCTCCAATGGCAGCACCTACGGCGGCACCACCTGCAGCACCTCCAACAGCCGAACCATCAGGCCCTTGATCTACCTGTTTGGCCTGCACAGTTGTTGGGTTAATTGGATCGTAGCCCGATTGCTCGACGGCCCAGGAATAACAATCAGATTCATCCTTTGCCTGTTGGTCGGTGGTCTGGTTTTTTGCAGGAAACACATAAACCCCTACTTTTTTGTTGATAGCAGCACCGGTGGTTTGCCCGAATGTGCTTACCGCAAAGCCAAGCAATATTATTGCCAGGCTCAATTTAAAGATTAGTTTTCTCATGAGATTTATCCTTAGATTAGTTGTCGAATTCGCCAATGTAGGGGATTTCTTCAAAAATGGCGGCCCTGATTTGGGTGAGGAAAAAACCTTCTATCTGAAAGAACTGTGCAGCTATTTTTGAGCCGGAGGTCTTCTTGATCTTTTTGTAGTAGCGATCCATCAGCTTATCCGTTCTTTTGCGAAGAGTGATCATATTGGCTATAACTGCATCGTATTGGTCGTTAGTCAAGCCATCATAATTCTCTACATAATCCATCAATAATACCACGCGTTCTTTACCCAACGCTTTACGTTCGGTTTCGTATTCATCATACAAGATCCAGAAAGGATTGCTGTCGTCGATATTAAGAAATTCGGCAACAATGGCCTTTTTCTCCATGCCAAAAATTGATTGGAAAAAATCAGTTTCTTCCTTGTTGGTCTGGGCGTTTATCGATTGGCCAAAAAGCAATGTGATAAACAGCACACTCAAAAATCGTAACGAATTCTTTTTCATGATTTATTAATTTATTAGTTAAACATATATTTATTATTTGAAATATTAATTTGAGGCTTTCTTATTTGTCTTTGCTTTTTTCGCCAGATCCTATCGGAATGGTAGCTGTTATAAAAAATGATCGATTATTGGTTCCAGACTTCTCTTTGTAAACATTTACTAAACCCTGGTAATATTTAACGCCGAGACTCATTCCGGGAGATTTTGTAAAAGTGTAACCTGTTGCAAGCATGACACCGGCATCGATTTTATTTATCATATCTTCATTGTATTCTTTATTTACAAGATCTATGTCATCAACGCTGGCATCAAACTCAACCCACGATTTATGCATAAGGCCAAATTGTGAACCTGCTGCAAGATATATGCGATTTTTAAATTTGTACTTGACCATTAGGGGTATCAAAAAATATTTCATCTTTTGACTGTAATCACCTGCTATCGCCTCACCAGTTTCATTATCCATATAAATACGTGCCTGAAGAAAGCCAAGGTCATTCGCTGTGAGCTTATCCGCCCCCATATCCGATTTTACTAAAACACCGGTGTAGAGCCACCATTGATTTTTAAGTCGGAAATCAAAATAAAAGCCTAAGTTCCATTTATTAGCGTAATCGCTAGTTTCCAATCCCGTAACTTGCGTCCAGTTTATTCCACCTTCGAGGCCAAACTCAAGGTTGGGCGAATTTAACTTGTCGCCGAGTAGGAGCGTGATAAGAACTTGACTTTGTGCAACTTGAATTGTGCTGAACAAAACAAGGATGATGAGCAAATATTTTTTCATAATTAATTATTTTTAAAAGTTTAGTAAATGGCGCATTTTAGGGCACCATTTACTTTGTTTTTAAGCTGCTATTTTACTTCTAAAATTTCGCTTGGTCTCCATTCTTTATTAAGCCATGGCTCTAACGGGCCATACATTCTTAATACTACAAACCAACTTTTCCCGGGAATGGTTTGTAACCAGTTGTTCTCAAATCCTGCGGGAGCTTTAGGTGCAAAATACACATCCATTGAGCCATCAGCATTAACTTTAAAACCTTCGGTTTGGCTGCCTACACTGGGTTGTCTTTGATCGGTTTGCAATTGTGATCTTGTTTGGTTATCATACAAGGTAAAAGCCCAAAAGTTATTTACCGGAACATTTGCGGGCAGATGTACTTTATAAGTTTTAGAACCATCCATTGGGTTTTTGTTTTCATCTACAAAACCTACGGCGTAATCTGATCCCTTGCCGGGAAATGACACTGCCATAGCCGGAGTAACAACCGTATAGCAATAGTAGAAAAATACGCGTGCATCACTGTTCATCGTCTGTTTGTCAGCTCCATTGAAGAACACGTTTTTATCCTTAAAGCCCATCATCCAGGAACTATTCGAATCCGGGTAAATTTGAACTCCCGCCATATTATCAACACTTCCACTCACTCGTGGATACCATACAATAGATCGAGCAGTAGCATTTCCAATGGCAACTGCATCGGTCAAAATTCGTTTCATTCTCTCGTCTGGCGCGAATGGTTTTCCTTTTTCTATTCCAATAGATGCAAAAAGCCCTCTTGTTTCGGGATTTAGCATTTCCAAGGGTTCCTCCTGAATTATTTTATTGACTTCTTCATAAAAAGAGTAATCGTTGTGGTGAACCGTATTGAATGCTTTGTTTGATCCATTTACAAATTCCATTGCAGGTGGATTAGCCGCCATTGATAATGGATAAACTTTTAAAGCTTCCTTTACCATTTTTACGGCTGCTTCCCTACCATCGGCAATTGAGGCTCGCATAAAGTTCCATACTTTGTAGGTTGGCGACTTTACTACGAAATAGCCTGAGGGAACATTACCTTTATAGCCCGGAGGCAGCACTAAAAACTTACCACCTTTTCCTTTATCAGGACCAAAAACACCTATATCGCTCATGTACTCGAACCAGGCACTATTAAAACCACCTAACAATCCGGGAGGAGCTTCTACTACCATAGGTCCATTGGTTTTTAAATCCAGCGTAGGAATAATGTATAATGTTGAAGTGTTTCCGGTAAGGAAGACCTGTTTAGAATCCATAAGCTCCTCAAATATTAGAATCTTATTAAACTCAGTGTCGGCACCAATGGATTTTGGTCCCTCGATCAATTCTCTTACAGATGCGCCTTGTATTCCTTTTAAAAAGGCATCTACACCACGCATCCTGTCTAAATTGTCATATACTAATTCTGCTGTTTCATGGGTTGGTGCGCCATCAAAAAACTTTAGCGTTCCTATGGAGGTTTCTACCTCATTTGGCGTTAAAATACCTTTTGGAATATCGGTTGTTTGCGTGTAAGTGCCTACGGCAGGCTCTTCATTTTGCGCATAAACTGCCGTCGTTGCAAATAAGCAAACAACAATTACAACAAGTGCGTTTAATGTTACTTTTCTCATGATTCTTGTATTTATATCATTAATGATTTTGAAGCTATAATTCCTCTTATTCCGACTTAGTTAACCTTCATTACCTTGGGCATATTATACGAACCGTTGGTAAGTGGAGCATAAGGGCCATAAAAGCGTGCTGTGAAGCGGAACCCTTCGGCGGGTGCCGGGAGCCAATTCTTGGCCTGTTGCGGATCAGAGGGCTTTTCGTGTTGGATATAAATCACCAGCTTGCCGTCTTTTGGCACTATTTCACCCGCTTTCAGCATGAAGCTGTTTACAGTATATCGGTTAATCTCGTTGGCGACGAAATAGCCATTGGCATCATAAATCGGAATTGACCAGAACTGAGTAACCGGTGGCAGGTCGTTCATGTCAAAGGTCAAAGTGTATTTGTCCTTGCCGCTGAATGGTTTGCCATCGGCATCGGTAAACAGGAATGCACCACCGTGAGAAACGTTCTTGTCTGGTGCTCCCCATGCTGCATCAGCAATAATTGCGCGATCCATCCAGCGGGTTTCGAATCCACCGTCATTACGTACAACTCCCCAGCCGTTCATATTAATCATGTTAGTTTTCAGTGTCTTGCGAACACTCTCGAATCCGGCCTTGAATCCGGTTTCCAATGCCGATTGCTTCTCCGGTGTCAGTTTAGCCCAGTCAAATGAAAGGCCTTTGCCAATATTGAATACCTCAAGTTGCTTGAGCATTTCAGCCTCCATTTTCGAATCCTCGATGATTGCCATGGTCGGATCGTTCAAGATGACACTGAGCAGGGTGAAATATTGCTCGGCAGTCTGCTTATCAACCTGACCGAACTGATACTCGGGTAAACCATTGGGGATAGGAAAATCGCCCGGCACGATTTTTCTATCAGCTTGGGGGATGCCCTTGTGACCATTGGCCAGCCAGTCGGCCAAAGGTGTCATGGTCAACTGATCCTGATATTTGTTGATCGTCTTGATTTCGGCATCGGTTCCGGTCATGAGTGCCATCCGCGCAAGGCCAAAAGCGGTCTGGAATGGCCACTGTATGATGTCGGTGGTCGGAAAATCTGCCGGAATATTGTCGGTGAAGTCTGGCGGTACAAGGATGTATTTGCGTGCTTTTGTGCCATTAAAGGGAGAACCAACAATCACCCGGAAAATGCCGTACTGATCCTGAACCTGGAAACTGAAATAGCGGTCGGTGATCTCTGGCACTTCAACAACTACAGGCCCTTGGCGTAAATCAAGAAAGCCGGCACCATAAAGGGTGGTCGCATTCGGCGTAACCACCGGATAATCCGGGGTGATCTGCTTGCGCACCCAGGCAAACTGGTTCAAGCCTGAATATACGCCATTGGTCTTGATATCGTTCTGGGTGTAGGTCCAGCGCTGTCCGTAGTAAATCGCCTGTTGCAGGCCGTAAAGGTAGGCACGCTCCGCAACTGCTTCCAGTTTCGGTTCGGCTTCTGTAGTTTTCTTTTCAGTTTGTGTACAACTGGTCATCAGTGCGAAAACACCGATAAGGGCAACAAATAGGATGTTTGATGTTTTGTGTGTCATTTGTTTAAATTTATGATTGTATAATTCATTATTAGTTAATTACTTGCTCTATATAGTTTTGTCTTGGCTAATCATTTGCAAAATCTCTTGTTCAAGACATTGTTTTAAATCTTCATACTCCTCAACCTTCCCCTTACCTTTTTTCTGTTTTATTTCCTGAACCATGGCAGCACACAATATGTGATCTGCGCAGAGATCGCGGAAGTTTTCATCGGTTTGAAACAGAGAATCAATCTTCTTTTCAAAATCCGGAAATATTCGAACAATAGATTCAACATTCTCGTCCATAGTGATTTTTTATAATAAAATTACGCTGCAAAAATATATCAGGCGAGAGGCTCGTGTAAGTATTTCACCGTTACTTAACCGTAAAATGAAGGGCGGCTCATCATACGCAATGCCCGAGGGTAGGGCGGTTTAGGAGGGGGTAATACAAATTATTTGTAACTATTTTGGGTGGTAGAATCTAAATAGATACCTTTTTCGCAATTGAAAAATTGCATATTCTGTTATGAGATGAAATCAGGCAACAGGAAGCCCTGCCTTTTTTGCCCCTTCAATGATTTCGTCGATCAAAGATTTATCAAGTATGAATGTACTGAGGTGTTTCTCAAGGTTAGATACTATTTCCGGAAATTTTTCGACTAAAGTTCTAACATCGGTTTTAACTTCAGATATCAACCCCAGTTGTCCCATAGCCGCAGCTCTAAACAAAGGTTCCACGAATACATCTTCCGAAGCATTAATCTTTTGGGCATACTTCAGGGCTTCTTTATATTTCCCGCTTTGATAGTAAACCAAGAAAAATCCTACATAATACCACCACGGACAATGTGGATTTAGATCTAGTGAATTGTGTAATAAAATCTGAGCGCGTTTATACTCACCTGCACATGCCAGACCAAAACCAAGTTGCCCATCAAAATTGGCGGTTGATGGCCCCAACTCTATACTGTACTCTAGTGCCTCAATGGCTTCTTTTTTATTGCCCAAATAAATGTTTGCCCAACCGTGTATCAAATGAGCGTATTGCGAAAGAGGTGCCAGCCGTATTGCTTTTTTTATGAGTTTAAGTGCTTCGTTTACCGGATCATCTACGGAATAGTATCCCAGCGAGTACGTGTAAAGATATATGTCTCCCAATACCACCAAACACATCACATTATTTGGATCATTTTGTAAAGCTTTTTCAAGTGCCTTTTGACTTTGCTGACAATCGTTTTTAGAATGTGTTCTTTGGGCACGATAGTTCCATAATATGGCATCAAATGTTTGTAAATCCAGATCCATCTCATATTGCATAATACTCACAGTATTATGAACGATGAACCCATATTGTCCGCTTAAGAGTGTGTTTACATCCTGAATAATCTGATCTTGAATGTCAATGATTTTTTCCTTTTCAAGAAGGTGAGAATAATTTTTCGACCAGATTAACCTACCATTCAAGGTTTCAAGCAATACAACATTCACTCTGATTTCTGTTGCGGAGCGTTTTACAGAACCATTTATCAGGTAATGAACTCCCAATTCGGCTCCTATAACGCGTATGTCTTCATGAATAGTGGCGTACTTAAGAGTAGAGTGATGCGCAATTACAGCAATTTCCTGAAAAGCACTAAAGATTCGGGAAAGCTCCTCTCCAAATCCATCTACAAAAAACTGATACTCATCGTCCGGGCATAAATTGCGAAACGGAAGCACCGCAAGCGTGAGTTTTGAACGGGAATATTGAATTTTGTCATCTGCCACAATCTGCCCGGGTTCATCAATCCACTGGGAGCGGAATACAGGCACATAAGTACCCTTAATTACCTCAATCCTGATAGGGTTTTCTTTGCCGGCATCGGTGTAATATTCGTTTAAAAGCCGCCTAAGCCTGCCGGCGTGAATCCGTACAATAGCATCTATTTGTGGATTAAAATCTGAAGGTTTGCCCAAGGCACTCACTGCGATGGTGTATTCTTTTAATCCATCGGTTTGACCTGCCAGGGTTTGTTCTACGATAAACTTTAAAAAATTGGACAGAACGGATGAGCGAGAAAATAAATCACTGGAAAGCACAAGTTCCAACTCATCAAGAACCTCTTTTTTTGATTCTTCCGAAAGAATATTATTTCCAAGTGTATTGGATTGCATTGGGTTTGTAATTTGTAGATAAAGTAAACATTGGTGTAAAAATAAAGTAATTTATTGTAATTGACGGTAATTGATAGTAATTTGTTGTAATCCCGAAAAGTAGAAAATCTTTGATTTTCGTAACTTTTCGAGGATGCTCGAAAAAATATGAAATCGTAGATTTCTGTTTTTTCGGCATTGATAGTAATTGGGTAATTGATGGTAATTGATAGTCATTGATGGTCATTGATAGTCATTGATAGTCATTGATGGTAATTGATAGTCATTGATGGTCATTGATAGTCATTGATGGTCATTGATCGTCATTGATAGTCATTGATGGTAATTGATAGTCATTGATGGTCATTGATAGTCATTGATGGTCATTGATAGTCATTGATAGTCATTGATGGTCATTGATCGTCATTGATAGTCATTGATCGTCATTGATAGTCATTGATAGTCATTGATGGTCATTGATGGTCATTGATCGTCATTGATAGTCATTGATGGTAATTGGGTAATTTGTTGTAATTGATGGTAATTGGGTAATTTATTGTAGTTGATATTTGGCAAACAACAAATTACGCGCGAAGCGCAAATTACACCGAGCGAAGCGAGGTAAATTACATCCGAGCGAAGCGAGGATAAATGACGGCGAAGCCAAATTACGCGCGAAGCGCAAATTACACCGAGCGAAGCGAGGTAAATTACATCCGAGCGCAGCGAGGTAAATTACATCCGAGCGAAGCGAGGATAAATTTACTCATCCCTTCCATCGGTCAACCATTCCAAACTAAACCGGACAAAAAGATTGTCCTCGTAATCGTTGGCTTCAAAAAACAGGACGATTTCTCCATTAGGCAATACGCTCAACGAAGAGTAGGCAGCACTGCCTGCATATATTGTTTTTTGTACAGGCCAGCTTTGCCCTTCATCGTAACTCAGGCATACGGTCAGGTTTTCTCTGCTGTCGTTTGAATGGGCATTTGAAAAAAGAAGTCGGTTTTTATCTGCTCCGTCATTTACCGAAGAATATCGGAGAATACTCGCGTTGCAGGCCGGGTCAATAAGGGAAGAATCCGGCCTAGTAATCCAGGTTTTGCCTTCATCTTTCGAAGAATGTATATAGCGAATGCCGGCTCCTTGCACGCGGCTATTAATCATCCAGGAGCCATCGGCCAGCTCCACAATTTTCGATTCATCCGCAGGTTGTATGGGCGTGTCAATCAAAAACCAGCTTTCGCCATGGTCATCGCTACCAAAAACATGCAGGCCTTTTTCGAGATTTACAAGGGTATGCAACAATTTGCCCGAGCTTGTTTGAATCCCCCGCCCGGAAGTGATAAACTTAAAATCGGTATGCCAGTCGGCTTTGGTGATTTGTGAAGTAATATCAACGGGTGTGCTCCATGTTTTTCCATTATCGAGGCTGCTTACCACTTTTAGATAATAGCTGTCTTTTTCGGTGTTCAAATCCATATAATTGAAAAACAGGAATAGCTCATTGGTGGTTTCATCCAAAATCATCGAAGGGTCGGAGGCCGATTGCCCGGCGGGATAATCCACCACGGTTTCAATTTCCGACCAGGTATTTCCATTATCATGGCTCCGGCGGATTACAATATTTATGTCCTTGTTCCATTTTAAATCACCACATGAGGAAACCCGCTCGTCGATGGCGGCAATCAGGTCGCCGTTGGCTGCGGTAATTATCGCGGGTATCCGGTAACAGGCCACTTTGGCTTTGCTGCTTTTGCTAAACAAGTTCAAAAACTGAAGCGAATCCGAATTGGAATTTTCCTGCGAATTGGCATTGGAATATCCGAGGATTAATAATAATAGGATTGTTATTCTCATATTTTTCTTTCCAATATTTCCATTAATTTATGATTAAGATATAATTTTTCTTTGCCTACTTTTATTGATTTCAAATATCCTTTTTCTTCAAGTAAAATCAGATAATTACCTACTGTTTTAAGCGTCCCCAATCCCGCGTTAATCAAAAATTGCCGCTTTGTGTAAGGTAATTTAAATATAATTTCTATTAAGTCTTTTGAGTAAACTTTTGGGAGTTCCGTTCTAATATTTTCTGCTGTTATTTCCATCAACGAAATTATGTTTTCTAAACGAGTTAAGCTCTTAATGGCCGTTGATTCAATCATGTCAAGCATGTAAAGAATAAACCCTTCCCAATCATTGCTTTCTGTTATATTCCTTAGTTTTTTATAGTAGTTTGTTTTATTCTTTATGATATATTCACTCAGATAAATGGCGGGAATATCCAACAGTTTTTCCATTTTTAAATACAATAACAAGAGAATCCGTCCTGTTCTTCCATTTCCATCTGAAAATGGATGAATTGCTTCAAATTGATAGTGCATTATAGCCATTTTAATCAGAGGGTCTAACGAGTCATCCTGATTAATGAATTTTTCAAGGTTTGCTAACTTATCCCGAATTATACTTTCACCGGATGGAGGAGTATAAATGACTTCTCCGTTAGTGTTTGAAAGTGTTGTTCCTGGCGTAGCCCTGATTCCCGAAGAATTTTGTTTTATGCATTGGACAATCTCAATGCAAAGATTTGTAGTAATAAATGGGCGGGAATCCATTCTATCAAGTCCTATGGATAGTGCTTCTTTATAACTAAGAACTTCCTTGGTTGCAGGGTTTTCAAACTTTTTTTCAGACACAAGTGCTTTATATAAGTCATCATTGGTAGTTATGATATTTTCAATTTCAGAACTTGCCTTTGCTTCTTGCAAATGTATTGTGTCAAGGAACAGTCTTGGATTTGGCAAGTTCGTCATAGCTCCATTTAATTTAGCCAATGCCCTGCTTGCAGTTATAGTTTTTAGTAAAATCTTTTTTGTTTCCACTTCAGCTAATTTTGGCGGAAGCAAAGGCAAATCATCAAATGGTATTTCTTTGTTAAATTTTGTCATAGCCTATCAAAAGTAATTTTTACACTCATTTATAAAACGAGGGTAAAAGTAATAAAAAATTACTTCCGTTATTGGTTTTAGCGTAATTTTTACTCTCGTTGGTATTTTTTAGCATCAACGCTAACATTATTTTAGTTGGCAGTTGGCAGTCTTCAGTAGGCCGTATCCTGAAGACTAAATATCAAGAAATCAGTACATCATTAAAAAAAAGCGTTCCACACAGATGGGTGTAAAGCCTCTTAATTATTACTAATATTCTTATTTTTTATTTGATTTCACTTGTTTGAAATATTGGATAAAATTTTAATCCCACTTTTTTCCATTAGTTCACTTGCATTAAAATCATTACATATACCGGGGTGAAGTTTATAACTGAAAATCATCGAATCATTGATGATTGCACTATTAAAACTATAATTTGCAACTAAGTTTTTATTCCCGGATAGCTTGGCAAGTTCGATATCGTGGCTTGCAATGATTCCTGATGTACTAAGCTCACTTAATTGATTAATCAACGAAAAACCTCCTCTATGTCTATCTTCAGAGTTTGTACCTTTAAACATCTCGTCCAAAAGAAAATAAATATCCTGGCTACTTTCTATTAGTTTCAGCATCTTTTCAATTCTACCCAATTCTGCATAAAAAGAAGAAATTCCTTCCTTCAGATTATCCTGGGTTCGCATATTTGTAAATAGCTTTAGCTTGGATACCTGAGCATTTTTCGCACAACAAGGTGCTCCGGCTAATGATAAAACGATGTTAACACCTAAAGTCCTTAAAAAGGTACTTTTCCCTCCCATATTTGAACCGGTAATCATAACAACATCACCTTGTCCCTGTGAGTGAAAATCATTACATACCCGTATATTTGATTTTATTAAGGGATGTCCTAAAAACTCAAAATGTACGTAGTTGTTCTTTTCTGTTATATTAGGAAATGCATAAGATGGGTTTGAATAGCAAAAACCTGCAAGACTGTTTATTACTTCAAATTCACTTACTACTTCAGCCCATGATTTTAAAGACGCTTTGTTCTTTGATTTCCATTTTTCTGTACTAATAATCAGGTAAATATCCAGTAGCAGGAAACTGTTTAATAAGGGATACAAGTAATTTCCACCTATTGGAATCTTTTTTATTGGTCTTTGCTGGGAGAAATCCAACAATCTGCATATCCTGTTAATTTCATGGTATGCCGAATACTTTTCTTTTATAAATATTGATTGTAATTCGTGCAATTTGTTCGACTTGAAATGTTCACTTTCAATTTTATTGATAAGTGTCAAATAAGCTCTTAATGTGTTAAGGTTTTCTGTTGAGGTTTCGACGATATCCTCCGCCAGGGGCTTTACCTTGTTTAAAATCAAATAATTGATAAACAAAACTAAAATGATGGGAGATAAATAAACATACCAATTTAGTGAATTCAGCTTAGCATAAAAAAAGTAAAGACTAAGCAATAATAGAACCGGAAGGATTAATGCAACTACTTTATATAATATTTGATGTTTTAATAAAACAGCAGGTGCTTTTACCCAGTCTAACAATTTAAAATAATCACTTTTTTTATTTTGAAAGTGCATGCCTGAAGCCTGAAAATCTTGTCTCCAATCCAATTTCCGAGATAATTCTTTTATGGCTTTTTGTCTTTCAAGTATTTCATTATTGGGTGCAGGTTCCGATAGCCATTCCGACAAGCGTATCGTGCCTGATTCTGTAGTTGTTCTGTTAAGCAATTGAAAAATGGAGTGTTGCCCGAAAATATCCAAATCAGAGGTGTATGGGTGATTTTGATTAATAAACTGATGTCCGGTATCAAATTCTTCCAGGTTACATTTTTCTCTTAGAATTTCGGATTCATTTATCCTTTTCAGGAATGAGGTATGTTTTTTCAGGTAAGCTATTTTGTTATGATGCTTGATTACTAAAGCAAAAGATATTATAGAAATAGGAAAAACAATAAAAAAGGGAGTCATTAAATTGATGCTAAACAAGGCTATAAGAATGGCAATTGAAATAACAAAAATAAGTAGCCTAAGAAATGATATGCTATTTAATACCTTTGTCAACCTTAATATTTCGGGATTATGCTTTTTAATATTTTCTTGATAGACTTTCATTTTTCAAAAATAGCTATTTTCCTACATCACCATTTTGCTTGCGTTTTCTTTTTATTAAAAAACTAACTCCGAATGACTTTTGGCTTATTTCATCCCAGACGAGCTTATTCTATCCTCACTTTTCTCATCATACTTTCTGCTCCGCTTTTGATTTTTATTATGTTTAACTATCTCAAAATAATCTCATCCGAAAAAATCATAGATTCATAATTAGAACCAGCATGATGCCACTCGGGTAGTTTGCCATAATAGTAGGCAATTACTTTCAGGTATCGTGTTTTCAGGTCATCAAATTCGGTGGTGTAATTGTGTTTTAAACTGCCCTTTTCTTCGGGAGTTATGGTGTTGGCCAGGGTTTGGATAAGGACGTATTCGTCACCCAAATTGTTTTTTGTATAGATTTCTATCTTCGCTGGAAAGATAACCCAGTCGTAGGTATTTTTCTAAAATATGAATTGATAATGTTATTGTTGGAATATTCGAAAACGTGAAATTTAATTTTCTGTTCCGAAGTTTCATTAAATCTCAGATAGATATGATATCCTGATATTAAAATTGCCAAGGATACCAATGAAATTAATAGTGCTTTAAACTGTGATTTCATTTTTCAAAAATAAACAAATTTAGCAATAATCAACCAAGCCTATGGGCAAGTTGGATTTTATTTAACTGATAATTGTCATTGCGCTACGCTGTCATTTTTTTTTACTCTCAATGCCGAAAAACCATAAATCTGCGATAGTTACCTCGCCCATATTATTAACTCCGGCAAAACTCAACAAATACATCACATTTTTGCAAAATAAGACTTAAAACACCGTACCAATTTTCAACTATCTTTGTCCTAAATTTTGGATTTTATTATGTGTTACATTCGATACTACATAACGATTGTTTTTTGTTGCTTGTTTTTTCTTCCGGGTACTTCACAGGATATGCAAAAAGCTGACAGCCTTGAATTGGCGTTAGCATATACTGAAAATGTAGATGATAGGTTTGCAATTTTGCTGATGCTTTCCAACGAGTTTGATGATATTGACCCTGCTAAAGCACTAAAATATGCAAAACAGGCCCATCAGTTTAGTAAGGAAAACCAAAATCAAAACGACTTGCTCAACGCTATGCTTGCTATGGCCAGAAACTATTGGAGTCTAACGGATTATGACAGTTCTATGCAATATGCAGTAAAATCGGAGGAGCTCGCTAAAAAATTGGATTTGCCTCTGGAATTATTGCAATCGCAATACCTTATCGGACTTATTTACTATGAACTCGATGAGCTGGACAAAAGTGTTAATTACTTTTTTAGCAGCTTAAAATTAAGCGAACAAATTAAAGATAGAAAACGCGAAGGTAGGAGCTTAAATGGGATTGGTAGCATAAATTATAAACAACTTAATTACACTAAAGCCCTTGAATATTATTCAAAATCTTTGAACATTGCTAAAGAAATTAACGATTCTATCGGAATTGCCGGCAGATTAAACAATATTGCCGCTGTATATTTAGTGATGGAGAACTACAATAAAGCACTTGATTATATCGAAGAAGCACTCGCTTTAAATAAAGTTTTGATGAATAAGAAATTGGAAGGTATTAACTATTTAAACCTGGGTGAGATATTTTTTAGTTTGCAAAACTATGATGCTGTTTACGAAAACCTACAGAAAGCACTTGTTATTTTTGAAAGTTTAAATAACACCCTTTTCATTGCAGAATGCCACTTTAATCTTGGTAATTACTTTTTGATAACAAATGATGCCAAACAGAGCAAAGAATATGCTATGAAAGCATTTGAAGAAGGGAAAAAATATGCTTATTTGGCCGTTGTTCAAAAATCGGCTGAGCTTTTAAGCAGAATTTACCTCACTAAATCTGATACCCTGAATTCCCTTAAATATGAAGTAATTAAACACCAGATGAATGATAGTCTTAACATTCGGAAAAGCAATACTGAGCTCACCAAAATAGAACTAAAATATGAGTTGAATAAACAGGAGCAAGAAAAGAAGATCAATCAGCAGCGAAAAGATTTTATAATGCTGGTTGTGCTAATCAGCCTTACGCTTGGCTTGATAGTAATTATGCTCATTTTTGCCCGGCAAAAAATCAAAGCGAAAAACGTACGACTGGAGAAAGATAAAGTTGAACTGGAGCTGGAATCCAGGAACAAAGAACTCGCCAGTAAGTCAATGTATTTGATAAAAAAAAATGAAATGCTGAGCGATATTTTGGAGAAACTATCGCAGTTGGAAATAAATTCTGTGAGTCAGGAAAATAAGAGCGCACTTCAAAAGATATCGAAAGAAATGTTAGTGTTTAAAAATCAGAATATATCAAAAGATTTTGAGATAAGATTCAATCAGGTACACACTGACTATTATAAGACCTTAAGCCATAAATACCCTAATTTAACTTCCAGCGATTTGAGGTTGTGTGCATTCCTTAAATTAAATATGACATCAAAAGAAATTTCAGGAATTACCGGACAGCGCATCGGTACATTAGAAATGGCACGTTCGCGCTTAAGAAAGAAATTTGGTATTTCTAAAACACAAATAGATTTAGTTACTTTTTTAACGAATATTTGAATCATTCGCTTTTTTTTTGCTCTCCTTACTGCTATTAACACACAATTATAGTTTTATTATAGGTAAATTATCCCCAATTATAGTTTTCCTAAGGGTTGAATATTTGAGAAAGAAAATTGTTTGGCTTTCCTTTGTACATGTTTTTTTGCTTTAATAAAGTGGAGCAGAAAGGAAAAGGGATCGAATAAATAATAAAACAATATCAGTTCATGACTATTTTAAATAAAAAAGTAATATTTAACCCAAACAACTTTTTGAACAGTTTAACAAAATGTATTTTATTATGAAACAAATTTTATC
>CAZGAO010000111.1:0-15143 GCA_964523795.1 uncultured Lentimicrobiaceae bacterium
CTAATATATAAAATCGCGACAATTTAGTTTGACCACAAGTCAGGAGGTCTGAGCAATCAAACGAGCCGCTTCTGCCACATTTTCAGTATGCCGAAAATTGTGATACCTTAGCTTATCATTGTTATATTTATCGAATAGTGCAGAAACATATTTTTGTGCATCATCGGTGATATTCATGATCTGGCATTTTTTACGATTATTACATAAGCAAATTGTCTCCCAAACAATACTTATAAAACCCGCTCTAACTCCCATTATTCCTTTAGTGAGGAAATGTTGGAGCTAATGATAATTCTATTTCGATGCTGATTATAGCTTTTGATCCTTCATCCCGGCCAATTCTTTCTTCCAGATGATCAACTCGTTTTGCAAGGCTGCAATGGTAGCCTCAATATTTAACTCAACCACCTCTCCCCTTCCATCCCAGGCCAATCCCTGCCGGTCGTACTCACTTTGCAGCATAGCCTCCAGATCAGCAATCATAAATTCTTCATCATTGTTTTTCAAATGTTTTACAAAGGCAGTCGTACTTTCAAACATCTGCTTGTAGGTTTCTTCTCTCCACTCGGCAATATTCATTTCTCGAAATATTTTTTATATGTAAATTTTCTTGGATAAAAAGCCAGAAACAAAAGGGGATACATCAAAAAATCAAGTATTCGGTTTTGGCTGGTAAAGTGGATATTATCCATAATAATTGTAATACCCTCGCCTTTTTTTAACACGCTATGCTCGTGTTTCCATGTTTTAAGACCAAATGGCAATCTTTCGCCCTCATCCACAAATACATATTTTCGCTTATCCATTTGCCTACTGGTAATTACACTAATCCAATCCGATGGCCAGGGCAGATGAAAATGGATATGCACCCTGCTGCCCGGCTCATTTCCCTCGTATGATTTCAAGCCAGCCACAAAAGATGGGGGTAGTAAAAACCTAAACAAATCCTCGCCAAAATCAGCGGAAACCTTATCGAAATTGCATTGTACCTGTGATTGGAATTTTATTCGCATCAAACAATCATTTATTTTTTCAAACCTTTAATAAGTGCTTTTGTTCATTCCCCATTTATCAGGTTCTTGGTAAAAACAAAAGTATCATATTATTAAACCAGACTTAAGGGAAAACAATCGTTACTGCTTCGCTAACATTTACAAAATAGGCCTTGCCGGGTTCCAAATTACCAATGGTGTTGATGTTAAATGCCGGCCAATAAACGGCACTTCCGGCCACCGACTTCACTACAATCAACTTCTCGAGTACTGCCTCAAAGACTTCTTCAAGCGGAATATTTGATTCGGACAGAACAGGCAATAAGTTCCAGCCTGCCTTAAGTGACACCTGATATAACGGAGGCGAATTTCCAATTACCTCAAGATCGAAAGCCACATTGGCTTTTAGCACATACCCACTTTGATAATCCCACACACCGAGGGTATTCACCGATTGCTCGGGATAAAAAACGCCCTTCATATTTTGCATGAGAACAATATCATCAATATGGCCATCGAAAATCGAAAACAAATTTGTGTTTTCAGGAATAAGGCAGGCAGAGATACCATTCCATCCCTGTGATAAAGAAATGGATTGGCTTTGCATGCTTGAATTTACCACAATGTATTGCTCACGGCTAAAGCTACTGGTGTTCCCTCCTGCAGAAACACTAAGACTAACATCAAAAATTCCGGGTGAATCGTAAGTAAGCACAGGATTTTCTGCGGTACTGTTTGGGGGCGTTCCACCCGGAAAAGACCATTGAAAAGCCGTAGGATTTCCGCTGGATAAGTTGGTAAAATTCACACTTTCGCCAGCAAATATTTCCGTTTGATCTGCTGTAAAATTAGCCTCTAACGAAGGCAGAAGATCAAAATAAATAAGAAACTGTTCCATCAAAGAGGAACTATTGGCAAGTCCTCCAAGCTCAAACGAAAGTCCAATAGTTTTATAGTTTGACCCTTGGTTAATAACGCCGCAACCGTAGGCTGGCGATTGATTATTTAAGATCAAAGTTCCGCCATTAACGGCCGTTAGGCGATCGATCCAACCATTATCGCCCGAATAATTAAAGCTCATCCCTTGGGTAAAAGTCCCATTCACCCCAAGCACAGTACCCAAATCGGAGCTACCATCACTGGTGCCGTTAATACCAAACATAGGATGTACGGCTGTAGCATCATCAAAGTACCAGGTATCGCCACCTTCCATAAATAAATTACCTCCATTATTAAGATAAGTGGCCAGCTTCTGTCCCTCGGCAGTATTCAGCACATGATTTTGGCTGTAAATCCCAAGGCACACAAAAATGGAACTGTACAAACCCGGCTCATCAGGAATAGCAGTGGCTGTTTCGGCCATCACACCCAAATTATTCATGGTTGAAACTATGGCCGGGGCGGAATTGCCGTTTCCATCCAAATCGACAACCAATACTGGTATTTGCCCTGCTACCAACAAAAATGCTTGCTGAAAAGTAATCCCCATAGCTGCCGTAAATTCAATAGTAAATTCGATGTTTTGACCGGCCGGGCATGATTCGTTACAATAAACCTGAAAAGCTGATCCTGACAAACCCTCAGGAGCCACATCCCCGTATTCGAGGGCTTCACCGGTAATAATCGAAGCATAGGGGCTGCTACTTGTCAATTCACCAAATACCTCAAAAGCAGTGGATGAACCGGCATTGGTCAATTCAACATTTAAACCAATGGTTTCGCCGGGGTCCAATTTACCGTTATTATTGCCTCCAATATCATTAATACTATAATTATCAAATTCGAGTATGGGAGCATGGGCAATAACAGGCAAAGAATACTCCCATGTACTTACACCATCAGTTATGGTCAAACTAAAGTCAAGATTCTCCTGGTCGGGTACATTTTCGGTGAGCGAAAATTCAAAAGCATTATCCAAAAAGAGGATTTGGTCGGGGACGATTACCGCTACAGTAGCATGAGGCTGATTAATATCAGCGAATGCACTTGTGCTGGAAAGTGTTAGGTTAAGGCTGTTCCCGGGAGCATTGCCCATATTTTGGATGCTCACATTCAGACTCACTGTTTCGCCATAATCGGCCTGCCCATCATTGTTGCCGTCTGCATCATCGATCGAAAAGCTTTCGAGGCTAATAAAAGGTCCATCGGGTGTGGAAACCATTACATTGCCAATAAAAGGCTGGAGATTTTGTCCGGTAACCACCACATCGGCCTGACCAGGCTCGGTAATAGCATCAAGCGAAACTTCGGCATCCCCGGAGGCATTAGCCACAGCAGCTCCATTTAAAATCCCATCCTTAGAAATAGCCACATAAGCATAAGGCTCGGTTTGCACGCTAAACGAGGCCGCCGACAGGGGCATCAATGCTGCGTAAGAAGCACTGATTTCGGGGGCTTGCGAAAAGTAAACCATCAGTGAAGGATCGCCCATCAAATGGTATATTTCCCAGTAATAATTTTCGAGGGAAGACCCCGACTGCGTTACCGCCAAATTTCCTGCCGAGGGCATTTGCCCCTGAGTAATAAACCAATCACCGGTGCTTAATCCACTACGGTCGTGGAAGGTACGGTCGTAAGCTCCGAGATGACTGGAATTGTAGGTGGGGTTTGCAGAAATGGATTCGAGACCAACGCCCCACCAAAAGTCCTCGTCCCAGTATGTGCTGTTGGAACCTCCGATATAACCAATGGCCCCTTTGAGCGGAGCACGCAGGATTTCCTCGCCAAAGCAGTTGGTCTGAAACTCGACCGATGAACAGCAATTGCCTACCATTAATGGATAACGATGTGAGTTGGTAAGTGCCGAAATATGACTTGTTGTAAAGCTTGGGTCGGCCCAGCCCGAGGGACTACAATGCGCCGAATAGTTGGCATAAGCCACGCCATCGCTCACATTCTGCCGAATCAGCCCCGAGTAATTTCCCCCTGAAGGCTCAGGCTGAAGATAATTATGTGAAAGCAATCCATGCGCCGCATTAAAATAATATTGCGTGCCGTAATTAATTTGCCCATTGCCCCAAGTGAGCTGATGCGAGGCATCTGCTCCCGCCACCATCACCACTTCATCCAAAAACGAAGGGTCGGGAAAAGCATAGTGCTCATACTCCAGCGTTTTATCAATTTGTGCCTGAAGCTGCGAGAGATTCGTTGCCGAAAAACGACCGTAAAAACACTCGGGGAAAATATCGTTGGTGTATTCACAATAATACAAATCGGTAACGTGTGAGCCTGCATTACCATTAAAAGCAGGCACCTGGGCTACATCACCCACAATCAAAACAAAACTCTGTGGCTGATAACCAGCGGGAGGATTTTGATAAAACGACTTTAGATAATTCTTGATAGAGCTGGTGGTACTGCCCACAGCCGGATTGTCAGTATAAGCCTCAACAACCTTGTAACCCTTTTTGGTTTTCCACTGGATAAAGGGCTGTAGCGAGGCTTCAAACATAGGATCAGAAACGATGATATAAGTTATTGGCACTACCTGGATTAGACCATCTCCAAGATCACAATCCGGCTTTTGGTAATTGAGTAGTCGATTGAAATTGGCTTCATAAAATGGTGAGAAAACCCTTGCCTTCTCATTTCCAGAAGTAGCAGCTTTGCCAAACTTAAATTGAATTTCGCAATCCATAGCACTAACAATTTTAAGAACTCCGGTCACCGGATTGTAAAGAAAGGGGGCTATTTCGAGGCGGGCAAGGTGTACTCCCCGCATCTCGCCAAGCTCTATCACCCTTACAAGCTCTTGTCCGTACCAATCATCGGTTTGATAAATTTCATTATTAATAACAAAAGGGAGACTTTCCGCATCCTCGCTTTTACTCACCGGCGGCTGGCTGGGGATTATCAGCGTATTCACTTCATAATCGCTAAGTTGAATTGTACTTGACTTAATATTATTAAAAATAATTTTATAAGAACTCCCTACGGGGATTTCGATTAGTTTTTTCATCACCGGTAGCTTAGGCGCACCCTCTTCGTTAGCATAATTATAACCTTGCAAAATAAGCTCGGCAAATTGGCCGGACTTGGTGGAAACCGCCATGGTGGAAAATGACGAAAGTTCGCTGCTAAAATGCAGAGCAGCACCATCGGCCTGCACCACATTAAACTGATTCTGGCCATCAGAAACCTTGATTTTTTGTGCTTGCATCGAAAGTGGCAGAAGTACCATCAAAATGAGTAAAGCAGTAAAGTGAAATGTGAAATGAGTTTTCATATTGAGTTGTTTTACGTTTAAAAAAATAAAAGTACTTGTTTTTACGAGAATGAAATTAGGATTTATTCTTTATTCATTTTCGTTTAATTACAGGCTAATTCGCATAAAACTTATTTATATCCAATAAACTTGAATCAACGAAAAGCCTGATGACGTGGACTTTTTAACCAATTAAACGCCAAAACTAATGCGCTGGTCATTGCAAGCAGTCCGATAAGCCAGAGAGGCAGGGTACCGATTTGTTGCGTTTTATAAATAGCTGTAGCAATGTTGCCAACAATAAGCCATTGCACCACATAAAAAGCCGTAACATTTTTGCCGATCCATTGCAAATATCGGAAAGGTAGCGTGGCTGACCATGCCCGGGAAATTTCATCAATAAGTAGAATCCACCAGGCAAGAAATGCCAAATCCCACAGAAAATATAATAAGGAATGGTGGTAATAAACTTCGAGAATGGAAGCAACTCTCAGTCCATAATTAAAACTCATGGCCAGAAAAACCGTAAGTACTATGACGAGCAAAAGCCTTATTTTAAATGAAAAGATGATAGCTGGCAACTTATTAATAATCAAATAAAACACATAGCCTGCCAGCACATAAGCCATCCAGGGGAAGACCGGAAAATAGCCCCATGAGGCATAGCCCCAAAAGTAGGCTTGTACATATTTTACCCACACCGATTGGCCGCTGTAAACCGGCAGGTAAGGATTTAAGCCGGCAAAGAGCAACATAAGGATAAACCATGGCAACCAACGGCCTTTGAATAAAGGCTTAACAAGAGTAATAAACATAATACTCAAGCCTGCCAGAAAGAGAATATCCACACCAAAAATAAAGGGAAAGGGATTGATTTGCAAGGTACCGTTTGTAATCTTCAGAAGCAAGTGGGCGTTCAATCCCAGGTTTAACAAAAAAGCCAAACCAATAAGTTTGGAGGCACGCAAAAGAAAATACATGGTGGGTTTTTTGGATTGTGCCAAAAAATAACCCATCACCGCCATAAAAACAGGGGCTGCAGGTGGCCCACCCAAAAACAGCGAAAGCCGTCCCACCCACGAACCATAAACCTCAGGCGTGGCAAACAATTCCATCAGGTGAACCTGAATCATAAAAATTACAGCCAGGCCTTTAAGCAGGTCGGGACTTGTAAAACGTTGAGTACCCAAAATTGAATTTTGATTAAAATATCAGGCAAAAGTAGTGCTTTGGATTGTTGTACTTCCATTTAAATTAATTCTATTATTTTTGTGTAAAACAATTTATTATGACAACAGAACAAGTAGTTTTAAAACGGCTTCACGAATTACCAGACTACCTTCACTTGCAGGTAATCGATTATATGGAATATCTTATTACGAAGCACCATGCCATACCTGCAAGCAAACCCGAAGAACCCGAGCTAAGTGAGGATCATAAAAAAATCCTGGCGATTCGTTACGAAAAATACAAAGAAAATCCTCATGTCGGGGATACTTGGGAAACAGTGAAAAAACGTCTGACTGAAAAATATGCGCTATAAAATTATTATCCGACCAGAGGCTGAGGGTGACCTCGATTGTATCATAGCCTGGTATGAAGAACAGCAAATTGGACTGAGTAGTGATTTATTGACACCAATGTTTTGGTTTATTATTTTCAGGCAGGTGATGACCCAAGAAAACCAATTGCCAGAGAGTTGATCGATCAAAATTTTTCTAATGCAATTATTAGTGTTCAGGTTTTAGGTGAGCTTTTTAATGTTTTGAGAAAAAAAGGAAACGACCTCTTGAAATGCACGTCCATTGTTAATGTATGCATGGACAATTTCGATACTTATGGCATTCAAAAAGAACTTGTTGCTCAGGCTCTCAATATAAGCCAACAATACGGATTTAGCTACTACGCCTCTCTCATCATTGCTTCTGCCCTCGAAGCCGATTGCAAAACCCTCTACACCGAGGACTTGCAACACAACCAACTCATCGAAGGCAAACTCAGGATTATTAATCCATTTGTGAATATTTAAAATTCGCTTGCAGCTAAACAATTACCCCGGTTAATCTGCTCTAATTAACTACAGTCAAAAAAAACGTTCGCTCAAAATATCCCGGCGTTCGTTCGATAAACACCAACGTTCGTTCAAGATATCCAGGCGTTCGTCCTATTTGGATTCACTTTAAATTACCGATTAATTTCATTAAACCTTTTTATCTGTTTATATTTGCGTATGCTATTAAAATAAGCCAAGCACTATCTAAAAGAAAAAAAATTTAGAATAACTTCAAATACCTAAGTTTATGAAAAAAATCAGCATTACAATTTTATCGTCACTGTTGAGTGCATTGGTGATGGTGAATATCACCTGCAAAAAAGACGATAACAACAACAACCCGCCCGATAATAATGGCGGCGGCGGAAACGGCTGCGACGGAATTACAGAAATAACTTATGGCGGACAAACATACAATACAGTAGAAATTGGCGATCAATGCTGGCTGAAAGAAAACCTGAACTACCAAGCCGGCAATAGCTGGTGCTACGATAACGATCCCTCCAATTGCGATACCTACGGCCGCTTGTACGATTGGGAAACCGCCCTTGATGTTTGCCCGAGCGGCTGGCACTTACCAAGTGACGATGAATGGAAAATCCTAGAAGGAACCGTTGACAGCCAGTACCCTGTGGGTGATCCCGTATGGGATGATACCGGATATCGTGGCTTTGATGCAGGAGAAAATTTGAAATCTACTTCTGGATGGAATAGCACTGGCACCAATCTTTACGGCTTCGATGCCCTGCCTGGTGGCCACCGTGATATCATCGGGTCGTTCTACCGCCTCAGCTACAGCGGCTACTGGTGGTCATCGAGTGAGGGTTCAGGTTCGTACGCATGGGGTCGCCACCAGGGCTTCGACAGCGATGGATCATTACGGTACTATTACTACAATACCTACGGGTTCTCCGTCAGGTGCCTCAAGGACTAACGGCCTTCAGGCTGTATTGACTATTTGACTATTTTCCCGCCGGTGGCGGAACGAAATTCTTTTTTAAATGAAGATTAGTGAAATAATTATGCTGGAAAAAGAGAAACCCAGCAAATGTTATTTAATAAAGGATGGCATATTCTGGCGTGCTTATGAAAAATCGGCGTTTTGGTTTGTGTAATTTTTCCTTACTCACTCAGGAATAAGGTAATAAGGTTCGGGGTTCAACGGGAATCATCATTTCTACTAAGGTTTAAAAAAAAGATGAGGTTTGTCTTTACCTGCCGGAGCATAAAATGATGGGACTCCATTTCCTACAACTTTGGTTGAGGAAAATGATAAGGTTTTCGATGAAAGCCGGAAAATGTTCAACCGGAGTCGGGAAAACCTTATTTTCACAAAACCAACCTTAGTAGAAAAAAGTTCCCACAAATTTTATTTAACCTAATTCCCTTATTTTTTCCCATCGTGCCGTTGAATATGGTAATACGGTTTATCGTTCCACATTTCCACCTAATTATATTTTCTCCTAATGCTGCTGCGGCTGGTGCTTGCAATTAAGCACGATGCTGAATATGGTCTGTTGATCCTTTCCTGTGGTCAGCATAATATCCCCACCCATCTGCAAAATTATTTGTTTGCTCAGGCTAAGGCCAATACCCGAACCATTTTCTTTAGTGGTATAAAAGGGAACAAATATTTGCTCTTTTATTTCAGGTGGTATCTGCGCCCCATTGTTGGCAATCTCCAGTTTTATGGTATTCCCAAATTGGGTGAGTTTTACTGAGATGAATGGCACAGGGATTTCTCCATCAATCAGGGCTTCCGAAGCATTTTTCAGAAGGTTTAAAATAACCTGTGACAAGAGCTGCTCGTCCGATGAAATCATCATATTTTCGGGAATCGACTTCCGTATTTCTATTTTCGGAAACCCGGAATACGCATTGGAAGCAAGTAATGCACGCTCGATGATACCCGAAAGGTTAATCACCTTAAAATGCGGCTCGGGCAGTTTGGTAAATTTCCGATAATTATCTACAAAGCGCATCAGCCCAACTCCGCGCTCCTCTATTACACGTAGGCCTTTCACAGTATTTGCGATGATGTTGGCATCCACACTTTCAGTTTTTACTACCTGACCATTTACCACATAATAGCCTGAAATTACCTGCGTAAGCGAAGTGATGGGAGCAATGTTATTCATGATTTCGTGGGCAAGTGTACGCGCCAGTTTTATCCAGGCATCAATCTCGCGATTGTCGAGTTCTTTGGTAATATCGCTTACCGCTACCAGCTTTATGAATTCTGCTTGTGTATTAATTTCGGAAAGTTTAAAAAGTAGTTTCTGCCCGTATTGGTTTTCAAATATTGCTGTTTGTTGATTTTTGTCGTGGCTTTGCATAATAAAATCCGGCAATACCTCATCGATGGCTAGCAAACTATTTACGTGGTGAAAGGCACTAAGCCGGGTAAGCTTGGTAGCCGCCGGATTGATGTTTATCACACGGCCTTTTTCGTTTACCGAAAACAGTCCGGTGGCCGACTGGTCGATTACCGAACGGAAATACTGCTCCTGCGTATTGATGTCGATTTTTGTTTTCTTAAAAATTTCGTTCAACCGCCCGATGCCCAAATAAATTTCGTCGATAGCCTTGTTACCCGACTTTCGGGGAGTTTTTAGGGTGGTATCTTCGTTTTCGATACCCAAGAGGAAGGAAGCAATCCAGTGGTTAATTTTGTTAAAATAGTTGATGATATTGATAACTACTCCTATCAATACCAAAACCACTATCAAACTGAAAGTGAGTTCCTGCATTTCGACATACAAAAATGTAGCCCCCGCCGCAAGAAGGATGATAATGAATAACCTCGACAAGATAGCACGGTAAAAATGTTTGTATAGCATATTTGAAGGTATTATTTATTAATCCTCAAATGACTTCAGTTTTTTATACAGCGTAGGCCGCGAAATACCCAATTTTTTTGCCACAGCACTCATGTTACCATTTTCTATTTTAATGGCAGCCTTTATCATCACGTTCTCCATCTCTTCGATGGTAAGATTGTGGAGGGTGGAGGATTTAACCGTTTTTTGGACTTCGAGTGCAAAACTTGCTTCGGTCAGTTGATGGCTATCGGCCAATATCACCGCTTTTTCGATGCTGTGCTGCAGTTCGCGAACGTTACCTGGCCAATGGTGCTTGAGCAGCTTCTGCCCAGCTCGCCGATTAATTTTTATACCAGGCTTGTTATACTTCGCCCCGTATTTATGCAGATAAAAATCGGCCAGCAACAACACATCATTTCCCCGCTCGCGCAGTGGCGGCATTTCGATGGTGATGGTGTTGATGCGATAAAGCAGATCCTCACGAAAAAAGCCTTCGGCAATCATTTGTGATAAATCCTTGTTTGTGGCCGTAATTAGCCTTATGTCGATGGGAATGGGGATATTGCTACCCAATTTCACGATGTTGCGGTTTTGCAAAACAGCGAGCAACTTGGATTGAAGCGACAAGGGAAGGTTTCCAATTTCATCCAAAAACAAGGTGCCCTTATGCGCAGCTTCAAACTTGCCGGTACGTTCTTCTTTGGCATCAGTAAAAGCCCCTTTGGTGTGGCCAAAAAGTTCGCTCTCGAATAAGGTATCGCTGATAGCTCCCATGTCAACGCTCACCATGACTTCGCTATTACGCAACGAATGTTGGTGAATTTCACGGGCAAGCAATTCTTTGCCGGTACCATTTTCTCCTGTGATAAAAACATTGGCATCGGTGGCCGCCACTTTTTTGGCCATAAGCAATACATTTTTTATAGGCTCTGACTGGCCGATGAGGGCTTGCCCGGGTGGCATGAGTTCTTTTTTTAATGTATTGGTCTTTTTTTCCAATAGCTTATAATCCATCTGGCTCTTGCGCAGTTTCATTGCCGCATGTAAGGTACTAAGCAGCTTATGGTTATCCCAGGGTTTCAAAATAAAATCGAAGGCCCCTTCCTTAACAGCTTTCACCGCCAATTCCACATCACCATAAGCGGTAATCATCACAACCACTATCGATGGATCCTGTTTTTGAATTTGATGCAACCAATAGATCCCCTCGTTGCCTGTGTTGATGCCGGCTTTAAAATTCATATCCAAAAGTACCACATCAATATTTTGCTGCTGAATAGTGGACAACAATGCGTTAGGGCTGGGCAGCGGGAAAACATGGCCGAATTCCGTTTGCACCAGCATTTCCAAAGCCGTAAGTACGCTACTGTTATCGTCGAGTATCAGAATTTTACCTTTCATATCAATTTTTGCTATAAATCGTGTCTGTCTTTGTTTTTGCGAAAGTACATTATTTGTAAATGAATAAGACAGGCCTTGTAAGATAACTTTACAGCTTGTCCTATTTGGTCGATTCAAATTCAGATTTAAACATCGCTTTTTCAAGGTTTTAACTTTTTCGGCATTGAGATTGGATAGCTCGAAACTGAATTCTAAAAAAGATATTCGATGGACATTCCAAAAGTAAAGAAAAAGGGACTAAAAAAGAAGCACCTAATAATAGCACTGGTGGTGGTGTTATTTGCATTCCTGGTGTATCAGGCATTTTTTGCCGTGCATTTGTCCACCTTAAATGTGGATACCGATAAGGTGCAAATTGAAACCGTGTCGGAGGGGATTTTTCATAACTACATCACCGTTACCGGGAATGTAGAACCCATCGCCACCATCTTTCTGGATGCCCGCGAAGGAGGGCGCGTGGAGGAAAAGGTAATCGAGGAAGGTACGATGGTAAAAAAGGGGGATGTGATTTTGCGCCTGAGCAATCCCGATTTAACGTTAAGCATTTTGAACAGCGAATCGCAACTGGCCGAAAAGAGTAACTTTTTGCGCAACACCATGGTGGTGATGGAGCAGGAAAAGCTGCAAATTAAACGCGAGCTGCTCAATCTGGAATTCGACATCAAACGCAAAAAACGGGTGTATGGCCAAAAACAAATTTTGTTTAAGGATGAATTGATATCTAAAGAAGAGTTCCTGATTGCAGAGGAGGATTATCAGTTTGCCCAGCGGAGCTTCGAGCTTTATCAGGAGCGCCAGCGGCAGGACTCGATTTACCGCAAAATCCAGGTGGATCAAATGGAAGATAACCTGCGCAACATGGAAATGAACCTGAAACTAATCCGCCAAAGCCAGGAAAACCTTAATGTGGCTGCACCGGTTGATGGGCAACTTAGCACGCTGGATGTAGAGCTGGGGCAATCGATACCCAAGGGAGGCCGGATTGGGCAAATACACGTGCTGTCGTCATTCAAGGTGGTTGCGCAAATCGACGAGCACTACATCGACCAGGTGCGGGCAGGGTTGACAGCAAACCTCGACCGACAGGGGCAGGAGTACCAGTTAAAGATAAGGAAAGTATTGCCCGAGGTACGCGATGGCCGTTTTTCGGTCGAGATGATTTTTACCGGCGAAACGCCCGACAATATGCGCACCGGCCAAACCTACTACACGCGCCTGCAACTGGGCAGCCCGGAACAGTCGCTGCTGCTGCCACGAGGAAACTTTTTCCAGCAAACGGGAGGGCAATGGATTTTTGTGCTTTCGCCCGATGGCAGCTATGCCGAAAAGCGAATGATAAAAATCGGACGGCAAAACCCCGGCTTTTACGAATTACTGGAAGGCCTGCAGCCAGGGGAGCGCGTCATTGTTTCGGGCTACGAAAATTTTGGCGATAACGAGCGGATTGTATTAAAGTGATACAGACCCCATCCCCAGCCTCCCGGAATTTCGGGACAGACATTCTCCGCCAGTTGGCGGAAAGGGAGTGCTGCCGCACAAGCCAGACCTCATCCCCTGCCCTTCTCCTGAAGGAGAAGGGAGTGCCAACACACAAGCCAGTACTGTGATTTGTGAAGAATGATAAAACGTAAATTTTAATGATGAAAATCTTAAAAATCAAATTGATTCTGCTTTTACTTTTAAACGTATCAGTAACTTCCGCTCAAGACAGTGTAAATGTTTATAAAGTAAAAACAATAGATGAGTTACAGGAATCTATTCAAAGGGTATTAAAGGAAACCAATACCCCGGGGGCAGGAGTAGCAATAATATCAGGCGATACAACCATTTTGCCTGAAGGGTTTGGTAAAGCAGATATTGAAAATAATATCGATGTAAATGAAAACACCATGTTTCGGCTTGGCTCACTTTCAAAAGTATTTGTTGCCTTAGCCATTCTAAAACTACAGGAAGAGGGGCGTTTAAATCTCAAGGACAAAATCAGAGATTTGATTCCTGAAATTGAATTTGATAATCCCTGGGAAGATGAATATCCTATCCGAATCGAAAATCTTCTTGAGCATACTTCAGGTTGGAGTTATTGGCATTTTGCCGAGCTTGGCAGCGATGATCCTATACCAAAGACGCTTAAAGAAGCCCTGGACTTTTATCCCAAATCCAGAAAATGCCTTTACGTTCCCGGAACACGAATAATCGAAAGCAATGTAGGTACAGCAGTAGCTGCCTATATAGTTGAAAAAGTCTCTGGATTAAGCTTTGAAGATTATGTGGATAAATATTTTTTCGATCCTATGGGAATGGATAACATGACCTATCTTCAATCGGAATCCTATAAAAAACTGGGTGCAAAACTTTACGACAATGGAATCAGGTTAAACTACTTCAATATTCTTTATCGCCCTGCAGCAGCACTTAACGGGTCGCCAAAAGATATGGCAAGAATGGTTAAGTTTTTTATTAACCGGGGCAGGATTAATGATAATCAAATACTTTCTGATTCCTCATTACTTAGAATGGAAAGATCAGGGAGCATGGGGGAATTATCAAAATTAAGCGTGTTTAAGGGGTATGGTTTATCAAATGATGCCAGCAATTATAAAGGTTTCATTTATCATGGATATTCTGGAAGCCTCCCCGGAGGCAATGCCAATTTTGGATATCTTCCGGATTACAAGGTGGGATATGCAGTAATGGTTAACGATGGTGATAACGAAGCAATGGATAAAATCGCCTATTTAATTAAATACTATCAAACCCAAAATCTGACACCAAAGCCCGCAGAAATTGATAGCGAAAAGCACAAAATAGATATCGACCCATCAGGATATTATACGATTACTATTCCTAAAATAGATAAAATTGGCTTTAATGAGCGTATTAAAAATATTCATAAAGTATGGGTGGAAAATGATACTTTGTTTACAAAGACTTTTTTAGGTCAAAAATTTATCGGGAAATACCTTCCTGCAGGCAATAATGAATTTAGGCAGGTAGGATCTAATACCATAAGTCTCGCCTTCATAGATGACCCATTAAACGGTCAAATAACTGCACCCGGCTTTTTAAAAAAGATTTCACCACTAAGGGCTTACAGCCTCCTTTTTATGTTTTGGTCATTTTATTTAATACTTATTACAAGCGTTGTTTTTGGGATGCTACGTGCATTGGTCTATCTGTTTGAAAAAAAGAAAAACAAAACCGCTTTATGGATTTGCTTATGGCCTCTCATTACCAATTCTTTTCTTTTTGTAGTGGGGCTTTTGATATTTATAACGGTACAGACCAGGTATGATATGTTTCATGTATTTGGAACAGCTAATGTGTTTTCAGTTTTAATGTTCATTTGTGGCATTGGCTATGCGTTGGCATCTGTTTGGTCGGTATTCTACATTTATAGGAATCGTCGCGAAAAAATGTCTAAGATTTTTTATTTCCATTCAGCACTGGCAGCAATATTTAATTTAGTTTTTATGCTTTACTTTTTAAGCAATGGATTAATTGGTATCCCAACCTGGACTTAAATGGCCTGATAATTAACAATAAGGAAGGCAAAATAATGAATATTAATTTTGGATTTAGTCAAGACAAAAACCAACCCGGTATTAAACTTTAATAATTAATTGTCATATAGCATGACATATTTGACACTTTTTCCCGATCATTAAGAATGG
>CAZGAO010000112.1:0-15006 GCA_964523795.1 uncultured Lentimicrobiaceae bacterium
AATTAGGAATCTTCGGGCTTTTTTTGTACTTTAAACTTCCGGACACTTATGAATGTACCTATAATAAAATATGGAATTAAAAGGATGGTTATCTAAACTTTGTGAACCTTTGTGTCTTCGTGTCTTCGTGTCTTCGTGCCTTTGTGACATGGGATAACGGAAGAATAGCCACCAAGAATCCAATGCTCAAAGAAACACGAAGAAATAATTGTACTTGAAAAATAACTTTGTGAACCTTCGTGTCTTAGTGCCTTCGTGGCAAATGAAATCCAGGAATTGCCACCAAGACTCAAAGGCTCTAAGAAACACTAAGAAATAAAATGTACCGGAAATTAAACTTTGTGAACCTTCGTGTCTTAGTGCCTTCGTGGCAAGAGAATTATGGATAGCCACCAAGACCACAAGGCTCAAAGAAACACTAAAAGTTATTGAGCGAAAAAAGTAAAAGTCCTTTGTAAAAGTGTGATTATTTACAAAAAGTCCTTTGTAAAAGTGTGGTCATTCACAAAAAGTTCTTTGAATAACTGTATCAAATTACATAAAGTCGTACGAAATAATGTATTTTTGTGAAAGTCGAAGAAAACCTGCAAGCCAAAAGCCTGAAAGTTTAACATGATAAATCCAATAGGTTCCAAATATTAAAATCCACTCTTGTTTAATGTAATTGAAATATCAATAAACAAAAAGCCCGCCTGATTTGTTTGCCTCTTATAAGTTGATAATCTATAGCCGCAATTACTATTTACTAAAAGGCTATTTTTGCATAAATTTTTTCAAAACAATGAATAGAAATATTATTTCAGGCTTCTCCAAACTGAACAAACATGCCAAGCTTGAACTGGTGGGCAGCAGGTTTGAAAATTCGGAGCAGGTGATCGAAGATCTAAAAAGCTACTGGCACGATGACCCTGCCAAACAAAAGCTCTTTGACGAATTCAGCGAAAACACCATATCTAATTTTTATTTTCCTTATGGCATTGCCCCCAATTTTTTGATCAACGGCAAGTCGTACCTGGTGCCCATGGTGATCGAAGAAAGCTCGGTGGTGGCAGCGGCCTCCAATGGTGCTAAGTTTTGGTCAGAAAAAGGTGGTTTCCGCTCCGAAGTTATCGCTACTTCCAAAGTAGGGCAGGTGCACTTTATCTGGAAGGGCGAAGTTGAGAAATTGCAGGCCTTATTCCCTTTGTTAAAGCGCAACCTGATCGAAGGAGCAAAGCATCACACCGAAAGTATGGAAAAACGAGGGGGCGGCATCCTGGATATCGAGCTTGTGGATATGACCGATGAAATAGAAAACTATTACCAGCTCATGGCGACTTTTGAAACCGTGGACGCGATGGGTGCCAATTTCATCAACTCCTGCCTCGAAGATTTTGCCGACATCCTCAAAATGCACTTCCGCGAAAATGAGCACTACGATGGCGAAGAGAAAAATTGCCGGGTAATCATGGCCATCCTAAGTAATTATACGCCCGAATGCCTGGTAAAAACCGAGATAGAATGTAGTGTTGAGTGTTTGCGCAAGACCGGCGAAATTGATGACCCCGAAGATTTTGTCTGGAAATTTGAAAAAGCTGTGCAGATAGCCAAAGTGGATACGCACCGTGCAGCTACCCATAACAAGGGAATTTTTAATGGAATTGATGCTGTGGCTCTGGCCACCGGAAACGACTTTAGGGCTATCGAAGCCGGCGGACATGCCTACGCCGCCCGCGATGGCAAGTACCGCTCGCTTTCCGATGTGGATATTTCCGGTGGCAAATTTAAATACAGCCTCACTGTTCCCCTTTCGATGGGAACCGTGGGTGGCCTAACGGCTTTGCACCCCTTAGCCCGCTTTTCGCTCGACCTGCTGGGCAGTCCCACAGCCCCCGAATTGATGATGATTGCTGCCTCGGTAGGACTGGCTAATAATTTTGGTGCAATCAAATCACTTGTTACCAAAGGTATTCAGATGGGGCACATGAAAATGCACCTGCTCAATATTCTCAATTCCTTCGACTTGAGTGAGCGTGAAAAGAAATTGGCCATAGCGCATTTTGCCAATTACAAGGTTTCGCATACCTCCGTCAAACAATTTGTAGAAAGCCTGCGCAAGGAGGCTCCCATCGAAAAATATTGAAATTGAAAAAATCCGGAAGCTTTTATTCGTCTGGCAAATTTTTGATCAGTGGGGAATACCTGGTGCTAAAAGGTGCCAGATCCCTGGCTGTGCCCTTAAAATTCGGACAAAGCCTTGAGCTTTTTCACAGGAATGAGCCAGCCGGAAAATTGCGTTGGTGTGCTTTTGAATATGATCGCCTGTGGTTTAGTGCCGATTTTGATTTGGAAAGCCTCAAAATAATCGAAACCAACGACCCGCCAAAAGCACAAACGCTTGCCAAAATATTGAAACATGCCCATCGCTTGAATCCTCACATTTTGCCCGGCTACCTAAGTTTGGAAATAAATACACGTACTGATTTTGACATTAACTGGGGGCTGGGAACCAGCTCTACCTTAATTGCAAATGTGGCCAAATGGTTTAAGATAAATCCCTTTGATTTACATTTTGCGACTTCTACAGGTTCGGGCTACGATGTGGCTTGCGCCATGGCCGAAAGTCCTATTTTTTATACGCTCCACAACCAGCATCCTGTAATCGAGCATGTAAGTTTCGCCCCTGATTTTAAACAGAATATCTACTTTGTTTATTTAGGAAAAAAACAGCAATCGCATCAAAGCATCAAAGATTTTAGAGATAAATTAATTGGGCGGGAAAAGGAGATTGAGCGAATATCCGAAATTTCAGCCGGGCTTGCATCCGCCCACAATTTGGAGGAGTTTGAATTTTTGATAGATGAACATGAAAAAATCATGGCGGACATATTGGAAATTCCGGGAATAAAAGAAACTACCTACCCCGATTTTCCGGGAGCGGTAAAATCTCTGGGAGCCTGGGGTGGCGATTTTATATTGATGACCTGGCGGGGAAATTTGGACGAATTGAAAAATTATCTTAGTAAAAAAGGGTTCGATGTAGTTTTTACTTTTGATAAGATTGTTTTACAACAAAAATCAAAATCCTAAAATTGGCAAACCTTATGCAATTTGAAATGAGTGGAGACAAACTAAATAAAAGCGGAACTGTTGCCTGGCAAAGCCCGAGCAACATTGCCCTGATAAAATACTGGGGAAAAAAAGGCTTTCAAATTCCGGCCAACCCTTCTCTTAGCATCACACTCTCGGCATCTTACACCGAAACAAAAATTGATTATAAACCTGGGACAGGGTTGATAGATTTTTATTTTGAAGGGAAAAATAATCCAGCTTTTGAAAAAAAAATCCAATCTTATTTTGATACCATAAGCAATGAATTAAATTTCCTTACCAAGCTGGATTTTATCATTGATTCGCACAACACTTTTCCGCATTCCGCCGGCATCGCATCTTCTGCTTCGGCCATGAGTGCTCTCGCGCTTTGCCTGTGTAGTATTGAGCAGGAAATTTCAGGTGATCCAAAAATGGCAGATTCAGATTTTTACCGCAGGGCTTCCTATTTCGCGCGGATTGGCTCGGGCAGCGCATCGAGGAGCGTGTATGGAAAACTTTCGAGCTGGGGAATATCAGCGTTTATTCCCGACTCCTCCGACAAATTTGCCACACCTTTTGAGCTTCCCATTCATAAGGCTTTCCAAAATTTTAATGATACAATTCTCATTGTCAGCAAGGGCGAAAAGAAAGTTTCGAGCCGTGCCGGACACAGCCTGATGGATGGAAATCCTTTTGCCCCGGCCAGATACCTGCAGGCTTCCCAAAATATGGGGAAGCTCATAAAGGCCATCGAAAGCGGGGATTTAGCAGCATTTATTGCTGTAGTCGAAAGCGAAGCACTGACCCTGCACGGGATGATGATGGCTTCGATGCCCGGCTATATTTTGATGGAACCAGGCACTTTGCAAATTATCAAAAAAATTCAGACCTATAGGGAACAATCGGGGGTAAACCTTTGTTTCACCCTCGATGCCGGCTCAAACGTGCATGTGCTTTATCCCGAAACAGATAAAGCCGCCGTACTGGAATTTATTGAACAAGCGTTGAAACCCCTGTGCGAATCAGGAAAAATGATTGATGATAAAATGGGTAATGGCCCTAAAAGGATACGATAAGAATGATAAACAAGGACGGAATATTTTACGCAAAAATCTTGCTTTTTGGCGAGTACAGCATCATGTGCGATTCGATGGCGTTAACGGTGCCTTACACGCATTTCAAAGGTGAACTGAGTTTTATTAACGAAGACAAATATACCGACTTGAAATTTGCCGAAGACTCAAACCAATCACTTGCCGAATTTTTGGCCTATCTCCAAAAAAAGCACTTGCACAAAGAGCTAATAGCACAATTAGACCTTGAACGGTTTAAAAGCGATATTGAAAAAGGCATGTATTTCGAGTCTTCCATTCCGCAGGGTTTTGGCGTGGGAAGCTCGGGAGCACTGGTAGCGGCTATTTACGAAAAATATGCCACCGATAGGATCAAGCAAAACGATCACCTTTCACGGTTGGAATTCAATAAGCTGAAAACGATATTTGCCCAGATGGAATCCTTTTTCCATGGCGTAAGCTCGGGCATGGATCCGCTGAATTCGTACATTCGTAATCCCTTGCTCATCAAGCCCGACCATCATATCGAATCAGTGGGCATTCCACGGGAATTTTCAAAGGACGGCGGAATTTTCCTGATTAACACCGGAAAGCCCGGAAAAACCGGCCCCCTGGTAAGTTTGTTTTTCGACCAGTGCAAGCAGGAAAGTTTTAAAAAACTGATTACTGATGAGATGATTCCTTTTACCAACAGCAGCATAGAAGCCATCGTGAAGGGCGATTTCAAAACGTTTTTTAAAAACCTGAAATCACTGTCAAAATTTCTGTTTATGCATCTCAAGCCCATGATTCCTGTTGCTTTTCTCGATATTTGGCAAACCGGCATCGACACCGGCACTTATTACCTCAAACTTTGCGGATCGGGTGGCGGAGGCTTCTTGCTTGGTTTTGCCGAAGACCTAAACAAAGCACAGATATTGCTTGCCGAGCAGAAAGTAGAGATTATCCCGATTAGTAAATTTCATTAATTGTTTTAGCTTTGCATAATTGTGAATTCGCTTATTTGCAACATTAAATTTGCGAATGCGTTAATTTCAAAAATAGAGACATGCCAAATATAACCATACCTGTTGATGTTCCTGCTGATTTGATGATTGCGCTTAATGAATCTGAGGACGAGTTAAAAGCACATTTTCAAACTTCAATTGCGAAAATGTTGTTTCAAGAGGGTAAATTGACACTTGGGAAAGCAATTCAATTTTCAGGATTAACACGGTATGAATTTGAGAAATTATTAGCGAAAAATCGAATTCCTATTGCTGAGCTTGACCTTGATCAGATTGCTTCGGATGTAGAGAAACTTCGTGATAGTTAAGCGATGAAAATTGTTGTTGCTGACACCGGAGCTTTAATTTCATTGGGTCTTGTTGGCTTAATAGATTTGATCTTAAAGGTGTTTGGTGAGTTTTATATCACGAATGCAGTATGGCAGGAATTGATAAAATATGAAAATCCCGAATTCGATAAAAGTATCCTGACAAAATTAAGAAGTCGGGTAATCGAAATCAAGTCCAAAAATCATCTTTCGCTTATTATGGATTATGGTGAATCTGAATCGGTTATTTTATACGAAGAATTAAATGCTGATTTTTTGCTGATAGACGACAACAAAGCCAGGCGAATAGCCGAATCGCTGGATGTAAATTGTATTGGTTCAATTGGCCTGCTTATCAAAGCAAAGCAGAAAGGACTTATCCCTGAGCTAAGATCAGTTTTTGAAAACTGGATTGCTAACGAAAGGTATTTCTCAAAAATCTTATTGAATAAAATTTTAATCCAAGTCGGCGAAGAACCATTGATTGAGGATTAATCTCCGATATGTCCTCACATATATTCATAACTCAAAACTTCAGCCCAAAACTTGCCAGTATCATCCCCAAATCATCGGGCGAAAAATAACGGTAGTTCAGCGAGGTGGTAAATTTTTCCACCGGCTCGTATTGTAATCCCCCGATAAAGTAATCAATCTTTTCTGATTTTTGATTGGTATCAATATTTAAATGATCCCATCTGAGCAATGCACTGAACTTATCGAAAAATAAAATTGATCCAAACAGCGAAAAGGCATCTACGGATTTATCTTCCGAAAACTGATAATTATTCACCCGGCTATATTCAGTGCCAAGCCTGTATTTTGGTTTTTGATAACCGGCAAAAAATGAAAGTACGGATTTATCTGCTGAACCCAAAGCCGTATCCGGCGAAGGCGCATAATCGGCATAGATTTTTAAAGTAAGTCCTTTTACCGGGTAATATTGTAGATTATTTGCAAAAAGAAATCCCCCTTCCTCGTCCTGATGTCTGAAAGGCCCTTCACCATTTACCACCGAAACCTGATAAAGCAATTTATCTTTGATTTTAAAATCTGCTTGTGCGCCAAAATCTGCCGGCATCCCCAACCTGAATTTTTCCTGCATGGTAGTTTCCACATACCTATATCCCCAAAACTGATCCTGAAAAGTGAGGTATTGCGTATTCAGAAGTTGCCCAAAGCGAAAAGTAAAATAATCGTTAACTTCCCATTTTATCTCCGCCATTTTAAGATAAGCCGTGTATTTGCTGCCCTCAAAATAATCGTAGCTCACTGGCCTGCCCATCGAATCGGTGATGGAAGTAAAGTTGGTAGTTCGGGTAACATCGAGCATAATTTTGCCACTCACCTTATCCGAAATTTTGTGATAGTAGCCGATAATCCCCTGATTGAAGCGGAAGGCTGCAACCGGTTTAATCTCGCTGTTGAAGTTGTATTTGAAATCAGCATAGATTTGCCCAAACACAAACTGATCTTTGTTTTTGTCAACAATGATAGCAGAGCTTTGCGCCTTCAAAAATAAAAAAGGAAATATTAAGAAAAGAAATAGTAAAACTGATTTTTTCATCATCACAAATTTGGAAGGCAAAGGTAGCGTAATTGGCTAGCGATGGAAATTCTAATGATGGTTCAAATTGATTAGTCTATTTTTTAGCACATATCAGATTACATTGCCAAACCCATCAAAAAACGAAAACTACTTGAAATAATTGGTAGGCATTTCAAAATGAATATTGCCTAATGTCAAATATTACAATTTAGAAGTATCAATTTTAAAAAGCTTTGCAGCATTTTTCCAAAGGATGAGTTCTTTTTTATCATCGGGCAGGTCGAGTTGCTTCATAAATTTAAGATAGGATTTCATGGTCGAGATGGGCCAATCGGTTCCGTACAACAGGTATTCGGGTTCACCGATGTAGAGTATCATTTCTTCCAACTGGCTCTTCATGTATTTTTCAAACTTTTCGGTAAAATTACCCAAAACCAAACCTGAGAAATCGGCAAACACATTTTTGTTTTTATACACTACCTCCATACAATCAGTAATCCAGGGATTGCCCACGTGGCAAATTACAATTTTCAATTCAGGGTTATCCACCGCAACATCGTCGATGTGGATGGGGTGCGAAAAGCGAACCCTGCCTGTGGGTGTGTAGGTGTCGCCCGAATGAAACATCATCGGCACATCATACTCAACGGCAAGGTCGTAAATAACTTTAAGGCGGTTGTCGTAAGGATAAAAGGGTTCGTAACCGGGATAAAGTTTCAGACCTTTTATCAGCCCGTCTTCCATGTAGTCGCTTAGCTCGCGCAAATCTCTTTCTTTGTAATTCAAAAAGCTGATACCAGCCACCACGCCAAGATTGTCCCGGTCGCGGATAGCTTCCACCACCTTTTTTATGCCGGGACGGTGTTCGTTCACCACGTAGGAAGTAAGGATAAGCGAATAGTCCACTTTATTTTCGGCCATGGTATCGGTAAGTCTGTTCAGGCAATCATCAAGCGAAACCACCCTGTCCTCGTGGTAGTTGTTAATATGGGTGTGGGCATCTATTATCATTTGCATTAAAATTAAATATGAATCATTCCTGCAATGATACAAAAATCTTTATGGATTGGATGAAACTTTGCGTGAGTTTTGAGCAGTAAACTTTTTAAGTGGAAGGCTGGATGAATTTTCAACTTTATGCACAATCGAAAACGCATTTATCCAAATTTGCGGATTTCCCGAAAAAAAATCAGGTCAGATGGTATAATCCTCACAATTTTGGGGGAGGTGGATTATTGGGGCTTTAATGGGTAATCATGGCTTTTTGCTATGCTTTATAAAAGGTCTAAACCATACTGCATATCATTTACCGAAGTTGACTTGTTATTCCTGTGTTTTTATTTTTACTGGATTCCTTGTTCAATATCATTTTCACTCATTTCCAGCAATATTTTTTGCTCACTCGTTAATTCCACAATGTCGGATTCAGATACGCTTGAAGGTATTAGTTTATCCAAAGCTTCTAAAAAATCTCTGTTCTGTATGGCTTGGATTTTATCAATTAAGCCATTTCGTATTTTATCCACACTTGCCATTTTATTTCATTTTGCGATTTAAATTGTCTGGAATTTAATCAATGATAGTCGATTCTGTTATGCCGGTTTAGTTGAAACTTACTTTTTTAAGAATACAAGAAATTTTTCGGGGTCTTGTCTGTTATCCCAAAATCCGGTAATAGTAATTACTGAATTATCTATTTTGTATAAGATGCTGTAATGCCGCATAGAAATCGCTCTTGTATTACCAAAAATAGTTTCTCTACCCATTTCCGGATGAGATTTAAGCAGTTTGATTCTTTCTCTAATCGCTAAGTTGAGTTTTTTGGAATATGATTTACTCTTGTTGCGATTGTTCCAATAATCAAAAATATGATCTCTTTGTTTCTTAGCTGTTTTTGCCCAAAATACTGTTATTTCATCCATTTAGAATCTTCTTTTTCCAAATCAGTTTCTGATATTAATTGTCCTTGCTCAATATCATTTTCACTCATCATAAGCATCTCGATTTGATGAGAATCCAAAAAAAGTTTTTCGTCTAACTGAGTTGATGTGAAAATACTGTCGATCGCATTGAGAAATTGCTCATTTTTTGTGATCATTATTCTATCAATCAGCCTGTTTTTTACGATATCTATTGTTTTCATATTTGTTATTTTATTGTAAAATGCACTATTTTTAATACCCGCCAAATTTAAGATTATTTTCATAAACAATAATCCCGGTTTAAGCCCCCCATTAAAAACCAAATGATTCGTTTTCAAGAAATAATTGCCAACTACCCCGATAACGAAAAGTTTTATCTTTGCTCCTTCAATTTTAAAAATAATGGTGTATTATGGATTATCCTGAAAATTATGGCGGCCTCGACGGGCAAAACTCCGCGCTCGAAAACTCGGCAATAGTGGTGCTGGCCGTGCCCTACGACGAAACTTCCACCTGGGGCAAGGGTGCCGACAAAGGCCCCGACGCTATCCTGGAAGCCTCGGCCAACATGGAGCTTTACGATATCGAAACCGATTCGGAAGTTTATAAGAAGGGGATTTTTACGGCTCCCCCGGTACTCGAAAAATCTTCGCCCGAAAAAATGGTGGATGCCGTGCAGCAAGCCGCAGCGCATTATCTCGCCATGGACAAGTTTGTGGTTGGCCTCGGTGGCGAACATTCGGTAAGCACCGGTTTTGTGCGTGCCTACGCCGAAAAGTTCAAAAACCTGAGCGTCCTGCAAATTGATGCCCACACCGATTTGCGCCCCAGCTACAACGGTTCCAAATACAATCACGCCTGCGTTATGTCGCGCGTTAAAGAGCTTTGTCCTATCGTGCAGGTAGGCATTCGCAGCATGGACGTGGTTGAAAAACCCTTCCTGAATAAGCGGCGGATTTTTTTGGCCGAAGACATCGTTGGCCATACCGCCTGGATGTACAATGCTGTAGAAATGCTTACCGAGAATGTATTTATCACCATCGACCTCGACGGGCTCGATCCTTCCATAATGCCTTCTACCGGCACGCCCGAGCCCGGCGGACTGCTGTGGTACGAGCTGATCAGCTTTTTGAAAAAAGTGATAAAAAACAAAAATGTCGTGGGCTTCGATGTGGTAGAACTCGCCCCCAACGAGCACAACCGCGCGCCCGACTTTTTGGCCTCCAAGCTGATTTATAAACTGCTATCCTACAAATTTCAATAGTTGATAATTATCACTACTGTCCACTTAAAACAAGTTGAGTGACAGTTGATTATAATTTAGTTCATTGACATCATTGTAATCAAATTTCGTAAGAAGCTCTTTTACAGAGGTTTTGTCAAAAAGGGACACACCTAAAATCTGTAATATTTCGTAGGTGGTTTTGTTAATTTTCAAGTCTTGCCCTACAATGGCTACAAGGCAGTAAGCAATGATTGCAGAGTAAATCTGTATGCGAACGGCATTTTCGGATGTTCCCCAGAAAGACTTCACTTTTAAATGTTGCTTGATCCATTTGAAAAACAGCTCGACCTGCCACCTGTTTTTATAAAGTAGCGCAACCTCGTATGCTGTAATCTCCATGTTATTTGTTAGATAAATAAAGGTACGCCTGGTTTCTTCATCATAAAACTTTACTCTACGCAGTTTTTCAGGATAATCTTTGGAGGTATAGAAACCAGTCAGTTTTCCAACCTGATCGCATTTAACCCCCGTTGATTTGTCAACCTTGTTTGAGTACATTCGTTTGTATTTCAGGTTGGATTTTGCCCTAATGACGAAGTAGGCCGACAGACGGGCTATTTTATAAAGTCGGGCAAAATCGACATAGCCTCTGTCGAACACATAATATGCGTAGGCTTCGTAAGGTATAACATCCATAGCATTCACATCATTGACCGTAGCAGGTGTGATGTGTATAAATGCTGGGATTTGCGTAACAATATCATAGAGAGTATGAAGTTTTATTCCGCCTTTTGTTTTGCGAAACTTTGCCCACCAGAAGATACTTAAGCATAGGTCGATCGTTGAAGAATCAAAAGCGTAAACTTTACCCCGAATTGTGAAATCGCTGTTAATGCATTTCTTTCGCGCTATATCGATCAGGAAGTAGGCAAACTCTTCAAATATTAGGCTATTGCGCCTCTTATTGGCTTTAGCAAAGTTACTTCTGGTAATGTGATTGCCAAAACCAAGATGGTACGATTTTTTGCTGTGAGCATTTATGGTAAGGATGACATCCCGTAGGCTCTCTCTGTTTGTTAATTGGCCGAAAACCATACAAAGCAATTGGTTCCAGCAAGTGAAGTGCCTTACGTATTTGTTGCCCTGATATTTTTCCACCAGACGGTCGAATGCTCTTGCTGGTAAAAATTCTATCAACTGTGCGAAAACGTATTTTCCTGTGTTCATCGAGTTAAATTTTTCTCACTGAAACAACGTTTCAAATCGTCACGCAACTAAAAGCTGCTAAAAACTACTGATTACAATGATTTCAAAGAACGGCAACTATTTTATAGTGGACACTAATGGATAATTATAAATTTTAAAATATAAACAGACATGAGTAAAAAATCACTGCTCAACGAAACCATCGAGCACATCGACTTCAAATCGTTTGATTCCACGCCCATTATCGATGCCATGCGCAAAATGTCGTTCACCTCGCGCGATACGGCCTCGGCGACCGATATCCTGCAACGCATGATCAAAGATGAGGAGTGTAGCATCTGGCTTACGCTGGCCGGAAGTACCAGTGCCGGCGGCTGTATGCAGGTGTATGTGGATATGATAAAAAATAATATGGTGGATGCTATCGTGGCCACCGGTGCCTCGATTGTGGATATGGACTTTTTTGAAGCCCTGGGTTATAAGCACTATCGCGGTACGCCCTGGGTTGACGATAAAGAACTGCGCTCGCAATACATCGACCGTATTTACGATACCTTTATCGATGAGGAAGAATTGCAGGCCTGCGACGAAGCTACCAAAATAATCGCCGACAGCCTCGACCCACGGCCCTATTCTTCGCGCGAGTTTATCCGGGAAATGGGACGTTATCTCACCAAACACTCGGTAAAAAAAGATTCGTTGGTACAGGTGGCCTTCGAGCATAATGTGCCTATTTTCTGCCCGGCATTTTCGGATAGCAGCGCAGGCTTTGGCCTGGTTAAACACCAATGGGAAAATCCTGACAAACATATATCGATCGATTCGGTGAAAGACTTTCTGGAACTGACTAAGGTAAAGATGGCCGCCGGCACCACCGGTTTATTTATGATTGGTGGCGGCGTACCCAAAAATTTTGCGCAGGACACCGTGGTGTGCGCCGAAATTTTGGGTCAAGACGTTCCGCTGCACAAATACGCCGTACAGATTACCGTGGCCGATGTGCGCGATGGTGCCTGCTCAAGCTCAACGCTCAAAGAAGCGGCCTCGTGGGGCAAGGTAGATACAGTGTTCGAGCAAATGGTGTATGCCGAAGCTACTTCGGTGGTGCCGCTTATAATGAGCTATGCCTACCACCAGGGCGACTGGAAAAAGCGCAAGCAGCGCGAGTGGGCCAAGATTTTAGATTAAGCTTTTGATTGAAAAAATTCAGGGTTTCACTTTAAGTGAAGCCCTGAATTTCTATCGCTTCGCCGATTATCGAAACCTCAAAACTGGAGAATAGTATCATGCAAATTATTAATAAAATGATTTGTAATGATAGCATAAATACTATCTTTGGCAAACCGAATAATGATAACAGTACAATGAAACGGTATAAGGTAAGGGAGATTTTAAAAATGCTGACATCTGATGGTTGGTACATTGCTGCGCAAAGAGGCAGCCACAGACAGTTTAAGCACAACAAGAAAAAAGGGAAAGTAACGGTTAATGGTAAACCTAACGAAACAATGGATCAGGTGATTTTAAACAATATATTTAAACAAGCGAGGTGGAAATAGCCTCTCAAAAAACAACAATAATGGAAAAAATTAAAATATTTATAAGTTGGAGTGGCGACAATTATGCAGCCGGAACAGGGGAAATTAATGGCATGGTCATGGCAACCAACAAAACATTGGAAGGGGTTAAAGAATCTTTTAGGGGAGCTTTTGAATTCCACGTGGAAAGTTCGCTTGCGGACGGTGATGAATTGCCAGCAGATATTATTGAGGGTAATTATGCACTTGATTTTGAATTGAAAGTTTCGGCACTGCTACACAAGTTAGACGGGATTGTTACCCGGGCTGCATTGGCACGTGTTACGGGTATCGACCAACGTCAACTTGGGCATTATCTGCAAGGCCACAGGGAACCACGCCCAAAAACTTACAAAAAGATAAAACAAGGCATACAGCAGCTCGGCCGAGAACTTGTAGCCGTTGTGTAGTTATTGTTTGACATCAGGCATTCGATCGACCGCAGGAACTACCAATGACATGTTTGTGTAAAGTACAGAAATCCTTATTATTAGACAGACCCCCGCCTTACTGCACCCTGACAAGCTGCCTGATGGAAATATTGTTGGTGGTGCTTAGTTTTAAAAGATAAACGCCATTTGGGATAGATGCACCTTCAAGGTTTAGCTGGTGATCTCCACTTTGTTTGTTATCGTTTAAAAGCACGCGGATAATCGAACCATTCATGTCGAGCAGTTCAATTTTTACCTTGCCGGGAGTTGAAATTTTAAAGGGGATATTTGTGTATTCGGAAAAGGGGTTGGGGTAAATTTCGACAAGCCCATCACCAGTAATTTTATTTTCAAAATCAGCGATGCCTGTTGTGCCATCCATCGGGAAATAGCGACTAACGGTTTTTATTGGGCTTGATATATCTATCCGCAGGCTTTGCTCCAGAATAGGACCAAGTGTCCACGAACCCACGGTGATGTTTTTTTCGGTGATGCCTGTTGTGCTGTGGCTGCCCGTATAAACCACCTCGTTATATGTTTCGTTGGTGATGGTCCAGGTGGTGGCTGCTCCCGTAAGTATTTTGGTGTTTATTTCCTCGCCGGGATATACAAAGCTGCCAATATCTTCCAAAAGCAAAGCCAGCGTACCCTCATCGGGGAAAAGCATGAGCATGCCATTTTGAAACCAGCTTTCGCCCGATTCGTTTTGCAGGATGGAAAAGGTTTGATAGTTTGAACTCGTGTTGCACAGCACGTGGATGGAAAGTGTGTTGGCGGTAGGTTCAAAATTTATTTCCTGGATGCCCGCACCCTGGTTATTGGCCGCGAAGGTAAAATTGTACAGACTGTAAAAATCCTGCATGGGGAATACCAGTTCGTATTCGATGGTTTCGGGGGTGACATTTGAGGGGCTGGTATAAATCTGGATATTTTGACTGCCGATGCTGTCGGCCAGCAGGTTGTGGCTGGCAAATACCGGAACGCTTAAATCCTGAAAATCCTGACCATTAGCTCCGGTGAGGCTGAGGGTAAGAATGTCATCACCGGTGCTCGACAAGGTGTTGCTTGTTACGGTTCCACTTGCAAAGTCGAGGGAATACTGATTTCCGAGGCTTGACATTATCTCGGCAGATTCGCCATTTTCCTGTGAAAAGTTTCCAGTCCAGGGCTGCCTGGATATAAATCCAGCAGGATCACCAGTAAAACTTGTGATAACAACCTGTGCAGGTTCGACTACAGTTATGTAGTCTTCCTTCGCCATTTCATCAGTCATCCCATCGGGATTTTCTACAGTCAAAGTGACTGTATAAACTCCAGGACTTTCATAAACGAAATCAGGATTCATCTCAGTGGATGTATTACCATCACCGAAATTCCAAAGGTAGGTTTCACCATTTAAGCTCAAATTCACGAAACTAACATCTAGTGGCGCTGTGCCACCTGTAGGATCAGCTTCGAAATCAGCAACTGGCAGTGGATAATGAACAACGATTAAGTTGATCATTTCCTGAGTGTCTTCTCCACCGGGGCCGTATATGGTCAATGTGACGGTATAAGTTCCAGGTGTCAGGTATGTGTATTCCGGATTCTGTAGAGTCGAAACTCCACCATCACCGAAATCCCATGACCATGAGGTAGG
>CAZGAO010000113.1:0-14810 GCA_964523795.1 uncultured Lentimicrobiaceae bacterium
TAGCAAATATATAAACCCTCTCAAAATAATAGCACTCCAAAAAAAGAATTAGCCCATATTAACCTAATTGCTTTTTTGCGGAGGATAAAAAAAAGGTGCATTTCTGCACCCCTTTTAATACCAAATCTAAAAAATCAAATTTAAATAAACCCCACCAAATTACTTGGGAGCTTAGTAGTGTTTTTCGGGTCGCCCGTTAACAGTACTTCAATTTCTGTATCCTCATCTCCTACGGGTACAAAAGCCAAAAATTTAATACCGTCAATGTTCATTTCAGGATACGGCCACAGCTTCAAATTTACCAGTTTTTCGGTCGCCCCTTCCATCAATTCAATGGCAAGTAATTGCCGCCCATTTATTTTGGTGTTAAACCCGGGCATCTCTGATAAAGCCAAATGCTGCTTAATAATCTTTCTAAATACATCATCCTTCTTTACCTGTGATTGGCTTAACCCCACTTCATGGCTTGCATCAAATAAAGCCGTTACGGGTTTGGGTTTCATTTGCCTAACCTTTTCAAGTAAGTTTGGAATACCTATCTCCACTTGCTCTTGAAAATCTGTCATCTTAATAAATTTCATTGCTTACGCCCTTCCATTTTTTACAAAGTTTGTATCAAAGGAAAGCACCCCGGCACTCATGTTCCAATGAAACATTTTTTCAAATATTTCACTGGTACGAAGGTCGATTAATTTGTTTTGGTGCAACTCCGTTAGAGTGTCCACAATGTCCGCGAACGCTTCCAGCCGGGCAACTTCGCCCGGTGTATCGGCTGTTGTGGTGTATGTGGCTTGCAATTCAGCATCAAAGCTGGTGGTATTTTTCACTTGCTTGTTTTTTATTTCTAAATCCCCGGCCTCCATACTTAAGGTATTGAAAGACGAACCCAAAGCGGTTGCGTGGCTTTTTATTTGGGTGGATAATTCTGTAAGGTCGGGTAAGTCCAACAACTCCACAGCTTTTGATTTACGGATGTTTATCCCAAATAGGGTAGCATCTTTGGATGTTGAAAGTTTGTTAAAAGCCAATTCCTTTAACTGGTCTTGTTCGCCTGTAAGAAACGCGGGTAGGTCAGCGGTTGCAAGTTCCGTTCCCGTGAGCTTTTCCCATTGGTCAATTAGGCTTTGGATATTTTCCAAAATCACTTCTTTCTGTTCGATAGCGTGCATGTGTTCACGCTCTTTGTACTCAATTACTGGTTTTTCTGCCATTGTGTTAAGTGTTAAGTTAAAAAATTAATTTAAAATATTTGCTTTTATATTGATATTCTATTTGCTGAATTTATCACCCTCAACAAAGCATCTTGAATCAAATCCTCAATACCATCTATCGCGCTGCTCATGTTTGTTGTGTTTAGTTTTTATTAAAAATTGCCCTTTTTAGGCGTTTATTTCTACCTATTTTCTACCAATTTACTTAAAGTATTGATTTACATGGGTCATGGTGGGTTTACGTACAACCCACCGCGCTTTATTTCGCTTATTTTTGATAAATACATTTTGGCGTTTTCATTCAGTTGGTTTATGGTGTTATTTTTTTCGCGATATGGTCTTAAGGCCAATTTGCCCGCGTCCATCTCTGTGAGTATTTCAGTTATTAAGAGGGCTGTAAAATTTTCGATAATGGTTTCGGTATCCCTTACCGATAGATTGAGTGCTTTTGCCGTTGCGTGCTTGCTTAAAGCTCCCAAATATTTTGTGGTGCTATTTGGTATGGTTTCGGCATGGATCCCATTTAGGTAGGTGCTGAATACTTTAATATTTGCTTTTTGTGAGTGAATATTAAAAAAGTCCCTGCTTTCTGTTATCGCTCTCAAATATTCCTTTGTCAAAAATTGATTCCCGGGCGTGTAATTTTTATCCACAGAAAAATAACACCGTATCGCTGTTAACAGCTTATCGCGTTCTATTCTTTTGGCTTCGCCGGGTGGGTATTTCCTTTGGTATCGAATATTAGAAAGGCAAATATTTGTTTTGTCGCCGTCAATGTACGCGATTTGCCCCGCCCGGTATGTTTCGCCTGCAAATTCCTGCAAAATAAGTTTTGGAACGCTTACTTTTTTCGTGCCTATTGATATTGTATTCCGGTTCTGCACTATTTTTAAATACCTGCCTTTCGTGCAATGATAAACTACCCCGCTTTGGTTTAAATACAAGTTGGCGTATCCCTTCACTACCTTAAACCCTTGCTTTTTTAGCTGGGCAATGGCATTTTTTTGGTTTTCTGCTTTCATATCTTTGTGCTATTTGTCTGCATATTGATTTTTAAGCGGGTTTTAGCTCGTTTCGCCTGCGTGGGGTGTAGATGCTTGTTTTATATATCTCCAAACCGTTACGCGGCTTATTTTAAGTATGTCGGCTATTTCGCTATACGATTTGCCGCCCCGGTGCAATTCCATCGCACGGCTTTTAATTTCCGGCGTGTGTTTTAAGTCCGTCCATCGTTCGGCGGCCTGCCACTTTTCGAGGGTTCGCACCGGGCAACCGTCTAAAAGTTTGCCTATTTCGGTAAGGCTTAAACCCATCATGTAATATTTTCGGGCTTTTTCTCGATGTTCAGCCGTGTAATTTTTTCGCTCCTTTCGTGGGCTGCTGACTTTGCTTTTCGGTTTAATGGTCATTTCTTAGCGTATTAGTGGAATAAGTGTATTTTTAATGTTATTGCTATGTTAGAACCCTTACTTTTACAGTGGGTATCGGTTGCGGGTATATTTGGCAACTGTTTTAAATGCTTACCCCCTTCCGTTATTCTTTGTCCTAAACTATCCACGTTGCCCGATTTTATGGGTTTTACTGAATATTTGAGGCATTTTACTAAATTTTTGAGGCATTGAATACCCTAAGCCGTTCCCGCCATGCTTCGCTTGGGTGCTTATTGAAACTGGCTTACCAAACCCGGCATTTTTTTGAGTAAATGATTGAATAAATACCTTTTTGGGTTTTGTGTTAGTCGGTGGCATTTTTTCGGCCAGCTCTATTAAAATCTGTTTCATTTTTCCGGCAAATTATATATTCAACTTATTTAGATGTTTTCCTTTTTGATAAATCCCGCTTTCCGGGTCATCCCTTTGGGATGTATAGAACAAGCTGCCCGACTGTTTCCGGGTGCCGTATAGGCCACCCCAAAAGCAAATATTTTTTTATCATATTTAGCCATGCTTATACACCCTTTTTTGTTCTTAGCTCATTTATAGCGTTTTCCGTTTTCTGTTTTCTGTGATGTTTTTTAGGTATTTCATCAATTCGTTAACATATTGATATTTAGCAATTTAAATGTTTTAACGTTTCTGCCAGCTTGTCCATGTACTCTCTTTCTTTGTCGTTTCTTATTACTGTGATGCTGTTTTTAAAAGTGTTCCATTCATCATTAATAAACTCCCGTATGTTTCTATATCTCCACTCTGTCAAACTCCCTTCTTTGTGCTGCATCTTGTACAAATAAAGGGTTTCGGCTGTACCATGTACCAATATTTGTTTACCTAAAATTATTTTTCGCTGGTGTGTTCCTTTTGGAGCAATGATTTCCGGGCTAAATTGTACGCTTCGCCAATCTTTGATAAATTGCGCTGTAAGCCGTTCGATAGTGGCAGGCGTGAGCAAATCGGCCAGCGTGAGGTTTTCAACACGCTTGTAAATGCTTTCTATCCTTAAAATATTGGGGTGGTCGGGTAAGTCGGTGCGCCGCTTATCTTTCATCTCAAATACTTTGTCGTAAACTTTGTACACCTTCTTTATTGTCTTGTGGAAAACGGTCGTCTTAACCCGTTTGTCTTTGTACCTGGGGTTTACAAACAAAGGCCGCTTATTTTCGCCACTGCCAACGGTTTCCATTTGGTCGAGGTAAATGCGGCAATCGGTGGCCATGTTCATATTTAAACCTATTTCGTAATAAGTAACCTTCATTTTGCTAAGGTCGAGGGCGGTTTGTTGCTCCAATAGCTTCGCGGCGGCCTTGCTATTGCCGAAGCTGAATAAATCAAAATTGGTTTGCCGCCCGGTTCTTACGTGGCTGTAATACTTATGCAAACTACATTCGAGCTTTAGCCGTCCGGTTTGGTTCGTTTCTACACGAATGTAGAAAGCATCTATAAATTTTGTGTTCATGTTGTCATAAGTTATTATCCCGTTTCTGTTAATCACTTGTAAATTATTTGCCCCTGCAATGCGTTCGGCCTCATGCCTCGTTATCCCTTGCAAGCTCAACCTTATCAAATCTATCATATCTCATTTTTTACCCCTTCTTTGTGCCTTCCGGCTTGTGTTTTTGCAGTAAGCATAAATCAAACTTTGCATCTGGCAAATGGATGTTTTTATACATCCTTTGCAGTATGGTCAGCGTTTCGGCTTTGCTGTACCCGGTATCCAAATAGCAAACATAGTCGGTTAACTGGTCAAGCCTTACCACAAACTTACTTATCAGCGTGGCGGCTGCAATGGCTTTGCCCTTTAGCTGTATTTGGTAATCGTTGCCCACGATGTATTTGCCGGGGTTGTGCAAACGGAGGGTTGTAAAAACCCCGGTCGATAGTTTGCCGTTCCAGTTGTACGAAAAGTTTATTAAGTTCATGCTGCTAATCTTTGGTTATTTGAATGCAATTAATTTTCCTATCTTTGCTGCCAATCTTGTTGGTTGTTCCATGACTAACATTTTTAAAGTGTCAAACTACAAAGGCAGTCCGTATATACGGACTGCCTTTTTGTTTTCATACAACGCCATCGTTTATCAGCTTTTCTAAGTGGGCGCGGCTCACATAGTTTTTGGAGTACTTGCGGCGATTTACCCGCGTTACTTCCAGTATTCCGTTTGCTTTGTAGCGTTCGTAAGTAGAACGGCCAATTTTTAGCCGTTCGCACACCTCCCGGGGTGTAAGTAGTTCTTTATCCTCTTTCGCGGTCATCTGCTTTACACTTTCGGCCATTTGCGAAACGGTGGCCGTTAGCTTGTTCCATTCGTCCAAGCCAATGGTAACTACTGCAATTTGTGGATTAGTCATTGTCCTGGGTTTTGGTTTGGGCATCTTCGGCCATAAATTCTAAATTATATATTTCTAAACCAAACGCCCATGTACAATTTTCTGTAAGAAAGTCAGGGTTTGAATTATACTTGGCTGTAAGATATTCTTGTATTAAATCCTGTAAATCAATAAACCCCGCTAAATATTTCTTACGTTGGGGTGCTTCCATTTCATAATTATCAACTTCTTCCCAAAATTTTTTATTTCGGAATTCTTCATTGTCGTTAATGTGTTTTTTTTTCGATTTGCTTGGCTTGTTGTCCATGATATTAAATTTTAAAGTTGTGTGTAAATGATATTTCAATTAATGTTTGAGGCTATTTTATCGGCCTGTTTTTCTTACCTTCCCATGATGTCCCAAATCAATGGTTGCTATGATGTTTTCATTGAACCCCTTAAAAATTAGGATGTCTTGGCTGGTGTTTGATTCAATGAGAGCTAAAAGCCTCATTTTGCCATCCAACAAATTTCCTTTGTCTGAAAATGATATTGAACTCCCATTAAATAACCACTTTCCCGCTTTCATATCAGCGGCATACTGTTGTACTTTATCCTTTTTTATCGGTCTGCTTTGTGTGCTGTGGCTAAGCATTTCTTTTGCCATTTCAGGCGTTACGGTTATTATTTTACCGTAAATTCCTTTTCCTAATTCAATAAATTCTTGTGTATCCATGATATTAATTTTTAAAGTTGTGTGTAAATGATATTTAAATTAAATTGAAATACTGTTTAACGCCCGGGCTACCGGGTTGGGCTGGTCGCTTACTTTAGTGCCGGGGTGCTTAAATTCAAATATGGCATGGCGAAGGCTTTGCCGCTGGTTATCGTTTAGTGTATGGGGTAGCTCCAAATAATCGTCCTCCCTAATCATGCCTTTTTTTTGCTGGTCGCCCGTGGGTAATAATGCCGCCAATAGTTCGAGGGTGGCATATCTGGTATCTTCCAGTGGTGTTAATTCGGGGTTTTGCCTTTGCATGAGGTCGATTAGTCCTTTTTGCATTGCTTCCAGTCACACGCTTCGCCGGGCATTGTGATAGTAATCTCTCGTTTTTCGTTGTTAATCTGTACCATGATATTAATTTTTAAAGGTTAGTACTAATACAGCGGGCTTGTGCCTTCGCCATACTTTTCGCGCTGGCGGCTTAGCCGGGCGGTTAACTGTTCGTGGGTTTCATCGCTTAAAGCCACTTCGAGGGCTTGCAACGCCTCGGCTTCGTTGGCCTTGTATTCGGTAAGGTATTCGGCGGCGGCTCTAAACACCCTTGCGGCTTTGGGAGTGCCTCTTTTGCCTCGTAATACTTTACTTACTGTGGTCTGACTTAGTCCGGTGCGGCTTGCAATTTCGTTAATTGCTCCCGCTGGGAGTTTTTTTCTTTCTTTAATCGTATCCATATCGGTTAATTTTAAATTATCCGACAAAGTAAAACAAAAAAAATCGGATAAGATTACTTTATCCGATATTTTTTTACTTTTTTTTTTACTTTTTAAAACGGAAAATCTGTTAAAGCAAATGTAATAATGTCATTATCAAATGTTTGCATGACTTCTTTTAATTTCACATTACTAACTATTTTTTTACTTTTGGCATATTCAATAAATCTTTCTTTTGCGCCCCTCTTAAACCATTCATAAAAATTTAGTATTTCGTTTGGCTTATAAATATTTTTGTATTCTAATGTAAAGTTTTCTTTTTCGTATTCTAATAACTGAACAAAAATTAATGCTTTGGTTTTTGTTTCCGTATCAAAAATATTTTTTTGTATTGATTCAGTCCAAAGATGATAATTGAAATAGCCTAAATTTATTTCAATCAATTTTTCAGATAGTCCGGTTTTTAATTTTATGAACTCTAATAAATCTCTTTCAATATTATCTTTTAGGTAAGATGTAAAAAACCAATCTCTAATAAATGATAATGAATTTCCTAAATAATCACTTAAATTATGAGTATCGTTTTCATTGTTCATTAATATAATTTCGTTTACAATCTCTTTTTCATATTCGAGTAGTTTATTTATGCTTTCATCATTTAAAAACTCATGTTCTGAAATTCGCTCTCTAAACCATTGACTTCTAATTTGGTGGTCAGTTCCTGCATAATTTGCACTAATATAAACAAGAAATGTTAATATTCCATTTATTTTTTTTGGTTTCAATCTCTTGTTTAAATAGTGCTTTACTGTGATTTTTCCCATGCTGCCAAATTTTAAAATGTCGGGGCAAAGATAAAATTACAAATCAGGAAAACGAAACTTTTTGTAGTTCCCGCTCTACTGTCATATCCATTACTTTGCTGTAAATCATGGTGGTTTCTAATCGGCGGTGGCCTAAGAGCTTTTGCACCGTGGTAATGCTTACACCCTTGTAAAGTAGATAGGTGGCGTAGCTGTGGCGTGCCATGTGGTAGGTAACGTGTTTGCCAATGCCTGCCAGTTCTATAACCTTTCGTAGCTGCCTGTTTGCCTCGTCATTGCGTTGGAACGGGAAAATAGTTGGCTGGCCAGCTTTGGCGTATTTGTAAAAAATATCCAAGCCGCGCCCATCGAATAGCATGGCAATAGGTACTTTGATAGTATCGCCCGTTTTTATCATATTCAGGGTCAAATACTCTTTGCCGTTTTCCATTGTAAGACTGTCAGCCCTCAACTCCGACAAATCTCCATAGCGTAAGCCTGTATATACAGCAAACATGAACTTATCTTTTGCAAGTTGTTCGATGGGCTGGCTATCGGGTATGGTGAGGGCTTCCAGCTTGTCGAGTTCCTCCGGGGTCAGGTAGTCGCGTTTGGTGCTTACCTTCTTAATTTTGAATTTCCTAAAAGGGTATTTGTTTTGCTCTATTATTTCCTTATCAATGGCCAGATTTACATACCGCCGCAAAAATGAAAAGTGTTTGGTAATGGTGTTTGGGTGTAATCCCAAATCACGCAAATACTTGTCAAAGTCGCTAAGTAGCTCAAAATTGATTTGCTCAAACTCTACTCCCGGCCTGAATTTCTCGAAGTGCCGAAAGGTTGCCCGGTGCTGGGTTTTGGAAGTGCCTCTTAATTTTCCGCTTTCTACTTCGTGCCTGCAAAACTCAATAAAATTATTTGTGTAGTTCGCGTTCTTAAAATCGCGCAAGTATTGCAGCGTAAAGGGTTGCCCGCTTTGTCGCCGCTTCATTTCGATAGCTTCAAGCTCATTTATTTGAGCTGTGATTTGCTTATTTAGGCTGATTCTGTTGGGGTGTTTTTCGGTAATTTCCCGGCGTTTTTTATCCCACTGGTTGGGAGTTATGAAAATTTTGGTAGTAAAGTATTTCTTTTTCCCATTCAAATAGGCTTCTATTTGAATTAGTGCCGTGCCGTCCGGGCGCAAGCTCTTTTTGCGGTTAAATACCGCCGTGAATTGTACTTTGTCCATGCTATAAATTTTTAAAATGTCGCCACAAATGTAAATGTTTTTTCATTATTTTTACTCAATCGGGTAGAAACTGGGTAGAAACTGGGTAGAAAATCGAGGGTAAAACATGAATAATTCAATTTTCGGCATTTTTATTTATTGTTTGTTTTTCAGCGTTTTAAGTCATTTTTGGCTAAGTGGTTTTACCCAATTTTACCCCGTTCCCGGTTCCAGTGCATCCCACGAAAACAACAAAAGCCTCCCCGCAACTTGCAGAGAGGCTTTTTGGTTTTTGCTTGCCGGCGTAGTCATCCGATGAATTACCCCGGGAAGAATTGCTGTTTCCCGAAATTCATCCCCGGTGTTTGAAAGCATTCATCGGATGACTTTCTGCATGTTACTGCAGCACCAGCTTCTCAACAGTTTGTAATCCTCCTTGAGATATTTTTACCTTTCGGTTTCTTTTGTTTCGTTCTTGTTTTTATAACTATTTTTGTGAAATCAAATCATTTTAAAACAATTCAATTATGAAAGGCGAATTCACTGTAGTTATCGAAAAGGATTCAGAAGGATTCCTGATTGCAAGTGTTCCGGAATTGCCGGGATGTCATACGCAGGCTAAAACCTTTGACCAGTTGAACGAAAGAATTAAAGAAGCCATCGAATTATGCCTTCTCGAAAATGGTCGTCCAATTGAGGTGAATCAATTTGTTGGTGTGCAACGTGTTGCTGTTTAAAGATGAGCAGTACTTACCCCAAGCTTACCGGAAAGCAACTGATAAAGATATTATCAATTCATGGGTTTGAGGTCGCCAGAATTAGAGGAAGTCATCATTTTCTAAAGCATCAGGATGGTCGAAGAACAGTTGTTCCTGTTCATGGATCTGAAACCATTGGTTCTGGTCTCTTAAATAAAATTCTTAAAGATGTTGGTATTAAAACGGATGAACTATAAAATCTTTGCTTTGATTTTTGATCGATAGAAATACAAAAGCCTCCCCACAACTTGCAGGGAGGCTTTTTGGTTTTGTTGGTGGTGGCGAAACCTAACAGGTTTTTCGCTTATAAACTTCGCCTTACTTTTTAAAGAGCAGATCAACGGCTAAAAGGGTAAACCTGTTAGGTCTCCAAATCCTACTGCACCACCAGCTTCTCAACAGTTTGTAATCCACCTTGTGTTATTTTTAGATAATAAATTCCTTTAGGATGGGTGGAGAAGTCGATGGTGAAATTATCGGTTTCATTTTTACCAGTTGCGATTATGGAGCCGTGAGTATTAGAAACTTGCCAGGCGAACTCTGACAGTCCGCCAGCTGGCGGACTGTCAGAGGTTGAAACGTAAAACATTCCCGTTGACGGATTTGGATAAACCGAAATGTTGAGTTGCTTTCCGGCAAATTCTTCAACTCCGGTAGTTCCCAAACTTATAACAGCCGAAAGCCCGTTATCCGTAAAATATCCGCCCTGCGGCATTTGCTCATCAAAGGCAACTCCCAATGTAAACTCTTTCCCGGTTTCAGGATTGAAGATACGAAAGTTTATGGCCTCACCAGCAGTCATTCCGTCAATAGCGGGGGTAGTTGGGTCATCACCAAACGCAGTAATTACCAGGTTTTGATTTTCAAAAATGGCGGCTCCACAGCATAAACCAAATTGGTTGTAAAGGGTGATGATGCTTCCTTCGGCTATTCCGGCAATCGATTGCAAAGGAATGGCGATGGTGTGGGTGATTGGAGTGCTTGCGCACAGGCTGACCCCATCCTGCCGAGCTTTGCTCGTGCATGCACGAGGCTTCGCCTCGGCACAGCCCTCTCCTGTAGGAGAGGGAGTTCCCACGCACAAGCCGGTGCACTGGTCGGTTCTCCCCCTCCAGGGGGAGTTAGAGGGGGTCTTGCTTTCAGGAGCACACATCGGAAACTCCAATTCCACATCTTCATCCACCAGCACAAAATATGCCTTGCCGGGGCTAAGCTCCCCAAGTGTGTTTACCCCAAATTGCGGCCAATACACTCCCGAACCTGCTATTTCTTTTACGATTTGAAGATGGTCGATGATTGGGTTGAATAGTTCCTCCGCCGGATTATTGCAATTATTAAGCACTGGCATTAGGTTCCAGCCCTGCGACAGCTCCAGGGTTGGATTTCCGATTTTAGAACCTGCCAGAGTAAGCTCCAAATTGTTGGCAGCTTTTATCTGGTAGCCGGTTTCATAGTTCCAGTTGCCAATGGTGTTTACGCCTGCCGCCGGGTAGTAAAAATCCATCATCGACGACAGGATGATAAAGTCGTTGCCAAAGGTTGAAAACATGCCTTCCACACCTTTGTTGAGCGGATCGAGGTAGGTGGAAACACCGCTCCATCCGGCGGGGATGTTTAGGATTTGTTGCAGGAAAAAGTTGTATGGCTGCTGAAATCCCTGTGTGAGGGTAAGCTCCGCACTTTGGAGAGTTTCGATAACCGGCTCGCCAAGCGTAAAACTCAGCGAAAGGTTTTCGTTTTGGAAGTAGCCGCCCGCCGAAGCGATGACTTGCTGGGCCTGTGCAAGGTTAATCTGCAACAACAATAGAAAAAGAATATTAAAATATTTCATAGTGTATTGTCTTTAATCTTTTAAGCATCTTACTGAAAAACCAACATTAGTGTTATAACTTTGATGATAAATATTCTGATTGTCTTTAGCTACGCGCCATGTCCATTTACCAGCACTGGGAGCAGACGAGGTCCAAAAAGTTACTGCACTATTAATACCTCCAAAGCTACCATTCCAATCTTGGCCAGCAGGCAGAGCCGAAAAGCCACTTTCATTCGTTGCACCCAAATTTGGCGCTTTCCATAACCCGGTAGTATCTTCAAGAATACCAGTTGTTTTCATTTTTCCACCGGCATCTACTCCTGTCCAATCAAATATTGAGCAATTCACGCTTGGATCAAAAGAATGAATCATTGTGCAATATTCAGTATTTGTTGGCAAATGCCATCCAGACGGGCAGGATGTGATTGCGGCAGACCAATTGTAAAGTACGCCATAAGTCTGGTAATTTATTGTGGATTTTGCCGAATCCACAACTGTTCCTTGGTAATCATAAACATAATATCGTGGGTTTGAACTTGAAGTACTTGACGAAGGATAAACCGATGGCAAGTAGGCCAGGTTTTCCTGCATCCAACATTGGTTGCCAATTTGTACGGTAGCATAGCGATTGCTGTCGCGGCTGTCGATAAGGGGCGTAATGCCGCATATCATGGCATTGCCAAATGAAACATAAAGCGAATCGGTGGAAGCTGAGCAAGCTGTGCTTATCGTCCAGCTTAGCTGATAAACGGTATTGTTTTGCCCGATAAAAATAGTCTGGGAATTGGTGGCATCAATCAGGGTGGCTCCTTCGCCGCTAACGGTTTCCCATTGTCCGTTCCCATTTTCGGGACTGTTTGCTGCAAGGTTGACCCACGAACCTGCTACATACCAAAGGTCATCGCCCGCGTTGGCCACTGTGGGGGTCGAATTAAAGCTGATGTTTACCTCGTCAGTGGATGTATTGCAATCGGTGGCTATCGTCCAGTGTAGCAAATAGCTTTCGCATTCGATGCCGGTAAAGGTACTGTTTGGATTGGTCGAGTCGGCTATTACACCATCGTTTCCACTAATAATATTCCAAAATCCTTCACCAACTTCCGGGGTATTGGCTTCGAGCGTAGTTTCGATGGTATTGTCGGCAAAAACCTGGTCATTGCCAGCTAAGGCTGTACTTGGCACTGCATCAAATTTCACAAGCAGCGTATCCTGGCTTGAACCACATGCGTTGGCAATTGTCCAGCACAATGCATATTCCGTACATGGCAAGCCGGTAAAGACCGTTTGTGGGTTATCGGGGTTTTCCAAAACGCCACCCTCACCCGAAATAATGGTCCACAACCCGGTTCCAAATACGGGAACATTGGCTTGCAGGTTAATTGTAGTATTTACATCGGTAATGTGAATGTCTTCGCCGGCCTCGGCCAACGTGGGAAGCGGGGTGCAGTCGCCACATGTTTCAAACCAGTTGCTTCCGTTGTAGTAATTAAGGCAATTGCTTGTGGAGTTAAAAATCTGCATCCCAATTTGTGGATTTTCGATTGCATCTCTCTCGCTGGTAGTAAAAGTTTGCACCCCTGCCGCAGTTGATGCCTGGTTCGCTGAGTTGGAAAACATCGAATAAGGAACGCTTAAAAATTGGGTAGAACCCATCACCTGGAAATTTCCATTTCCTTCGAGGTCAAGCGCGGTTTCGAGAAAATGTGCCCGGGCACCCCAATTTATTGCCGCGAAATCTCCTGCCTGCGTTTCGCCTTCACCAATTATCAGATTAACCAATCCCATGGCATTGGTGGTCAGGTTATGGATTTCGCTGTAAACCAATTCGCCCTCGGGTGCAAGCGAATGAATACTTAACCGAATGGATAATTCGGTGTTAGGAAGTGGGCTCCCATCGGCATCGCGAACCACGGTTTGATAGTTGATGCCGCCAGGAGACTGTGCAAAATTAATTGCTGCTGCAAGGAGCAAGGCAAAGAGCAATGTAAATTTTTTCATAAGATTATGAATTTTTGTTGATTGCCCTCAATACCCCGACGAGCTATTAGTTGAATTCCACAAAAAAAAGCGTGGGTACTGTAACCTATCCGAAGTCGAGGTATCGCCAAACACCCACTGTTACAAACAAGAACAGCCCACGCCTGAGGCGTGAGCGTTGATCTTATTTTCTTGTAACAGTTTAAATTTTGGCGATTTTCGACTCCAAGAAAAAAGCTAACGCTTTTTATATTTTTATTTTAGTGTTGTTTATGTCATTGTTTTGGGTGTGTTAAAGGTTTGATTTATAATAATTCAAATTTACGTTTCACTTTTACATATTTGCGTTCCATTTTTTGTTCTTCCATTGTTTCTGTTGTAATAGCAGCTTTATCAAGAAAACTAATGGTTGTGCCATTAGAAATTTCATCCAATAGTTCCGGCTCCTGGATTATGGTCTCTATAAAATCCAGTCCAATAGCTAAATCTCTTTTAATTTTTTCGTTATTTTGCATTACTTCATTTTGTTAATAAATTGTTCTTTGTACCATTTCCACTTGTCCTCAATATCCTGCCGTGCGAAAGCAAAAGCCGTATTCAGATCGGGCATTTCTATGGCTTTTTTCTCTTTATCTCCATTTGGCTTTAATACATCTCTGTGAAAAAATCCATGAGCACAATCATATCTGACAATTGCATACCATTTTTCTTTAATTCTTGCTTCATATTGAATAAGCAAATCTGTAATTATTCCTTTTTCTTTTAAAAATTTCACCCTTATCCTGTCGGTGTTTTTGCTACCAAGGTAAATGTAAAATTCTTTTTCGTTCATAATAAATCGTTTAAATTGTTTCCTTGACAAATTTACATCATTTACTACCAAACATTATTTGTTTCAAGAAGCAATTGCAGTGCATCCAACAAATTTTCCTTTAACTCTTCAATTGTTTTACCCTGCGACAAAACTGCCGGCAATTCTTCCAATTGGCCAACATACCACCCATCTATGGATTTCTCGATTATTGCTGTAAACTTCATGCTTTGCTGTTTTTGATAATGTTACCAGATCACTAAATCGAGATGATCAACGTTTTTAAAGTGAATATCTCTGCTTACAACCGGGATTTTATGTTGCATGGATAATGCAATTATCCAAATATCATTTTCAGGAATAGGTCTCCCTTTGTCCTTTAGCTCTTTTTTAATTTTGCCATAGAATCGTCCAGTTTCCTGGTCGCAATTCAAAACTTTTACTTCACTTAAAAAATCTGAAATTTTGTGGCTATTCTGTTCAGGTTTTCCTGAATTAAATGCACCATAAAACAATTCGCCAACAACTATTGCGGGTATAAAAATACCTTTGACCCCAGAAATTTTCTCTATTACACCTACATCATTGCCAAATAGAGCAATTACAATATTGGTGTCCAAAATAAAATTACCATTCATTGCTATCAATTTTTTCGCAATCTGCGTTAATAGCTTGTTCCATTTTTAATAGATCTTCCTTGTCGATAGCTCCGGCAAATTTTAAAAGACCTCGTTTATCTGTGCTATCTGCTGATACCAGCGAATTAATAAACTCGAGCAACTTGGTTTGCTGGTAATGATTTAATTGGCCGATAGATTGAATTATTGTATTGGATATTTCCTGTGTTTGCATTTCTATTCAAGTTTTTCTGTTTTGTTAAAACACTCAAAAGTAAAACTAATTCTCGAAACCTGATTTTTCAATTATTACTGTAAATTTCATGCCCCACAATTTTGATTACTGTTACGAACGATACCAAAAATATGTTCGCCTTTTTTCCGCTCGTTTCAGATCCTTTTCAAACTGCTTGGTATAATCCGGCTTTAACATGGT
>CAZGAO010000114.1:0-14476 GCA_964523795.1 uncultured Lentimicrobiaceae bacterium
CCTTTGCAATTAGCCCGACTACTGGTAAGGTGTTTGCTCATACACAGGTTACCCTGTCTTTATTAAATTCTGAAAGTTTTTTTCAAGAGGATATTATTGATAATCTTGGCGAACGTATCCACAACATATTCTTCAACTCCGATGATGAGTTGGTGGTGAACGCCAAGAAAAATTATTTGTACCGGGATGGGGAATTAATTCCTAACCCCCAATTATCGCGTTTTGATGGTAAAATCATCACCGGCCACCTTCGCATCAACGATTCGACAGAAGTAATAAACGTAGAGGGCGACAGCATTTTTCTGATGTGCAAGCATCGGCTCTGCAACTTGACACAAGCCATGAATAAGCCCATCGACATGATGGTGCGGAAAATGGCCTGGTACGAACCGACACTCTACCTCGCCACTGCCCAAAATATTTTTGTGATCGAACATCCCGAACTTATGGCCAATCATCAAAGTGTTGACCTCCGGTTTATCGACATTAACTTCAGGAAAATAAATGAAATCCTGGTTTTTAATGACTCGCTTTACGTGGCCTCCGACGACGGGCTTACCATCATCCCCGAAGCCGGGATTGGCGAAATGACATCGCAAGTTCCCATTCCCTATTTGCAATCGGTGCAGGTAAATGGGGCAGACGTTGACCTGGCGAAAGACGAGCTGAGGATTAGCGGGAAAAACCAAATCAAATGTGCCTTTGCGTGCATCAGTTATTCTGCTGCCCCGATTATTTATTCTTATCAACTGGCGGGACTTGATACAAGCTGGAGCATGGGTACAGCACGTGAGGTGGTGTATCAGAATCTGGGTATCGGGGATTACACTTTTAGGGTGAGGGCACAAAAACCGGGGACGGAATTTAGTGTACCCCTGAATTTTAAGATTGTGGTTTCAGCTACTTTATGGCAGCATCCGCTTTTTTATGTTGGTCTGTTTATCCTGATTTCAGGATGGATTTTATGGTCGATTCATCGCCGCAGCCTGCGCCATCGCCACACCCTCGAAATGGATAACCAATTGGTGTTGCTGGAACAAAAAGCCCTGCTTACGATGATGAATCCGCATTTTATTTTCAACGCGCTCGGCTCCGTGCAAAACCATCTGCTACACAACCAGCCCAACGATGCCGCGCACTACCTTTCACAATTCGCGCGGCTAATCCGGCAAAACCTCAACGCCATCCGAACCGGGTTCATCAGCATCGAAGAAGAGATCGACCGTCTGAAAAATTATCTTGAACTGGAAAAGTTGCGCATGGAAAATCCTTTCGATTACACCATCAGCCTTGCCGATGACATGGAGGAAGATGAGGCCATGATTCCCTCGATGATTGTGCAGCCCTTTGTTGAGAACGCCATCGGGCATGGCATCGCGCAGCTCAAAAATAAAACAGGCCGAATCCTTATTACTTTTTCACCCGAAACCAACGACACCATCAAAATAATTGTCGAAGATAACGGCCTGGGTAAAAACCAGACAAAGCCGGTTTTAACAAATGGTCAAAAACATTTGAACCTGAGCACGGAGGTAACCCGCCGCCGGCTTGAACTACTTGGAAAAAAACACAAAGTCCACACCGCCATCACTTACCACGAGGTTCAGCCGGGACAGATTAATCCGGGAACAAAAGTAGTGATTGTCGTTCCGGTGAGTTACAGTAGAGATCCCCACTAACTCCCCCTGGAGGTTTTTCGGCGCACAGGCCGACCCCCTCTAACTCCCTCCCGAAAAGTCGGGACAGGCTCTGGAGGGGGAGGATTCCAGCGCACTGGCTGCTGCTGTGGTTATTGCAGCTGTGTTTCCCTTTCTGCTGATCAGCGGAGAAGGGGATCGGAGCCAAGATGGTTTGGAATACGATTTATCCTCATTTCCCCCTTTTTCAACTTCAAGATTCATTATTCGATATTTATGGGATTTCATTTTCAAAATTTAAATAGACCAACCGTTTGCTCAACAAAAACTACCTTTTGTCAACCATAGGCTGCAAGTCAAACATTCCCAAAGAAGTTCCCTCGCCATTGCGATAATTTTGCTTTTATAAGGGCAAATATTTAAAATTTTACGAGGGTATGATTAGTCAAATTACCATCCAGGATCAATCCGGGCATCAAATAATTGATCTTAGCGATCTGATGTTTTTTCAACAGGATAATCATTTTACTGTATTTCATCTTACAGGATTTGCTACCATCGTTGCAGATCGTTCTTTTGAAGAAGTGGAAAAGACTTTGGCCGATTCAGGATTTTTCGGGATTAACAAAAATACGGTCATCAACCTTGTTCATTTGGATTCGTTTACTAATGATACAATAATTCTTGCCGATGGCACACGATTGATGATTTCGCGGAGAAAGGTCGATGAATTTCAGAAGATAGTTTGCAGTAGGCATTAGGTAGTAGGTAGTCTCCAGTCTTCAGTCGGCAGTCTTCAGTTCACAGTCCACAGTCCACAGTCTTCAGTTCGACAGACCCTACTTACTACCTACCACCTACCACCTACTGCTTACTCTGGACTGCCCACTGCTTATCCCGAAAAATAGAAAATTTTCAATTTTCGTAATTTTTCGTGGATGCTCGAAAAACTATGAAATCAAAGATTTCGGGTTTTTCGGCACCGTTCACACTTCATTTGATACCGTTGGTACAACAAGTCCATCCTTTCAATCAAAGGCCTGGTATTTAGCTTGTTTTGGATAGTAATTTTGCCTGCTAAAGTAAAATACCATTATGAATTAACCAAAAATATACACCAATGAAAACACACTCCCTCTTTCCAATCTTAATCACCGCCATCCTTCTTTTGCCGGTGATGCTTGTTTGCAATCCTGACATCGGGATACAAAAAAACGAAGGCAAACAAATTTATTCTTTTTCAGATACGTGGCCGGATTCCACTAACAAATCCACCATGAATACACCTCATGGCTTTGGAATTTACAAGGGTGATCCCGGGGGTACTTCGCCAATCATCACCGAAGGCGAAACCATCAGGTACGATGATGGGACAAACCTCACCGCCGTTGGCTCGTCGGGGGGCGAAGTTTATGCAGCGGCCTATTTTCCTGCCTCCACTATGGGGCAATATGCGGGGATGGAATTGACGCAGGTGGAAATTTACATAGCTCTAAATCCTTTTTCGGCTACTTTGCAAATTTACGGGTCGGGCACAAGCACCGCGCCAGGTGGCCTTATTTATACACAAGCCATCACCACTGCTGCAAATTCATGGATAATGATTGATTTATCAAATCCTGTTTCCATTACGGGCGATGACCTGTGGATTGGCTACAAAGCTACGCACGATCCCGGCTTGTATCCTGCAGGTGTTGATGCCGATCCTGCCATCGCGGGTTTTGGCGACATGGCCTCGGAGGATGGCATAAACTGGATAGCTTTATCCGATTACGGGATGGATTACAATTGGAACATTGCCGGATATTTGGATGAAGGTGGGGTTTTGTGCCCAACAGTGGATGCTGGTACTGATGCCACCATTTGCTGTGGCGACAATTACACCTTTTCTGATGCAGCGGCATCAAATTATAGTTCGCTTCAATGGTTCACTACAATTGGTGCTGGATTTTTCGATGATGAAAATGCTATGAATCCAACCTACTTCCCAAGCTCTATTGATTGTATAATGGGTTCGGTTGAAATATGTGTGGCGGTATATCCCATCTTTCCATGTACAATTGCTGCCGAGGATTGCATGATACTTGCGTTTCAGGATATCCCAACAGTTTTCGCCGGTGCCGATGCTACTATTAATTGCGAAGACGTTTATTACATCGAAGATGCCCTGGCCACAAATTACTCCGGGCTGCAATGGTCAACAGACGGCGATGGGGTTTTTATTGATGAAACAGTTCAGAATCCTGGTTACCTTCCCGGCTTTGGCGATTGTGCCAATTGTTCTGTCGAGCTTTGCCTTAATGCCTATCCCATCAATCCTTGTGTAGTTTCGCTAATGGATTGTATCGAATTGCATATTATCACTGAACCGCCATCAACAGAGCCTTTGGGAAACGGTACTTCTGATGATCCCCACCTCATTGCCAGCCTTGAAAACCTTTACTGGATGGCAGTTCAAACAAACGCCGGCAATACGTTTGTTGGTAAATTCTTTTTGCAAACCGCAGACATTGATGCTTCCGAAACCCAAAGCTGGTTTTGTGGACTCGGATGGGAACCTATTGGAACAGTGAACGAACCATTCTCCGGTTCTTACGATGGAGGATGTAATACCATCGAATCGCTTTTCATCGACAGACCAAATGAAAGTTACCTTGGGCTATTTGGAGTAACAGATGAAGCCGAGATTAAAGAACTCCGGCTTCTCAATTTTAACATACTTGGAAATAAGTTAGTAGGAGCGCTTGCTGGGAAAATTTCTAACTCAACAAGCATTTCTTATGCGCAAGCTGAAAACGTTCAAATATATCTTTCCGATAATTATAGTGGGGGTTTGGTTGGGCAAGCTATTCTTTCATCCATTTACAGGTGTTCTTCATCAGGACAATTAAGCAAAGGAGGTGCCAACCATGCGAATTGGATTGGTGGTCTTGTCGGAGCGATATCAAATTCAACTTTGGTAGAGGAATGTTACAGCTTAACAAACTTAAACAGTTCGATTAATAATATTTATGCAGGGCTTGTTGGTGTAATTTGGAGTGGCGGCGAAATTTTGAATTGCTATGCCAGGGGTGCAGTAGTTGGAACCTGGGCAATAGCTGGCGGCTTTGTTGGCGATTTTGGAGACGGTTCAGTAAATAATTGTTATTCAACAGGGCTTGTAAGTGCTCCTTCATTATACGTTGGAGGATTTGTTGGTAGAAAATATCCAGAGGCAAGCTACAACAATAATTTCTGGGACATCGAAACATCCGGTCAAAGCACAAGCTTGTGTGTCACTGGCAAAACTACTGCTGAGATGAAAGCCGAAAGCACGTTTACCGATGCCGGTTGGGATTTTGATAATGTCTGGGCTGTGGATGGATTTACCAATGACGGCTATCCTTTATTAAAATGGCAATTGGCTCCGGTGGTTTTTGCCGGTGAGGATGCCACCATAAGCTCCAATAATAGCTACTATCTTAACGGAGTTGCCGTAAATTATTCCTCATTGTTGTGGACAACAAGTGGCGATGGAACAATCAGTAATCCTGAAATTTTAAATCCAGAATATTCTTTGGGTGAAATGGATACAATAAATGGCCAGGTAACGCTTTGCCTTACCGCGTATCCGCTTGATCAGTGCATGGATTCGGTAACTGATTGCATGACGCTCACCATCGAAGAAGCCCCATATCTTTATCCAGGTCCCGATGATACGATTTGTGTGGAGGGTGGAAAATATCTTCAAAAAGAAGGGGCTTATTACCAACTTTACGGAAGTACAAATTTAGACCCTGACGAATACGACTGGACAACAGATGGCGATGGATATTTTGATGATCCGTTTTTATTAGACCCGTGGTACTGCTGGGGTGTATTAGATATTTTAAATGGCAGTGTTACGCTAACAATTTCTAAATATCCTCCGAAAGGCAATTCCAAAGAACTTAGCGATTCGATGGTGCTCACGCTGCAAAGTCCTCCCACGGTTTATGCCGGTGCTGATACTCTGTTTTGCTGTGGCGACTCCTACACCATTGCCGATGCCCTGGCTTCCCATTACTCCTGGCTGCAATGGTCAACAAACGGAGATGGCGCGTTTGATGATGAAACACTTCAAAACCCCAATTACACTTTTGGTCCCGGTGATTGTGAAAACGATAGTGTGGTTCTTTGCATAGTCGCTTATCCGATAGACCCGTGTACGGTGGCTGCGGAGGATTGCATGACTATTTATTTACAGAATCCGCCTATTGCTGATGCTGGGCCGGATCAAACCTATTGTTGCCAATCTTACAATCTTGCCTATGCTTATGCCATAAACCATGCCTCACTACTTTGGACTAGCTCGGGCGATGGCACTTTTATTGATTCCACAATTTTACATGCCGATTATTATCCGGGACCAATCGATCGCAACTATGGCGATGTGGAGCTTTGTCTTACCGCCTACCCCGTTTACCCTTGCGAGGACACCATAACGGATTGCATGATTCTTACCATTTATCCTTATCCTCAGGTAACACTTGGCCCCGATACCGCAATTTGTGCATGCGAACCTTTTATTCTGTCTCAGGCCGTGGCCTTGCATTACTCTGCGCTACTCTGGACAAGTTCGGGCACGGGCACATTTTCGCAGAATGATATTTTAGATCCTGTTTATTATCCATCGGATTATGATTGCGACTCCATCGGCAGCGTGGAGCTTTGCCTGTATGCTGATGGAATTCCTCCATGCGCCATGTTCGCTTCCGATTGCATAATCATCACTTTTTATCCCTTGCCGGAAATGCACTGTCGAAATGATTTTTTGGTTTGTATCGATGAATCAATATTCGTTTTAAGCGGATGTACACCCATAGGCGGCACGTACTCCGGCCTGGGCGTAATCAACAATCATTTTAAAGCCGAAACCGCAGGAGTAGGATCGCATACCATAACTTATGTTTACACCGATGAACATGGATGCACGGATAGCTTCACCTTTGCTATTACAGTGGAAGCCCTGCCAATAGTTTACGCCGGCGATGATGCCACAATATGTGAAGGAGATAGCTACCCAATTTTGGATGCCAATATAAACGGTGAATACGAAACCTTTTTCTGGTATAGCTTTGGCGATGGCAGCTTCGATAACTACGGAGAGATTCATCCAACATATTCACCCGGCACAGAGGATATAGAGAGTGGGGATGCCGAACTCCTCCTTATTGTGTTTACCAACGACCCTTATATGTATTATGTGGGCGATGTGATGACATTAAATATCCGACGCAAACCCGCTGCCAATGCCGGCGCAGATATCAGCATTGGCTGCGACGCATCGGTGCAACTCATCGGTTCAGCCCAAAACTATGCATCGCTGTTTTGGTTCACCACCAACGGCTCCGGTTTTTTCACGAACCAGGGGACGAGCACTCCGCAGTATTTTCCCAGCGAGGAGGATCAAAACATGGGTTATGTAAATATTTGCTTAAGAGCCTATGGGTTTCCGCCATGTGATAGTGTTGACGATTGTATGACGCTAAATATCGATTGTAAGGAAGAATGTGTGGATCCGGTTTTTTTCTGGGTAAAACAGGCAGGTGGAGTAAGTTATGATAAAGGCAATGCTGTAACTGCAGATGCCGAGGGAAATGTTTATACAACAGGTTACTTCAAAGGTGCGGTAAATTTTGGAAGTATTGCACTTGTTTCAACCAGAAACAGTTCAGATATTTTTCTGTCAAAACAAAATAGTGATGGAGAATTTCTTTGGGTACGACAGTTGGATGGAGGAATTCCTGAGGCTACTGGCATTGAATCCGGAAATGCAATAGCAATAGGAACTAGTGGAAATATTTACATAACAGGGAAAATTTACGCCAGTATTCCAGGTTTTGGTTTGGACTTGAGTTGTTTTGTTGCCAAATATAATCCTGTTGGTAATATTATAGGTTTTAAAACATCCCCATGGTTAACCAGTTACAGTAGAAGCGAGGGATTGGGTATTGCTCTTGGCGATAACGAGACAGTTCATATCACAGGCAGGTGGCAACATTGGGAAGCGAAAGAATTATCAGGGGTACTTGAGGATGGGCTTGAAAATTCCAGAGATTCCTGGGGTGAGATTTTTATTACGAAAATGGACAATATTCTTAGCCTGGTTTGGCATAAATTATATTCGGGTGATAATGCTGACGCAGGTCGAGGTATTGCCGTTAACTCAGATGGTGATATTTTTATAACCGGTGATTTTAGTAGCAGCACTTTAACTATTCCGACAACAACAACTCCCATTGAATTAGAAAATACCGGCTCGGGCAGCAGGGATATTGTAATTGCCAAACATGACGGAACAACAGGACTGGCAGAATGGGCAATAAAGTCGATAATTTGTTCGACAGGGGATGATTTTGGAAATGACCTTGCATTAGATTTAGCTGGATATGCCTATATTGCGGGGACTAAAGCATCAAATATTATTGCTGAAAAATACTCTACATTGGGGAATCTTGAGTGGAGTAAACAAATGGAAAGTCAGCCGGGTTCATGGGGTGAAGGGATTTCCATTACCATAGGATCGGTGATTCAACAACTGGGAGGTGAAAGGCACATTTTTATTACCGGTGGATTTGAAGGCACCGTTGATTTTGATCCTGACGGTGAATTCGGATCGATCACTGCCTTTAATACCGATATGTTTATCCTCAAACTTAATACTGCTTTTGGGGAGTTTGTGGATGTTTTAATAAATGAAAGCCTGGTTGCTTACGGCATCATTCCCGGCTTGCATTCCATTGCAGTTGGCCAGGGTGGCTGTTTGCATACCACCGGTGCTTTTATATTTGCTGATTTCGATCCGGATAATCCTCCTATTCTTCCACCACCTTACCCGCCAAATTCACCAACATTACTTTGCACAGGAAATTCTGATAATTATGACATATTTATTCAAAAACTCTGCTGCTGCTGTATGGATTCAACGGATTTCCTTGCACGGGTTGCTCAGGGCTGGGATATTACAATTAACGAAGAAAATTGCTCTGTAACTGTAAGTGCCGATCAGTTCAACGACAGTTGTCATTTTATCTGGACAGCCGAACCCGATTGGGGCGATGGCTCAGGGGGAATAATGTATCTGGAGCCTGAAATACCGGCCAATGGCACCTGGACGCATTACTACAGCCATTTGGGTACTTATACCATTAGTGCCTGGCTTGTAGAGATGGATCAATACGGCAATATCTGCTGGGAGCAGGATATGGATACCACCATTGTTATTTGTTGCGATGAGCCGCCTCCGATAAGTATTCGCGATACCGCATTTTGTTTTAATCAAACGGCAGCATATATCCCGCTTAATTATGAGGGTAATTATTGCGATGTGAATAAGGTGAAATGGTTTATCAGAAAATGTGGCGAATTAGATTGGGATACCTACCAGGATACCTACGGTCTCAACCCACTTCTGTTCTTGCCCAATAAATATGAAGGCGAAACTTGCCTGGAGATAAAGGCCAGGGTGAACCTCAACTGCAAGGAGTGTGGTTTGAAGGTAGTACAATCGAATGTGGCCCGGATAGACCTTTGCCGACCCATCAATATTAAAATAGATAAAATTGACACCTGGCAGTTTTGTGGCTCTGCTCCGCCCATTCACCTTACTTCTCGTCTTTTTTATACTCCACCCGATGAACCGGTTTGTAACTACTCGTCCATAATATGGAAACACAACGGGGTATTCATGGCTTCGGGTAAGAAATGTAAAACTCCTTTGCTCAAATTTGAAGAAGCCGATAGCATTTGTTATACCGATCATGTTTTCACCGTGGAAGTTACCAATATCTGCGGCACACGCAGTGCCTCGCAAACCATCCGTATTTTTAATCACAATTCGGATGATGGAATCCTGGAAATAGATCCTTTTGAATTCCAGCCGCTCTGTTTTGGTGAGGATCTTACCTTAAAATATACAGCCAAATGCACCGGCGATCCGCCCTTATGGAAATGGTATTCCACAACCATCGATCCGCCTGTACCGGATGATTATCTGCCCATACCCAATGCAGGAACCAGAAACCCGCTCTATAACACCAACCGTTTGTACCAAACCACCTGGTATAGGGTTGAAAAACGAAATGGGGTTTGCCCACTTCAATATGCTGACTTGAGGGTTGAGGTGAAAGACTCGCTCGCCATTACCAACTTTTCGCTCACTTCCGATCCCTGTTCCGAAATAGCAGCCATGGAGCTGGCATTTACACCGCCATCAGTTGAGCAGCCATGCATTTATGAAGTAACATTTTATAAAGACGGCCTTCAACTCTATTCTATTTTTTCATCAGTGTCGTCGGTAAGTTTCACCTGGGTGTCGCCAGGCAACGCCGCAGGCAAGTATTTTGCAACAGTGCGGGATACCTGCTGTTGGCAATTAGCCAAATCAACGATTAAAACAATTACACCTGCCTGCGTGCCTGTTCTTTCGGGGCCATGCTACCGCTGCTTCGACGATACCACGGACATCCAATTATCGGTGTCGATGATAATACCGCCCAACAAGCCCTGCCCTTATACATACAACTGCACGTATCAATGGTTCCTCGACGGTGAGTTGATCCCGGATGCAACAGCTTCTGAATATTCCTCGCCTGATGCAGGAACCTTCAGGGTTGAAACAACTTGCATGACCGAATATGGCCCTTGTGTCAGGAAAGATTCAGGTACTGTGGTTCAGTGCCCCGAGCCTTGCCTGCCCGGAAAATACCTCGCCGACAATACAGTTAGTCCAAAGGCATTGGAGGTGATAAATGGTACACCGGCCTTGGATTCGGATGCTGAAACAGGAGTTGGCAATGATTTCTTTAAGGTGTATCCCAATCCAACTACGGGCACTTTTACCCTCGAGTTGAACGAAATAAGCGATATGCCGCTCGACACCAGGGTTTATCTTGAAATCTACAACATGATCGGCAACAAAGTGCTTAGCACCGAAATGCCGGCACAAAAGCAATACATCCTAAGCCTCGACAAACAGCAGCAGGGCATGTACTTTATCAGGGTGATGATGGATAAGAGGCTGGGAACATTACGCATTATAAAACGATAATACGATGCAAACGGAAATAATTTTATCAACAACAAAAAATCCAATAACAATGAAAACACTTAAGTTAATATACAGCGCGACTGCCTTTTGCGGCTTGTTGATGGCATTGTTGTTATCGTGCAGCGAGGTTTACAGCCAAAACAATGCCCTCCATTTTGATGGAGAAAACGATTTTATTGTTCTGTATCCCATAAATGGGATGGATATACAACCGGAAAACTTTACTGTTGAGATGTGGTTTAAACTGGATAGTCCGGGTAATGAATGTGAAGGAGAATTTTTCAGAGGATTGTTTTCTTTTTATGGTGGTGAAAATTCAAGATTCATTGTGGGTGAGTGTAACGGTGAATTACGCATTTATTTCGCCTGTCAAATAATGACATCACCTATACCACCGTATCCCATATATCCGGAATATTACAGCAAAATAATTACGGTGGACATTTGGAATGAAACAATTCCAATTGACGATGGATGGTATCACATTGCTGTGGTACGAGAAGCTCAAAAACTTATTGTATATCTAAAAGGTTCTTGTGTCATTCAAGATGATAAATTCTTTGCTACAATCTGTGAATTTAACCCCTATTGGTTTGAAATTGGAAGAAGTAATCCTTTTCCTGGCTTTTCTCCCGAACCATTTCCTGAAAATCTCTTCTGGAATGGCCAAATTGACGAAGTCCGCCTTTGGAATATTTCATTACCAATAGAACAAATCACGGAAATAAATTGTAAACCTTGTCCAATTAATCCCGCTGATTATAATTCCACATTAATTGCTTACTATAGTTTTAATGATGCAGATATAATTCCAAATGATGATAATAGGGATAAAAAGGATGTTTCTGATTTTTCATTATTTATTCCGTCTAATCAAGGTGTGATTGATGGATTTAATCTTCAAGGGGATGAAAGCAATTTTATCAAATCTACATCTCCCGTTCATTACCCTGCCTACTTCGATTATAATGTAACCTTGAGAGACCCGCCCCTTAGCAAGGAGTTGTCAGAAATTTGTAGTGGCGATCCGGTTCATTTCAGCATCACCAAGCCATGGAACGAACCGCAAGCATCAACTTCAAATACCACCTTTCGCTGGGCTTACTCCGATAATGGCGGCAGCTCCTGGACTGATATTGATACCGCAGGCCCCATGTTCAACGGGTTTAGCTTTGTATCTAAACCCAATCATCAGGCCACCACAGCAAATTGTCCCGAACATCCTTTGGGATATGTTGATCGGATGTTCAAAGCCACCATTACTGTTGGCGATGAACCCTTTGCCTGCGAATATATTACCAATACAACTTCGCTGCGGATATGCTGCCCGGTGAAAGACCTGAGGATTGACTTTAATCCGGAAACGCAGGATGTATTGTGTGAAGGAGGGAACGTATTTAACATCTCCGCCAGTTGTAACCTTATTCCACCAGGCCATAATAATAGTAATTATATTTCCATAAAATGGGAAGTAAGCAAAAATGGAGATGCTTACACAACTATTCCAGGAACAATGAATTTGGCATCTATATCTTATTTAACTTTTTTGACTCCCGGTACAGTTTGCTTCAGAGTAACCGTAAGCAACTGTGCTTGCGACCCAAAAACAATAATTAAATGCTTTACTGTCGACCCCAAGCCGGTTTGTGGAACCATCACCGGGGCAAGCGATAATCTTATCACTATTCCAGGACAACCATATAATTATTTAATTTGCCCTGGTGATGACGCGGCGGTTAAAATTGATATTCCATTCGAAAAATGCAGGCCGCAGTGGCAATACCGATTTCCTAATAAGGATCCTGAAAACTGGGTAAATCTGGGCTTCACAAACGGAAGCCAAAACACCAATATATTGCCGCACCTAAAACCAGCGGACTCTCCTTACCTTTGGCCTTTAGGCGAAACTTGCATTGAATACCGCATCGCCTGTTTGCCTTTAAGCTACCCAAACTCCGGATGTCCGCCCTGCTTCAGCAATATCGTTTCGATATGCCTGGCTCCTGCACCTGTAAAACCAGAGATTGTGGCCTTGGGCGATGTTCCTATTTGCGAAGGAGATAGCGTGCAATTAGCGGTAGATAATGCGGATGGAAGCAGTACCTATCGATGGTACCTGAATGGGGAATTCTTAAAGATTGGTTTGTTCCATTGGGCAAGCCGGCAAGGCAATTATGTAGTTACGGCTACCGATATCAACGAGTGCTACAACATAGCTTCCGATCCTTTCTCCCTGGAGGTATGTACCGTTATTGCAAAAATTTGCTGCCCCATTCCCGATTGTCCCTGCCCGGGTGATACCATCACAATTCCCGGTGTAAATTCCTACTCAAGCTGTGGCGGAGAGCTTACTTACGTGTGGTCGTGGAGCAACGGAACGCTAATCGCCGACAACGGTTCTTCCATCCAACATGTGCCTGATCCTGATGATCCCAATGGCACAACTTATACGCTTACGGTTAAGGATGAAAACGATTGCGAGGGTACAGCCCAACGAACGGTAATACCCTGCCAGGAGCGGCCTTTTGTATGTGGAGAACCTTTTATCGATAAACGTAAAGGCCGGGAGTACCAAACCGTTAAAATTGGTAATCAATGCTGGATGGCCGAAAACCTGAATATCGGAACCCTGATCCAGGGTACGGTGAACCAAAGCGATAATGCAACTATCGAGAAATATTGCTACAATAACGATCCGGCCAACTGCGATGCTTATGGCGGTTTGTATCAATGGGACGAAATGATGCAGTACCTTACTAATTTTGACGTTCAGGGCATTTGCCCCGACCACTGGCGTTTGTCAAACTATTGGGATTGGGAAACACTGCTAAACTATTTAAAAGCAGAATCAGATTACCAATGCATTGGTAATCCCGAATTCATAGCCAAATCGTTGGCATCAACAAACTTTTGGAATACATCCTCTGTAATTTGTGCCGTGGGTAATCCTGCAAACATCAATAATGAAACAGGCTTTACGGGCTTACCCGGTGGTTATCGAAACACTAATGGTGGGTTTTATAGTTTAAATGACCTCAGCCCCTGGTGGAGTTCTAACATGATAGAAGGCACGCAGGATATTTATTATGTGTCCTTAGCCTACCTTAAAGCGGATGTTAACTTCTGGTACATCAATAAAAAACTGGGGTTTTCGGTGCGCTGCATCAGGGATTAGTAAACTGAGAATAGATTAAGGTATTGATGACATTGATAAAAATTTAGAACAGGAGAAATTAAAATGAATAAGCAAACAATTTTACAAACAAAAAATCCAGGCCAACTGAGGCAACATATCAGGCTGCTGTGGCTTGCGATATGGCTTCTGAGCATGACAACTTTGCCAGTAATGGCGCAATTCACCGGTTATGGAAATGGTAGTGATGGTGAGTTAACATTAATCGGTTCCACAACCACATTCCGGTAAATTATGAATACCTAAACAAGTTGAGATTGGCAGCAAGCCTGCTGAACCAGTATGGAAAAGTAAATGCTTTTCAGGTATTTAGCGAAGCCATCGACAAGGTAATCCGCCTGATTAACTATCATAAAATGCTGGCCCATAATCACAGCATCGACTTTATCGAATTTGAGAAAAGCCCTCTTACGCAAGGGATGGAATATATCGACCCCCTGATTCCGCTCATCCGCGCAAGGCAAGTAATACAATTCATTGAAAAAGTATTACTTTCCGTCCGAAATCGAAAATTCATATTCTTGCATTATGAAAAAACAGAAAAGCAAACTTTTGGGATTGTTTTCCGAAGCCATC
>CAZGAO010000115.1:0-4940 GCA_964523795.1 uncultured Lentimicrobiaceae bacterium
ACACTGACAAGTAAAATGCGATTCTCTTAAATGCTTAACTTAATGGCATTACCGGTAAGGGGGACAGGGCTTGCATTAGAACAAGCTGATTTAACTGTATTTTTCGATGAGGAAATGCCCATTTCGTATAAAACCAGAAATGGGAATTTTGATTTAGTGGAAAATGAGGAGGGTAAAAAGAAATCCTGCCATTGGTCTATCGATACCGTGCCGGCTTATGAGGCAGAGCCATTTATGCCACCCAAAAGGAATTTCCTGCCATGGATTATGCTTTCGCCCGTTTCGTTTGAATACGAGCGCACCCGGGGAAATTTTGACAAGTGGCAGCAATACGGCTTATGGGTAAATGAATTGATAACAGGAAGGGATGAAATTCCTGAGGAGACCCGCACAAAGATTCTCGAACTAATTGATGGTGATGAAAACATCAATACCAGCATCCGTAAAATTTATGAATACATGCAGCAAAACACCCGCTACATAAATATTTCGATGGGCATCGGCGGGTTTCAGCCAATAGCTGCCGAGGATGTTAACGAAAACGGATATGGCGATTGCAAAGCACTTTCCAATTACACAAAGGCATTGCTGAAAGTGGCGGGGATAGAATCGTTTTATGCCGAAATTGGAAATGGCACGGAGCGGGCTGTTTTGTTTCCCGACTTCCCATCCATCAATCAAACCAACCATGTAATATTGTGCGTACCTGGGCAAACCGACAGCATCTGGCTTGAATGTACAAACCAGCAAATCCCATGTGGATATATCGGCCACAACAACGCCAACCGCAAAGCAGTTTTGATAAGTGATAATGGCGGCCACCTGGTGAATACTCCCCGATATACGGCAACAGATAATCTTACCACAACTACTGCAAATGCAGTAATTAATGATGAGGGTAATTTAGCTTGCGATATCCGCTTCAATTACCACGGTTTGTCCTGCGCCAGGATTTTTTATCCCATGAATATTTCAGCTAAAGAGCAAAAAGACTGGCTGATGGAAAACCTGCAAGCCGACCAGGTTTCTATTAATGATTATGCGTTTTCGGATACCATAATTGATAAGTACCAAAACAGCCTGGCACTGAGCATGACCGCTTCTAACTATGCCACTTCCATAGGGAAGCGGCTGATGCTGGAAGCCAATATTTTTAACAAATACAGCTCGGCAATAACGCAAAGGCCAAAGCGGCTAAACGACATCTTTGTTGATAATGGATATTCCGAAATCGACAGTGTGAAAATTTTGCTGCCAAAAACATACAGTTTGGAATATATGCCCGAAAACCATGCTGATTCCTGCCTAATGGGAAGCTACGCAATCAGCTTCGGCACCACTGACGGAAGCCTTACAATGAAACGTAAACTCGTAGTAAAAGGAGGCACTTTTTCAAAAGAATCCTACGGAGAAATCTCCCGGTTTTTTAAGACCATCGATGACGGCGACCACCAAAAAGTGGTGATGATTAAAAGGTAGTGCCAGACTGCGAGTACAGGGTTTGCAACCCTACAAGGGATAGCAACCCTAAAATATTCCCGGATAGGTAACCCCCCGCAAATCTGGCCAAGACACAATACAAAATTCTTTGCTTTGCGCCACCGCCGGAGGTAATTTATCCTCAGCCCTCAATGGACAGTTGTCAGTGAGCCTGACGAATTGTAATGCGCTCAGGGCTAAGATCCCTTGCTTACCATGGGTTTGCAGCCCCTTCAGGGATAACACACCCCTCCGCCTTAATCTTTGCCCAAAACATGCCTGCCTTGCCAAATGAATCAAGCATGTCGAAGCATTATTTATCTAAACCCTTTTTAAGCACCAAATATTGATAAGGCGATAAAACAATATGCCCATCCTCGAAAGCTGTGGCGGCTATATCAAAAACATCGCTCCACTCTGTTTTTTCAAACGATGCAGGAAGCTCAAAGCTGCAGGCTTTATCCCGCAAATTGGAAATTACCAAAACTGTTTCACCCTCATAACTTTTGGTAAAAACGCACACATCATCATTGCTAAAACTTTCGAGTGCGCCACGTCGGATGGCAGTACTTTCGTTACGGAAGGCGATGATTTTTTTGTATTCAGCGGTTAATATGGGATTCAAATTCCAGTCGATATTGGCCGTTGTGAATGGAAACAGCAGGCGGTAGGGCGTTCCCACTTCCTGGCCACCGTATATCATCGGGATGCTTTTCATGTAGGCTACAACAACAAAAGCGGCCATCGACCCGCGTGTACCGCCAAACAATTCCTGCGGCGTACCTTCCGAACTATTTACATCGTGGTTGCTGGTGTAGCGCACCATGCCCTGATGTGGGGCGGCATCAGTGTAATTGGCGATATTAAAACTGTCGATGGAAGTTACCGAAATGCCATGTTTGTAGATTTCTCTTAGATTCTCAAAAAAATCAAAACCAAAATTATAATCAAACCCTGCTGCAAACTGGTTACTACGTCGGCCTTCGGAAAGCATGATGAGCTGGTGGCCGGTAGTATTTCGCAATGTGTCGATGGCTTGTTGCCAGAAATCAAATGGTGGGCCATCGGAGTAGTCGCAGCGAAAACCATCAACGTTGGCGGTCAATACCCAGTTTTTCATCGTGCGAATCATCTCTGCACGCATGCCCATATTTTCAAAATTAAGCTGTGCCACATCGTTCCAGCCGGTGCCAGGAGGACTTATGATTTCGCCTGCATCGTTTTGCAGATACCAGTTTTCGTTTTTTATCCAGGCATGATCCCAGGCGGTGTGGTTGGCCACCCAATCCAAAATTACACTCATTCCGCGCTGGTGGGCTTGACGAACCAAATCCCGCAAATCATCCAAAGTACCAAACTCCGGGTTGATGGCAGAATAATCACGGATGCAGTAGGGCGAGTTTACGCCTTTTACTTTCCCGATGGGATAAATCGGCATCAGATAAATTACGTTTGCCCCAAGATCGCTGATATTATCAAGGCGTTTGGTAACACCCTGCAAATTTCCGGCTTCGCTAAAAGTGCGGATATTTACCTGGTAAATGCTCACATCGCGTGGATCAGGCACTTTATCAAAAGGCGTTTCGTATTGTTGAGCTATTTCTTGAGCTCGAATTCCAGAAATATTGAGCCATATCAAAGGCAAAAGGATGATGAGGAAAAATTGTTTTTTCATTTTATTTATTTAAAAAGTAACTTGTTGTAATTGATGGTAATTTACGCTGCACGCGTAATTGATAGTAATTAGTAGTAATTTGCCTTATGCACGAAATTGCTTGTGATTTGTTGTGAATCATAGCTACAAAAAATTACATCCGAGCGAAGCGAGGATAAATTACGCGAAGCAAATTACAGCGAAGCCAAATTACGCCGAGCGAAGCGAGGTAAATTACGCGCGAAGCGCAAATTACATCTGAGCAAAGCGAGGATAAATTCCTATTTTTTAAGAACAAAATACTCGTAAGGCTGCAAAGCCAGAGCGTTCCCTAAAGTGATTTGGGAATCGTCAAAAGCATCAAACCATGTTCCCTGCACATTTCCCGAAATCTGATAATTAACTTGCGAATTGTTGAGATTAACAATCACCAGCACCTGCTCACTGCCCGAAGTTCTTTTAAAAGCCATCACATCGCTGTTGGCAGTATAGGAATCAAGAGAACCTGTTCGGAGTGCCGTGCTGTTCAATTTAAAATTGTTCAGGTCTTGATAAGTAGCGAGCATATCGGGGTTGATGCTCCAGTCGATTTTGGTATTCACCGGGCTGAAAAAGGAGAGCTTTTGCGGGCATCCTACTTCCTGGCCGCTATACACCAAAGGCACACCGCCCATGTAAGCGTTTACCACATAAGCAGCCAACGAGCCTTGCTTGCCATTAAAAATAGCAAGCGGCGTATCATCAGCATAATTATCATCGTGATTGGAAGTGAAACGCAATATGTGTTTCCCTTCCGGGACGTTGCTGTAGTCTTCGTTGTTAACCGTTACCAAGCCCGAAGTAGCCTGGTTGTTGTTAACCACACCTTTTAGTTTGTTGTAAAAATCCCAGCCAAAGGTCAGGTCAAAACCATGATTCAACAAATCTTTGTCGGCGGCTTCGGCAAACATAATCAGCTCGCGGTTGGGAATACTTCTCAGCGTATCGATGGCTGCTTCCCAAAAATCGTCGGGCACACCCTCGGCATAGTCGCAGCGATAGCCATCCACGTTTGCGGTAAGCACCCAATATTTCATAGCTTTTATCATCGCTTTGCGCATATCCTGGTTCTCATAATCAAGTTCAGCAACATCATTCCACCCGTTGGGGCTGACGATATTTCCCGAGGCATCTTGCACATACCAGCTTTTGTCGGCAATCCAGGCATTGTCCCAGGCGGTGTGGTTGGCCACCCAATCCAGGATTACGGCCATATCTTTGGCATGGGCTTCTTTAACCAGGGCACGCAAATCTTCCAGATCACCGTAAGCCGAATTAACCTCCATATAATCTTTTACGGCGTAGGGCGAGCCGATGCCGTTGAGTTGGCCAATGGGGTAAGTGGGCATAAGCCAGATAACATTTATCCCGAGGTCTTTGATTTCCTCCAGCCGGTTGCGCAGGCCTTCCAGGTTGCCATGCACGCTGTAAGCCCCAATGTTGACTTCGTACATGATAATGTCGGATATCTCGGGCACATTTTCAAAAGGCACATCGTATTGATTCACATTTTCCTTTTGGCTTGGATAAATGGTATCCCATTTCTCGATGTCCTTCTTGCAGCCGCCCATCATCGCGAAGGCCAGCATCAGTGCAATTATGCTTATTTTAATCTTTATGTTTAAAATCATGTTTTCAATTTATTTTAATATAAAAAATCCAATCCTCAACCCATACGATTTTTCTTGGACAGATGCACGTCCCACGAAAAGTCAGATGCACGTCCCACGAAAAGTCAGATGCACGTCCCACGAAAAGTCAGATGCAC
>CAZGAO010000115.1:5040-14165 GCA_964523795.1 uncultured Lentimicrobiaceae bacterium
GTCCGTGCATCTCTACATTCCGTTTTTCAACCTTCTCAACCATCAACGCTCAACCCCTTTAATTAATCGAATAACTGTATTCTCCCGGATGACTTAAATCCAAAATTATGGTGTAAGAGCCATCAGCCGAAACGATTAATTCCTCACGCACCACGTACTCTTTCCAGGGATGGTTAGCGTAGGCCAGCTTGCCTTCGGTGTCGGTTCCAAAATCGAGCTGCCAGGCCTGGTTGGCCCTGAATTTGAAGGAGCCGTTAAAAATCATATTCGCGGTAACCGACCACACCTGCGTTTCGGAATCGAAAGTCATTTCGGTGTCGGCATCCCAGCCGCCGGGAGTGGCAGCGCCAATTAGTCCCCATTCGGTTTTTATTAGCAGGTAGATCATTTGGTTTAAATCGACCGACAGCAAATAATATCCCGCCTCAGGAGCCGTAAAATAATCGGAAGTTGAATTGTTGGATTCTACCAGTGTTCCTGCGCCGCCATCACCATAAGCGATGGATTCCCACGCTTTTTGGGCGGTAATTTTAAACTCGTAGCTGCCGCCTTCGGGGATATAGATGTAGCCTTCGTAAATACCATCGTCAAAGGGCGAAACGAGCCTGGGAGCGGTTGCGGGATTCCAGCCCTGATAATCGCCGGGGACCCATAAAGAGGGCAGGTCGATTACCACCTCGAAGGGAGTAATATTTACCACCGTAAGCGACGACCAGGCAAAGCGGTCGAGGTAAGATTTGACGCGTATAGCGATGGGATTTTCTGTAAAAGGCTCCAGTCCGAGCCGGTCGGCCATTTCGTTCAAATCTTCCCCGCTAAGGGATGTGGATAAAATATCCGTGCCTACTTCCATTTCTTTTAAAAACTTCCAGTTGGCCGTGTCGCTCACCTCGGTAAACTGCAAAAAATAATTTACCGGTGCCTCGATGGGATAAACCACAGCCTCCCAGTTTATCGTCAGCAAGGCTGAATTGACATTATCTTGGGTAATCACCACCGCATTGCTTGAAGCCACGGGAGCCTTATCAAAATGTATGGGCTGCAATACCGTGAGTTCGGAATCCTTGTTGCATCCGGCAACAAGAACCATTAATATTATTAAAAAGGAAATTATATTTTTCATAATCTTATCTTTTTTACCATCCGGTGTTTTGTAATAAATTGGGGTTGGCATTTAATGCCGAGGTGGGGATTGGGAAAAGCAGGAATTTGTCGTCCACTGCCGGAGCTAATCCGTGAGCCTGTGTGAATGTCCCAAAACGGATCATGTCCTGGCGGCGATGGCCTTCCATGTTCAGTTCAAAACCCCGTTCGTTATAAATATCTGTTAAAGTTGGCGTGTTGGCCAGCCCGTTCAGTCCGGCTCTTTCGCGCACCTGATCGATGTAGGTTTTTGCTTCGGCAGCATTGCCGAGGCGCAGGAGGCATTCGGCTTTCATCAGCAGAATATCTGCGTAGCGATAGATGGGGAAGTCGTTGGAAGCACCGCCGCTGTTCATGGGTTCTGCAGGCCAGAATTTTATGTTGCGAATCCCTGCATTGGGCTCTGCGCCGGGGTTATCCAGGTTAGTAACTTCCGGCGAATACACAATAAATCCGGCAGGCTGCGGGCCGTTGGGATTATCGCCATAGCGGAATTGCTTTCTCCGAATATCGTTTTCATCAAATTTATCCACAAAATCCTTGGGGATGATGGTTCCATTCCAGGCACCGTAACCAAAAAGCAGGCTGCCATCGGTGCCACCGAGGCTGCGGAGAGTAAAAATATTGCGCCCTACAATATCGGCAGTAGTATAAATGGCGAGGATGGTTTCGTCGTCAGGACACACATCGCCAAACAGTTCATAATATTTAGAACCCAGCGGATGTGTGGGATCCGAAGCAGCGGTGTGGAGGCTAAAACCACCTTCGGCCACCTTGTTGCAGGCATCGATACATGGCTGCCATTGTGCCGTTCCGGTATAAACTTCGGCATTCAGATAAACTTTGGCCATCAGGGCATATCCCGCCCACTTGTTGAACCTACCATAGTAATTTCCACCTTTGTTGGGGCTGAGTTGCTCCACATAAATACTCAATTCGTCCACGATGAAGTTGTAAATCGTTTCGCGACTTTCCTGAGGTATCTGATCCACCGAGAGGGTGTTTTCGGTATAAAAAGGAACATCGCCAAAATCATCAATCAGCAGATAATAAAAGAAAGCTCTTAAAACCCGGGCTTCCGCAATTTTTGAAGGTTTGGCACCGGCAACTTCCAATTGCCCGATGGCGAGGTTGGCTTTAAAAATAGAGTTGTAAAGCCAGTTCCAGGTATTGGTAAGGATAAAATCGCTGGGCAGCCACTGGCGCAGGTAGAGGCGTGCAAAGTCGAGCTGCCAGTCGCCGGTATTGCGGTGTGGCACCACTTGTTCATCGGTTGACATCGAGTTTAAATCCCACCAGCCATTGTCTGCTCCGGCATATCCAACGCCGTCCCAGTTGCCGGGAATTTGTGCATACACGCCGGCCAGCGCAGCATCCGAACCTTCGGGCGAACCGTAAAAATCTTCGGCGGCATATTTATCATACACTACTTCATCCAGTTCGCAGCTATTGAGAAGGAAAACCGTTAAAATTGCGATTGCTATATTTCTATACATTTTTCAGTCTTTTTAAAATGATTAAAAAGTAATATTTAAACCCAATGCTACACTCGTGGTGCGCGGGTACATCCCGGCATCGAATCCAGAACCGTTGCCTCCCGAAACATTCAACTCGGGGTCGAGCCCGGTGTAGGCGGTAAACAGTGCCAGGTTGTTCCCGTTGAGATAGACCCTTAGGTTTTGGATGTATTTCAGCTTGTCGGTTTTAACGGTATAACCCAAAGTGGCATTATCAAATCTAAGGAAAGCACCGTTTTCGAGCCACAGATCTGAGCCGTATTTTGTGGTGAAAAGTCCGTAATTGCCGGCACTCGTGAGCATGTTGGATTTACCGAGGTTTTCGTACATGCTAAAGTCTTTATTTATTTTATTATAAATCATATTTCCACCCGAGCCGCGCCAAACCATCGAGAAATCGAATTGCTTGTACTTAATCGAAGTATTGAAAGCGTAGGTATGGGTGGGCATTGCCGAGCCCGCAAAATAGCGATCGGGGCTGCGGTCGCCCTGGTCGATAATGCCATCGCCATCGCGGTCAACAACCATTTCTTCGTTGGTAGCTGCATCTTTGCCGTTGTTTTCCAAAATATTAAAGGTGCCAATGGGCTGGCCTTCGATAAGATAGGCGTTGTAACCCCAGTTTACATAATCGGTATTTACCTCTACGCCATTGATGTCGCCGCCGAGCTTAAGCACTTCATTGCGCATTAGTGTAATATTGCCACCCAGGTTTAAGCTAAAATCGTCGGTTTTAACGGCGAGATAATCCAGCGACAATTCGATGCCTTCATTTTTCAAACTCCCCACGTTGGCCGCGATGGTTGGGTAGGGATAAGGCGGCTGTGGCACGGTGTAGTTGAAAAGTAAGTTTTCGGTGGTAGCGGTGTAAGCATCCAGCGTACCATTGAGCCTGCCATCCAGGAAAGCAAAATCAAAACCTATATTCGTCTGGTAGCGCGTTTCCCAGCGCAGGTCTTTGTTGGCATTCTGGCTTACCACAAAGTTGGTGATCAGGTCGCCATTGAAGTAGGTAGTTCCCGATTCGCCCACCAATTGTAGCGATTGCTGCGGATACAAGCCCTGCTGATTGCCGGTAACACCATAACCCACCCTCAGTTTTAGATAACTTAAAACATTTTGGTTTTGCATAAAATCTTCTTGCGTAATTCTCCAGGCTCCCGAAATCGAAGGGAAATTACCCCACTTGTTATCGGCACCAAAAACCGAGGAACCATCGCGCCTGAAACTTGCAGTTATCAAATATTTCTCATCATAATTATAATTAACCCTGCCCAGGAACGAAACCAGCTTGCGGTCGTTTTTGTAGGATGAAATGTCGCCGGGCAGCACATTGCTAATCGATCCCAACTGGAGGGCGTTGTAGGTGGTAATATCATTTATAAATCCTTTAGCCTGGGCAAAGTGTCCCTGGTAAGTTTGCGTTTGTGTTTCATACACCGCAACTGCACCCAGCTTATGTTTACCAAAGGTTTTATCATAATTCAGATGGAGATCCATCAGCTTTTCATCGGTAAGATTGGTGGCCACATTAGCCACGCCTTCGTTATCCACGGCAAAAGGCAGTGTGGAAATGGCGGGAGCATAATAACCCCGGTTTTGCTCCACCTTGCGCCAGGAGCCAAAAAACCCTGCTTTCAGCCCATCGATGATTTCAAAATCTGCACGCAGGCTTCCGAGGTAGTTTTGAATTTCACGGTTATCAATCACGGTTTTTGCCACCGCATAAGGGTTGATGTATTGAAACACATTTTCATCGCTGTAATAGCTGCCATCTTCAAACAGCACCGGATCGGTGGGTTTTGAAACGTAGGCATTGGTGATAAGGTTGGAAGTGAAAGCTGCGCGACCAACGCTTCCGGGGCTTCCCTGGGTATTGCTCACGCTGCTGTTCAAATTGATGTTCAGCGTAAGCCTGCCATCCATAGCTTTTTGTGTGGCCTGCACACGGGCGATGTAGTTGCTGTAGCCCGAGTTAATAACTACCCCTTCCTGCAAAATGGCAGAGATTGAAGCCCGATAGTTAAAGTTATCCGTTCCACTGCCGAACGATATCGCATGGTTTTGTGTGCTCCCGGTTTGGGTAAGCAAATCGTACCAATCAGTATTGGAGCCATGATCGGCAGAATAGGGCACGCCCCACAGGCGGGCTTGTTCGCGCCATTCATCGGAAGTATAAATATCTAATTTATTGGATAAAAAATCCAGCGAGCTGGTTCCGTTGTATTCAACAAAAGATTTCCCGGCTTTCGATTTCTTGGTGGTAACCAAAATTACACCCGGAGCACCCCGCGAGCCATAAATAGCGGTAGCGGAGGCATCTTTGAGAATATCGAAGGTTTCGATTTCGGAAGGCGGAATCTGGTTCAGCAAATCCATATTTCCCTGTACTCCGTCAACCACCACCAGCGGGTCGTTTCCACCAATGAGCGAGGTAATGCCCCGAATCCTGACGGTGGGCGTGGAGCCGGGTTCGTTGCCGATTTGGGTAACATTTACTCCGGCAGCTTTGCCCGAAATTTGCTGGAGCGGATTGGTAATCGGCCCCTGGTTGAGGTCGGAAGCCGAAATGCTGGAGGTAGCACCGGTGAGGTCTTTCTTGGTGGAAGTACCGTAACCCACGATCACCACTTCTTCAAGGCCAATCACATCTTCTATCAATGTTACATCAATTATGTTGCTATTTCCAGGCACCACTTCCTTACTTGCAAATCCTACAAACGAAAAAACCAGGACTTGTACATCTTTGCTCGTTTCCAGACTGTATTGTCCATCAATGTTTGTTACCGTGCCCAGTCCCGAAACTCCTTTCACAAGCACTGTAACACCAGGCAGGGTTTCCCCATTTTCGTTGGAAACCGTTCCTGAGTAAACTTTGGCTTGAAGGTTTGTGCCGTCCTGGGCAAAGACATTAGCGGTTAAAAGGCTAAGGGAAGCCATCAGCAAAAAGGCTAATATTCCGATTTGTTTTGCCCTCAAAAAATTACATAGTATTCGCATTACAATAGCTTGTTTGGGAATGGGAAATTTAATATGAAGCTGTACTGCCATTTTTGTGGAATATTTTTAAGAATGTAATAATTTCTTGATATTTAGTCTTCAGTAGGCAGTCATCAGTCGTCAAAGAATACTGCCTACTGAAGACTGCCTACTGCCAACTAAAATAATATCAATACAATACTTCTTAATTCTATCCACTAATTCTACAGTAAGACCTAAAAAAAATGATAACCTGAGTTCGGCTTACTATGAGGATTGCTGTAAAATTTTAAGTCAAATTAAAATCAGGCCGAACCCAGGCTATCGAGGTAATTCTATTTAGTGTCTGTCCATAAAGTCAACTTTTTTTGATTTAAGATTGATGATTAATGCCGAGCTTAGCTCGTGCATCCTCGAAAAGAAATTAAAATTAAAAACTTTCGACTTTTCGGGACGATTGGAGATTTTAGATTGTGCTGAATATCACCAACATCTTAAATCTAAAATCTTAAATCTCAAATCGTATATTTTTCTAACTGTTACTTTAAAGACAAGCTCTATTTAGACACTACTTAGTTCTTAATCAGTTTTCCTGTTACTTTGTTTCCATCGAGCAGGGTGAATGAAATGAAATACACGCCTGCATTGAGCGATGAAATATTGATGCTTGACATTTCAGCCTGATTGTTAAATTCCAGTACCTTAGCACCGGTGATGCTATTAATTGATACGGTTTGGAATTCTTCAACAAAACGAATGTTCAAGATATCGTTGGCCGGATTGGGATAAAAGGCCACCTGATTATCGTTTGCAAAAATATCGCCGATGGCTGAGGAACCACATTCTACCTCAAGCATCGATAAATCTTCCTGGGCCTGGTAGCAAATGTCTTCGGTAACAAGTACATCAGCGGTTTGCTCGCCGTCATTATTGTTATAAATTACGTTTACTTCGGTAAGTGCGGCATCCATGGTGTAGTAGTACCAATCGTTGTCTTCGGTGAGCATTACGCCGGGCCATGCGCCAAATACCGGGGCATCGTTCACGTAACCATAAATGTAAACTTCGGTCCAGTTGGCGGGTTTTTGAAATCCAACTTTTATCCCGACACCATTGCAGGGGATGCTTTCAAGAATTAATTCTCCGGTGGCATTCAATTCACCAGTCCATTCATAGCACATATCAGCACTTACCAACTGGTTTTCGGTTTGCGCAGCATCGTTATTATTAAAAATGATATTGGCCGCAGTTATAGTTTCATCAAGCATGGCTGCATACCAGCCTTCGGCTTCGGTGAGTTCCTGTCCTGGCCATGCGCCAAACACTTCACCGGCATCGCCCCACGAATATACGTAAACAGCTTCCCAGCCTTCGGGTTTGGTAATCTTTACAGTAAAGCCAACTGCAGCACAGGGCACAATCTCCAAAATCACTTCGCCGCCGGCATTCAATTCGCCGGTGGGATGGAAGCAAAGGTCTTCGGTAACATACTGGTTTTCGGTTTGTAGGGTATCATTATTATTAAAAATGATATTGGCTGCCATAACAGTTTCGTCAAGTACGGCTGGATACCAGCCTTCGGCTTCGGTGAGTTCCTGGCCGGGCCATGCGCCAAATACTTCGCCGGCATCGCCCCACGAGTAAACGTAAACGGTAGTCCAGTCGGCAGGTTTTTCAACTTTTACTGTAATGCCGGATGCAAATTGTGCAGAGGCGAAAAGAATGGCTACGATGCCAAAAAATTTAAGTAGTGATTTCATCATAATAATGTTTTGTTAAAGTTTGAATTATTTCTAAATACTTTGAAACAAAAATAGTTTTCTGATAAGCCCAAAATAGCCCTGTCAGAAAAATATAATGGGTATTATGAGCTTGTGGAATTTAAGCATATAAATGTCAGGTGCTTAGAGTGATTTTGAAATAAGCAAAGCATCTAAAAATATTATGCCCGAATGTTGCTTTTTGTACAAAACACGATCAAATAGATGGAATCTTCAGGATTTCTTCTTCAAATTTTTCGTTCTCAATTCTTGCTTTATTTTTGATTTTGGTTTTATAGGTGTTGATGGTATGAATTGAATAATCCAGAATATGGGCGATTTTTTCGCTGTCGCTAATGCCGAGACGAATCAAGGCAAATATCCTTAAATCAGTGTTCATCACATTTTTATCATCGAAAGCATATTTATCCTCATTCTCAAATAAATCATTAAAACCATCAATAAAGCCCGGGAAAATATTTAGGAACACCGAATCGAAAAGCATGTACATTTCCGCTCTTTGGGTGTTAATGTCCAATTTGCTTAGATAAGTTTTTAGCTCGCTGAATTTTTTTAACATCACCTTGCTTTCCACGGTATTTTTGAGTTGCTCAATTTTGTCGATCAGCTCCGAATGGGTTTTAAAAAACGTGGCGATGTATTCTTCACTCACCAAATTGGCTTCTCTTAGTTTTTGGTTGGTGGTGTGCAATACCGCGTACGATTTGTTTAATGCCTTTTGCGCCGTTCTGGTTTTGCGATATTGCCTGAAAAGAAATATCAAAATCAACAAAATAAGCCCCGACAGCACGGTAACGGATAAGGCATATTTTTTAATACTGGTTTTTTGTTCCTCCGAGAGCTGCAATTTGGCGGCTTCGATGATGGGCTGTATTTGGCTAATTTGAAATTTGCGCTGCACCGCGCCATAACTGCTTGCGTCTTCGATGGCAAAGTTGAGGTAGCGGCTCGATTGCAAAATATTTCCCTGTGTGTAAAGCAGGTCGGCCAGTTTTGTTAAGGCAACATTTTCTTTGTTGGCTAATTTTATATCCTGGATGGCGGCTTTTATCAGCCACCGGATGGCCTCATCCGCCCGATTGCTATTTTCCAACACAAAGGCATAAGTAGCTGCATCGATGGCATATTGTCGGCCTGCCGGTATTTTTGTTTTAAACAAGGAATCAAAAGTAGTAAGTGCCTTTGCCATATTTCCTGTACGCAAATATTTCAAGCCCTTTAGCGAAAGGTATTTGGGTACATTATTCCGGGCTTTCATAATGGCAGTATCCAGATATTCCAAGCCAAGATTAGAGTAGTAATCGCTAAAATAATCCTTTTGGTAATAGTCGGCCATGTCGAAATACAACCGTGCCGATAAATAATAATACTCCGGCATGATGTTATCATCAAGGTAGCGGATATTGATAGATGCCAAACTATCCTGCACCTCATTAAAAATCCCTGCGGCCAAAAGCGTTTCGCTGATTTTTATCTTTGCCCTCGAAATCAGATACGCATCATTTTCATGGTAAGCAATCTCCGACATGCTTTGCGCATAGGCCATTGACGAATCGTAATTGAAGGTAAAATATGCATCATGCAGTTTTTCCATAACCTTAAATCTTTCAAAGGCATTCTGCCGATCATTGACAAGTTTTTTTAACTGGGATCATAAGTGTCCGAAAGTTTTGATGAAATCCACATTTTTATATTTATCATGTTG
>CAZGAO010000116.1:0-14127 GCA_964523795.1 uncultured Lentimicrobiaceae bacterium
AACCAGGATACGAATTGATGATCGACCGAACGGAAAAGGATTTTGTGGAAACCACTAAACAAGGCTTTTTTCAAGCGCAAGATGCTTTTCGTGATGATATTATTAGCAGAGCAAGAAATGCAGGTTTAAATAATGAGCAGCAGCAAGCAGTAGCAAGGAGAATGGCCGAACGCAACAATCCCATCGAGTTGATACGAAAGTAAGCTGCTAAAACAACTTGTTTTCAAAATATTAAATCCTTCTTAGTTTTACCTAAAGTTAGCCCATGAGTAAAAAAATAAATAATGCTTGTTTCTTTACAACTAATTGTTTAGTTTTGTCGCTAACTTTTCAGGTATGAAACATTGCATCGTATTCGTTTTGCTGCTCCTGGGGTATTTTGGCACGCAGGCTCAGGCTACGCTGGAGGGCAAGGTGCACAGCACCACAGGCGACGCCTTGCCACGCATCAACATACTGGTGTATTTGCCCGGCAGCGAGCTTTTGATTGCCTTTGCCATTAGCGATGAACAGGGCAACTTCCAGGTGCGTGTAAAAAGCACCAGCGACAGCCTGCGCATCGAAGCCAGCTCTATCCAGCACCGCAATGTGCAGCTAACCGTTGCCAATAGTTCGCAAAGGATAGACTTCGAAATGATGCCCGAGGAGCAGGAGCTAAAAGGCGTTACGGTACGTGCCAAAGCCATCGAGCAGCGCGGCGACACGCTGAGCTTTTTGGTAAGCTCCTTTGCCCGCGCCGACGACCGCTCTATCGAGGACGTGCTGCACCGTATCCCCGGCATCGAGGTGCTGCCCACAGGCAAAATACTATACCAGGGCATGCCGCTCAACAAATTTTATGTGGAAGGCCTCGACCTGATGGACGGACGCTATGGCGTGGTGAGCAAGAACCTGCCCCAAAAATCGGTGAGTACCGTGGAAGTTTTTGAAAACCATCAGCCGCTCAAAATCCTGGAAGAGCGGGTGTCGTCGCAGCAGGCCGCCCTCAACATTAAGCTAAAGCGCGACATCACCACCACCGGCACGGCCAAACTGGGCACCGGGGCAGCTCCCCTGCTGTGGGATGTAAATATTACGCCGATGACTTTTACCAAATCGTTTCAGGTGGTAAGCTCCTACCAAAGCAACAATACCGGCAACGACGTAAGCCGACAACTCAAAGTGCTGACGCTTCAGGATTTGTTGCGCAACGCCGATCGTCCCAATCCAAATCCTGACATGCTGGGTATTCAGGATGTAAGTCCGCCGCAAATCGAAGAAAGGCGTTATCTCGACAACCGCGTACATCTGATAAACCTGAACGGCCTTCAGCGCATCAGCAAGGATTTTCAGTTGCGGGCCAACCTGTATTACATCAACGACCGGCAGCAGCAAGAGGCTTCGCTCAAGCGCACCCTTTATACGCCCACCGACACGCTGGCCTTTAGCGAAGATTTCGACAATAGCCGGCACGAAAACTACCTGATGGGCGAATTTACCCTGAGCCGCAATGTAGCCAAAAACTACCTGAACAATACGCTGAAGGTAGAATCGCGGTGGGACAAACGCAGCGGAACCGTGGTTAACGAAGATGAAAAAATCGGACAATCGCTGGATAATCCTTTCCGCGCGCTGAGCAACAGTCTGCGCTCGGTAATCCCGATGGGCATGCACCTGATCGAGTTTAACTCCTACATCTCCTACGATGAAAGCCCGCACAGCCTAAGGGTAGTGCCCGGGCAGTTTGCCGGCGTACTCAACGACAGCCTGCCCTACGATGAAAGCAAGCAAGAAGTGGAACTCACACGCTTTTATACCGATAATTCGGCCGGCGTAGTGCTGGGCTGGAAACGCTTCACTTATACACCGCGCCTGGGGCTGGCCTACCGCAGGCAAAGGCTCGAAAGCAATATTTACACTTATGCGCAGGAAGGCCAAAGCGAAGCCGCCGGTATCTTTGCCAATAATCTGGAAGCCATCCATAGCCAGGTTTATTTTCGCAATGAGGTGGAATACCGCAAAAACAAACTTACCATTACCGTAAAACTACCCCTGAGCTGGCAGGGCATTACCCTGGACGACGAGCTGCTAAACGAGGGGCAGCAACTGACGCGGCTTTTGATGGATCCACGAGTGATGGTGGATTATAAACTTACTAATTTCTGGCGGCTGCGTGGCGGGTGGAATTTTACCAACAGCCTGGGCGACATCGACGGCGTGCATTACGGTTTTATTATGAAAAATTACCGAAGCCTGAGCCGCAACGCCGCTCCCTTGTCCGAAAGTTCGCGGCACAGTTTTTCGGGACATATCGCCTACCGCAATCCCATCACCTCCTTTTTTAATACACTCACTTACGTTTATACCATCGGCCATACCAATCTTACCTACAGCAGCCTGGTGCAGGATGACGGAACCACCCTTACCCAGGCTCTTGAACTAGCACAAACAAGCTATACCCAGGGTTTGCAGCTTTATACGAGCAAGTTTTTCTCGGCTACCAAAACTACCATTACGCTACATGCCGGCGCAAATCAGCAGCAGGGCACATCGCTGATGAACGGCGAACTGTTCGACACCAAAAACCGCTTTTATTCCATCCGTCCCGAGCTTAACGTGCGCATCACACCCTGGCTCAACACCGAGTATGCGCTGGATGCCACCCTGATAGAGACCTATATCGATGAGGAGCAAAAAAGCGATATTTCGCTGCTGCGGCATAAGGTGAATATTTTTGCTTTTCCCACACGCAAACAAATGATTAGTCTCGAAACCGAATACTACGATTATAAGGAGAGCCAAAACTTTTTTGCGGACTTGCTTTACCGCTATACCTTTAGCAAACCAAAGCTGGATGTGGAGCTGCGCTGGAACAATATTTTCGGCAACAAGACCTACACCTCGCTCCAGGCCAGCACCTTTACAATATATGAATCCGTTTACCAGCTCCGACCTTCGCAGGTGCTGGTGTCGGTAAAGTTTGGCTTTTGATACTCCTCACATCTAACATCGGACATCTAACACCGGGCATCTGACATCTGACACCGGACATCTGACATCTGACATCACATCGGACATCTAACATCGGACATCTGACATCAAAGAGCATTTCAATTTAGAATCTTTACAAATTAATAAAATCAGATAGCTAAATGTTTGTAATATGACTAATTGCGCTAATTTTGCCAATTAAGTATTCAGATACTCAAATAAGGTATGTCAATTTTATTTCTTCTTATCATCATTAGCTTAGTGCTGGCTTCGGGCTTTTTGTTTGCCTTTATCAGGGCAGCCAAAAGTGGCCAGTTCGAGGACGATTACACCCCCTCGGTGCGAATGCTTTTTGATGATGAGTTGGTGAATAAAGAAGATGAAACAGAAAAGAAAGCCGAAGAAAAAGAATCCGATATTAATAAAGATAAGACTATCGAAAACTAAATTTTTACACCAAAACAAATGACGATGGAACACGAAAAGTTCTTTTACGACAACAAAATTGTGAAGTATTTTTCCTACGCTACGCTACTCTGGGGTATTGTAGGATTTTTGGTTGGACTATTGGCGGCTACGCAGCTTGCCTTTCCGTTTTTTAATTTCAACCTCGAGTTTACTTCCTTTGGCCGTTTGCGTCCGTTGCACACCAACGCCGCCATCTTTGCCTTTGTAGGCAATGCCATTTTTGCGGGCGTTTACTATTCGATGCAGCGGCTGCTCAAAACCCGGATGTTCAACGACCGGCTTAGCTGGATACATTTCTGGGGCTGGCAGTTGATAATTGTTGCGGCGGCAGTAACCCTTCTAATGGGTTTTACCTCTACCAAAGAATATGCTGAGCTGGAATGGCCCATCGATATCGCCATCACGGTGATATGGGTTGTTTTTGGATGGAATATGATTGGTACCATTTTGAAACGGCGCGTCAAGCACATGTACGTTGCAATATGGTTTTACATTGCCACCTTCGTTACTGTGGCCGTGCTGCACGTGGTTAACTCTTTCGAGCTTCCCGTTACGATGTGGAAGAGCTACTCGGCCTTTGCCGGTGTGCAGGATGCCCTGGTGCAATGGTGGTACGGACACAATGCAGTAGCCTTTTTCCTTACCACACCTTATTTGGGTTTGATGTATTATTTTCTACCCAAGGCTGCCGGGAGACCGGTTTATAGCTATCGTCTTTCCATTCTTCACTTTTGGTCGCTCATTTTCTTATATATCTGGGCCGGACCCCACCACTTGCTTTATCAATCGCTACCCGATTGGGCACAAACGATGGGCGTAGTATTCTCGATTATGCTTATCGCGCCTTCGTGGGGCGGGATGGTAAACGGTTTGCTAACCCTGCGTGGCGTTTGGGATAAGGTACGCGACCAGGCGATTTTAAAATTTATGCTGGTTGCCATCACCGGTTACGGTATGTCCACTTTCGAGGGTCCGATGCTTTCGCTTAAAAACGTAAATGCCTTCAGCCACTTTACCGATTGGACCATCGCCCACGTGCATATTGGGGTTTTGGCCTGGAATGGTTTCTTAACTTTTGCCATGCTTTACTTCATGTTCCCGCGCATGTTTAAAACCAAGCTCTATTCCGAAAAACTGGCAGGCATCCATTTTTGGCTAGGGACTCTGGGAATCCTGTTTTATGCCGTGCCGCTGTATTGGGCCGCCGTTACCCAAAGTTTGATGTGGAAACAGTTTACCGAAGACGGCTTTTTGTCCTATCCCAACTTTTTGGAAACCGTTACCCAGATTATGCCCATGTATTACACCCGTATAATCGGTGGCGTGCTCTACCTTGCCGGGGCAATCATTATGATTTATAATCTTACCAAAACTGTAAAAGCGGGTAGCTTCGTTGCCAACGAAGAAGCCAGCGCTCCACCCTTGGCCAAGGCTCCATCCAGGCGTATCTTTGGCGAGGCCGTCCATTCGTGGCTCGAGCGCAAACCGGTGCTTTTTACAATATGGGCATTGATAGCCATTCTGATTGGTGGAATCGTGGAGATTGTCCCGATGTATCTGGTAAAATCCAACATTCCTACCATCGAAAGTGTTAAACCCTATACGCCTTTGGAATTGCAGGGCAGGGATGTTTACATTGCCGAGGGATGCGTAAGCTGCCACTCGCAGATGGTGCGTCCCTTCCGCAGCGAAACCGAGCGTTATGGCGAATATAGCAAAGCGGGCGAGTTTGTTTACGATCACCCCTTCCTCTGGGGTTCTAAGCGTACTGGCCCTGATTTGGCTCGCGCCGGAGTGATTTCAGGTAAAATGTACAAACCCGACTCATGGCATTATAACCACATGCTCAATCCGCAGGGGATGAATGCCCAGTCGATTATGCCGCCTTACCCATGGTTGTTTACCAAGGATATTGATATGGAAACAACAGCCAAAAAAATCCGGGTGATGCAAACCCTTGGCGTTCCTTATCCCGAAGGTTTCGACGAAAAAGCTAACGATGACTTGATGAAGCAGGCTTGCGAAATTACGGCAGGCCTTGCCGAATCAGGGATAGAAATTGAACCCCAAAAGCAAATCATCGCTTTGATTGCATACATGCAACGCCTGGGTACAGATATTATGGAATCACCCGAGAACACACAGGCAAAAGCCAGCGCGGCTAAACCTGCCGGATTGCCCATGCCCTTGCCTACGGATGAAGCCGCAATGGAGCAGGCTGCACAACTGTACCAAAAACACTGCATAGCCTGTCATGGAATGAAGGGTGAGGGCAATATTATTGGGCCAAACCTTACTGATAATTATTGGCTTGAGGGTGGCAGCCCCGAGGATATTTACCATATCATCGATGTGGGCGTTCCCGCCAAGGGCATGCAGGCCTGGAACACGCAACTCAACCAGGAACAAATGGTGGGATTGACTGCTTATATCTTAAATATGCAGGGCACCAACCCACCCAACGCTAAAGCCCCGCAAGGCGAATTGTACGAGCCGAAAATAAATTAAACAATGAGAATAGCAATTCATTATTTGGAGAGTATCGAAGGGGTAGCCATATTTCCGATTATCGGCTTCCTTATCTTCTTTAGCTTTTTTCTGGGATTACTGTATTATGTATTCCGCATGGATAAAGGCTTTGTAAAGGATATGGCCAATAGCCTCTTCGATAATGACCAGGAACAAAACGAATTTTCAAACAAAAACACATCCAACGATCATGGAACAATCGACAAATAAACCCAAATATGATGGGAAACCCATCGCCCACGAATTTGATGGTATCAAGGAACTGAACAACCCCATTCCGCCATGGCTTGTGTATTTATGGTATGCCAGCGTGATCTTTGCGGTGGTTTATTTTACCTACTATCATATTTATGGTCTGGGCGATACCCAGGAAGAAGAGTATGCTCAACAGATGGCACAGGCCGGCGAAGGCATAGAACAGCATAAGGCAGAAACCGGAAAGACGGCCATCGTGCTGCTTACCAGCGATGAAGACCTGGCTGCCGGCGAAACTATTTACAAGGAGAAACTTTGCGCTACCTGCCATGGCCAATTGGGTGAAGGCAACGCAATCGGACCCAATCTTACCGATAAATTCTGGATTCACGGCAATTCTATCGGTGAAGTTTTTGATGTGATTTACAACGGGGTTCCCGCTAAGGGGATGACCCCATACAAGGATCAGCTTAGCGATGATAAGATTGCACAGGTTGGCAGCTATGTGATCAAAAAACTCCAGGGAAGCAATCCGCCCAATGCCAAAGAAGCCCAGGGTGAACTGAAGAACTAATGAGATAAGTGTTTTCTGCTAAGTTGAACTCTTTTAAAAAATGAATGAAAATAACGCAATGCGCGATGAATCCTTTCGCGACAGCATAGCTACCATCGACCAGGAGGGAAACCGAAAATATGTTTTCCCCAAACGCCCCAAGGGCAAACTGCACAACTACCGGCTCATTGTTTCGTGGCTGCTGCTGGCCTTCTTTTTTGGAATGCCTTTTTTGAAAATGAATGGGGAGCCTTTCTTCCTCATCGATGTTATTCACCGCAGGTTTATCTTCTTTGGGCAAATCTTTTGGCCTCAGGATACCTACATCTTTGCCATTATGATGCTTACGCTCATCGTTTTCATAGTGGTATTTACGGTAGCACTGGGCAGGCTTTGGTGTGGATGGGCCTGTCCGCAAACCATTTTCTTAGAGATGGTATTTCGCAAAATCGAATACTGGATTGACGGAGATGCTGCTCAACAGCGCAAACTGGCCAAAAGCCCCCTAACGCTTGAGAAGTTTGGGAAACGTTTTTCAAAATACACCATCTTTGTTGCTATAGCCCATTTGATTGCCTTAACGCTCTTTGCCTGGGTCATCAGTTTGGACGGCCTCATCGCACTGCTTGGTGAGCCGATTGCTCAAAATAGTGGAGTTATCATTGGCCTGGCGGTGCTTACCGGCTTTCTGATTTTTATTTACAGTTGGTTTCGCGAACAGGTCTGCCTTATTCTTTGTCCTTATGGCCGCTTGCAAGGCGTATTGCTCGACAAAAACAGTATTGTAGTAGCCTACGATTACGTAAGAGGTGAGCCACGCGGCGGCCTGAAAAAAGACGAAGACCGCAAGGCTGAAGGCAAAGGCGACTGTGTGGATTGTCGCGCCTGCGTGCAGGTTTGCCCAACGGCCATCGATATCCGTAACGGAACTCAGTTAGAATGTGTGAATTGCACAGCTTGTATTGATGCCTGCGATCATACAATGAAACGCGTTGGGCTTCCCACCGGCTTAATCCGTTTCGATTCGGAGCGTGGAATTTCAAGCGGGACGAAGCTCAAACTTAATGCACGCTTAATCGCTTATATTTCGGTTTTGCTTGTATTGTTTGGCTTTCTCAACTACTTGCTCTTTAGCCGCTCCGATGTGGAAGCTACCATTTTGCGCACGCCCGGCATGTTGTTTCAGATGCAGGAAAATAATGAGATTAGCAATTTGTACAACATCAAGGTAGTGAATAAAAAACGCATTGATTTCCCCATCCAAATTAAATTGTTGTCGCACAAGGGAAGGATTTTAATACCTGCCGGCGATATGATTGTAAAAGGTGGCTCATCAAGCGAGGGCGTTTTTGTGGTTTACCTGAACAGGGATGAGGTGGAAGGCAAAATACCCATTCAACTTGGGGTTTTTAACGGTGATAAACTCATCGAAAAAATTCGACTTACCTTTGTCGGGCCTAACTAGTGTCTGTAAATAAAGTCAACGTTTTTTGATTTAAGATTGAAGATTAAGGATTTTAGATTTTAGATTGTGCTGAATATCACCAACATCTTAAATCTAAAATCGCAAATCTGAAATCGTATATTTTTCTAAATATTCCTTTAAAGACGAACACTAATTAGTGTCTTACTTTTTGGTAAGTTATTTGAATTATGAATTGCCTTCCCACACGAGCGGGAGGGCTATTCAATTATTAAATTTGTAAAATTTAGAAATTAATGAAATTTAACTGGGGAACGGCGATAGTAATTGTGATAATAATCTTTGTACTTGCCATGAGTATGTTGGTTTACATCACCTATCAAAACAGCATCAACCTGGTGCATGAAGATTATTATCCGCGCGAGCTGGAGCATCAAACGCATATCGAAAAGCGCAACAATGCCAATCGTCTGGCCGAGCCTGTTACCATCGAATATGATGGTGCCTTTATCGAGGTGGCTTTCCCTCCGGTTTTTAATTTTGATAGTTTGCGAGGCGAGATCCAGTTATTTCGCCCTTCCTCAGGTGTCAAGGATGTTTTTATTTTGGTAAAAACCGATAGGGTGGGTAAGCAGCGAATTCCTGCGGAGGGTTTGGATAAGGGCAAGTACATTGTTAAGATAGAATGGCAGTATGGCGACACTTTTTATTTTAACGAAAAGGAGGTTTATATCAAGCGTGGCGATGATTAATCAATTCTCAAATAAATAAACCTGGTGAGATTTTAGCATAAAACCTGTCGCAGACCTACGGCCTGCCGGTGGTTGTTGGGATGGCTTTTTGCTTTGATGTTTAAGGCTTTCAGCCTGTGAAGCTCGAAAAGTTTCCTTAATTTTGCCATCATAAAAAAAAATATTTTTAACTCATGCAAATAGAACTAATATCGGCAGCCTTGGTTTTTGGATTTCTTACCGGATTTCATTGTGTTGGCATGTGTGGCCCCATCGCGGTGGCTTTGCCGCTAAAAAGCAATACCTGGCTTTCGCGCATCAGCAGTGCTTTGGTTTACAATATCGGGCGCACCATCACCTACGCCATCATGGGTTTGGTATTTGGCCTGGTTGGTCAGGGCTTCCGGATGGCCGGCCTGCAACAAAGCGTATCCATAGCCATCGGGGCAGTGATGATCCTGTCGGTTTTCTTTCCCTTATTGTTTAATAAAATTGTTGCACGCTCTCCGCTTTTTCCGCTGGTTAGCAAAGTAAAAACCAAGCTGGGATTACTCTTTGGGCGAAAGAGCTACACCGCTTTATTATTTATTGGTTTGCTCAACGGGCTTTTGCCCTGTGGGCCGGTGTATGCTGCCATCGGCTTGTCGTTGGCTGCTGGCAGTGCGCTGAGCGGAATGGCCTATATGGCACTGTTCGGACTGGGTACTATCCCAATAATGCTGGCCTTAAACCTGGCTGGAAATTTTATCAGTCTGCCCATGCGAAGAACCATGCGCAAGGCGGTTCCTGTTTTTATCGTAGTAATGGGGCTATGGTTTGTTTTGAAAGGACTGGGTCTGGGTGTACATTTTGTGTCGCCGCCTACCGAAAAATTAAAAATTAATACCGGGCAAAAAGGCGGTCATGCCTGTTGTAGCAGCGACAGCTATTTTACCTTGAAATTTTAGTATTAAAAAAGGAAGAAGCAATAGTTTCGCCCAAGCGTTGCTACTGGCAGGTTAAGTAGTGCTTGACTTTTTAGTAGGTTATTTGAATTATGAATTGCCTCGCCCTTTAGGGCGGGGATTGAATGAGAAGGATGAAAGCCCCGCGATTTCGCCACGCCTGTGGGCGTGGCGAAATCGCGGGGGAGTTAATGCCAAACTCATTTTCCCCGGGTTAAAACCCGGGGCAATTCAAAGCATCGACTTTATGGACAGACACTGAGTAGTTTTAATAAAAGTCACCCCGTGAATCCTGTCTAAGCGCATGGCATAATTCTGTGGTTCATGCTGCCGCCTGAAGTAATTCACGGGGGGATCACCCAGATTGCAAGTCACCCCGTGAATACTCTCCAAGCACAAAGCATAATTCCAAACTACGCCCTTCTGCCGGAGCTAATTCACAGGGTGACAAAATCCGTGGCCAAACCTTTCCGATTAACCAGACAAACCTTATTTTCAATCCCCAACCTTCATAGAAATGAGATTCCCTGTGAGAAAAATCAACCTTACCTTATTTTTTCAATCCCTATAAAAATAAGGTAAGGTTAGTGGTGCGTTGTGGTCGCCTTTTTCTATGAAGGTTTTGTTTAGGATAATAAGCCTGCCTGGTTAGTCGGACAGGGTTTTTAATTTTCATAGTTTACATGGTCTTCTACATCTAACATCGGACATCTAACATCTGACATCAAAAAAAATATCATATCTCGAATAAATCCATAATTATAAACACCAGGCTTGCTATCCCCAACCTTGCCACCTACAAGAGCCATCGCAAAGGCGGGGCTGCGAACCCATGCGCCTGGGTTTCAGTCAGGGCTTCGCTTTAAGCGAAACCCTGGTTATTCTGCCGGTCGTTGCGAATCCTGGGTTTGTCGTCCCGGGAGGGGCGCAAGCCTAAATTTTCTCTGCTCCGCAATAATCTGTTTAATCCGTGCCCGTCTCATTTTTTTTGGCATCCGCATTCAAAACAGCAGAGCCTGTTGCTTTATGATTTTGTGCCGCGCTGTACCTTGCTTCGAATCGATCTGCAGGATATAGGTGCCTGCATCGATGGACTGCGTGTTGATTTCCAGGCTCATCCCCTTAGCTTTCTTTCGAAGGACTACACGCCCGCTTAAATCGATGATGGAAATTCCTTCAATTTCATAATTGGATGAAATGTGTAAAATATCACCCGATGGATTGGGATAAACCAAAATATAAGATTTTTCTTCTCCGGGTTTTTCGATACCCGTATAAAGCAACGACACCGGGATGTCGATAACAGGAGTCTCGTGGAAGTTATTCAACACTCGGATATAGGCAAAATAGTTAAAATCCTTGTTGTTAAATGCTGACATATCGGCGGTGAGCTCAAAAGTGATGGAGTCGCCCATTAGTAGCGAGGCGGCGGAGGGTTCGATACTTAGCCAATCCACAACATCGTCGATGCCTGTCAGGCAAAAACCGATGGGATGAAACTGGGGATCGTAGCTTGTGCCATCGTACACCAGCGCGGTTCCTGTTCCTCCATACTCGTTCAGGATCATGGTGTGGCAGTTTTGCCCGTTATCGCCTTTTGCCTGTATCGAGAGCCACTCGCCGGCAGCATTGATATAGGCAACCGGGAACTCACAGGTATATTCGTATATGGGATATTGGCCGGGATAATTTTGGCCGCTAGCCTGGCGCGTAATTTCAATATTTTCGAAGACCTTGATCAGGTCTCCGGGCTCACCCTCATTATCAGACCAAAAACCGATGTCAAAGCTGCGCGTTTCTTCACCCGGGCAATGCTCCCAAATAAGTCCGTTGCGATAAGTATTGAAAGCCCAAAACCGTATGCCGCTTATCTGACCCTGAACATCCAGACTTTGAAAAACCGTAGAACCCGCATTTTCGTCAAAGTAATAAAAGGCCGAGGGATTGCTGGCAGGTTGGCTGAAAAATGAATTGGCAGGACATACAATTGCATCTATCGCCTTGTAGCCGGCTTCCGGTTTCATTGTTTCCACCGGCTCTGTGGCCTTAGCATTATCCGTATCAAAATATAAAGGGCTTCCTTTATAATCGCTTTCCTGATAATTAACGGTCATGGTAAAATCGAGGGTGTCGGTAGTTTGGTTTACTACCGTGAGTGGCTGCGTTTCCAGGCCGTTAAGCCCGAGGGTAAACTCCACCTCGCCGGGAATTATCGCAATTTCGCCCTGATGGATAATCGGGAGCAGCGATACCGGGAGTTCGATAAGCGGGGCGTTTGCAGCATTGCTGGCAATAATCAGGGTGTCGGTATAAGTCTCTCCAATTTCCAAAAGCTCCGAGCTGTAAACAACTTCTATTTCCTGCGTTTCGCCCGGTGCCAACACGCCCGATTTATCCATAACCGTTCTCCATCCAAGTGGCGACCAGTGAATCGACACCGTATAATCTTCGGCCTCACTATAAGCTGTGGGATTAAAAATGCAGGGATCAGTAAAGAGATACCGGATGCGCATGGCGTATTCGCCACTAAAGGTGCCCGGTGGCGGAGTAATATAGCCACTAAAAATATCCCACGCCGGATTATACGTCTTTGGTAAAATATACATTTCGTTTGTTCCCGTTTCAAACGCATAATTTTTGTTCCAATCGATCCATACATACATCGTGTCCCAGTTATCCACATTATTTTTATCATAATAATTAAGATAAACTTCTATATATTCGGCAATGCCCGCATAAAGGCCGATAGTGTCGTATGTAAAATTGGCTACACCACACTGGCAGTCGCTTACCTTGTGCATCGCAGCAATTTCTACGCTGTATATACAAGCCATGGGGCTTGGCAAAAGTGTTTCGTGGCAATAGGGCGGTGGCGTATGTACGATTTCATGCATTATATTGTTGTTATAGATATTGTCATCATCATCCAAAAGTGTAAAAGAATATTCCTGGATGCCATAGGTAGAAGCATTGGCCTGGCCAAGCGATACATCCCTTACTTCGCCGGGATCCATAGCTATAAACAGCGTATCGAAAAAGGTAAAGGTGCAAGAAGAAGAACAGTAAAGAAGTATATCGCTCTGTGGCTCTGTTCCAAAGTTTTTAATTCTCACTATCACCGGTTCATTTTCCGATAGCCAGTCGGCCGAGTTGGGTGTTTGAAAGCGAACGATGCCAAGGTCGTTGGCAAAAACTTCCTGGGGTGCTTCGTAGAGGCCGATGGCCAGGATCATTTCGGTGTCGCCGCTGCCGGTAAAACCCAGTACCGATTGTCCGGGCACAAGGCTGTTGAAGGCGCAAAAGGCTCCGCCCACACTACTGCCCTGCAGGGCCGAAGCGATGCTATAAGGAGGATTGCCGAAGTAATTGCCCGAAAGATCGAAACGATATACCAGCGCATCATACTGATTGATAATATACAGATCCTGATAAAAGTCGTCAAAAGCTGCGGCGCAGGCTGAATTGCCTACGGGTACATTGTAGGTGTTTATCAGGCTTCCGCTTATATCGAATTCATACAGGGGGCTGTCTATATACTTTGTCCAAAAATGATTTCCATCGTAGGCCAGGGCATGGATGCTGGCAAAGGCGTTATCAAACAATGTTGTCCAGGTTTCCGTTTGCGGATCGAAACTATAGAATCGGTTTCCACTGCCGCCGTAGAGCAATCCATCGGCAACGGCCAGATCGGGAATTCCCGGGTCGTTTACAGTTTCGGGTTGTGGGTATGTTGCTACGAGGCTTTGGCTTGCCGGATCAACTTTGTACAACTGCTTGCCCCGGACAGCGTCTCCACCGCCGGTAAGCCACAGGTAGGTGCCGTCAAACTCGCAAGCCAGTATCTCTTCGTCGCCGGTTATGGCCTGCACATCCAGCGAAAAAACAAGTTCCCTTGTAAGGCTCTCTATGCTTCTGGTCATTTTTTTGTCCTTTTGCTTTGGTGCTTTCCCCCTAAGATCCGGGTCTGCTATGCTCTTTTCTTGTGAGCCCGGTGCAGCAAACACCGGGTCGTTGGCAAACGAAATATTCCACACCAGGCTATCGGTGCCGGTGTTGGTAATGGCAAAAGTTTTACTGGTAACTTGTGGCGGCTGCTCGTGGATTACATCCAGCGAAATAGTATCCAGGTGGATAATGGAATTGCTTTGTTTCGGTGGGTCGAAATCCTGCGCCGCGAGGGAATTTAAAAACGCCACGAATACCGAAATAAGTAAAATTACTTTTTTTGTTTTTTGTTTCATAGCTTTTAACGTTTTATTAATTATTAAGGGTGCAGTTCCCATATTACGCAGCTAAATTACCATAGTATCTATT
>CAZGAO010000117.1:0-13995 GCA_964523795.1 uncultured Lentimicrobiaceae bacterium
CATTACAATTTTAGTGCTGAATGTCAGGTTGTTATAAAATGCAAGTTGGGTTAAATCATTTATTTCAAGAATGTGAAACAGGTTCGCCTAGTGAATACGCAACAATTGAGCAAACATTTTCACCAATTGCATTAGCAGAAATATTAAATTGGGTATTGACACGAGTGAAATAAATACGTTGGCTAACACGTGCTCATAAATAATTGCCGTTTAGTAGGTTATTCAAGAGTTGTAGCCCGCATTAAGTTCGGTGTAATTTGACAGGGAATCAATCCGCAATCGGCAACTATTCATAGCACTATACGATAATATTTAGTGTTAGGATATGCTGAAGAGTTCAGAATGTTACTATTCCCCGCCATGTTCTAATAGGTCGTCATAATTGCATTCCATTGTTAGTTGCACGAAAACATCGGGTCTTTCTTTATCCACAATAGGTTTGTTCAGCTTGTATTGCCAGGCATCAAATATAACCGTGGATTTGGCGAAGTGCGCTGGAATGAAGGGTATAATGGTATTGCCAAACGAATCGCGAATCAGCAGCAGGGTAGGGTTTTTATCGTTGCGGTTGGTGAAGGCCAGTTCGTAAACATGTTCAAACGAAAACTTTCGAGGAGCCTCATAGCCCGCCTTTTCCATTTCCCACACTTGTTGGTTTTTGAAACTTATTCTGGGCATTTCTTCCTGGTAATCATCGCCTGCATTCATCATTTGGGCAATGTTGCCAATGTTGATTGGCTTTGTTTCAATATTAAAACTGTCCAGCGGAAAGGCAGGACGAACTTCGGGGAAATCTTTACGAATACTGTCAATAATGGTAGCATACGCATAATAGGCACCCAAATCGCTCCAGTGGTTATCGCTGGGGCGAAACATTAATCCCTTGTCTTTATTGTCGTTTAGTGTTTTGCGCAAATCGATAAGCACCATATTATCAATTCCCGAAATAGCATCTATTATCTGATCGGTACGGGTATAGCCTTCGTTCCAGCGATAAACGCGGGGCAAAAACTCAGGATACACCGAATATTTAGTAGGCACTACCACAAAATAATATTTGCAATTGAGTGAGTCGAGGTAGTGGCTGCGGCGAATTATCTCTTGCTTAAAACGGTTTAACTCATCCTCGGTAAATATGTTTTGGCTCAGGTAGTTTTTTAGTTCATCTGTTTTGATATATAGCCAGCCATCTACGCCGATCATAGCTTTGTCGGTAGGTGATTTTTTAAAGATTTTACGACTAATTTCAGAGTATGCAGCATTAATCCAGTTGCGTATAAAAAAGTTGTCCTGATAGTACGACTCGTAATCTTGTGGAAAGGGGTCAAGTTCGTTTATATCAAAATCGGGCATGGGGGCGGTGGCACGATTTTCGGCACTTTTGGTATCATTTAAAAAATGCAGTATCCGATTGCTGAAAGGCAACATGATTAATACGGCAAAAACAAGGGATATGAGTATCTTATGTATTTTCATAATTAATTCGGATATTGCTAAAAGCGAAAATAAATAAATGGATTGTAACTATTGGAAACCAAAAGCATAGTGGTAATTACCAAAACAGCAACAATGGCCAGGACTTGTATTAGGAACACCATATTTAGATAAATGTACCTGGATGCCCGGGATAGTCTTGTCTGCATTATGGAAAGGTAGTTTTGAATATCCACCCAAAGTGTGCTTGAACTCAAAATAGCAGCAGCACCAACGAGATAAAACATCAGATTATCGTATTCCGAAATCAATTCGATATTTATCCACATTGGCTTATACCAAAACATGGCTTTAAGGTAGCCCAGGGATGCCTCCAGGGTTTCGGCCCGAAAGAAAACCCAGGCAATGAGTACTACAAAAAGCGTATAGATATGTTGCAAGGGTCGCCAGAGCCTTTGTAATAATTTCTCGAAGCCCAAACGCTCAAACACCAGAAAAAATCCATGGAAGAAACCCCAGATCACAAAATTCCATGATGCCCCATGCCACAGGCCGGTTAAGAAAAATACGATCAAAAGATTGACGTAGGTACGTGTCGGTGATATTCGATTGCCGCCCAGGGGTATGTACAAATAATCGCGAAACCAGGTGGATAACGAGATATGCCATCTGCGCCAGAACTCTTTGATAGAACGGGCGATATAGGGGAAGTTGAAGTTCTCGGGAAATTTAAAGCCCAACATGCGCCCCAGACCTATGGCCATATCCGAATAGCCTGAAAAATCGAAATAAATCTGAAAAGAGTAGGCAAAAACTCCCAGCCAGGCCAGGAGGGTAGAAAGTTCATCGCCCGGCGTGTTAAAAGCTTGATCGGCAATAACCGCCATTTGGTTGGCAATAAGTACTTTTTTGGCCAAACCCAGAACGAACCGCTTGATGCCTTCCACGAAATTGTCGAGATTGTTGGATCGGGTTTTTATCTGAGCAGCAATATCGTGATACCGGATGATGGGTCCTGCAATCAACTGTGGGAAAAGAAAGATATACAAAGCCAGGTCGGCAAAATTTTTCTGCACCTCCACCTGCCTTCGATATAAATCGATCAGGTAGCTGATGGCCTGAAAAGTGTAAAATGAAATTCCGATAGGGAGTATGATATGGCCAATATTTATGGGATCATATTCTAAATTACTTCTTAGGAAATTGATGTTTTCAAAAATGAAATTTGAATATTTAAAAATAACGATGATCAAAAGATTAAGACCAACGCCAATCCCCAGGGCAATCCCGGCTCCGCTGCTTTCGCGATATTTGTGTATCAGCAGACCAACAAAATAATTGATCAGCACCGACAAAATTAGCAAAAGCGAATAGCTTACCCCGCCCCAGGCAAAGAACACAAAACTGCTGAGCAGCAAAAAATAGTTACGAAACCGAAAGGGAAGTATGAAGTTTCCCAGCAGAACAGCCGGCAAAAACAAGAAAAGAAACAGAAGAGTGCTAAAAACCATGCTTTGAAAATTTGGGGTGCAAAAGTATTAAAAAGATTAAAAAATTAGACAGGCGAAAGGTATTGGTAAGCTACCTGGTTTACACCACCAAAAGTAAAAGGCTTTAACATTCTTGTTAAAGCCTTCATTATCAGTGAGCGGTAAATGAGGTTCGAACTCACGACCCTCAGCTTGGGAAGATGAAGTATTATGTTTCTTTTGATTTTACTTTGTTTCATTTATTGATGTAAACAACTTATTAACAATAACTTTGTTAATAATTTTCTTTCCTACTTTTCTTTTGTTATTCATATTTTATCTACTTTTGTTTACACTATGTTTACACCAGTACTAAATTTTGAATAATGGCAAACTTAAAAATCATTCATTACACCAGTAAAAAATACAACGATAAAACCAGCCCGGTTTTGTTGAGATTAACCATTGACAGGAAAGTAAGAAACTTTAGTTTGCCTGACAATTTTAAATGCTTACCCGGGCAATGGGATAAAAAAAACTCATGCTTCAATAAGAGATACCCAAATTATTTTACAGCCAACAAAAGATTAAGTCAGGCTATGGGGAAGGCTATGGATATTGTAATGGAATTAAATAAACAAAACAATGACCAGGGTTTTACACGTGATGAGTTTAGTTTGAAATTTAAATCAAATACCGGAAAGTTATTGCTTATGGAATATTTTGATTTAATAATTGAGCGATTGCAAAATTCCGGGAAAATTGGCAATAGTGATGCTTACAAAGATGTTAAAAGCCAGATTAAAAAATTTTTCAATGATAAGGATATTGAAATGGCCAAAGTAACCATCAAGGATCTAAATTTATTTGTAGAGCAATGTTTAGCACAAGGGCAAAAAGATACCACAATCCATTACAGATTACGAACATTAAGGGCAATTTTTAATAAAGCCAGGACAGAGGAAGGCTTGGAAAATTATCCATTTGAGCGGTTTAATTGGGGGCAATTTAATCTTGCAACCGAAAAGCGAGCAATTTCTAAATCCGACCTTTTAAAAATTTACAACCACAAGTTGGAACCAGGACAAACCGGTTTTGATACCAAAAATTATTTTATGTTTTCATATTTCTGCTATGGTTTAAATTTTGGCGACATAGCTAAATTAGAACCTGAAAATATAATAGTTGATGGCGAAACAAAAGTTTTAAAGTATTATCGAGCCAAAACCCGAAAGCTGTTTAATGTTCCTTTAAATGATTACGCACTTGAAATATTAAAGCATTATCAAAATTCTAACTTTGGGAGCCAATACATTTTCCCTATTCTGAACCCTGAAGCTCACAAAACCCCTCAACAAATTAGAACCAGGATACAAACAGCCCTTAAAGTAGTTAACCGTGAAATCCGGGCAATAGCCCAAAGTTTAGGCATCGAAAAGCATTTGACCAGCTATGTAGCCCGACATAGTTTTGCTACAATTCTGAAAAAGGAAAATATTGGCACTGCCATAATTTCGGAAATGATGGGGCATAAATCGGAATCAGTTACACAAACCTATTTGGATAGCTTCGATAATTCCACCAAGTCAGAGGCCGCCAAAAAATTAATCTAAGCCATGAAAGCAGAACAATTAAAACCCATTGTAAGTATATTGACTGAAAGGTTAACCGCTGTATTGGCAAACCTGGAGCCAGCATTAAAAAATGATTATTGGGTAAAAAATCCAAATATCAAAGGTATTTGCTGGCTAATCGAAAAAGCATTGCCAACTATTAACCAGGCCGGAGAAAGCGAACTAAAACTAATTTATGAAACCCTAAAGGCTGCCAAAGATACTTTTTGGCTGCAAATGAATGATAGTACTATTGCAACCTGTTTTGTTTTGGTAAGCCCCCCGGAAAAGGCAAAACAAATTGAAATAGAGCAATTCTTTTGGAAACAAATTACTCCAAATTTTTTAAAAAGCGTTAGGACAAGCGCAAAGCCCTTTAATTATTTTTTTGTTGGCGGAAATGTTTCCGGGTTTACACCAAATACCTATTACAAATTATTGGGAAAAAGACAAGCCAGGGGAATTTCAGTTTTTGAACAAACAAAACCACTGCCAGGGGAAACTATATTGCTTGAAAATAACAGAAATAGGGATTTGCTGTTAAATCAAATCGAACCTTTTTCACAGCATAAAAATGTATTGGGTGTCAGGGAGAAAATACATGAAAAATTTGAAATATTTTGTACTGAAGTTGAGGCCGAAAATGTGATATTAGCAGAACAATTTACAAGACTGGAAAGCATTTTAAGCCATGAAATAGAAAACCGGAACCAGGCACAAACAGGCCAGTATTTGCACTTAAAATTTGGTATTGCGAAAAATCAACAAATCATTAATTTCCTTTATCAGGAATTGAGTAATAATAATTTTTTTCACACTTCAAAAAGTAACTTTGAATCAGTGTTTACACCTAAAAAAACCATACCGATACAATGGGAAAAAGGATTAAACGCCTTTTTGAAATTATTTTTTGGATTTGAAAATTTGGAAATTGATGGTTTTGCACGAAGTTTTGAAGGATTATTAAGCCAAAGAAAAGATTTGATTTTGGCTATTTCAGAAAGTTTTGAGTTTAATGTAAAAACCACGAAACCAATTCATAATTATATTTCCGGTAAAATTACAACCATCAAAAATACACGGCCTAACGAAATGCCTGTTTTGTGGCCAATAATTGAGCAAATAAAAAAGATGGTGTAAACAAGTTAACCAAGTTACACCATATAAACCCTAATTCCTGTATGTTCTTTGTTGCGTACTAACAAATACGCAACAATGGAAAATTTAGAAATTTTAAACAGCATTAAAGAAGTTCGCGAAAGCCAGCAGAAAATTGAAACCTTGCTACTTTCCCAAAAACCCGCGCTAAACCTTAATGAGCTTAGCGACTACACAGGCTTTTCAAAATCATTTTTGTACAAACAGTTGATGTACTACAAAATCCCTGGAGCCTTTAAGCCCAGCGGCAAACATTGGTTTTTTGACCGCAAAGAAATTGACCAATGGTTACTATCGAACAAATCCGAAACTGTTTAGGATATGAGCCAGCTAAGCCCGGAGCTAATAATGAGCGAAGCGGAGCGCAATATTGAGGAGCTGGATAACTCTTTTCCGGTTAGTGCCTTCCCGGAAGCGGTGCAAGAAATCATTTTAGCAACAAATCACTATCTGAAATTTCCCATTGATTTTATCGGAGCCAGCATTTTATTTGCTGCATCTGTGGCAGTTGGGAACTCATACGAAATTAAAAGGAGTTGGCTAACAAATGCAGTTCTTTACATTACGCTTGTTGGCAGGCCTGGAACTGCAAAAAGTCCGGTATTGTCGTTTTTCTTAGAGCCACACAAGAAAAGAGATAGCGAAAGTTATTTCAATTATCAAAAGGCCGTCAAAGAATACAAAAAAGCACTTAGAAACAACGAAAACGAGCCACCGGAAAAGCCAAATTATAAAAGATGTTTAATGAGTGATTTAACCCAGGAAGCCCTTGTTGATGCACACTTTTATAATTTACGGGGTTTAGGTGTATATTCTGATGAACTCAATTCATGGTTGAAAAATTTCAATAGATATAATGCAGGGAGTTCACAGGAATTTTGGTTGCAAATTTTTTCAGGCACACCAATTATTAACGACCGTAAAGGGCAAGAGCCAGTTTTGATTACAAAGCCGTTTGTTTCCGTTATTGGTGGTTTACAGCCGGGAATATTAAACGAACTTTCAAAAGAAAATCGTGGCCAAAACGGTTTTATAGATCGGTTTTTATTTGCTTATCCCGAAAATATCAGAAAGGAAAAATGGAATGATGATGAATTGCCGGACAGATTTGTTAAAAATTGGGAAATTATAATTAACAATTTGTTTGATGCACCATTGAATAAAGATGAAAATGGAAAAATTAACCCCACTATTTTAGAATTTTCGGCAAGTGCTTACCATGAACTAAAAATATGGCAGGCAAAAAATGCGGATTTAATCAATGAAACCCCAAATGATGGATTGGCCGGTGTTTATTCAAAACTGGAAATTTTCGTTATTCGATTTGCTTTAATCATTGAGCTTTTAAAAAGGGCAACCGATGAATCCCCGGAATATAAGAAAATGCCAAACGATGAAAAATTAAAATGGCTTTACAGGCAGGCAGCCAAAATTTGCCACCCCGACAAACGAAATATTGAAAATGCCGAGGATATTACAAAGGCACTTACAAACGCTTATTCCAATGGAAATCTGCAAGAAGTAGAACGAATATATTTAAACCTAACCAAGCCTGTTATTTCCGTTCGATCTGTGGAAAGCGCAATTAAGTTAGTGGAGTATTTCAGAAAAACAGCCAAAAAAGTTAACAGCATTTTGAATAATAGCCCAGTCGAAGGATTAGACCAACGTAAGCGGGCAATTTTTGAATCATTGGGCGAAACCTTTACAACCAATGATGCCGTAATTATTGCAAGCAAAATGGATTATTCGGAAAGGGCTGTTAAGGAGTTTCTGAATGATCGAACTTTTTTCAATAAAATCAAATATGGACACTACAAAAAAATAATTTAATACCTGCCTGCATTCTCTGCATTCTCTGCATTCTAAGCCCAGAATGCAGAGAATGCAGAGAATGCAGCACACCCCAAAAAATGAAAACTCAATACAAATACCAGTTAGACCCAGGAAGCAAAAAATATTTTTGCCCTGGTTGCGGCAAACGGCGGCTTGTCCGTTACGTGGATATTTCCACCGGGCAACTATTGCCGGACAAGTATGGCCGTTGTGATCGGGCTGTAAATTGCGCCTATCACTTAAACCCATTCAAAGATGGTTTTGGAAAAGGTGAACAAAGCAACTGGACACCACCACCACCGCAACCACCAAAACCGCCCAGCTACATAAGCCCGGAAATACTCAAAGCCAGTTTGCAGGAATATGATAAAAACAACTTTATAACATATCTGCACACATTTTTAGATAACTCCACAGTCCGGGAGCTGGTTAAAAAATTCAGGGTAGGAACTTCCAAGTATTGGCCGGGCGCAACTGTTTTTTGGCAGATCGACAACAAAGGCCGGATCCGTTCGGGCAAAATAATGCTGTACAACGATAGCACCGGAAAACGCATTAAAAAACCTTACAACCATATCACATGGAGTCATAAGGCAATGAAGCTGGAAAACTTCAACTTACAGCAATGTTACTTTGGTTTGCACCAGCTAATAAACGAACCCGGCAAACCCATTGCCATAGTTGAGAGCGAAAAAACGGCCATTGTTGCCAGTGCCTACCTACCTAAATTCAACTGGTTGGCCTGTGGAAGTTTAACAAATTTGAATGTCGAAAAATTCAAAGCATTTGCAGGCAAAAAGATTGTTTTATACCCCGATTTAAAAGGTTTTGAGCTATGGAGCCAAAAGGCCGAACAACTCAAAGCAGCCTATCCGCAAAGCAAAGTTATTGTTAGCGATTTATTAGAAAAACATTGCAGCCCGGACGAAAAAGAAGGCGGCTTTGATTTGGCTGATTATCTTACAAAATTTGATGTTACAAACTTTCAAACACCCCGGGAGCGATTGCCCGAAATGATAAGGGCGCAATTCAAAAAACAAGATTTGAAATTGTGGATTATCGAACCTGAAAAGTTCCCGGGTTTGACCCGCTATAATTTAGAGGTTTTGAGCCAGGAAATAAACCAAACCCATAGCATGAAAATAAGCCCAAACGAATATTTAACAGCCTTTCGGCAATTCATTAAAACCAAATAATACAATGAAAACAGAAAATTTTTTAAACACCTCGTTAACAATTCACATCGACCAAAACACAAAACAAAGCTTAATAGCCCTTGCAAAATTAAAAGGCTATCCAATGAGCTTATATTTAAGGGAGATTATCCGAAACGAGATTAACCAAAATCAAAATATTTTAAATATGAAAAAATCAATTATTCCCATCGAAAAGCCATTAAGAATCAAATGCACCGTTGCAACCACGGTAAGCGAAAACAATTATCGCAAAATAAAACAGGCAGCAATAGAGGCCGAACTTTCTATTTCGGAATTTTTGCGCCAAAAACTTGAAATCACTAATTCATAATTTTATAAACCAAAATTTTTTTAAAATGAAATTTCTAATTTTAACAGGTGATGAAAATTCACAAAGTAACCAACGGATTAAGACCGAAATCCAAAATTTAGGCCATGAAGCCGAAATTAAAAACCCTATGCGATTTGTGCCCTTTCTTTCGGATGTGAATGGCCATGATAGGCTTTATTATCGCACCGATGACGAAAGGCAAGAACGTTTAATTGCTAAAGATTATGCGGGAGTTGTAACCCGTATTGGCGGCAGTGTGTTTGAATATGGCATGTACATTTTGCGGCAATTTGAAAACTTAGGAATATTTGTTTCCTGCCCTGCCTTTGCCGCCGAAAATTGCACGGACAAATTTAGAACCAGCCAGCTATTAAGCCGGGCAAAAGTACCCATTCCACGCCAAAATTTGTCATGGCACGCAGAAAACCCCGGTGAGCTGATAGAGCAAGTGGATAAAACCTTTCCCGTTTGGGTTAAGCAAATTAGAGGGAGCAAAGGAGTTGGTGTTTTTCAACTCACGGAGCCGGTAAGCGCAAATCAGATAATGGAAAGTTTTAAGTCCATTCCTTTGGTTATTCAAGCCGACATCAATAAGCATAAACCTGGTAAGCGTTCGGATATTCGGGTGCTGGTGGTGGGAGCCGAAACAGCAAGCCCGAAATATGTTGCTTATGAACGAATTTCGGAGAACAAGGACACTCGAAGCAATTACAGCATCCATAAAAGTGGGAGACCTATTGAACTTTCACTTATTGAGCAAGATGATGTAATTAAAGCGGCCAAAGCAGTTGGAGCCGGAGTTTGTGGCGTTGACCTCATCCGCGATGAGCAGCCAGGTAGCCACAACCAGGGGAGAGGCTTCGTGATTGAAGTAAATCAAAATTTAGGACTTACCGGAATCGAGGAAGTAACGCGCGTGAATTGCGCCCGTGTTATTGCTGAATATGTAGTTTCGGAAGCGAATAGAAAACGGCCAAATAAGCCTTTTCACGACATGGCAGCGGCAACCGCGCACGCCGATACATTTGCACCAACAAATCAAGCTCAAATTATTAATGGGCTTGAAAGTTTACAGCAAATGGCAAAACACAAATCAGAAGGCCAACCATTTATTTCCGATGCTTCCATTTTTGAAGGTATCACAGACATTTTGCAAATGTTAAAATAAGTTTTGATGAACTGGAAATATTTGGAAATACCTGACATCGACACAAGCATTTTTGATGAACTGGAGTATTTGGAAATACCTGACATCGACACGAGCGTTTTTGATGAGCTGGAGTATTTGGAAATACCCGACATCGACACAAGCATTGATGAACTGGAATATTTGGAAATACCCGACATCGACACAAGCGTTTTTAAGTGAATAATTTTTTTGAATGATGAAATATCAGAAAACATGCCTATCATCAAAAAAAAGGAATAAATAGCCTGGTAGTTTGCTAAAAACGCATCGTAATTTCTTAAATCCGCTTGTAAATCGACTTTTGTTAAGGTCATTTAAGCGGATTTTTTGCTATTTGCCTGTAAAATAGTTGCTTAGCTCTTTTCATTCTACAAATATTAAAGTGCGCCCGCAGCCAGTGCCTACGCTACCCTGTTCGGCCATTGTAATTACGAACAATTTCTTTTCACGTAATATGCGTGGGAAGCCCTAAAAAAGTTTACACCATGTTTACACCAGCAAAATAAAAAGGCTTTAACATTCTTGTTAAAGCCTTGATTTTCAGTGAGCGGTAAATGAGGCTCGAACTCACGACCCTCAGCTTGGGAAGCTGATGCTCTACCAACTGAGCTACTACCGCTGGTATTGGCGGCAAAAATAAAACAATTTGTGAGTATTACAATTTTTCAATTCAATCATAAAACATTTTTATATCTCAAAAAACTATTGATTGGTCTTTAAAAGCAATAATAAAATATCTTCGCATCAAAATTTTGAGCTATGCGTAATGTGATTTTCTTTTTAACTATGATGATGATGCTTGCCGGATGTGAATCTTCAAAAAAACAGCTTTTAACAACTTCTTTCAAAATCAACACCAATTGGCAGTTTGCCATGGCTGACAGTGGCGAATGGTTGCCAGCAAAAGTGCCCGGAACCGTACATACCGATCTGCTGGCTGCGGGTAAAATTGAAGATCCCTTTTACCGGCTCAATGAAAAAGACCTGCAATGGATAGATAAATTGGATTGGGAGTATAAAACAACTTTTGAAATTACAGACCAGCTTTTACTGAAAGATCGTATCGAAATAATCTTTCACGGCCTGGATACTTATGCCGAAGTTTACCTTAACGATCGCAAGATTTTTAGTGCCGATAATATGTTTCGCACCTGGCGGGTGGAATGTAGGGATATTTTACAAGCAGGAAGCAATGAACTGCGTGTATTGCTGAAATCTCCCATTAACATCGGTTTGGAAAAACTGGAAAAATTAGGCTATCAGCTTGATGCTGACAACGACCAGTCGGAAAATGGCGGGCTGGGCGACAAAAGAGTCAGCATTTTTACCCGTAAGGCTCCTTACCATTTTGGCTGGGACTGGGGGCCACGCTTAGTTACTTCGGGTATTTGGCGTAACATCGAGCTTTTGGCCTGGGATGATGCCCGGATTGAAAGTATTCAGCTGGTGCAAAAATCGCTCGATGATAGCCGGGCTAAAATGGAAGCACTGGTCGAAATTAATGCGCTTAGCGAGCAGGTTTGCCATGTTGCGATACAATGCAAGGGACTTCAACTGGCCTCCGAAGCCCTCAACCTTAAGGAAGGATTGCATACTTATAATTTAAAATTTGAAATTGAAAATCCTAAACTTTGGTGGCCAAATGGCCTGGGCGAACAAAATCAATATGCGCTGGATTTTTTGCTAAGCAAGGAAGATCACATTTTGGATGAAGATAAAATAATGACTGGCCTTCGTACCATTAAATTGGTTCAGGAAGAAGATGCAGATGGCCAGGGGCGAAGTTTTTACTTCGAGGTAAATGGCAGGCCGGTTTTTGCCAAAGGAGCCAATTATATCCCCAACGATATTTTCCTGCCCCGCGTTAGCCCGGAGGATTATGAGCACATTGTAAAATCGGCTGCTGATGCCAACATGAACATGCTGCGTGTGTGGGGCGGTGGCATTTACGAAAGCGATTTGTTTTACGATTTGTGCGATAAATACGGTATAATGATTTGGCAGGATTTTATGTTTGCCTGCGCTATGTATCCTGGCGACAGCACGTTTTTGGATAATGTGCGCCACGAGGCCATCGACAATGTAAAACGCCTGCGCAACCACGTCTGCCTGGCCTTGTGGTGTGGCAACAACGAAATTGAAGCCGCCTGGGGACCCTATGATGAAAATCGCGGCTGGGGCTGGAAACAGCGGCACACACCCGAACAGCGCAATGAGATATGGCAGGCCTACGATACGCTTTTCCATAAAATTTTGCCAGAGGTAGTTGCTGCTTACGATGCGAAAACCGACTACTGGCATTCTTCGCCATCGGCGGGCATGGGCGAGCTGGCCAGCTACGATACCCGCGCGGGCGATATGCACTACTGGGGCGTGTGGCATGGGCAGCATCCCTTTAGCGATTTCAAAAAGTATAAGGCGCGCTTTATGAGCGAATACGGTTTTCAGTCTTTTCCCGAGTTTGCTTCGGTGCAAAAATATACGCTTCCCCAGGATTGGGACATCGAGTCGGAGGTGATGGCAGCACACCAACGCTCGGGCATTGGCAATTTGCGCATCCGCCAATACATGGAAGATGATTATCAGATTCCGGACGATTTTGAGCAAGTGCTTTATGTGGGTCAGCTTTTGCAGGCCGAGGGCATAAAATCGGCCATCGAGGCCCACCGCAGCGATATGCCCTACTGCATGGGCTCGCTCTACTGGCAGATCAACGATTGCTGGCCAGTGGCTTCCTGGTCGGGAATGGATTGGTACGGGCGGTGGAAAGCCCTGCATTATTTTGTTAAAGATGCCTTTAAAAATACCATCATCGTTGTGGATAAGGCAGATGATGATTTAATCTTTAGAGTGATTTCGGATCGGATGGAGGCGCAAGTTTATAAACTCCAAATTCAGCTTATTGATTTTGATGGCAAGGTGTTAATGGAAAAGGATGCAGTAGTTGAAAATTCCGGCAATCAATCCAGGATTGTTTATCAAATACCCAAAAATGAAATGCTGGCTTTGGGCGATCCTAAAGCTATGATGCTTGTTGCAAATATCGAATCGGAGGAAAAAGTTGTAGATCGAGCTATTCATTATTTTGCTAAAGCCAAAGATTTAAAATTACCCAATCCTGAAATTGAATGGAGCATAAATTCCGAAAATGGACAAACGAAGATTGTATTGGAATCCTCCAGGCTGGCTAAAAATGTATTTTTGATCAATGGCGATTGCCACTTTAGCGATAATTATTTCGACCTCCTCCCCGGAGTAAGGACAGAAGTATTTGTTGAGACAAAATTAAGCCCCAAAATGCTGGCAGAGCAAATTAGAATAATGCATTTGGAAGAAACGATGAAGTAAGCTGACAGGTTTGCCCCCGAAAAAAAATATCAGACTTTCGGGAAGTTGCACATACCTGATAAACGAGAACCTGTCAGCTTTACAAGATTAATCGCAAGAAATTGAGAAGAAGCATCCGCATTTTGTGGGGTAATGACCACAAAATTCATGGTTGTAAACGGCAGATTATTGTCAATCCAGGTACCGGAATTAGCATAAATACATTTTTTACCATCATGGCTAATCCACGTATTCATCGTGGGTACATGAGTGTGACCAAATACAACAATTCTTTTACCTGAAGCAGGATTCGAAAAGTACTGCACTTTTGCCACGGTAGTGATGAATGATAGCGATGAAAAGATAGATTACAAATTATATCTTGCTGATCAGATTATTAAGCTAAGCATCCCCGCGAGGGCAATGCAGACTTTGGTTTATT
>CAZGAO010000118.1:0-13921 GCA_964523795.1 uncultured Lentimicrobiaceae bacterium
ACAAATAGATACTATGGTAATTTAGCTGCGTAATATGGGAACTGCACCCATTATTAGTTAATAATTCCGACAAAAGATAAGGTGCTTGTCCCGGATACTTAATATAGGCATAGTTAAGGCCAGATCCTATTTCGCTAACCTGTGCGGCCAGATAATCGGTGAATTCGAGGTTTGCACCATCCCAATAGGCCATGGCATAAAACTCTCCGCCTTCGAAGGTGATATTCGGCACATCAATTACAATCCAGTCATCGTGAACCGTTTCGAAGGTTTCGCTTGAGTAGAATACATTTCCTTCCAAATCGATCAGATCGAGCCTAACGTTACCAGAGGTTTCGCCATACTGCGTCCAGAAAAGAGATACTTGAGTAATGGTACCGGCATCCATTTCAAAAATGTTACCCAACCATACTTCTTCACCAATTTCTGCAGAATAGCCATCATTAATTTCACAATCATAGCTTAACTGGCCAGCAACACCATCCGATGGCGAGATCCAGCTAACCTGCACCGTGCCAGGATTGGTTTGTACAGCCTGTGTATAGAATGGTGAAAGCATCAGTTCGTCCAGCTCCAACGTTCCTAAATCCAGATCACCGGTGGCTACATCTACGGTAGCGGTGTAGTCGGCAAAGCCGGTATATGAAATGGTGAGTTCGTAGGATTTATCGCCAAATACGCCGGGGATACTAAAAGTACCATCAGCACCAACAGTAGCAGCATAGCCATCGTAGCCTTCAAGACTTACTTCGGCACCTTCGAGGAAGTTCATCGGATCATCGTTACCAACAACCACTGCACTGACATTTACAACGGGGAGCAATGTTAATTCAAAATCTAAAACATTAGTCAGCAATTCGCGGATTATTATGGTCTGCGTGTTATCATAATAGCCAAATTTTGTGGCTTTTACTTCGGTTTCCCATGCCAATACATCTTCCAATACATAAGATCCATTGGTCAGGGTTTGGGTATGATTATCGAAGCCGATAATCTCTACCATAGCGTCTTCGATGGGGGCTAGCAAGGTATCGGTAACAGTTCCTGATAATGTTACTGACGCTACATCAGCAATATAGAAATCGGTGTTGGGCATTAAGTTTTTCCAGTTGGGATTTGCCTCACGCATGTTGTAAGGATCTAATGGCGGATTGTATGTGGTTGAGTAAGCAGAAATACTATCATCTTCCATCTCGGTATTGAGCCATTTTACACCGCGATAATATACTTCTCTTGGCTTAAAGAACATCACACATAAATTACCGCCCTGATAGTCGTAAGGCACAGTAAAGGGGATGTAGAGTTGCTGGTTAAGGCCTCTCTGCAAGTCAATGCGGGTTTCGACAACCTTAGTCATTTGGCTTCCGTTGATATAACCACCGGCCAGATTTTCTTTGGTGGTTTCGCCCACAAATAGCATTACAGGAACATCCAGCGTGGGTGCTGTGTTGGTGTTGTTAAACTCATAGCTGATACCGGTAATAAATCCGGTTTCATCGGTGGGATTAACAAGTTCAGATGAATATATAACTTCAGAAACTGCCCAGGCAGTGCCCAGGGGATTGGGAATAGTCGAGTTTTCAAACTCACCATTACCCACTTCTACAATGCTGGTGCCGTCCACCTGAACATAGATGGGGCGCATGATCGATTGATCGTTCTCCGGCTTCTCATCACCCGCAAGTACAACAAGGGCATAAACCTCGGTTGGGCCAATCTTGTCGAAGCTAACCGTTACCGTGTGTGCTTTCACTTGCAAATGATTACAAGCTATGCCGGGAACTGAGGCCATTTCAACATCGCCACCTTCGGTAACTTGCATAATTTTAACACTATAGTCGCCGTTAGCCATGGCATTGTGGCCATTGTTTTTAACGATAACCTCTAAGTCGGTGGGTGTATTCTTACTGGGTGTGGGTGTAGGGTTGAATTCGATCATTTTCATATCGTTTTCAAAATAAAAATAATCGATACCTATACCAATAATATGGTCTAAAATAACGGTTCCAGTGTAAGATGTCAAAACATCCGCATGATCCACAAATCCGAGATAGTTTTCGCCGGCTGCTGCCGAAACATCAATTTGGTAAGGCTTGAATTGCTGAGAACCGCCCAGGTCGATATATTCGATGGGATGCCATTCACCGGTTTCTCCATCTTTATAGACAATTTCCAGATTGCCGGGCCACCATAGCGAGGTAGCAGCGTAAAATGTTAGAATATCTCCTTCGTGGATTACGAGTTTGGGCGAAGTAAGGGTATCCTTCATCAGGGTAGGGATACCGCATTGTGCAGCACCGGTTCCGCTATAAGCATTCGTGGAACCACCCCAAAACATGCCCGGATCCCAATCTTCGGGAGGGAAGTAACCATCATCGAACATCTCGACAAACCAGCCATTTTGGTAGATAAAGGTTTCCCCGGTCATAAAATTATCCTCGGGGGTGTCGCCACCATCGGCAGGTACTGCAGCTTTGATAACAAAGTCACCGGCTTCGGCAAACTGATGAACATAACTTACGGTAGCAAATTCGGTAGGAAGGACTTCGGGAGTAGTTGCCGTTCCTATCGCCACTTCATTGGCATAAAAAGTAACTTCCTTGCTTTGAGGTAAATTGCCAATATTCTGGACAGTAGCAGTAAGTGTAATATCGCGATCGGTAAATACCAGCGTGGGGTTGATGCTAAATTCAGTTACCCTGAAATCATCGTCAGGCTGATCGTAGCAGCTAACCAAAGCCGTCCAGCCTTCTACCTCATCACCATAAGTGGCACGTTTGTAGCGAATGGTAAGTGCTCCGGTTTCGCCCAATGCTTTTATAAGACCAGGCTTCAAACCATAATCTCTGAAATCGTTTTGTGTCCATTCGCCCAAAAGTGGAGAATTAACATCGGGACCATCGAAAATCTGGAAGGGCTTTACGCCTCCAACCGGATGATAAATACCCCAGGGACCGAAGAAATCAAGTTTGATTTTCTTTCCTGCTTCGCCGGGATGGAAGGTAATTACTCCATTGGCACCAGGTAAAATCATTCCATTTACGCCGCCCATATCGGTAAAAGTACCCGAGCAGGTAGTTACGTCCACAGTATCGTTGTTAACCATAGGATAGATAGTACCATAGTTAACCATTTCAGCGGTCATTTCATCATTGAGCGGCTGCTCATCGCCGGGCAGCATGGTTTTAACAGTGATGTTATGGAAACCGGTTTCCGACAAATCGGCAGTAGCGGTAAAGGTAAATTCTGCGGTTTCGTCCTGATCAAGGCTAAAGGTTCCTACATTTTGGTTTACAAAGGCTCCACCATCAAGCGAAAAAGCAACATTAAAACCGGTTTGGGTATTTTTACCTTCATTTTTAATTTTGATAGTTACGGCTTCGTTGGCTGTAAGCACACCGGTTTCGGGGCTGTTAAGTGCCAAAACAGAAAGATCGTTGTCATAGGCTTCGCTATAGAGCGAAAACCTAAAGTCGTTGCTATAGCCAAAGGGTGTTACCGAAGTACTTGGTGTCCAATCGGGAAAATTTCCATTCAGGAAACCACCGCCTGGATTGCGCCAGTGCCAGGGCTCCCAATTGGTATTTGTTTTATCCTGCCATCCCCATTTGCCTACCTTATCGTAGCTGTCGCGAACCCGGAAACTAATCCAGTATTGTCCTTCGCTAAAGGTAATGGGCGTGGGGAAGGTGAGGTTGTAATAGCTTTCGTGCCCCTCGCCGGTAAACCATTCTTCGGCATAAAACTCGCTTTGCTCCTCGTAGCTGTAAAGCGTATCGCCCGGTTTGCCTTCATCATTACTATAAATATATACATCCACCATTTCGGGACCACCAGCCGACTCGGGCCACCAGGTACCCCAAACACCAAACGAACCCACTGTCCAGCTTTCGCCTTCAGGTACCACGAAATCGTCGGCACCCTGGCAGGTATTAGCCGCATTGGCTGTATCCGTAAAAAACTGCGAAACCATGTATCCACCATATTCCTCATCGGCCGACTGGTCGTAAATTACATCGCCCGAACGCACATTGAGCGTGTGTTGGCTGGCTTTTTCACGCTCACCATAATAGGAGCGTTGCGCCATTGTGCTGAGTGTAAAACCTACACCAAGCATCAATACAATTAGTAAATAAACCTTCTTCATAATTAATCCTTGTTTTTATTAATATTTAGTGACTTGAGAATTTTCTTGTACGCCTCCGATTTTGTCCGCGATTCATCGATCAATCGCTGCAATCCGGCCTCAGGATTTTCTTCCTGGCTTTCGTTTTTAATGCTGTTCGTATTTTTATTTATTTTTTGTGCTGACATTTTGCTGATAAAATTGATGCTGCAAATAAAATACATCCTTCTGGGGCAATGCCAGTTTTTGCGCTTACAAAACATCTACTTATTTAAATATGAGGCTTACATCGAGCATACAAGGCCCTTACATTAAACATACAGGAGTATGAAAATGTAAGCAGATCAATCACTTACAAAATGCTTTTTGTTGGGATAGAAAAATGGTGAGCCAGCAGGTGTGGAACTAAATTGAGACCTCCTGACCCAGAAGATTAAAATCAAATACTTATAACAATCTTATCGTAAAACTACATATCGTAAAATCACGCTGAAGAACTTAGTGTTTCTTAGTGTCTTGGTGCCTTTGTGGTTATCCCATATTCCTATGTCAAGAAGGCTCGAAGTATCACAAAGGATTATAAATGCGACACAGCAATTACGATAAGTCAGGATTTCGGGAATTACGAAGTTAGATTAGTAAGCCGTTAAATTTTTCTATACCAATGACAGATTTTTACCAATACCTGTTTTTCAGGAGATTTCTCCTGCCGCAGTTGCGACAGACCTGCCGTGAGTACGGCATCGAAACGACACCCTTGGCGCGGGTAGAGGAGGAGGTGAATTGGATTGGAATACTTACAAAGACTCCAAAAAGAAAATAAGATTCTCGTCCGAATCCAATTCCAGCTTTTTGCGTAGGCGCGAACGAGCCACGGTAAGGCTGTTGATGCTCTGATGGGTGATGGCCGAAATTTCTTTGGTTGACATATTAAGCCGTAAAAATGCACACAAGCGTTTTTCGTTAGCCGAAAGGTTGGGGTAACGCTCGTTGAGCTTATTATAAAAATCGTTGTGAACCTGCTGAAAGCGAATCTCAAACTCAGTCCAGATGTCGTCATCGGTGGTTAGCTTTAGGTCTCTGATGATTTCGTCGATGATTATTTGGTTTTCTTTTTTAAACACCAGCTTAGATTTGATCAGTTTTTCGGAAATCCGTGAGATCAGCTCGTTTTTCCTAATCATGTACATCACATTAGTAGCCAGCTCTTTGTTTTTAAATTCCAAATCTTCTTCCAGCTTTGTTTTTTCCAGCCCGAGGCTTTTGTTGAGCAGGGTGCTTTTTTCGGTTTCGAGTTTAAGACGTTTACTTTTGCTACTTTGAAGGTAAAAAAGCAGTACCACAATAATTAGCCCCGAGGCTATTAGTACGATTATCAAGGTATAGATAAGCTCGCGTTTGCGCTGCTCGCTTTCCAGTTGTTTTTGTTTCAGGCGGGTTTCGCTCATGCGGCGGTCAAATTTTTCCTGAAGCTCAAGCTGAGTAACGAGATGTATTTTTTCGAGGTTGAGCACGCTGTCGCTAAGGGCTTTGTATTTTACATGGGTATCGTAGGCCAGCTTGTGTTTGCCCAGGGTATCGTAAAGTATGCTTAATTGTTCCAGAGCAATAATAGCCGACTTGTCCGAACCATAATCTCTGCTTATTTCGAGTGCGGTATTGAATGATTCGAGTGCGTTGGCAAAATCGTTAATGTAAACATAGCAGTTGCCCAGGTTGTTGTAGCTCTGCGCCAGGCCACGCATAATGCCGGCACGCTTCCACACCTCGATGGCCTGCCTGTTAAGGTCGAATGCCCTGTCGATATCTCCTTTTTGTCGGGCAATAATCGATAAATTATTTAGCAGCATACTATACGACCGCAAGTCGTTTTCGTCTAAATATTGCAATGCCTTAGTAAAAAATAATTCGGCCTTATCAAATGCTTCGATTTTAGTGTAAACCCCTCCGGTATTTAAATTAAAACGAAAGTATTCTTTTGCAAAACTCACATCCGGGTACTTTGCATTAATTCCTTGCAGATATGTAAGTCCTTGCTCGAAATAGGCGAGTGCATCTTCGTGTTTTTCAGTGTTATAAAATAATACCCCAATACTGCTGATTACTTGCACGTAATCACTCAAATAGAGGGTGTCGTCGATCAGCCCGGGTTCTGATTCAAATTGTTTTTTGGCCTCGAAGAGTAATTGTAGTGCTTCGGGATATTTCCCGATATTTTGTAAGAAATAGGATTTTGCGGTAAGTACCTTGGCGTGGAGTGCCGGTAAGGATTTTTGCTTGTAAAAACTTTCTACATTTTCGAGAAGCGAAAATGCTGAATCGGGATATTCTTCGGCTATCGCATACGACAGGTCAACTATTGCAATAACCCGGGTCGAATCGCTGCTTTTGGAACTATTGATAATGCTTAGCAGCGAGTCGTTGGTATCGGCAAACAAGTTAGCCTGCACAACAAGCAAGGCAAAGCACCACAGCAGGAAATGCGAATGTTTTAAAATGTGCAGTTTCAATTTTGAATTCTTAAATCAAAACCAAAAGTACTTCTTTTTTGCAATGTGGTTTTTTTGTAAATCCCCCTAGTTAAACGGCTCTAAATTATTGCTCTATTGGAAATAGACCCCCTTTATTCTTTCACCATTTTAATATGCCTGATATCGGCCTCTACAAACTCATCTCCCACCTTAATAAAACCCTGCCGCTGATAATAATTTACAGCACTAAGCTGGGAGTGGAGATACATTTTGGCCGGGTTTCTTTCCAGCGACTTTAAAACAAACTGCAAAAGCACAGTACCGATATTCTGATTGCGATATTCGGGCAAAAGGGCAAAGCGTTCCAGCTTGATGCCACCGGTGGTTTTGCGCCATCGTGCGGTGCCGGCAGGCTGGCCATCAACCAAAAGCAAAAAATAAGTGGCTTCTGCTTCGTTTTCCACTTCCAGCTCGCGAGCAACTTTTTGTTCTTCGATAAAAACTTTTTTGCGTATGGCCAGCGATTTTTCATAGTTGGCCTGATTGCCCATGGTGAACGAAATGACTGTATTCATTTTAATATCAAAAATAAAAAAAGCAATCTCCGATGTAAAGATTGCTTTAGGGTTGATTAAATATTTTTATTACTAATGATTGCTTCCATCGTAGGCCCACTTTAGATAAATAGAGCCCCAGGTAAATCCGCCACCAAAGGCAGCAAGGATGAGGGTATCCCCTTTTTTAAGTTGGTTCTCCCACTCCCACAGGCAAAGCGGAATGGTGGCCGAGGTGGTGTTTCCGTATTTTTGGATGTTAATCATCACTTGTTCTTTTTTTATGCCCATGCGGCGTGCCGTGGCTTCGATGATGCGCATATTGGCCTGATGCGGTACCAGCCAGTCGAGATCGTCGGGACTGATATTGTGCTTTTTCATCATTTCAACCGACACATCGGCCATCCTGGAAACGGCAAATTTGAATACTGCCTGGCCTTCCTGGTAGATGTAATGTTCGCGGGCATCCACTGTTTCGTGGCTGGCGGGTTTTATCGAGCCACCGGCTTTTTGGTGCAGATGTATCCGCCCCGAGCCATCGCTTTGATGGATAGAATCGATAATGCCAATATTATCTTCGGTCGTAGGCTCGAGCAAAAGCGCACCGGCGGCATCACCAAAGATTACGCAGGTAGCGCGGTCGGTATAATCCACTATCGACGACATTTTATCGGCTCCCACGAAGACTACTTTTTTATAGTTTCCTGATTGGATATACATGGCTGCCGTAGTAAGGGCATAGAGTTGCCCGGAGCAGGCAGCGTTGATGTCGAAATGAAAGGCGTTTTTTATTCCTGCCTTATCGGCAATAATATTGGCTGTGGCCGGAAACTGCATGTCGGGCGTAACGGTGGCGCAAATCAGCAGGTCGATGTCATCGGGTGAGGTATTGGTTTTTTCGAGGAGTCCTTTTACAGCCTCAGCACCCATGTCGCTGGTGCCCTTGCTTTCTCCCCTGAGTATGTGCCGTGTTTTTATTCCTGTACGTGTGCTTATCCATTCATCGTTGGTATCCACCATGGTGGCCAGTTCTTCATTGCTTAGCACATCATCGGGTACATACCCGTGGATACCTGTAACGGCTGCTCTGAGTTTGATCATGATTAGATATTACTTAGTTACCGCGTGTGTTTATGCAGTGCCCGTTTTATTTTGTAGGAAAGTTTGGCTTCGTAGATTTCTTTTGACAATAAAATCATGTTTTTTATGGCTTTAGCATTGGAGATTCCGTGCCCGATGATTACCGCTGCATTAACACCCAAAACCGGGCTGCCCCCATAGTTTTCGTAATTAAAGCGGCGAATGTAATCGTCTTGCAGGTTGCGTTTTTCGAGCATCCGATACATGGCTTCAATTTGTTTGAGTACGATATTTCCGGTAAAGCCATCGCAAACAATTACATCAGCCTTGCTACGAAACAGATCGCGACTTTCGATATTACCAAAAAAATTAAAATCCTTGGTATCCTTCATCAGTTGGAAGGCTGACTGGCACAATAGATTTCCCTTTCCTTCTTCGTGGCCGATATTAAGAAGCCCTACTCTGGGTTTTTTAATATTCAGCACATCGCGGGCATAAATCGAGCCCAGCACGGCAAACTGATATAGCACATCGGGCTTGGTATCGGGATTGGTTCCAATGTCGAGGATAATACTTTCGCCGCCTTTTTCCTGGGGGACGTGTGCAATGGTTGACGGGCGTATTACGCCGGGGATGCTGCCTACGCTGTACATCGATCCCACCAAAATAGCACCCGAATTACCGGCACTGCAAAAGGAGTTTATTTTTTTGGCTTTAAGCAAACGAAAACCCACCGAGATACTCGAGTCGGGTTTTCCGCTCAAAGCCTTCATTGGTTTCTCGGCCATGCCCACCACTTGTTCGGCATGCACAATGTCGAAATTGTCGGCTGCAATAGATTTTTTTTGCAGAAGATCATTAATAATTTCTGCATCGCCAATAAGGACAATCCGCTCGGTTTGATTAAACGTTTCGCGAGCAAGGATAGCACCGTCAATGCATGCTTCCGGCGCGAAATCGCCACCCATAACGTCTAATCCTATTTTCATTGGCTTGGCCAGATCCTTGGATTTGTTTGTAAATAACCTGGTTTATTCAACCGTTGTTTTCTGCATTACCAGCTTGCCTTTGTAGTACAAATCGCCGTCAACCCAGTAAGCACGGTGATAAATATGCACAGTACCGGTGGTAGGGCAGGTAGCCAGGGTTGGAGCCACCGATTTGTAGTGGGTTCTTCTTTTATCCCTGCGGGTTTTTGATATTTTTCGTTTTGGATGAGCCATTTTATCTCAGCTTTATAATTGTTAATTTTATTTCTGTTTTAACTTTTTTAATACATCCCAGCGCGGGTCAACTTCATCTTCTGTGTCCAACGATGAGAGGCGTTGCAACATTTTGGGGTTGCATGTGCTGTTTCCTTTCTCATCATCAGGATGAATACGCTGCATGGGAAGCAATAGGTTGATGTATTCGTAAATGTAAGTACTTACATCAAAGGCATATTCGCCTTCTGGAATTATAATTATATCGTCCGATTGTTCCTCGTAGGCCTCACCAAAATTTACAATCAATCGTTGACGGCCTTCCAGAGTCTGCTTAAAAGCATCCAAACAGCGATCGCATTCTACCTCCATGTACCCGGTAAAGTCATAATCAAAAATCATCATTCGTTCCTGCTTTTCCAGATCCAGACTCACATGCACCAGCCCGTTTTTCAACTCAGCGTATTCAATAGCATCAAAGAACTTTCGGTCGATTACGAAATCAAAATGATGAGTATCGTTTTTCAAGCCGCGAAAAGGGATGACAAATTGTTTTAAATAATCCACTTATCTTCCTCCCAAAAATTGGGCGGCAAAAGTATTAAATATTATTTTGATATGCAAAATATTCGACATCATTATTCTAAATGGATGCTTTAGGTGTGTTAATCCATGAAAGAATCGCATTTGGGGAATTTATCTGTCTTATCCAATAAAACTAATCGCATATCAAATAATGTAAAATAAATTTACTTGTTTGGTTTGTGTTAAGAATGTGGTATAAATGCCGTAAAACCTTCTAATGATGTTTTATAGACTGCTTTGTAAAAAAAATATTTGATCAAGGCGCAAATTAAATGTAAATAAAACTTGCTTTAGCGTAAGCACAATGTCTATATTTGTTGCTCACAAGTTAAATATTTTACATTGAAAGCATCAAAGCACATATTCCTTTTACTCGCCCTGCTCTCCCTGTCGTTTTTTGTTGAAGCACAGTTAAGAGTTACCGGCCATGTATGTGCCGAAATTGTGGAATCTGCCTCTGTAAGTTCGGGAACCAACAACCTGCTTTCGTTAAACAAAGGACAAACGGTCGAGAATTTGGATTTGGGACACATCACGCTTAACGGTGGCCAACATGCGCTCTGTGCTTTAGTTGTTAAATCGGATAGAATAACTGGTGAAAACGGCTCCAATGTTGCTTTCATCGCAAGCTCTGAAAATGAAGGTAGCTCTGGGGTTATGGATAATCACGGTTCGCGGGTTTTCAATTTTAGCGGTGCTGCTGGGCAAGCCATCCAAAACAACAGCGACCACAACTACCAGGGGCAATACAATGTAACCTTTGCTTATAACTAAATCAAAGTATGGCATTAAGATATGCCACGACTTATCTCACCCCAATATTCTGTTTTACTTTCCCCGAAATTTTTTTCAGTAAAAATCCTAAATACTTCCATCCTTCACAATTTTCACTAACTCCTCAAAACTGCCCAAAAGCCGCTTATCGGTTTTATGGAAAAGCTGTTTGGCAAAACTGATCAAGGTTCTGCTTTCGTCAAAGCGTAAATATTCGGGTTTTAAATTGGTTTCGCTAATGCGGATTCTGTCCAGTGCATCGGCATCTTTAAGCAAGGCTACGGTAGGGTAATGGATGTGGCCGGGGGCTAATTCGTTGGCTTCCGAGTGCATGCTTGTTGCCAGATGGATGGCCTCCATTTGGCTGTTGGTGATACCCTGGCTTTTGAATAGTTCAGTAAAAAGTGGAAGTTTGTCCCTTGCAGCCCAATAGCCATGCCGGGTGCAATAGCCATCGTTGCGGCGTGCCATGTCGTGAATAAAAGCGGCACACCAGGCCGGAAGCACCGCATCCTTCAAGCCTGCATTAGCTCCGATGTTTAGCACATGGAACATCACCCGATAAGTGTGGTTGATGCCATGCCGCCGGCTGTGATTCTCGAAATCGGACTCTTTAAGTCTGAAAACCGTGTAATCGATAGGATATAGCAGGGCAGGGTTCATGGTGGATAATGTGCGTGTAGATTTATGATTAAACGGTTAATTCATTTTTCGTGATGCAAGGCCAAGTATCAGGATAATTAAAAGTGAAATGGCCATGTTTATCCAATCCAACGACTGAACATAAAATACCAGGAGAAGCAGAATTATGATTTGCGTGAGGGCAAAAAACCAGAAGCCCCGTCTTTTGAATTGCCAAAGCAGAATAAGCCCGTAAAATGAAAAACCAAAAACAAGGCCAGCACTTAGGTTTAAGATATAGGAAAGGGCAGGAGAGATGTACACCTGCTTGTAGTACTCTTGCATAATGGCGTGTACGTTGTGAGGGAAAAATAGTCCGGCGATGATGAGTATTAAACACAAGCCATTGTAAACCAGCGAGAAAATGAGTAAAACCGAAAGCCCTAAATTTCGCTTCTTAGGATCTGCTTTTTTTTCGACTGCTTCGCTTAGTTCTTCCGTTTTATCTTTTGGCATCGTATTCATGGCTTGTAAATTTAATTGAATAATCGATAAAAGCGGGAATACAAAAAGATAAAAATCGCTGTTATCAGGCCATCAACAAAGGGAATGGGAAAACCCTCGATATAAAACACCGGCATGAGTACCAGCATGATTTGCGCACCGGTGTAAAAATGAAATCCGGCCTTGCGCATTTTCCACATCAGCCGAACGCCAAGAAAGGAAAGTACGTAAAGTACAAAGCCGGTAACAAAAAAGCTGCGTTTTACCATGAGCAACCATTCTACCCCGGGAAATTGATCCACAAGTTCGCTGAGCTGCGGCAAAATTTCGTGGTAGGACGAATACATCATAAAATAAGACATGCCGGCCAGGCCGCTGCCCAAAAAGCTAATAATACATAAAACAGTCAGGCCTTGTGGCCGTCCTGCTTTTTCTTCTTCTTCAGTCATTTTTCGGTTTCCAATCGTATTCTTCAATTATTATTGATAAGCACTCAGATACATTTTGCGCCGCTCTACCAGATCGCGCAACTCGATGGCCATTAAATGATTTACGCCTTCGGCCATGGGATAAATGTATTGCATGGTTTGTTCAAGGTAGTTGGCCATTTTTTCCTGGATCATAATATCGAGATGCAAATCGGTGATATTGCTAATACGATCAGCCACCTTGAGTATCTTGGCTCTATCAGAGCCATAAGCCAAAATTCTTTCCAGATATTCTATTTTTGTTTCGCTGGTAAGCCGGGTAACTTCATCAACCAAAGCCACCACCTCATCGCCATGGTCATCGATAAGTTTGATGTTGTGCCGATTGGTTTCGGGTACATCCTCGAAAAGGTCGTGTATCAGCGCAGCTTTTAGCAGGATATGATCGGTGTAATGATAGTCGATAAGAATGGTAAAGGTAGCCATCATGTGTCTGAATTGGTTACCGCCCACCTTACGGGCTATCCCGATGAGGGCTGTTGCTTTTTGGATGTAGGGTGCTGCAATAAGTTGCACCAGGTCATCCCGTTCGATATTTTCCATAGTGTGTGATTGTAGATGTAACGAGCCTGCAAAAATATTTTATTTTTTAATAGTGGTTTATATCCAAAACCGCATAGGCGTGTTTTTAATTTAAAAGATGCGCTAAAAAAGGGTGAACTTTATGATAGTAATGTTCCGAAATCACAAGGGGCAAAATACCCTGAGTATAAAAAGTAAGGTATTGGATTTAGTTCCACCCAAAGGATATTGGAGAGATTTGGCTCTTGAAATCCAAAAGGAGTATATGGGCGGAAGTTTTTATTTGGGTGGAGGGAAAACGGGAATGGCTCGCCGAATAGGTTGGGATGAACCTTCGTTAACGCTTACATGTAGTCCCGCACAAAAGCAAACCGAAAGATGCCACCCCGACGAAACCCGTCCTTTTACAGTTCGGGAATATGCAAGAATTCAGACTTTTCCTGACGATTGGGAATTTGCAGGCTCCTTAGCGCAGCAGTATAAGCAAATTGGAAATGCCGTTCCTGTAAATCTCGGTCAGGAAATTGGTTTTTCCCTTGTGAAGTTTCTGAATTCGCTTTAAACAATGAATGCTAAAGTTTATCAAAACCAAGATAGTAACGATAATTCTCAAATGTGATTTGATCAAGAATTGACCGTTTTGAAAATGCGGTTTCTTTTTTTATTTCAGTTTCAATAATGCTTTCTTCATCAATCTTATTAAACTTCGCATCAAAAGTCAATTTTATGATGTCAATTTTATTGAGGTAGAACTTTTGCTTTGATATTTTCTCCTTTGCTTTCACATAAGAAGCATGCAGGTTCTCAATACATTTCGAAAAATGTTCGTCTGATACAAAATCGACATATTTATTTCCCATAGCTTTTTAAAATAGTCCTTCGCTTATCAAAGTCGAAAATATAGTAGTTTTCCGGGGTTCATTTACAAAGACCGCCAGGTTCAGACCTCCTGACCTGTGCTTGATTTCCAGATAGTTTAGGAGCCTTTGCTCGC
>CAZGAO010000119.1:0-13834 GCA_964523795.1 uncultured Lentimicrobiaceae bacterium
AAAATAGAAAATATTCATATGAGATTCCTGTTTTAATGACACTGATTAGTTACAATTTTGGAATGCTTGCCCTTGTGCTTCGAAAATCTTAATTACTGCCTTAAAACGCTGGGCGACAAACACCCTGAGACTGCCCGCGCCATGATGAATATGGGAGCTTGCAAATTTGTAAGTGGTGGCCATGGAATTGTTGGCGAATACTTTGAACAGGCTTACTACATTTATAAAAGCCTGTATGGAGAAAATCATACTGCCTGCGCCAAAGCCTGCGAATGGCTGGGGACTTTTTACGAAAGCAGAGCAGACACTATAAATGCGCGAAAATACCTTTGGAAATCATACCGAATCTGGGAAAACACTCTTGGCTCCGACCATAGCGACCTGGCCGAGATATACCGTTACATGGGCTTGTATTTCAAACGCTTTGGGCAACACGACTCGGCCATACTATGTTTCAACAAATCAAAACTATTGTTTGATAAAAAATACGGCCCGGCAAATTTTCAATCGGTAAAATGCCTGAATAATCTGGCTGATATTTACGCCGAACACGACAACCTTAAAAATCGGGTTGACCCCACCTATAATTTGTGCGACAGCCTGATGACAAACTGTAAAGAGCCAAATCGTATGGCAATGGTAATGACGCTTTACAACCGAGCCGAATACTTGCGAAGCCAGGGGAAGTGGGAAAGGGCAATAGAGAATATGAATAAAATATTATTATGCTATTTCCCGGATTTTCAAAATCAGGATATTTTTCAAAACCCGAACGATGCCAATAGCTTACCTTACCATATTATTAAACTTGCTTTACTTTTTAAAGCACAAACATTTAAACAGTGGTCGGATGAGGATACTTTGCATCGTACCACATACCTTGTGGCGGCGGGCAATGCCTACAAAATTATGGATGAGGTTATTGATGCTATGCGCAAAAATATCGTGAACCTGGATGACATGTTACTGTTTTCGAATCCTCATGCCCAAATTTATGATTACATGTCGCTGATAAGTTTGCAGCTTTTCGGACTTACTCAAAATACCGAACACCTGAATCAGGCTTTGCGCTATATTTCAAAAAAGATGATGGCATACCAGATAAATAAATCGGATGCCTTTTGTTGGAAATCCACACAAATTCCTCCCGAAGCCATTGAACAATACAAAAGCTACAACAACGCAATTAACACCTTGCAATCGCAATACTTAAGCCAGGAAAAAACTGTGGAATTGGAAGCCCTGATTATAAACAAAAAAATCGAACAGGATTTGTTTTACAGCGATATGGTTGAGCACTATCAATCTGCCTCATTTAACGAAGATGTTTATGGCAACATAACTTTAGCCAATATCCGGGAGCAACTGGCCGGAGATGAATGCTTGGTCTTGTTTTCGCAAATTAAGCAGGACCACAAAGCCATTCCAAGCCACCTGACCATTATCGCCATTAGCAAAAAGCAGATTGTAATAAAAGAAATTCAGGGCGACACGATTTTCAAAGCTATAACAACATACGATACCCTGCTTGCCGAGGATGCATCACTCGATGAAATAAAAACTGTGGGCGAATATTTATACAAAGAGCTAATTTTCCCGGTCGGAAATCTGCTTACAAAAAGCATAATCGTTATCCCATCACCCGCTATGAGCCAGCTTTCGTTTGATGCCCTGCCCCTTCCTAATACTAGCATCAATAATGGTAAAAGCTGGCTCATCGAAAAACATCAGATAAGAAAAGAGTTTTCGATGATGGATTTTTTGATCGAAACAAGGCATGATTTAAAAGCACAAAGTGACTCCCTACTCGCAATTGCGCCCGCTTTTAATATTGAGAAAAAACAGGCGATAGCTATGCTGGCCAAGCGCGACAGCAGCCTGATAAATCTGGCTGGTGCCTTAGCAGAATGCAAGGAAATCTCGAAAATATTCGATACACGCCTGCTTTCGGGCTTCGATGCTGATGAACACCAGTTTAAAACCCTGTGCGGCAATTATCCCTATCTACACATCTCAACGCACGGCGTACCCACACACAGTAATAGTCAGGCTGTGCAACTGGCGTTTAGCAACCGTGATGAAAAAGATGAAGACGGATGGCTCAACTTTTATGAAATTTTAAATCTGGATTTGAACTGCGAAATAGTAGTGCTTAGTGCCTGCAAAACCGGCTTTGGGAAAGCCAACAATGGCGAAGGAAACCTCAACCTGGCCTGGGCGTTCAGGCAGGCGGGAGCCAAATCGGCCGTCATAAGTTTGTGGGATGTAAACGACTTTGCCAGCGCGCAAATCATGCCGGCGTTTTACAAAAATATAAAGCAGGGCTTTTCGCGACCCGAAGCTCTGAGGCAGGCAAAACTGGACTACATTAAAAATAACGATAAAACAGCGGCACATCCCTATTACTGGGCTGCCTTCGATTATATCGGCGATGCCGGCACAGCAAGTAAGCACCGCTTTGTGTGGCTACAAATCCCGTGGCTTATCACATCATCCATTCTGCTGCTTTTTGTTCTGATTCTATTTTTCTTTATTTCAAAATTCATCAAAAAGGCATAAGCAGCTAAATTAACAGCGATTATGTATAATTACAGTTCTTCTTTGCGTTTTCTACGACCTCAGCGGTTTGTAGCATTAACCGTAAAGCACGCTATGGGCGCAGAGATAATACGGAAAACACCAACTATCTTTGCGGCCTCTGCGGTTGATATTTTTACTACATTTTTGGTCATTAATTGCATTTTTTGTAAATTTGAAATCTCGAATTCTGAAAGTCAGAACATTAGAACAAGCTCATCCTAAAGCTAATAACAATGACAGAAAATGAAATTGGAACAATCATCGTCAATAGCGCTTATGAAGTGCATACACATTTAGGCCCCGGCCTGCTCGAATCCACTTATGAGGCCTGCATGCTTTACGAGCTGCGCAAAGCAGGTTTGAAAGCGGAATCTCAAAAACCCATGCCTGTCTTTTATAAAGAAATAAAAATGGACGTGGGTTACAGGGTGGATATTTTGGTGGAGGATAAAGTCATTATCGAGAATAAAGCCGTAACCGAAACCACCAATATAGATATGGCTCAAATAATCGCTTATTTAAAGCTGGCAGATTGCAGGTTAGGATACCTGATAAACTTCAATGTCAGACTGATTAAGGATGGCATCAGAAGAATTGCAAACAGATTGTAAGCCAAATACTATTCAAAAACCTAAGCTCCAGGAATAATATCAGGGCTGTTTTCAAAAATCCTATCTGATCTCCCCGAGCAGCGTTTCAGCTTTTGCACTCCAAAAATTATCCTTAGCAATAATTGCTTTTAACAAAAGCTCCGCATTTGCCAGTTCTTTATTTTTTAAATAAGCCAGGGCAAGATACCATTGAGCTGCATCGGCAAAGCGGTTGCTTTCTACAATCGCTTTATTAAAATAAATCACTGCACTATCTGCCTCATCCACAGCCAAAAAAGCATTGCCAAGATAAAAATTGGCTGCTGCCGAATGCGAATTAGTTAAAAGCACAGTTTTAAATAAAATAATGGCTGAATCGTAATCTTTCACATCATAAAACAACATGGCTTTGCTCAAAGTATTATCGCCATCTCCTTTGCTTGTAATCAGATTTTGATAAGGCGAAAAATTAGCATGGAAAATAGCATCGATATTGGGCGGTGCAAAAAACAACCATCGCCCCAACATCACCATCAAAATAATAATAGCTGCCACCGATGTGTACTTCATAATATTAATAAACTTTTCGGCTCTTAAATAACGAGACCGAATATGTTTTGGCGGCAATCCTATCGAAAACATGACATCACTTTCTGTAGAAATATCGCTGTACAAGTCAAAAACCGCCGACTCACAATCCCGGCACTTGCCGAGATGAATATTAACAGCTTCGGGAATTTGTTGCTCATGCTCCTTCCCCATCATCTGCTCGGCGAGCATGGCTCTGGCCTCGTGCGACAAATGCCCTTTCTCATCAAAAAAATCGGTATGTTTCGCCATCGTTTTCAATCTATTTTATCTCCTGATTTATCTATATATACAATTTCGGGTGGCAATTCAGGATAAGGAAGATCATAATTTTGATCAAAATACAAATCCACCAAATACCGAAATGTTTCCCTGTTGAAAGTCATCAGGTGCCTTTGGTTGAGCAGATGTATCATCCGGGCAATTTGCATATTAGTCCATCGCCAGTACGACTGTGCATTGGTATCCGAACCATCGGCCATGTTGAGCAATTCCCGATAGTTTTCAAAACGGCTCAAAATATTATCCCGCTTTTTAATGGTATTTATTATATCCGAAAACTTATACTTGGCAATGGCAGCATTCATCCCACATTCCGAAATCAAATTATCGATTTCGCAGTTCACTACAGGAATATCGAAAATCAGCCCCAGGCAAATCACCATCCTGGCTCTGGTATTAGTGTAGAACAACAAGCTGCTATGCAAAATATTAAGGGCTCCCTCGATCGACAGTTTAGCATCGGCATTATCATATTGCTGCAATTGGTTGAAAAAATCATCTTCAAGGCTTATTACTCTTTTCGATTTATTCAGGACGGCCTTAATCTGATTTTTGCTTTCATTTTTAATAACCGACCAGAAATAATTTTTAAAACACCGGTCTCCCTCATACAACTTTTTCAACTTGTCTTTTTTAAGCAAAATATTCGTAAGCACCTGCTGCAATAGGTCATCCTCTTGTGGCTTTACTTCAAACCACAAATTAGTGAGTTCGGTTATAATCAAAGCCGCCAGAGGGCTGTATTTTATAATGAGGCGATTAAAATCGCGCTCAAGCAAGTCCAGGTCTTCCTGCTGCGACAGTGCAAGAACCAATGCTTTGAGGTGCGAAATATAAAACACCAAAAAGCTGCTATGGTGCGAAAACTTTTGCAGTTTGCCCGACATCGGTTCCGAATTCATTTGAGAAATGACATACTTCTTCCATGTGCTTTGCTGCTTTCGATTAAGATGGCCGATAAAACAATTATTAAAAATGACCTTTGAAAGCACAGCACGATGAAGCCTAAAAAAGCTTGCGGGGTAAGATTTCCATATTTTATAATCCTCGCCGTGCATTAGCTGCTAATGAATTAGCCAACGAAAGTAATTAAAAACTGATAGTTTGATGCGTGTTTTGATGATATTGTAGTTTTCTGTGTTTGCTGGAAGAGACGCGAAGCATCGCGTTTTTACTTTCTGGTTATTATTATGTTTGATGTTTGTTGGTGGAGACGCGAAGCATCGCGTCTCTACGATTAATTTTTTCGATCTGCGATCTGTCCCCCACATCTAACATCGTAAATCTTACATCGGACATCGGACATCTTACATCTAACAAAAAACCCCGCCAATTTAATGACGGGGGTTTGTTGATTAATACTAAAAAAATGAATCAGCACGCAAAGTGCAAAAAGTCGGAATTAGTGAATTATCAACTTGTGCATGCTTTCATTTGCATTATTAGTGGTGATCTTTAGCAGATAAATACCATTGGGGTAAGATGAGAGATCAAGTCCCTGACGAATATCCAGCGTTTGGCGCAGCATCAGTTTGCCATAGGCATTGCTCACCTCAATTTCAGCAAGGCCATCCACACCCATGATATTGAATTTTCCGGATGATGGATTGGGGTAGATGCTGATTTGCGAAGCATTAAGATTGCCTACACTTAGAGCCGAGGCTTTAACATCGGTAATTTCCGAAAGGCCATTGGCAGTGAATCTATCCAAAGTCATGGCAGTATTATACACCACATCCAGCGCAAAGCTTTCACCGGTCGATGGGCGATATACTTTGTAGTTCAACATTTCTCCGTCCTCGAACCCTGTTGTCTGGTCAGTAAAGGCATCATTGCGGTTCAGCGTGAGAGCAAATGTTGCGTTGGTGCTTAGCTGAGCTAAACCAGCGCAGTAGCCATCATCATTAAAGCCGCCCACAATGTCGCCATCCATAAATGGAGCATTCTGGGCATTGAAAACTACGATATGCGATTCGGGAGTATGGCTTATCACATTCCATGGCGAGGCAGGCTCGATCGCTGCTGAATACTCAATTGTTGATTTCGCCGGACCTGCAATAAAGCTTATCGTTCCGGCCTGAGTCGAATTGGCGAAATAGGCATGACCAGGCAACATGTTTCCAATGGTGTTGATACCATATCCGGGGAGGTAAAGACCCATGCCGGCAACTTCTTTGGCAGCTACGAATCCTGCAAGCGGGTCAAACAACATCCCGATATCGAAAGGCTCCTCACTGAGGACAGGGACAATGTTCCATCCAACAGAGAGATCAAACGATACATCCGTGAGTTCTTCGCCGTCAACGCTAAGCATAGCATTGTTGGCCATTTTGATAACGTATCCTTTGTGAGCATCCCACTGTTCCAAACTATTGGTGTTTTCGCCAGGCCAGTACATGCCATCCCCGTTATACAAAATCACAATATCATCCACCACAGGATTGAACATATTTTCGATGTCGGTATCCAGCGGTTCAAGCCAGGTAGATAATCCACTCCAACCTACGGAAAGGACGAGGGTTTGGCTTAAGCCTGCCAGGTTGATTCCTGCAAATGCCGACATACCATTGTTATGGAATTTGCCATCACTATTGGGCATTTCAGGATCAAAGGTAGCTTCCACATCAAACTCCTCGCCGGTAGCAGGACGATATACCTTGAAGCCGAAGTTTTCACCTTCGTCAAAGCCATCCTTTTCGCCGCTTAGCGGATCGTTGCCAAAGGCCATGAGTGTTTGATTTTCGGTACCATTCCAAAGGATAGCTCCTCCGCAGGCTTCGCCAGCCCTGATATTGTAAAATGCACCTATAATATCATCGGGCTCCAGCATAAAAATTTCGCCGGCAAGTAATACCTGACCCATATCCTGGGGAATAACAATAATGTGCGAGAGATCGGTAAGTTCATAAGCCCAGTCTTCGGGGAAGATGCTTACGCGATAGTCCTCAACTTCACCATTTTCAGCCAAGCCTTCAAAACTAAGGCCACCGGTTGTGTTAAACCTGAACCTGGCATAAGTACGCCCTTTTTCAGCGTTGGCCGGAACCATAAATGCAAGTGTATTCCATCCGACAGTGATGGGCTGGTCGGTGAAAATCTGCTCGCCTACACCACTCCAATCGCCATCCAGGTTAAAGTCGACCCAGGCATTGAGGAAGCCGTCAACTGAGGCTTTCACGCTGATTTTGGCCAGACCGCCAACAGCCATAAACCGCCTGATGCGCACACCGTCTTCATCGTCCAGATTGTTGTTGTCATCGCCAAGCGCGAGCATATCCGATTGTCCGTCAGCTTCGGCATCGATAAGCATGCCCAGGAAAACATCAGGATCGATGATATGTCTTGCACCATTGTTTAGCAAGCGTGTATGGTAATCGAATCCAGAAATAGAATCGGGGGCATCGCCGAAGTCGAGTGCAATATTTCCCTCGATTACAGTAATGGTAAACGAACATGAATTGCTACATCCATTCTGATCGGTATATTCATAGCTAATAATATGAGATCCGAGACCTGCAAGCATTGGGTTAAATCCGACAATCGTATCGCCCGCAGCATTAAGATAAATTCCTCCGGCCGGGCGGGCACCACTGAGCATAAATGGAGTATCAAAAATACTAAGCACAGTATCGGGAGGGCAAACTACGTTGGGAAGCGGATTTACGTTTATAGTAAAAGTGCAGCTTCCTGTGCAAAGCGTGACGGGATCAGTATAAGAATAGCTAATAGTATGAAGCCCTACACCCGCTGCTGCCGGATTGAAGTTTACTATATTCACGGCACCCATTGCATAAGTTCCACCTGCTGGCATTCCACCAGCAAGCGCAAATGTTGGAGCGTCGATACATACATTCATATTTGGCGGGCAGCTTACTACCGGCGAAGCCACAACCGTGATTGTGAAGGCACAGGTTCCAACGCATCCAGTAACCGGGTCGGTGTAGGAATAAGTTAGTACAGTAACACCAAGTGGTGCCAATACCGGATTGAAAATTGCAACGGGGACAGCACCTATAAGATAAGTCCCTCCTGCCGGAACAGCTCCAGCCAGTGCGAAGGCGGGAGCATTATCGCAAACGAACATATTGGCGGGGCAAACCACGTTGGGCAATGGGTTTACTGTGATGGCAAAACTACAGGTTCCGATACATCCCGTTGCAGGGTCGGTATAAGAATAATTAACAACATGTGCTCCTACTCCGGCTATGGCCGGATTAAAATTAGCTCCTGCGATACCAGGTCCGTTTTTCCAGTACCAGCCTCCTGCAGGCATACCACCAACCAGAGGAATAGGCATGGCATCAATGCAAACAGCCATATTGGGTGGGCAGGTAACTATAGGCGAAGCAATTACAGTAATAGTGAATGAGCACCAATTTGAACATCCCGTAACAGGATCAGTATAGTCGTAGAAAATAGTATGAACACCAACGCCCCATGCTGCAGGATTGAAATTTACAATTGGTATTCCAACAAGATCCGAATAAACCCCACCTGCCGGAGCAGCTCCGGCAAGTACAAAGGCCGGATCGTTATCGCAAACAGTCATATTTGGCGGGCAAACCACATTAGGTAAGGGATTAACTTTGATGGTGAAGCTGCAACTATTGCTACATCCATTTACCGGATCAGTGTAGGTATAAGTGATGTTGTGGTTACCCACACCTGCTGCCAATGGGCTAAAATTACCTGCGACAACTCCGGGGCCGGCATAAACTCCACCCATAGGTGTTGCTCCTGCCAGGGCAAAGGCAGGATCGTCAATACATTTATTCATATTGGCCGGGCAAACCACATTGGGCGAAGGATTTACTGTTATTTTAAACATACACCAGTTAGAGCATCCCGTAATGGGATCGGTGTAATCATAAAAAATAAAATGTACGCCTACGCCTGCCGTCATTGGATTAAAGTTTACAATTGGGTTTCCTGCAAGATTAGAATATGTGCCTCCCAAAGGAGCTGCGCCAGCCAGGACAAAGGCCGGATCATTGTCGCAAAAGGTCATATTGAGCGGGCAGGTAACAATAGGCAATGGATGCACTGTAATTTTGAAAGTACAGCTATTGATGCAACCAGTGTCGGGATCGGTATAAGTATAGGTGATATTATGAGCACCCAAACCAGCTACAAAGGGATCGAAATTACCGCCTGCAACTCCCGGCCCGGCATAATTTCCGCCTGCAGGTATAGCACCAGCAAGTGCAAAAACAGGATCATCAATACATTTTGAAATGTCGCCAGGACAAATAACATTGGGCAGTGCATGTACGGTTATAGTAAAAGTACAGGTTCCGGTGCATCCTGTATCAGGATCGGTATAGGTGTAGGTAATGGTGTGATTGCCTGCACCAGCGGCTGCCGGACTAAAGCTGCCACCTGCTACGCCCGCGCCTGTAAATCCCCCACCAGCAGGTGTAGCTCCTGCCAGTGCAAACGCAGGATCGTTGGCACATCGCTCCATGTTTGGCGGGCAATTTACCTGCGGTTTATTATTTACAGTGATAGTAAAAGTACATGAGCCTGAACAGCCATGCGAATCGGTATAGCTGTATGTTAGAGTATGATTGCCTGCTCCTGCAGCGGCAGGATTGAACATTCCTCCTGCAACGCCGGCACCACCATAGCTTCCTCCTGCCGGGCTAGCTCCTGCCAAGGCAAAGGGTGCATCATCGATGCAGGACGAAGAACTGGGAGGACAGGTTACCACAGGGCTAGTATAAGTAGTAATGTAAAAGGTGCAATATCCTTTACAGCCTGTTGCCGGATCGGTGTAGGTGTAGTTGAACTGCAATGGCACACCGGGAGGAGCTGTACCGGGATCGAAAGTATCACTACCCATAAAACTACCTCCTGATGGGCTTACCAGAGTTTGCAAATTTACCGGTGGATCATTGGAACACATGTCCATGTCGCCCGGACAGCTTACCACCGGATTGGGATAAACCGTTATGTAGAAAGTACAAGAGCTCGAGCAATTGGTCTGCGGGTCGGTATAGGTATAATTAAACTGCAATGGCACACCGGGAGGTGCTGTTGAAGGATTAAAAGTATTTCCTCCCATAAAACTACCTCCTGCAGGACTTACCAATGTTTGCAGGTCGAGCACCGGATCATTAGCACACATCGTGAAATCGTCCGGACAGCTTATCTCCGGATTGGGATGCACCGTTATGGTAAAGGTACACGAGCCCGGACAAGGATCGGTAACCGAATAAGTAATAGTGTGTGTTCCAACACCGGCAACAAAAGTTTTGAACAAATTACCCACAATACCTGATCCTGAAAAACTCCCTCCGGCAGGAAATCCCTCCGGTAATGTAATAAGCCAATCGCTATAACAAACTGACATATTTGGAGGGCACACCATTTCGGGTGGAGGAATTACATGGATGGTAAAGGTGCAGGTAACAAGGGTTCCATCCGGACAAACATAAGTATAAGTGATGGTGTTGTCGCCCCAGTATGCTGCTCCAGGATCGAAATTACCACTGGCATCCACACCGCTGCCACTGTATGAACCACCGGCAGGACTTGCGCCACTCAGGGTAAAAGCATCATCGGTGGCGCAAACCGTCATATCCGGCGGGCAAATTACTTCGCAAGTAGGCCATGGCTTAAAACAAATATGATCCAGCTCACCATAAATCACAAAATTATAACCCCGCACATCAATAAATATCCATTCGGGATTATAATTAAACAAGCCCGTTAGTGTGTTTATTTCGTTGGCCGGAATATCAAAACTTATCTCCTGATCGATGATGCCTTCCATAGTAAACATCGCTTCCGTGCGTTCGATCATCATCTCTTCCATTGCCAGATCTCCTAACATCCCTGGCAGCGGCGGTGAAGCATCCTCAGGAAAACCATTCCATGCAGGCCACTCGGGCGTTGACCAGCCCAGAATAACTTCTACATAGCTGGGCTGCGATATGTCGCGGGGCATAATGGTAAAAACACCGCTCACAAATTTTTGCCGGTTTACATCCAGCGGATGGTCGTAAAACCAAACATTCCACCAATCCGTATAAGGATAATAATACCATTCGCTATTGTTAATTCCGGTACCTTCCCAGCTTTCGGGCTGGCCTTCCAGATCCATCGAAAGGAAAGCATTGTCCTGCCTCTTGAGCAATGGAACCAATACAATTTCGGAACCTGAAGGGCTTACAAGGCTTCTCCCGCCATCCCAAAAAGGATCGAACTCATTAGCAATGGGAGGAGCCATCCAGGGCATCGGATTCCCAGAAAATAAATGTAAACCGGTAAATCCAAATTCCGAGGGATTGAAAACTCTTTTGTTGTCCGGATTTTCTACTTCCGTAAAAATAAGCTCGGGCATCAGAACAAAATCCATAAAGAAATCACCTCCATTCAGGTTTTGCTTGTTTGCCATCAAATTTCCCTGCTGAGGCCATGAGGGTACAAGATGTAGTTCAACATCCCAAAAACTTGGGTCAGCTCCCGTCTGAACAATGATAGGCGTTGTGCTGCTAAGACTTAATTGAACAATTTCTATGGGCACCTCACCAGTCGAAGGAAGCGATGCAGACAGCGGCAAATCACCTGTACGATTGATATTCAAATCCTCGCGCGGGAATTGCCCCCCATCCGAATTTTGACCTTTTAGTGAAATATTACCAAAAAACGGCTCCGAACCCGGGCCAAAAAAGCCATCGGGAATAAACGGTAAATCTTCGCCAAGAAGCATTGTCGCCATCGGGATTGTATAAAGATCCTGACCAGCCATCAGGAAATCATCTTCTTGCTCTACTTCGTAGGGAAATGCAAAGGCTGTGGTTTCGCCCGGCAGCTCAGCTACCAGCGTAATGAGGCCTGTTGTGCAATCGAGCAGGCGCATTTGTGGGCCGGCAGTGTTGTTGTAAGCGGCCAGAATAACTTCGTCCATCCACGGACAATAGCCCATACCCTGGGCATAGTTTCCATCGAAACCCGCTGGTCCCAGCAATTGAGGCATATCACCAGGAAGGTCGGTATTGAGCCTCCAGATATTATCCAAGGCAATATCAAAAAGGTACAACATGCCGCCCTCATCAAACGAGCCACTGACTATAGCCGGAATATCCATTGGCATTACCAGGGCGATTTCAACAGCTCCGTCAATAACGTTGATAGTGTATAAATTGGACATTTCGCCATTAGTAGCTATACCATAAAAATCACCCGTTTCTTTATTGATGGTCAAAACTGTCCAATTACCACCTTCAAAAGGCAAAGGCAGCAACACCGTATTAAGGATTGTCCCATCGTTGATATCCACACTCATCAGCGCATTGTCTGTCATGTTCATCATATACATGTTAAACGGATCGCCGGGCGCAAAGTCGCCACTGGAAGTAATAATCGGAAAAGGAGCGATCGCGCTCATAATCTCAGGTACTTGCGGGTCGATGTCGTACAATTCGCCAACTTGTGCATTATGTCCATAGCCCACATTCGAGATCAACAAAGGTTTCGCTTGCGCGGGCAGCGGCTTCAGCAAAGCATCAGGCGGAGCCTGTAGGAAGGATAGAGCAGCCGGAGAAAGTGTATCTCCCATAATTTCTGCTTTCAAATTTATTGCTGCCAAAAAGATGATTAGCAACAAACAAATCTTTGAAAAAAGTACAATTTGTGTTTTCATGACTTATTATTTTTAGTTTAGAATAAAATGTTAAATAACTATAATCAGTAAGCCAATTATTATTCCGCGATTAAATATTGGAGTAAAATCACCACGATAAAGACATCATAATATGCTGTATGTTAATTTTTTAAAAAATTTATCAAGCACATTCTAAAAACCAAAAACCGATTCTTGACGATAACATATATCAAAGGATTTTCACCCATAAAGGCGAAAAGACACAGAAAATATTTGTGGTAAAAGCTGGTTTTTTCAAAAAAAAATTTAAAAATAATTCCTGATTCCATTCCGATTTCATTGGTGAGTTTTGTATAGATAGGTATAAAATTGCAAAATGGTAATGGAGACTCTAAAAACATTAACAAACACACTTCAGATCTATCTTTTCAGCATGAATCTGGAAACTCTGATTATTGAATCATCCTGGGGCAAGCTGGATAATATTTTGGGATTTGATGCGGAAAAGGAAGGCCTTACTTCTTCGAGATTCCTTCAAGCCTATTTTCACCCCAGGGATCGCAATTTAATAACTGAGCGTATTCACTTATTCAGGAATGGGGATTTAAAATGCTGGATGGGCATATACCGCATCAGGCATCGACAAGGCCATTGGGCGTGGGTATTCACAAAGCTTACGCTACTCAACTCGCGTGGTACTCCCAAACTAAACGGGATGATGATGGATGCCTCGCTAAGCCTCAACAACGAGGATCAGATAAGCACATTGGCAAAAGAAACCCTAAAACTTAAAAACAGTGAGCGCATAAAACAACTCACCCATCGCGAGTTGGGTCTGATCAAGCTCATTGCCAAAGGCTTTTCCTACACTCAAATTGCCGCCCAGCTCCACATACAGCCCGACACGGTAAACAAACACCGCAAAAACATATTACGGAAACTCAACCTCCCCAACATTGCTACGCTGGTTTGCTTTGCCAAGGAGGTAGGATTAGTATAAAATATACCCCAATTGGGGAATTGACTTTGAACAGAGATCAAACTATGTTTACAGCCTGAAATACAAAAAGATACTCGAACAATGATAACAAGTTAATTTCTAACATGATAAAACAAATATTATGAAAAAGACCATAAGTGTCCGGAAGTTTAAAGTACAAAAAAAGCCCGAAGATTCCTAATTTTG
>CAZGAO010000120.1:0-13331 GCA_964523795.1 uncultured Lentimicrobiaceae bacterium
GAGGCCATTTCGCCCAGGCTGGCCATACGGTCGGCATGAATCTGTGTTTTTTCGATTTTCTTGCGTTGCGAAATATCGCGCACGGTTATCATAAACGAATCAGGGGTGCCATTGGGACCCTGGATGAGTGTTGCACTGACTTCGCTTAAAAAAATGCTGGCATTTTTTCTTTTCATACGTACTTCGATATTTTGGGCTATGCCTTCGCTCATGGTTTTTTCGATAACCCCCCGGATTGTATTAAATTCTTCCGAAGGCATAAATCGTGAATAATGTTGGCTCACCAATTCATCTTTATTTTCGAAACCCAAAAGTTCAAGGCCAATTTCGGAAACCTCACGAATTATTCCTTTAAGGTCGATCAGCAATATCCCGTCGGGAGAAGCATTGTGCATGGTTTTGTATTTTTCGCGGCTCACCTCAAGGGCATCTTCGGCAAGTTTGCTGTCGGTAATATCCACCATCGTCATCAGGCATTCCATTTTATTTTCGGAGCATATCCCGGTAAGATAAGCATAAATAGGTTTACGCCCCACTGAGGCGATTGTTACCTTACAGTGCTGTTTGCTTGTGCAGGTAAATATAAGTTGCAAAAAATCATTAAACACCGGCAGGGTATCCCCTGTAACAAAGAGTGCAAAATGGCTTCTGATAAGGCGGGCACGCTCCTTGCCCAACATTTGGCTGCCGGCAAGATTTACAGCCATTATTTCGCCCAGGCCGGAAAGGGTGAAATAGCCGGAAGGGGCAAAATCATACAAGTCGGCATATTTTTCCGAAATACGCTCTTCCATTACAATGGCTTTGTTGGCTTCGATAATGGCTCGAGCCAGTTCATCGTTTTGCATTTCACTCTCCAATTGACGACTTCTCAGCTCCTCTTCTATAATTTTGCGTTGGGTAATATCCTGGGCAAAGGCTAGAAAACGGGTATCCGAAATCTTCACGGCATTTACGGCCCACCAGCGTGGCTTACGGTCTTTGTGAGTGTAGGTCTGTTCAATCGATGCAGTGCCTTCTTTTACAAGCATTTTAAAACGGGATATCCCTGCCTCAAGTGCATCTTTGGTGAGGATTCCCGTTAACGACATTTGCAAAAGTTCGCGCTTTGAATAGCCGGTAATATCGCAGGCCGCTTTGTTAACTTCGATGTACCTGCCGGTTTCATCTGTTACAAACACACCCATGGGAGCGTTTTGGATATATCTCTTGAATTTCTCCTCACTTTTTTTTAAGCTGCGGTTCGTTAGTTCAAGTTTTTGAGCAGCTATTTTTAGCTCAGCGGCATCGTTTTGTATAATTTTTTTCTGATTGTAAATTTCCAGAAATATTTTGATTTTACTAAGCAGCACATGGGGTTTAAAGGGTTTATTGAGATAGTCGATGGCACCTGCATCATAAGCGACATGCAGATTTTTTTCATCAATAATGCCGGCTGTTATAAATATTACTGGAATCTTTCCATAAGATGAGGTTTTATTTATCGCCACAGCCAGTTCATAGCCATTCATGTCAGGCATCCGCACATCGAGTATGGCCATGGCAAGCTCCTGGTTTTGTATTTTTTTGAGGGCTTCTGCTCCCGAAGCAGCCTGCATTAGCCTTACATCTAATTTGCTGATTATTGCCTCAAGTAGCTTTAGGTTTTCTGCTACATCATCCACAATAAGTATTGAAGGTAGAGGCTCGCTTGGTGTGTGTGTCATCTGATTATAATTTTAGGCGGTGAGAGGTGAGAGGTGAGAAGTGAGCGGTGAGAAGTGAGCGGTGAGCAGTGCCGAGCTTCGCTCGTGCATCCTCGAAAAGTTACGAAAATTGAAAATTTTCTACTTTTCGGGATAGGCAGTTTCTGAAGACTGGAGACTGTGGACTGAGGACATAAAAAAAAATTGAACCTTTCCATTTAATTTGCTGTATTTCTTCTTTTAAAATCTTTTGATCCTAATTTTATTGCCACAAAGGTATATTTTTATAATCTGCCAATGAAAAACCATCGAGTAGATAAAAATGTCAGACTACTTCCATTTGCCTCCGTAACGACTGAATAAAGCTATTAGCACAAAGAAACAATACTATTTTTGCAGTTTTGAAAACAGGTAGTATATTATCTAATAAATTGAAACAAGAAAAACTGAATACGATGAAAAGATTACTGAACAGCATACTCATCCTTGCGATGCTTGGCGCGATGACCGCTTGTAAAGACCATGACATTTTCCTGCCCGTCAACATTACCCCGGCACCGCTTTCGCTGGAAGAGCGCGGCGGCTATTATGAGATTACACCTGGCAGCATCGTTTTTGTGCAGCCTGGAAATGATGAAGTAAAAAAGATAGCATCCGCATTTATCCAAAGGTTCGAGGCAAGCACAGCTAATAATCTTGAAATTGAAGATATTGAAGACCGCCGCAAAGACCGTGGAATTATTTTCGAGCTGCTGCCCCAGGCAGACTCGCTGGGTGATGAAGGCTATATTTTGAAAGTAAAAAACAAAAAAATAGAACTCTCGGCCTATCAGCCTGCCGGGCTTTTTCGCGGCTTGCAATCGCTGTATCAGTTGATGCCCATCGAGATTTATGGTGAGCAAAAAGTGGAAAATATAGAATGGAAGGTGCCACGGGTAAATATTTACGATAAGCCCCGCTATGCCTGGCGCGGCATGCATCTGGATGTATCACGCCACTTTTTCGATACGGACTTTGTGAAACGCTACATCGACCTAATCGCCATGCACAAGATGAACACTTTCCATTGGCATCTTACCGACGACAACGGCTGGCGCATCCAAATCGACAAATATCCCAAACTTACCGAAGTGGGAGCCTGGCATGTGCCCCGCGATAGCTGGATGGACAATGCTCCGCCACAGCCCGGCGAGGAAGCCACGGTTGGCGGTTTTTATACCAAAGACGAAATACGCGAAATTGTGCAATATGCCGCCGATCGCTACATCACGGTTTTGCCCGAGATAGAAATGCCCGGCCACTCGTGCGAGGTGTTGGCCGCCTATCCCGAGCTGGGATGCACCGGAGGACCTTATTATGTGCAGCCTGGAAGTTATTGGCCCAACATCGATATTTTGTGCGCCGGCAACGAGCAGACCTTTGAATTTTTGGAAGGCGTGCTGGACGAGGTCATCGAACTTTTCCCATCCAAATATATCCACATCGGCGGCGACGAAGCCACCAAAGACCGCTGGGAAGAATGTCCCAAATGCCAAAAACGCATCCGCGAGGAAGGCCTGGCCAACGCGCACGAACTCCAAAGCTATTTTATAAAGCGAATGGAAAAATACCTGAACGGCAAGGGCAAGCAAATAATTGGCTGGGACGAGATACTCGAGGGCGGCCTGGCTCCCGAGGCTACCGTTATGTCGTGGCAGGGCTTCGATGGCGGAATAGCCGCTGCCCGCCAGGGACACGATGTGGTGATGAGCCCGGTGTCGCACAGTTATTTCGATTATTATCAGGCCAATCCAAAATACGAACCGCTGGGAATCGGAGGCTTTATCACGCTCAAAAAAGTGTATTCCTTCGATCCCACGCCTCCGGTTTTAAGCCAGGAAGAAGCCAAGCACATCTTGGGCGGACAGGGCAATGTGTGGACCGAATACATCCTTACGCCCGAACATGTGGAATACATGAGCACGCCACGTATGACCGCCATGGCCGAGGTGCTGTGGACGCCCAAAGAAAAAATCGTTTGGCCTGATTTCAGGCAGCGCCTCGAATTTCAGTTCGACCGCTTCGATGTGATGGGCGTAAACTATGCCCTGGGCTCTTTTGCTTTAGATTTTGTTACCAGCTTTGATAAGGCCAATAATCAGTTTCTTGTAAGTTTTGAAAACGAGCAACTGAATCCGGAAATCCGATATACCGTGGATGGAACTGTTCCCGAGGCCTCATCGCCCCTTTATTCCGAGCCTTTAAAGATCGATAAAACCACCACTATCCGGGCTGCGATTTTTACCGGAACGGTGATGAATGAAACCTTTTCCGAAAAAACGATTGTTTTCCACAAAGCCCTCGGTGCGCAGGTGGAATATAAATACGAGCCCAGTTTTAAATACAGCGGCCAGGGTGCTGCTACCCTTGTGGACGGACTGCGGGGCAGCGACAGATATGGCGATGGTTTTTGGCAGGGCTTTAATGGCGATGACCTGGATATTGTGATCGATCTGGGCGGCGAAAAAGAAATAAGCAAGGTAAGCGGCTCTTTTTTTCAGCGCGAAGCCAGTTGGATATTTTTGCCCACGGGCATCGAAGTAAGCCTTTCGGGCGATGGAAAACAGTTTGGCCAGCCCATCTCCGCCAGCCACACTATTGATCCCAAAACCGAGGGTGCATTTAAAAAGGAGCTAAGCGTGGAATTTCCGCAGCAAAAAGCCCGCTTTGTAAAATTGAAAGCCACCAACTTTGGCGTATGTCCGCCCTGGCATCGGGGTGCCGGCGATGCTGCCTGGCTCTTTGTGGACGAGGTTATGGTGGAGTAGGAATTTTTTTTTTTTGTAAAAACTATTACAAAGCATGGAAACTTTAACCATAAGAGTAAAAAACAAAGAACGCTTATTGTTTCTTTATAAAATCCTGAAGTCATTCGATTTTGTTGAGTTGCCTGAAATAGAAAAAACTTCTGTCGATGAAGGCACTCATGACTTTTTTAGTTCTGCCGGGCTTTGGAAAGACCGGGATATTTCGCAGGAAAGCATACGTAAGCAAGCATGGAAAAGAAGCTAATACTTTGCGATACCAATATTATTATCGAGTTTTACAAGGGCAATCAGGCCATTGTTGAAAAGCTGCGTAAAATTGGAATTGATAATATTCTGATCAGTTCAATTACCCTGGCGGAATTAGTTTTCGGCGCATTAAATAAAATGGAATTGAATACGATATTAAAAGATTCCTAATCCTTAAGATCAATTTCAATAAACGAAACCGTTAGCCATATTTTTTTAGAATTGATGGAGGAATATTCTTTGAGTCATCGATTAAGCATTCCTGATGCATTGATTGCTTCAACTGCAATTGTGAACGATCTTGAACTTTTTACTCTAAATTTAAAAGACTTCAGATTTATCAAAGGTTTAAAACTTTACTAAAATCATAGAGGGCATCTATCCTGCCGACTTGTTGCCGGCGATGTTGAGCCTGGCTCTTTTTGGATGAGATATTGGTGGAATAGGGATATTACTTCTTACGAATGTTCTTATATGCATCTTTTCGATGACGAACTCGGATAATGTCAATGATTAATTCATCTTCAAATATGGAATAAATGATTCGATAGTTTCCTGCTCGAATTCTCCAAAGATTATAATTTCCAATGAGTTTTTAGCTCCTGCTGGATAGGGCTTATGCGCCAGGTTTTCAATTTTTGCAAGTATTTTATCAATATCAGAAAATGGAAGGTTTAGTATTTCCTTCTCAGCAGATTTTGCAAAAAGGATTTTAAACATTCTTTATTAGTTTTCCGTATCGCGCTTTTATTTCTTCAAAAGTAGCGCGTGGCTCATTCTTTCGGCTATGGGCAACAAGAATATCTTCGATATCTTCGGCCAATGTGCCGTATTTGGCAAAAGAAACAATGATTGCCTTTTTATCTCCCATTTCATCAATTATGTAATCAATTTCATTCATAATATTTTTCTTAACCTGTTTGAAAAACAAAGTTACGTTATTTAATTATGTTCGCTTGCACAAGCTTTTGAAATCGCAAAGCCGGCATGTTTCTATTCGTGTAGTTTGGACAAAAGGCGTGGCCGGATCGAGCATTTTACTCAACATTTCCAGCAGGTATTGCTCGAAATGCTCCAGCTTTTCCTCGTCAATGTTTTCCTCTGGTGTTGCCCTGCTGTTCTCTTTTACGCCAAACTTGATAAATTTATTGGTGAGCTTGGGCAGGCTTATTACGCCGCCTTCGGTTTTTTTGCCGGGCATCTGCATCTCGCGCCGGCACAGCCATGCATACATCAGCACCTGAAACACCTTATCGTTTTTGTGCCCATCGTCAAGGTCTTCCCAGTTGGCGATTTGCAATTCAGAAGGGTTTTCTACCTTACCGGTTTTATAATCGATAATTCGCAGGGTGTCGTTCCACAAATCCAGGCGGTCGATCACACCTTTCAGGATTACAGGGTTTTCCTCCGCCATGCCCAATTCGCCGGCCATGTTTTCGGATTGCAACCGCTGTTCCAGGCCAATAATTTGCAAGGTGCCTTTATTTTTTGATAGTGCTGCCAATTCATCCAGCTCAAAGTTAAGATAGGCGTTGATGTAGTTTTTGATGACTTCGTAAATAAGCCGGTTTTTGCCATATTTAACCTGGCCATGGGCGTAGTGGCTGGCCAGTGCCGATTCAATATATTTTTGACTCTCGCCCTTCATTTTTTCAATATCCGCAGGCTGTATTGTTTTTTTAACAAAAGGAGTAAACAAATCCTCGAGCACCTGATGCACGATGGATCCGATGGTTTTAAATTCCAGGTTTTCTTCCACCTCATCATTTTCCCTGATGCCTGCCACATTTTTAAAATAAAACTGCAAGGGGCATCTGCGATATTGATTAAGCGAAGTAGGAGCCAGACCCGCAGCAGATTTTTGCAGAAGGCTTTGATAAACCGGCTCGGTCTTTTCGACAACAATAGGCTGTGGTGCTGCCATTTGGGGCGGCGGCACTGCTTCGCTCGTTTCTATAATCTGAATCTTAGGATTATATTGCCGCAGTTCGTTTAGTATTTGATATATAAAACGGCTTTTTTCGCCGCCCCCACTTTTGGCATCGTTGTTATCGTAAATCAGATGCACTTCGCCGGCTCGTTGTAAAAGCCGGTAAAAGTGATAGGCAAACACCGCTGTCTTTTGCTGGTGGGTGGGCAGTCCCATTTCGGTCTGAATATCGAAAGGAATGAGCGAGTGAGCAACAGAGGCGCGAGGCAACGTGCCCTCGTTGGCCGATAATAAAATTACCCGCTCAAAGTCAAGCGTTCGAGTTTCTAACATGCCCATGATTTGAATACCCCGCAAGGGTTCGCCCGTAAAAGGCAGACGCGCACTCGCACTGAGTTGTCTGAACAAGTCGCGCAGGGTTTTTAGCGTATCAATACTTCGATATTTCTCATGCAGTTCCGAAATTCTTTTTATCAAAATCGAAACATGAAAGAGGTATTCCAGGAGCAGCGAAGCCTCCTCGTTTAGCTTCTGATTTTTGTTTTGACTTTGAATATGCTCTTCGAGCAGGCGGATAGTTTTTTCGGCGATGAGCAGTGCTTCCCCAGGAGCAGGGTTGATGGCAGCGAAAATGGTATGAATCAGTTCATCATTATTTATCCCACTCTGATCGGTAAAATCCAATATTTCATCCGGGGTATAAAAAACCTGCTTCTTGTTTTTTATTTTAGCTAGTAAATCCGAAATCCCGCTAAGCTGATTTAACAAGGAATGCTGCAAGAGGCGCAATATATCGCGATGGTAAAAACCCCTTTCGCCACCAGAAGTTGTCGCACTGTATCTTGCCGCATTTTCGTAGAGGCGAAACAGGAAAACCACAAAGGTATAAGCCGGGGTGAGCTTAAAAGGATAGCCCATGGTAATATTGAATTCGCCCGTGGCCTCGGGCAGCGAGTTCAAAACCGGGATTAGCAGATTTTCGTCAGCAAGAACAAGAGCTGTGTTTTTAGGATTGGTGTCAGAGCTATCGCTTCCGGGATTGGAATTATTGGCGTATCTCTGAATGATTTTACCGGCAGCTTCTGCTTGTCCCACCATCCCCGGCGTGCCATAAATGAATATTTTTTTCTCTGATACTTTAAAATTATGACTCACCTCTTCATTTCCCTTAATACCTCCGAGCTGGATTTGCTTTCGCAAAAATTCACCGGCTTCCTGATTTTTATCCGTCAGATAATATTCATCGGCATCCCAAATAAGTTCGGCAATTTGCGAATTTTTCAAAAAGGAAATTATTTTTTGCTCAGCACGGGTCAGCGCATTGAAACCAGCAAAGTAAATTTTCGTCCATGCCAGTTTAGGAGCCGATGTTTCGATACCTTCGGCTACCCTGCGATAAATTAATCCCTGGTAAGCATTTTTGTTTTTTTCGAGCTTCTCGCGAAGTTGCTGGTAATAGTTGTTGAGCGAGCGGAAAAACGAAATATAGTTTTGCTCGGTGGGGGTGAGGGGTGTGCCATCGGGATTCCATTTTTCGATGAGTTTTACCTCGCTCAAATAATCGAAGAGCACCGAAGCGTCCACCAGGTGGAGGTCGATCTCGTTAAAATCGGCAAGCATCATTTGTCCCAGACGGCTAAAACTCCCAAAGTCCTGAGCCTGCCCTTGCTCTATCTGCTTGTGAATCTCGAAGAGTTCAAAGAGCAGCTCGGTTTGATCGATGGGGATAAAATCAGAGATATGGCTCAAAAAATCTTCGATCGAGAAAACATCGGGCGACCACAGGGTTTTTCCGGCTGATGTGGCAAGTGCCTTTTTCAGGTACAATCCGGCACGCCGACCGGGCAGCACCACACAAACTTGTGAAAGATCGTCGGGATGATTTTTTAATAATCGCGTGCTAAGCTCATTAATAAACGTTTGCATAATTTGGCTGTGATTAATTTTAAGCGAAAGTAGGCAAAAAATAGCTGGTGTCCCAATAGTAGGGATATTCATTTTACAGATTTCTCCCGGAAATACTCAGCTTCACTTTCTCACACCCACATAAAAACCTGCGCCTTGTTATTTCGAGAGACATCTCAAATATTTTGATTCGCTTTTCGAGTATTTTGGTGATTAAATCTTTTCTTCAGTTACTAGGCTGAAAATGCCATTATCTTTGCCCCAATGGATTTGATACGAAAATATTTCCCCAATCTTACGCCGCAGCAAGATAGCCAGCTTGCCATGCTGGGCGGCTTGTATGCCGAATGGAATGTGAAAATAAACACCATTTCGCGCAAGGACATCCAAAACCTCTACGAGCGTCACATACTTAGCTCGCTGAGTGTGGCCAAAGTCATCCGGTTTAAAGCCGGAACAAGAATTATCGATGTGGGAACCGGCGGTGGTTTTCCCGGCATTCCGCTGGCCATTTTATTTCCGGAGGTCGATTTTATGCTCATCGATTCGGTGGGAAAAAAAATTAAGGTGGTAGAGGCTGTTGCCCAAAGTGTGGGCCTGACCAACGTGCATGCACAGCAAATTCGTTTTGATAAAGTGAAGGATAGCTTCGATTTTGTGATAAGCCGGGCCGTAACAAAAATACCTGAACTGCTGATGTGGAGCAGGGGAAAGATTAGCCCTGTCAACAAAAACGATTTGCCCAATGGCATTTTGTACCTTAAGGGTGGCGACTTCGAAGATGAATTGAGCGGGCTTCGTCAACACATTCAAATCTATCAGCTAAGCAAATATTTTGAAGAAGATTTTTACGAAACCAAGAAGCTGGTGCATCTGTGGGAACCTGCCCGGAAAAAGCGATATTAGCATACTGCGGAATACCCTTTTATTAATAATCAGATTAAGAACGTACCTATTGGCTCCCACTTTCTCCCTCCTCATTCATGGCTCTGGACATTGTCATTTCGAAACTTCCCCTACCCCTCGACCCGCTCCGGCTGTGTCATTTCGATGCCGCAACTGCGGCAGGAGAAATCTACAAATTGCGACAAGATTCTCCCATTGGCTTAGGTGTTTTTAATTTTTGAATTGATGCCTTTAGCTTTTCATAAAGAATAGTTCAAACTAAATTATCCACAGCCCGGTTTTTAACATTTTTTATCTACTTTAGCCGCAATTTTCAAACGTAAAATTATCAAAACATCAAAAACTAAAAGCACATGACAGAAGCAAAACGATTACTAAAAGACTCTGCTGCCCTAAGATGGCTGGTAATGTTTTTAATTAGTGGATTGACCTTTGCCACTTACTATTTTCAGGATTTTTACTCCGGATTGAAAGGCCTTATCGAAACGGATTTTGGATTTACCAGCGAAGAATTTGGCCGGATGATCGGATTAACCACCATCGCCAATGTATTTGGTATGATCATCATTGGCGGTATCATCCTCGACAAGTGGGGCATTCGCCTTGCCGGTATTGCTTTTGGAAGCCTTGCTGTTTTGGGCGGTCTGGTTTCAGCACTAACCGCCGCAGGTTATTTTGGCACCGATAAATCTACCATGCTCACCGGCCTTATCATTGGGAGGGTGATGTTTGGCTCAGGCCTCGAAGTAGTTTGCGTGGTAGCCATGCGAACCATCGTTAAGTGGTTTAAGGGCCACGAGCTTGCACTGGCCATGGGTATTAATATGGGCTTCGGGCGACTGGGTTCGGCATTAGCCATCGCCATCTCGCTCGACATCGCCGGCACCACGGTATCACCCGCCGTTACCTTTGCCGCCACTCTGATTGGCCTGGCTCTGCTCATGTTCCTGGTTTATACCATTTTTGATGTTAAACTCGACCGTCAGATGAAGGCTGTGAGAGCCAGCAACAACGAGGAAGAGGTACCTGCCGAAGATTTTAAATTTTCGGATTTAATAAAACTGGTAACCAACAAATCATTCATTTATATCACGCTTTTGTGCGTGGCCTTCTACTCGGCTGTTTTTCCTTTTATCCAATATGCACCCGACCTCCTGGTAAACAAATTTGGTTTTAATTACGCCCTGCCCGAAGGTGCTGCTATGGTTGTTTTTGGCAGCGAAGCCTTTGGTAATGCCCTGGTTTATATCACTGTTTTCCTCTTTGCTATTGGCGTTACAGTGGTTCCCAACAATATGAGCAACAGCAACCACAAGCTGTGGATACGTGTTATTTTGATTACCCTATTTGCTGTTTTGGTATATTACAAACGCGTAATGTTGGGTGACTGGCTGATGAACGGACCCAAGACTTCGGCACTGATTCCGCTGGGAACGATTATCTTCACGCCAATTTTTGGTACTATCGTAGATAACAAGGGCAAGGCTGCCTCGCTGATGATGCTGGGTGCATTGCTTTTGATTTTTGCTCACCTTGCCTTGTCGCTCACCAGCAGCCCGCTATTTGCCTACCTTGGCCTCTTGAGTTTGGGTATCGCATTTTCGCTGGTACCCGCAGCCATGTGGCCTTCGGTTGCCAAAATTGTTGCTGAAAATCGTTTAGGAACCGCTTATTCTACCATGTTTACAGTACAAAACTGGGGACTGGGTTTATTCTTCTGGGGCATCGGAGCCTTGCTCACAGTGGTGAATCCTACCGTTGTAACTGCTCTGGGTGATGCACGTAAGAGCTTGGAAGCCACCGGGCTTTCGGCGGTGGAGATTAGCGAGCAGGTGAAAGAAATGCAGATCGCCGGCACCTTGCCCTATTACGATTATACCACCCCCATCCTGGTGTTGGTATTATGCGGGGTAATTGCAATATTCCTTGCCTTTAAACTAAAACAAGCCGACAAGCAGCAGGGCTATGGCCTTGAGCTGCCCTCGGGCGTGAAGCCAGAGTAAGCATTGAGCTTGAATTTTATTAAATAAAAAAGGATGTTCAGATAGAGCATCCTTTTTTTGTTTTGCTATTTTTGCGGATATGATGATACACTTTGTTTTGGTAGAGCCTGCCGTACCCGAAAATGTGGGTGCTGCTGCCCGTGCTCTAAAAACGATGGGATTCCATTCGCTGCGATTGGTCAACCCCTGCGAATTTCGCGAGGGAAAGGCGCAATGGCTGGCTCATGGTTCTGCCGATATTCTGGACAAGGCTTGTGTTTTCCCTACACTTCGGGAGGCCGTGGCAGACATCGATTTTGTGGTGGCAACCACTGCTAAGCGGCGTTCGGCCACGGGCGATCTTCACTTGGCCGAGGGAATTCCCGAAATTATCTGGCAAAAGAAAAATAGTACCGATTCCGTTGCCCTTGTTTTTGGCCGCGAAGAATCAGGCCTGACCAATGCTGAAATCCAACTTTGCCATATTTCTTCCTACCTGCCCATGGCAGTTGCCTATCCCTCGTTGAATCTTGGCCAGGCGGTGATGCTTTATGCCTATTTGCTTTCCAAAATAAATTTGGCTGTTGAGAAGCCGTCTGTTGAAACCGCCACTCCATCCAAGTTTCGTACGATGAATCAGCAGATGGCCAATTTACTTGATGATACAAGACTGAGTAAAAATGCCAATATCACGCATCGAATTTTCGAGCGCATGGCTTTGTTGGCCGATGGCGACATCAACCTGGTGCTTTCGGTTTTAGCGGCAATCAAGGCGAAAGCCAATTTTGGAATTGAACACTAATTTGTAATATCATGTTTTATCTTGCTCCTTTACAGGGCTATACCGAACTTGAATTTCGCCGGGCTTATTCGATGGTTTTTAGTGGCCTCGAAGGGGCGGTAAGTCCTTTTATCCCCCTGGCCTCGGGTGCGCGGTTCAGGCTTAAGCACTTGCACGATGTGATTCCGGCCGAAAACAAAAGTATGAAGGTCATTCCGCAAGTTCTGGGAATCGAGCCTGAAAAATTTATCGCGCTCGCGCACCGTTTGCACGAGCTGGGCTACGATGAGGTAAACTGGAACCTGGGCTGCCCCAAACGGACGGTGGCTGCCAAACAACGCGGCTGCGGTATCTTGCCCTTTCCCGATTTGCTTCGAACGACTCTGGAAAAAATTATCCCGGAACTTCCACTCAAGCTTACCATCAAAACCCGGCTGGGGCATCATAGTCCCGAAGAGTTTTACCAGCTTATCAAGGTTTACAACGATTTCCCTCTACATTCGCTCATCGTTCATCCACGCACCGGCATACAACAATATGAGGGCGATATGTTTTTGAATATCCTGGATGAAACGATTGCTGAAATAAAGCATCCGCTGGTTTTTAGTGGTGATGTGAAAGACCGTGCCAGTTTTTTGCAATTATCTGCGCGTTATCCGCAAATCGATGATTGGATGATTGGGCGCGGGATATTGACCAATCCCGCCTTGCCCGAAATAATCCTGGGGAAGTTGGGTGCTGATGATTTGGAAATTATGCGAAGTCGCCAGTTGTATTTTCATCAGGAACTCTATTGCGCCATCAAAGCTAAATTTCAACGCAGTCAGCCCATCTTAAATAAAATGAAAGATTACTGGTCGTATTTTTCACGCTGGTTTATCGATTCGGAAGCACTATTTTTGAGGTTGGCACATCTTAATAATCTGGATGAATTTATGGATGCGGCCAGGCGAATCCTCAACGAGCAAGGTTTGGCTGCTATCGAAGGCCGCCCGAACAGGCAGGTGAAAACGGGGGCGGGAGGATAGTTGTTTATTTATGATTTATGATTTATGATTTATGATTTATGATTTATGATTTATGATTTAT
>CAZGAO010000121.1:0-13286 GCA_964523795.1 uncultured Lentimicrobiaceae bacterium
CAATGGATAATTTTGAAGAATACTTACGACAGGGTGAGCCAAACAAAGCAGAAAAAGCAAAAGTTTGGAAAACGGCTATCGGTTTGCAACAAGTTGACGGGCTAAAACCATCTGACTATCTCATCGAAACTGCCAGGCAAAACATTGAAGGCGACATTACCATTGAAGAAGTAAAACAACGAATAGACAGTTATTACAAACAGCACCCCGTAATAAATGACGAAACCCGCACAGAAGAAGCTGACAAAGTTTCGGCACGTATTACAGAAATTTTGGGCGAAAAAACATTTACATTTTCGCCAGCCGAATACCTTACTATTCATCAGGAAAATTATGTACTAAAAAACCGTGAAATGCACGTTCATTACGTTCCTCTTGTAAATGACACTGTAAATGACACTGTAAATGACACTGTATTTTATAGTTTTTCGAATATTCTCCCGGAGGACTTTACGGAGCAACAATCAAACTTACTTGGGTCTTGGATTGTTGATTCAGCGCAGAACTCCTGAATTATCGTAATTGCTATGTGGCATTTAATATCCTTTGTGATACTTTGAGCCTTCGAGTCTTGGTGGCAAAACATTGATAAATAGCCACTAAGACTCGAAGGCTCAAAGAAACACTAAGTTCTTCAGTATGAATTTTGCGACATGTAGTTTTCGATAATATTTCTATAAATATTTGATTACAAGCTCATGGGGCAAGAGGTTCGCAACAACAATAACTCTTGAAAAATCAAACTTTATCGAATTAATCAAACCGATAAATTAACCATAATGAATAATCCTAAAATAGCAAAAGCATTTGAAAAACTGGTAACGAACAAGTTTAACGTGTACAACAGCTTGTTCTTAAACCTTCCTTACCCAAATATCAGTAATATTGGAATGCTTATTCCTTTGATGCACAAGGTATGCAAAGATGGGCTTGATGCGGGGAAAGAACCTTTGGAAACCCTGGATTCCTTTTTTAGCATTCACACCAATTTAAAATCGGAACAAGAGAAAATCGATTTTATGTTTCGCGTTATTCAGTATGTAGAGCGGCAGGTTGTACTTTTCGACAGTGTGGAGGATGCCGCTTTTACCCAGTTTCTGAGCCTGGATGAGAATTTGTCGCTGAAAGATTATTTGCACCTGGCAGGGAGTAAAAAAGGGGGTGATGCCATTTCAGAAAAACTCTCCACTTTTTCTACACGGCTTGTATTTACTGCGCACCCTACGCAATTTTATCCTCCCTCGGTGTTGAATATCATTGCTAAATTGAAAACCTTGATTGCCAAAAATGACATCAACAAAATAGATCTCGCGCTGCGCCAGTTGGGATTGACCTCCTTGATGAACGCTAAAAAGCCAACGCCTTTGGATGAAGCAAAAAACATCATCTATTTCCTGCGCAATGTCTATTACGATGCCGTAACTGAGCTGTATGCCAGCATCAAAGAAAATATTCAAAACAGCGATTTTGATAACCCTAATATCCTTCAGTTTGGATTTTGGCCTGGCGGCGACCGCGATGGCAATCCTTTCGTTACTGCCGAAATAACCAAAAATGTTGCGGATGAGCTACGTATGACTTTGATGAAATGCTATTACAAGGACATAAAAAGCCTACAAAAAAAACTAACTTTCAGAGGCGTTGAAGACCTTGTCGCAAACCTGAGAGCCAGCCTGTACTTAACGATGTTCGATCCCTCAAAAACGCTCCGGTTTGAGGAGATTATAAATCCATTGTACGAAATCAAAGATTCCCTTATCAAGAACTACAATGGCCTGTACATCGAGGAACTGGAAAACCTTGTTGACAAAGTCAGAATTTTCAAAACACATTTTGCAAGCCTTGATATCAGACAAAACCACAGCGTCCACAAACAAGCCATCGAACAAATTCTTAGAAATGAAAAACTGATAGTAAATAGTCTGGATGAGCTGGATAAAGATGAATTAATATCGATTCTTGTCCGAAAAGATTTCCAGGTTTCTGCTGATCAATTTGAAGAAGGCATTATAAATGACACGATCCGGAATATTGCACAACTAAAGCAGATACAGAGCAAAAATGGCGAGGAGGGCTGCAACCGATATATCATCAGTAATTCCGAAGATGTGTTTTCGGTACTGTTTGTTTTCAGCCTTTTAAGATGGGCATGTTGGCAAAAAGCGGAATTGCCTATGGATATCATTCCACTGTTTGAGTCGATGGAAGGCATGGCAAACTCGGAACGGATTATGAAAGAATTATTCGATTTGCCCGAATACCGGAATCACATCCGTGAGCGCAGCAATACGCAAACTATCATGCTTGGCTTTTCGGATGGCACCAAAGACGGAGGCTATCTGCAGGCCAACTGGTCTATTTTCAAAACCAAAGAAAACCTGTCAGCCGTTTGCAATCAATACGATATCAAGGCTATATTTTTTGATGGCCGGGGTGGTCCTCCTGCGCGTGGTGGAGGCAAGACCCATCGGTTCTATGCTTCGCAAAGTAAAAAAATTGCCAATCATGCCATCCAATTAACCATTCAGGGGCAGACTATTACCAGCAGATATGGAACCAAAGAGCACTTTATTTTTAATTGCGAGCAACTGCTCACCGCCGGTTTGTCCCATAGTTTATCCGAAAAAGAAAACATCATTTCAGATGAATCGAGGCTAATGATAGAGAAGCTGGCCGGCCTAAGCTATGAAAAATACAAGACGCTTAAAAACCATGAAATGTTTATCCCCTACCTGGAGAACAAAAGCACGCTCAAATATTATAGCGAAGCCAATATTGGCAGCCGTCCGTCTAAACGTGGAAATAAGGAAAAGCTGGAACTTAGCGACCTGAGAGCCATTTCCTTTGTCGGCTCCTGGAGCCAGTTGAAGCAAAATGTTCCCGGTTATTTTGGTGTAGGCACAGCCATACAAGCCTTGGTAAACGAGGGTAAGCTGGATGAATTGAAAAAGTTGTTTACAGATGTACCCTTTTTTAAAGCGTTAATTTTGAATAGCATGATGTCCTTGTCCAAATGCTATTTTGAATTAACCAGCTATATTGCAAAAGATGAGGAATACAAAGGTTTCTGGAATATTTTATTTGAAGAGTACAAACTGTCCAAAGCAATGACCCTGCTTATTTCGCAGTACCGTGTTTTGATGGAAGAAGAACCTGTTACGAAAAATTCGATCGGGATCCGCGAACACATCGTTTTGCCATTGCTGGTCATCCAACAATATGCTTTGCAGCAAATCGAACGAAATTCCGATTACACCGGCAGCTACGAAAAAATAGTGAAACGTTCCTTGTACGGAAATATCAATGCAAGCCGCAATTCGGCTTAAATAATTGGAATATTTACAGAAGTAAAATAAAGTACTTATTTTTGTACTTTATTAATTACTTAAAATTTAAATATCATGATTGCTGCAAATTTTACAGAATTCAGGACTGAATTAAGAAAATTCCTTGACAATGTTGAAAACAACCATGAAACCTTAGTAATAAAGAGGAAATCCGGAAAAGGGACTGTTATGATTTCGTTGGATGAATACAATTCAATCATGGAAACAGTTCATTTATTGAGTTCCAAAGCAAATGCTGACCGGCTCTATGAGTCAATTCAGCAAATGAAAAATGGCGAAACTGTAAACCATGGCTTAATCGAAGATTGATGAAAATTACTTTTTCAAAAAATTCATGGGAAGAATATGTTTCATGGCAGAAAGAAGACAAGCGAATATTGAAAAGAATTAATCAGTTGATTAAAGACATTCAGCGGACTCCTTTTCAGGGAATTGGAAATCCTGAGCCATTGAAGTATGACTTAGCCGGATTTTGGTCGCGCAGAATTGACAGAGAACACAGACTTGTTTACCAAGCTATTGATCGAGAGCTATTGATTTATAGTTGTAAATATCATTATGACAAATAAATAATGTATCGAGAAAATCGACATTTGCAGAAAAGAAGTTCCCTCACAGAAGGATAAGGTGCAGAGCACCGGAATATTAAAAGCACGGGTTTTTGACAGTTCTCGACAAAAACCTTACATTAAAACATAATTTATGTATAGGAATAAATAACAAATTGTTATTATTTTTTCAACAGGCTCTAATTATCAGCAGGTATTTCTAAGGTGTAGAATTATCATAAAACTATTGATTTATTAGTTCCAGAATATCGTCCACATATCTTCGGTCGTTCGACAGGCGTGGCACCTTATTTTGCCCGCCCAGCTTATCGCGTTTTTTCAGCCACTTATAAAAGGTGTTGGTCGGCAGCGATTTAATCACCGGTTGCCCCAGCACCATGTTTTTGTAGCGTTTGGCTTCGTAATCGGAGTTGAGCGATTTGAGGGCATTATCAAAATTATCGGTAAACACATCCAGGTTTTCGGGTGGCCGTGTAAACTCGATGAGCCACTCGTGGGCTGCATTTTTATTATTGTTAAAATAAATGGGTGCGGCAGTGTAATCGGCCACAACGGCATTGCATTTTTCGCAGGCAATGGCCAGTGCTTTTTCAGCATTCTCGATGATGATTTCCTCGCCGAAGGCATTGATGAAGTTTTTGGTACGTCCGGTAATTTTTATCCGATAAGGATTTATCGAAGTAAACTTTATGGTGTCGCCAATCAGGTAGCGCCACAGGCCGCCATTGGTGCTAATGAGCATGGCGTAATTTTTTCCTGTTTCCACTTCTTCGAGCAAAAGCGTTGGCGGATTTTCGTCCTCGATATGCTCGAAGGGAATAAACTCGTAATAGATGCCATAATCGAGCATGAGCAGCATATCGTTGTAGTTGCTGCGATCCTGGATGCCAAAAAAGCCTTCGGAGGCATTGTAGGTTTCCATGTAGCTCATCATATCCGATTGGATAAGCTCGCCAAACTGCTTGCGGTAAGGGTCGAAGTTAACGCCACCATGAAAGAAAACTTCCAGATTGGGCCACACATCGGCGAGGTTACTTTTGCCCTGCAGCTCCAGTATCCGGCGTATCAGCACCAGTGTCCACGAGGGCACGCCCGAAATGCTGGTTACATCGTGCTCCATGGTTACGCGGGCCATTTTCTCGATTTTGCTTTCCCATTCATCCATCAGCGCGATGGAGCGGCTGGGGGTTTTCAAAATCTGCACCCACAGGGGCAGGTTTTGCACCAGGATGGCCGAAAGGTCGCCGGTGTAGTACGATTCGTTGTTCACCTCGGTAATGCTGCTGCTACCGCCCATAGCCAGGCCGCGTCCGCTAAATATCTCCGAGTCGGGGTGGTTGTGAAAATAAATCGAGAGCATGTCTTTGCCGCCCTTGTAGTGGCACTCTTCGAGGGCTTCAGTACTTACCGGGATGTATTTGCTCTTGTCGCTGGTAGTGCCCGACGATTTGGCAAACCACTTAACATCGGTATTCCAAAGCAGGTTTTGCTCGCCCTGGCGCAGACGCTCGATGTAGGGTTTCAAATTGTTGTAATCGCTCACAGGAACCCTTTGGCGAAATTGCCCGGGGCTGGCTATGGAAGCGTAATCGTACTTTTTGCCCCATTCGGTATCGGCAGCCGACGACATGAGTCTTTTAAACAACTCCAACTGAACATCGTGCGGGTATTTCATAAAAAGCTCGATCTGATGAATCCGTTTCTTCATCAGCCACGATAACAAGGAATTAAATATGGGCATCCGCCTTAGGTTTTTAAGTTTCGATTATTACAATTCAAATGCAAAAATAAAAATATTCGGCAGTAGCACAGGCACAATGTGTTTCGTTAATACTAACTACCTTTGCACAAAGCATTAGAGATGATATTTTTCCCAAACGCAAAAATTAATTTAGGATTATTCGTTACTGCAAAAAGAGCGGATGGCTATCATAATATCCAAAGCATACTTTATCCCATCCCACTTTTCGACATGCTCGAGATTATCACCGCAGACGATGGGTGTTTTGAATTGACCACCTCCGGCTTGCCCTTGCCCGCTTCGCCCGGCGAGAACATTGTAGCGAAAGCCTGGACAATGCTCCGCACCGACTTCAACCTTCCCGAAGTAAAAATTCATTTGCACAAAAGTATTCCCACCGGTGCCGGACTGGGCGGCGGCTCGGCTGACGCAGCCTTTGCCATCCGGCTTATCAGCCAGCATTTTAATCTTGGCCTTAGCCCGGAAATTATGGAAAATTATGCTACAAGGCTGGGCATGGATTGTCCTTTTTTTATCGATAACCGGGCGGCTTATGCATTCGAGCGCGGCGACAGGCTGGAAGCCATCAATGTAAATCTAAAAGGAAAATATTTGATTTTGGTCAAGCCGGATGTTCATGTAAGCACAGCCAATGCTTACGCCGGCATTATCCCGGCAGTGCCTGTGACGAATCTTAAATCAAACATCAAAAAACCAATGCAAGCGTGGAAGGCGGTTTTGACTAATGATTTCGAGAAGGGAGTTTTTGAGCAATATCCCGAAATCGGTCAAATTAAAAAAGAGCTTTACAGGCGCGGTGCTGTTTATGCCCAGATGAGCGGCAGCGGCTCGGCGGTTTACGGCATCTTCGATACGGCGGTGGATTTACAGGATTATTTTAAGGGGATGTTCTATTTCGGGACTTATCTGGATTGATTACTCAAAACTTTGTGAAACTTCGTGCCTTCGCGCCTTTGTGGCTAATCCTCACGGCCTTGCCACCAAGACTCCAAGGCACAAAGGAACACTAAGATCTTCAGTATGAGATTTGCGACATGTGGTTTTACGATAAGGTTGTTATAACTATTTAATTTTAATCTTATGGGTCAGGAGGTCTCAAATTAGAACTTTTTGTAAATGTTTTAACCTTGCCGTAATCAAACCTTAACATCCGCTTAATGTGCATCACAAAAACAAGTGCTTTCTTTGCAGCAGAAAACTAAGCAATAAAACGCTTTGCCAAGAGATAGCGGCAATGGCCAAACCAAAGCAGATGGTCGCGACCGAAGGAAACCGAAGAGAGGAACTTTCCAAATTAAATGCAGGCTGGATATTCCGGCTTTTTTTGTGCCCTGAAATCTCCAATCCCAACACCAATTTAAAACCACTCCTAATAATAACACATCTAATTATTTCTAATAAAATAATTCCTACATTTGCGGGTAATAAAATTAACACAGCGAATGAGAAATTCTGTAATCACATTGGCTAACAACATGCACCGCGATAATCCCGTGAGGAGCCTGATTTTTGAGAAGAATCGCGGCCTCGTTGGCAAGCAATTTTTGAGGCACGAATGTTGGAAATCAACAGATACCCTCTCGCATGGTTCGCGAAAAGACTTTGTAAAGTTTAGCAATCCATTCGATGATAATTTTTTCGATGATGGTTAAGCAATGTAAACATACATCTTAAAAAAGGAGGAATATGTTCAACAAGAATGAAAAACATAGAAGAAATATAATCACATGTTAACATACACAAACGTTGTGGTGCATTAAAAACAACAATAATCAGATAATTTGCAGATAATATTTGGATATTCATAAAAACTAATATATTTTTGCATTCAAATATAATACGGATACAAAATGGATAAATATATAAATAAATTAAATTTTGATTTTCAAACAAATCAGAAAATATTAAACGTGATTTCCCAAATTGACATATACAAAGGCAAATGGAATAGTATTGAAAAACAAGAGAATATTTACCTAAAAGAATTGCGAAAGATTGCAACAATTGAAAGTATTGGTTCTTCAACAAGAATAGAAGGAGGAACTCTTACAAACAAAGAAATAGAAAAACTTTTGAACGACTTAAAAATAACTAAACTTAAAACAAGAGACGAACAAGAAGTTATCGGTTATTATGATACATTGGAGATTATTTATGAAAACTACGACAACATAAAACTGTCGGAAAATTATATCAAGCAATTACATCAAAATTTATTACGACATAGTGATAAAGACACAAGACATCGTGGAGAATACAAATCTCTTTCAAACAAAGTAGTTGCCAATTATCCGGGCGGAATACAGAAAGTTATTTTTAATACAACAGAAGTTCATTTAGTTAATAGTGAAATGAACGATTTGATTAGTTGGACAAATAGTCAATTTGAAAATAAAGAAATTCATCCTTTAATTATTGTTGCAAATCTTGTTTATGAATTCTTGTCAATTCACCCATTCCAAGATGGAAATGGAAGACTATCAAGATTATTGACCACTATGGTTTTACTGCAAAAAGATTATTTATTTATTCAATATGTATCCTTTGAAAACCTGATAGAAAAAACAAAAAAAGAATACTATCAGGCATTAATGGAAGGTCAAAAAAATAGAAATAAAGAAAATGAAAACATATCCAAATGGACATTGTATTTTCTAGATAAATTGAGTGTGCTAACACAAAGACTTGATGCAAAATATGATGTATTTAAATCAAAAGGTGGATATTTGAATGAAAGACAAAAAGAGATAAAAAAGTATTTAATAGAAAACCAACCTTTAAAAATATCTGATTTGGGGAAAAATTTTGAGAATATTAATATCAATACAATTAAAAAGGATTTACAATATATGAAAAAAGAACAGATAATAAATAGTATTGGAAAAGGAAAAGGAACCGTGTATATAATTGAAAATAAAGAATAACGACACCACAACAATGTATATAAAAAATAAGCGAAATTGTAGTATTATCAAGGCTTATAGCCAGGTTCACATTTCTTGTAAGTTGAAAGATTCGTCCCTCGAAATCGCTTACTTTTCATATACTCAACGTTGAAAAATTAAATATAGGAGATTAATAAAATGAAAATTGGAATAATAATTTGCGACAGATACAAAGGCTGTGCTGGTGGAAAATGCTTCAGAGCCATGCAAAACAGAGAAGGTGCTTTTGATATTTACAGCAAAGATGAACCCTTGGAAATAGTTGGATACACCAGTTGCGGAGGATGCCCGGGCGGAAATATTGAATATGCGCCCGAAGAGATGATTAAAAACGGAGCAGAAGTTATTCATTTGGCTACAGGCCTGGTTGTTGGCTACCCTCCCTGCCCTCACATCATTCATTTTAAAAACTTTATTGAAGAGAAATACAAAATAAAAGTTGTGGTTGGAACCCATCCCATTCCGCAAAAATATTTTATTACCCATACAAATCTTGAGACATGGCAGACTGATAAATGGCAGGAATTAATACAACCAACATTGGGCGATGAAAGTTTGAGGAAAAAATATGACTAAGCATTAATAGAATGAAAGATTAAAATTCCTACATTTGGCGGGCAATAAGAATTAACAAAAATGCTATGAAAAGTCCAGTTGATCCGCTCAAAGTTGCACAATTCGAGAACATGCGGGCGACCCTCACCTTGCAGGCGGCCATCAAAGAGGCCAACCGATGCCTGCTTTGTTATGATGCGCCTTGCAGTGCCGACTGTCCCGCCGGCACCGATCCCGGTAAATTTATCAGGCAGCTCAAATTTTACAACTACAAGGGTGCTGCCCGAACCATCCGCAACAACAATATCTTGGGCAATGTATGCGCCCATATTTGCCCGGTCGAAAAACTCTGCGAAAAGGCATGTAGCATCAAAGCACTCGAAGACCCTATAAATATTGGGGGCTTACAGGGCTTTGCCATCGAATATGCCAGCCAGGCAGGAATTGAAGCCATGGACAGGAGCAAAAAAACTTCCGGGAAAATTGCTGTCGTTGGTGGTGGCCCCGCCGGAATCGGCTGCGCTTCGGCTCTGGCAAAACTGGATTATGATGTTTGCATTTTTGAACGCAGCCAAGAGGCTGGCGGCGTGCCCCGTTGGAATATTCCCGAGTTCAGGCTGCCTGCCGAAGCCCTTGCCCACGATATCGAAAACCTCTTAAGCCAGGGAGTCGAGTTTCGGTACAACACAGATGTGCAATCCGAAGAAGCAGTAACAAAACTTCTGGAAGATGGTTATGAGGCGATTTTTATCAGCACCGGCCTTAGCCGGGCTTTTGCGCTGGATTTGCTGGACGGTTACACCAATTCGATCGATTATATCACTTTCCTTCACAAGGCTAAATTTGATCGGGAGAGCTTGGATTTGAAAAATAAAAACGTTGCCGTCATCGGCGGAGGCAGTGTGGCCATCGATTCCGCCGTTTCGGCCAAGGCATGTGGAGCTGCCAAGGTTTATCTTATTTCGCTGGAACACCTCAGCGAGCTGCCTGCCGACATCGAAGAAATCAAGCTTGCCCGGCTCATGAACATCATTTTTAAATCCGGCTCACAGATCACCGGGCTTACTGCTGAAAACAAGCGGATTAGCCGATTGCAAGGTATTGAAATCGCTTGGAAGGAAGCGGGCAAATTTTCACCTGAAAATGCGCGTCCCATTGCCGGAACAGAATTTTCGATGCTTGCCGATCTCGTCATCCAGGCCATTGGAACACGACCCGGCTTGGAAATTAAGCATTTTGCCAAAGGACTAAAAACCCAGGGAAAAGGAACCATTACCGTAAATGACCGCTTTGAAACCAGTATCCCCGGTATTTTTGCCGGTGGCGATGTGGTAAATGGCGGTGCCACCGTAGTTCAGGCCGTTGGTGAAGGGAAAAATGCTGCCGAAAGTATCGATAATTACCTAAGCATGAGGAGGAACAAATAATGAAAAACAAAGCCAATCTGAACATTGATTTTTGTGGAGTCCATTTCGAGAATCCATTTTGTCTTTCCTCTTCGCCCGTGGGCAACCATGCCGAAATGTGTGCACGAGCCTTCGAGGCCGGCTGGGGAGGCATCGTGTATAAAACCCTGAACCTGGAAGATAGTTTTAAGATCGTCATGCCTTCGCCGCGTCTGAGCGCGTATCATTACCACGACAAACGTTTTGTGGGACTGCAAAATGCGGAACAAATCAGCGATCGGCCCATCAAAGACAACATCAGGGATATTGCCTGGCTGAAAAAGAATTATCCAAAAAAGGTGCTGATTTCGAGTATCATGGGTTTTTGCGAAAACGATTGGGCCGTGCTGGCAAAAATGTCGGAAGATGCCGGTGCCGATATGCTGGAGCTTAATTTCTCGTGCCCCCAAATGGCGCACAAAAATGCTGGACACAAGGTAGGGCAGGATTTCCACGCGGTAGCCGCTTTTACCGAAGTAGTAAAAAGAGCCAGCCGCTTGCCCGTCATGGCCAAAATGACCCCCAACATCACCGATATAATTCCGGTTGCGCTGGCAGCTAAAGATGGCGGTGCCGATGCCATCTCGGCCATCAACACCATCCGCGCCATCACCGACATCGATATTTCCAATTACACACCACTCCCGAATATTCACGGCCATTCGTCGCCAACCGGTTTTTCGGGGCCGGCGGTTAAGCCCGTGGCCATGCGTTTTGTTTCCGAGCTTTACAATTCAAAGTCGCTGTCGCTGCCCATCAGTGCCATTGGCGGTATCGAAACCTGGATAGATGCCCTGCATTTTTTGCTGCTTGGCGCGACTAATCTCCAGGTTACCACGGGCATTCTGCGCTATGGCTACCGCATTGTGGAAGATATGATCGAAGGCCTGAGCGATTTTATGATAGATCGCAACATCAGCTCGTTGAATGAAATCATTGGCCTCGCTGCACAAAAAATTGTGGATCCTTCCGACTTTGAATCGCGATACCAGGTTGTTTCGCAGATAGACCAATCCAAGTGCATCGGCTGCGGACAGTGCTATATAAGCTGCCACGATGGAGCTAACCAGGCCATCGTGCTCGACCCTGAAAGCCGGAAAGCCTCCGTGGATGAAGAACGCTGCGTGGGCTGCCTGCTCTGCAAACACGTTTGTCCTGTTTGGGACTGCATTTCGTTTAAAGAGGTGGACACAGCAAAAGTAAAACATGCTGCAATTTTTTAGCATGGTGAGGGTGCATGGAGAAAGTAGGACAAGCGAATATTCTGTTAGGCAAAAATGGCCAGGGAAAAATTAGATGATTCAAGCAAAGCAGATGGTCGCGATGATGGAAACCGAAGAGAGGAATCTATTAAACACAGGCTGAATGTCCCGGCTTTTTTGTGCCCTGAAGTCGCGCCCGATGGTGCCACTAATTTAAAACCATTCCTGATAGCATAATATCTAACCATTCACAATAAAATAATTCCTACATTTGGCGGGCAATAAAATTAACCAGCGAATGAGCAATCCTCTTATCACATTGGCTAACGACACCCACCGCGACCAGGCGGTGGTAAGCCTGAGTTTTGAGAAGGATTACACACTCATTGGCAAGGTAAAATCCATCAAGAGTACCACCTGGAGCCAAAGCCGTGGGTTCTGGTACATTCCTAAAAATGATTTTAAACTGGAAGAAGTTTTAGAAAAATTAAACAATGTGGCTATTATAGATTATTCGGCCATCGAAAATGAGAACCCCACCCCCACTGTGGGTGAAACAAAAAACAATAAGGAAGCCCAGACCAATTTATCCAGTAAACAAAATGAACATAAGCACATTGAAGTATGGTGCAACGAACAAGAAAAAATCTTTTACCTCTCCATACCTTATGCTTTAAAAGAACAATTTAAAAAATTGGAAGGCACCTGTTGGCACCCCAAACTAAAGCTATGGTCGGCGTTGGATACCAAAGAAAACCGGGAGCAGTTAAAAGAGATACTATTGGAAGGCGGCCTGAAAGCTGAATACAAAATTGATCTATTCGTAAAAAGTAAGAATGGGAAAACACTAAAACCGAAAAAAAACAACTATAAAAATTTGGCCGAATTGAGCGAAGTGCATAAAGCAGAAATCGAAGCATTTAAAAAGTGGATGATCCAGAAGCGGTATGCCGAAAATACCATAAAAGTTTACCCTGCCTGCCTGACCATTTTTTTTCGGTTTTACACAAATAAATTAATTGCTGACATCGGAATTAAAGACATCGAAAAATTCAATTTCGATTTTATCATCAAAAATAAGTATTCGTCCAAAACCCAGAACCAGTACATCAGTGCCATAAAAACATTTTATATTAAAATGAAAGGCATCAATTACGAACTTGCCAACCTTGAACGACCGATTGAAGGACTGAAACTACCAAAAGTAATTCCCATAGAAACTGTGCAGAAGATGCTGGCAGGTATAGCCAATATTAAACACAAAACAGCACTCACCACCATTTATTCGCTGGGGTTACGCAGAAGTGAACTGCTCCAAATGAAACTTACCGACATTAGTTTTAAGAGGGATGTTGTGGAAATAATTAACTCAAAAGGCAAAAAAGACAGGGATTTGCCGTTGCCAAAAAAGTTAAAAGAACTTATCACTACGTACTATCGTAAGGAAAAACCACTAACGTG
>CAZGAO010000122.1:0-13059 GCA_964523795.1 uncultured Lentimicrobiaceae bacterium
GTTTAGTCAGGGCATGACCCGAAGTCATACCCTGACGGTGTTTTAGTCAGGGCATCACTTGAAGCCATACGCTGACGTGCATACCCTGACTATTTCAGGTGTTTGCCGATCATTGCCCCGAGTTTGTTTTTATCGATGGGCTTCGAAATGTAATCGTTGCAACCTGCTTCGAGGGCTTTTTCGCGGTCGCCGGTAAGGGCATAAGCGGTTTGGGCTATGATAATAATATCGCGATTAAATTTACGAATCTCGCGGGTGGCTTCATAGCCGTTCATCTCGGGCATTTGTATATCCATCAGCACCAGTTCGATGTCCGGGCTGGTGCGGCAGGCTTCCACTGTTTCTTGTCCGGTTCGGGTATAGATAATCTCGCGCCCGAACTTTTTTACCACCATCGAAATAAGTATGCGTGAAGGCTCATCGTCTTCGGCCACGAGTATTTTAAATTGCTTATCTAAGTTAATTTCATCAAGAGGCAATAGCTCCTTTTTGCGCATTTTATCTTTGGCTCCTACACGTTTAAATGGGATAGTAAACCAGAAAGTACTCCCACCCTCAATTCCTGCTAATAGATCTGTCTGTTCTGATTCAAGCCAGATTTTTCCACCCAGCATTTCCACAAAAGCCTTAGAAATAGCCAGACCCAGGCCGGCTCCCTGGCGGGCCATCTTATCGGCAATGTCGGCCTGTACAAAGCGTTCGAAGACGGCTTCCTGCCTGTCTTTCGGGATACCAATCCCGGTATCTTTTACATAATATTCCAAAAAGTCGCCCTTCACATTATAACCAAATTTGATAGTCCCTTTTTCGCTGTATTTGATGGCGTTTTTCACCAGATTGATCAAGACCGAATACAGTTTATCATGGTCGGTTTTTATTAGGGCATCGCTGTCGGACATGGCAATATCAAAGCTAAGCAGCATCCCCTTGGCCTCCACCTCGGGATCGAAGAAAGCATAAATGTATTCGATTTGCTCGTTAATATTTCCATCCTGCATCTTGACTTCCACTTGTCCTGATTCGATTTTGGAAATACTAATAATATCGTTGATAATATTGAGCATACGCGCACCGCTCTTTTCGATAACGCTAATATACTGTTGCTGTTCTATTCCGCTCAATTCGGGATCTTTAAGCAAATCGGCAAAGCCCAGGATGCCGTTCATGGGCGTGCGTATTTCGTGGCTCATGTTGGCCAAAAAAGCCGATTTCATTTTATCGCTTTCCTCAGCCTTAACTTTCTGTTTCTCGAGTTCCTGCATTATTTCCGAGTTTAGGGCAAGCTGCTGCTGCAAGTCTTTGGTTTTACGACGAACTCTGGCTTGTAAAATCCTGTTTGCAAACACCAGCAAAAGAAAGATTAAAACAATTAGAATTCCTGCAATGAGTATATATTTCAGGTAATATTTCCAGTCGATGTAATTTCGATTGTAGGGGCTTATCCATTGGTCGTAAATGCGCTGGTATTCGCCATTGGCCAAAATTACCTCCAGGCCGTTGTTAAGCAACTTAGCCAATTCGGGTGCATCTTTGGAAACTTTAAAACCCATATTACGTTCCAAAATCCGATGCTCGAGCGGACGTAGATAGTTTTTGCCCAGTTTGTCGGCATAATACATACTCCCTACCCTTTGTCCAAATATGCAGGTTACATCGTCTCTATCCAACGTTTTTATTAACCGCTCATAGTCGTCAAGGTACAGAAACTTAGCCGATGGGTTTATGGAAAGCGTGTAATATTCGAGCACATCATTTTTCCATAAGGCCACAAGGGGTTCTTTGAGCGACCGGAAGTATTCGAGAGAAAAGTTGGGAAAACGCTTTTTATTATAAAAAAAACAATGGGAGGTATTGATTGCCGACCGGGTATAAATGTAATTATCATCGGAACCGCCGGGATAGTGAGTACCTCCGATAGCCTGAATTTCGCCCTTGTCCAGGGCTTCGTTAATGGCGTTCCAATTATCTCCGCTGATATTAATATCCGAATCAGACAGCTTTTTTATTGCATTGGTAATATCAATATTAAAACCAACCAGTTCGCCTTTTTCGTTCAAATAATTGTAGGGAGGATAGCCATTACTAAACATGATTTCGTATTGCGCCAATACCTTGCAGGGTGCCAGGGCAAGAAATAACAACAGGAATAAAAAAACAGATTTCATAAATATTTTTTTTTACGAACTTGTTAGGAGGCAAAAGTAAAATTGTTTTTTAATGAATGCGTAATTTCTGAATTGCACGGCCATAAAAAAGTCTTGAATAGCTTGCTCAAACGAGGGATTTCCTTAGTTTTGTAGGCAAATAGTAATGGATATGAACAAGAGGTTTCGATGGATTGAAGCACAATTAATAGTTTTCGTACTGTTGGCAATATTTTCTGCAAACCCGTTAATTTCTCCCATTTTTGCTCAAAAAGAAGTTTTGAATAAGCAGGGTTTTCAAGCCGATGCCTCAACATTAAACGATTCTGCTGAGGCACTGCTCAACAGCGATTTGGATAAATCCATCATTTATGCAAAGCAGGCTCTCGATTTGAATAAGGGAAGCGATCCTCTTATCCAAAAAGCCCGTTCGCAGCGCATTATTGCCGATGCGTGGTATTACAAAAATGAATACCTCAAAGCCATCGAATTCTATATGGCTTCGGCTGAAACTGAGAAAAAAGAAAGTGGGGAAATGACCAGGAATTACCATCTCCGGCTTAGCGATGTGGGTTTTTGCTATATGAAACTTGCCATGTACAATAAAGCCGATGCCTATTATTTGCAATCGCTCGAAATTGCCCGAGCCCTTGGCGATACCTCCGAAATGGCTTCAAACTTGAACAATTTGGGATTCAACGCAGGTGGTCGTGGTAACTATGGCAAAGCCATTTCCTATTTTGACCAAACCCTTTCGCTCGACCTGAAACGAAAAAATGATGAAGACATCTCCGTGGATTTGAATAATATCGGGAAGGTGTATTTTTCGTGGAAAAAGTACGACAGGGCTTTGGAATACTATCGGGAGTCGCTTGCAAGAGCCATTGCAGCAGGAAATAAAAATATGGAGGCTATAAGGCTGAGTAATATTGGCCAGGCTTACAACGCGATGGATGAAACTGAAAAGGCTCTGGATTATCTGAATCAGGCACTGGACTTGGATCAAAAGTTGGGGAACATCGAAAAAACAGGTATCCGGCACAGCCATCTTGGCCTGGTGTATTTAAAACAGGGGAAGCATGAGGAAGCCTTCGAAAGCTTAACTAAGGCCATAGGCATATTTGAAAAAACCAACAATGTCCCATCCAAAATCATCACCCTCAATCACCTTGGCGATCTGATGAAGGCCCGGGGCAAATATGATGAAGCACAGCGTTATTTCAACGAAAGCCTTGATTTATCAAAACGCTTAGGACTTAAGGTTCAGCAGATGCGCTCGGCGAAAAATATTTCAAACATTTATAAAAAAACAGGCGATTTTGAAAATGCCTTGCGCTATTTTGAAACATACACCCAGCTTAAGGATTCGATTTTTGATGAAGAAAAACATCGCCAGTTGGCCGAATTTGAGGCACGCTACGAAACCGAAAAAAAAGAACAAGAGAATGAACTGCTTCGGCAGGATGCGAAAATTCAACGCAAGCAAAAAACCATTTTTATTGTTTCGGGGATAGCCTTACTGTTTATCGCTATTTCCTTTATTATCCTTTTTTCGTACAAGCGGAAATCGCTAATCCAAAAACAAAAACTTTACGAAAAAGAAAATCAACTTCACCATCTCGATATCGAAAAAAAGGAAAAAGAAAATCAACATTTGCAGGATGTGCTTTTTGCCGAAGAGCAAATCAATAAACTTCAAACTGAAAAAATACAACAAAAAAACCGCGAGCTTTCCACGGCAACCGTGCATATCCTAAACAAAAATGAGGTGTTGGGAAACATCCGCAAAATGGCGGGGGACTGGATGCGTGATGCGGACTTTGAAAAAAGCAAAAACATGAAAAAGCTCATCAGGGAAGTGGAAAACAATACCGACCTTGATGAGCAGTGGAACCAGTTTAAGCTTCATTTCGAATCAGTCCATAAAGGATTTTTTGAGCGACTTATGCAGCAATTCCCTACACTTACCCAAAACGAACTAAAGCTATGCGCCTACCTGCGTATGAATCTTTCGACCAAGGAAATTGCCCAGATGTTGAATATCGGCACCGAATCGGTAACAACAAAACGCTACCGCCTGCGCAAAAAACTGATGCTTGAAAAAGAGGAAAACCTGGTGGGATTTATCGGGGGATTTTAAATAATGGTAATTTGCCTTCGGCGTAATCCCGAAAAGTAGAAAATTTTCAATTTTCGTAACTTTTCGAGGATGCTCGAAAAACTATGAAATCGAAGATTTCTGGTTTTTCGGCATTTAGCTTCGCTGTAATTTGCGCTTCGCGCGTGATTTGCCTTCGACGTAATTTGCTTCGCGTCATTTAGCTTCGCGTAATCCCGAAAATTAGAAAATCTATGATTTTCGTAAATTTTCGTGGATGCTCGAAAAACTATGAAATCGAAGATTTCTGGTTTTTCGGCATTTGCGCTTTGCGCGTTATTCATAGTTACCACAAAAATCATAAAGCACTACTTTGTGTTTCTTTGTGTCTTAGAGTCTTTGTGGCTATGCGTCATTAATTTACCACTCGAAGGCTCAAAGTATCACAAAGGGGATTTAATGCGACTAAAAAAAGTTATACAAAATCTATTGTATCCTTTTAGCGTGTACTACATTTTTAATAAGAACGATATCAGCCGTAACTTTGTAAATGATGATATAGTTGTTCTCAAAAGGCACACACTGATAATTTCTTTTTGCAAATGATTTATGTCGGCACAACGGATATTTATCGGCCATAATGGCGAGTGATTCAATAAATAGTTTTAAACGGGTGAGAAATTTTAGGGAGTTTTCAGGATACCCTTTATCAGCAATGTATTCTCCAATTTTATTAATGCTTTGTTCTGCTCTCGGAGATATTTTCACAATCATCGGGAAAACTTTTTAAAAAGTCTCTCAAAAACTATATCAAGGTCTTCGCCATCACTTTCTTGTTCCATCATCATTGCCAGGGTTTCCTGTTCTTCATCGCTTGCTGGCCTTCCACTCTCAAACCATTCATCATCAGCTATTGGAACGTCATCTGAGGAGACTTGATAGCCATTGGCCTTCAGGAAGGAAGCAAGGGCAATCGCTTTTCTAGTGCTTTCTATTTCAACTGTTAGTTTCATATGATCAATATTTATGTGTACAAAAATAGGTAAAAAGTATTTTTAAGCAAACTATAAAAAAAATCCAAAATTGAAAATCCTGAATTCCCTTATGAAATTCGCGCTAAAGGAAGATTCCCTGATCTTGTTGCTGAACTGGCTTTTGGTTTGCATTTCGTTTGTACCGGGAATTCTGAATTCGTCAAGCTGAAATTGACAATTCATGCTAAATTGAAGGGTTTTTCCTTTACTGCTTTTATAGACAAAGTATGAACGTCTTTTTAACCCCACTATACCAGAACTTTACGAAAAAAACAAATTGACGGTGTTCATATAATGTCTATACCCAAAATTTGCTTTTACCCTGTGCCCAAGCCGATCTTTGTAGCCTAATATTTTTGTTACCATGCGTCAACATTTTACCATCACAATTCGAGGAAATTTACAGCACAAAGGACACAAGCTGCGAACCATGATATTGGCCGACAAGTATCATATCACAGGATCGGTTGCCGAGGACGAGCATAAAATAATTATCGATGCCGAGGGTGAAGCAAAAGAACTGACATTTTTTATGGATGAGATAAACAAACAACAAGCGGCGATGAAGATACAAGACAGCACGATGGAATTATGTAACGGGCCGCTTCGATATTTTGATGAATTCCGCATTTTATAATTTAACCTAACTAATACTTATTATTATGAAAAATTTTACTTTTCTATTATTAATGGTGATTTCCCTTTCGACTTTTGGGCAAAAAGTAACCAACACCTGGGATGGTAGTTTTAACAGCTACTGGCACAACAACGGCAACTGGTCGCTGGGGCACATCCCTACCGCCACCGAAGATGTGGTAATCCCCAACGGAATGCCACGCTACCCTTCGGTTGACTTCTATGACGAAGAAATCAAATCCCTGACCATTCATAGTAATGCCGAGGTCAGGATCTACGATCACATATTTAAAGTAACTGGCGATGTAATCATTTATGGGGCACTCAAAATACTGCATGCGGATGCCAGGCTTGAGTGTAACGATATAAGCTGGGAAAGTGGTTCTGAAGCGCAAACTATCGGCAACTGCGATATAATGGTGTTTGGTACCTGGGAGTTTAAGGTGGGTGCCAATGTACAACTCGACGAGGGCAGAGCCTGGTTTTACGGGAGCAACGATCAATACATCAGAAGCAAAGATGCTGACTGCTATTTTAACGATATTTACGTTCAGAAAGATGGCGGCGTTTTTGCCCTTAGTGGCCAATCTTCAGCAACTTGCAAAATTAAAGGTAGCTTTGTCATGTCAGGGTCAAATTATAATTTTCTCAGTTACTCCAGTCAAAGTATTCAAATAGGAAAATACCTTCTAAATGGCAATCCAGGTATAAATATCGCTTTGGATATGGGTACTATCGAAATTACCGATTATCCAATAAATTTTATATTTAAGCCCCAGCCCGGAGATTATATCAATAATCTCGTTGTAAATTCCGGAACTTATGACCTTGATTTTAGCCCAACTTACACCAGCATTTTCGAAATTAAGGGCGATGTTACCATCAACTCAGGACGACTGGATGCCAACGGAATGAACTTGCTGGTTGGCGGTAATTGGGATAATAATGTGGGGCTTTCCGGTTTTGTGGAAAGAGATGAAAAAGTTACCTTCAATGGCAGCGGCCACCAATACTGCTCGGACGAAACCTTTTATACCCTCGAAATTGATAAACCCTCGGGCGCATTAAGGATGCAGGGCAGCGATGTGGTGTGCGCTGAATACGACTGGACCGATGGAGCTATTGATGTGCTTTCGGGGAGCTTTACCGCCAATGGACTTTTGGATGCCGGAATTGCCGGCGAATGGTACGTTAACGATGAGGTACACATCCATCAAAACGTGGGCTATATTGATCTTCTGGGAGACCTGCATATTTTTGATGGGGGTTACATGCACGTCTATGGTGGCAGCGGCGACAGCTACTGGCCTTATGGCGCATCGGGAAGCCACTTTGAAATTGAAACCGGAGCTTCGCTGAAGTTTTATGATGTGGGTATTAATATCAGGCCTACCGGCACCCTAACCACCGATATAACAGGGGGCTGGATTGGAATGGCAGGCGATTTTAAAATTGATCGGGCTGACTTTTATGCACCAGTTGCTATATGGGCCATGCAGGGAATCACAGATACGGAGGTGGAGATTATCCAGGGACAAATAAATCAGTTGGACATCGCAAAACAAAACGGCAAAGCCAGTAAAGAAAACTTAAATAAGAATATCCCTGAACATGCGATGCACGTTTTCGATACGAAAAAATACAGCAAGAGCAAGTATGTTTCTACCGGAATTTATACCACCGGATTCAACGGCAGAGATGGAAAGGTACACAGCCCTACGCGAGCCAACACTGTTAGTGTTTCAGCTAACTTTAGCTTGCAAAATATGAACATTTATGGAGGTACATTCGACCTTAATGGACATACAGCCAATATTTCAGGAGATATGGTTGTTCACGACGGCGGCATTTTGAAAATGACCAATCCGCTTGATGAATTGAATTTAAGAAACCTTGAATGGCGGTCAGGATCGGCTGACCTGATTACGAAAGGTGAGATAAATGTAAGTCGCTACTGGACATTCAAAGCCGGAACCGAGGCTCATTTAGGTTCGGATAACACTGTCCGTTTTACTGGTGGGGGTTTTTCATCCATTTATAACTACGATGACGATGCCTTTTTTGGAAGTATAGCCTTGCAAAAAAATGCCGGATCGAGCGTTTATCTGCATGAGCTTAGCACCTATCCTATCCATTGTGTCGGGGATTTTTCGATTGAAAACAATAATAATTTTTATCCCCAAACCAAAACCCTTATTGTAGATGGGATCCTTGACATCCAAAATGGCAGCGCGATTTACCTGGAGGATGAAGGCGGCCAGCTTATCAACAATTCTGATATGGACCTGACCGGCAAAATTGAAGTACTGGACGGCTGCGAAGCAACCATCAATGGCAAGTTTGGTATATATCCTACCGGTGAACTGATCATTGGAGGGGGAACTTTCATTGTAGAATCAAACTACTGGTCAGGTATCTATGGATCGTTAATACTAACGGATGGCTTGTTGGATTTCAGGAACAGTATCTTTGTGGACCAAAATGCCAGCACTGCCATTTCGGGTGGGCTTTTTAAAGTGGAACACAGTTTTGATGCTAAGTGGCCGGGAACTTTTGAACCTACAGGCGGAACCGTTGAGTTTTACACCGAATCGCTATCCAGTATTGAATGTACCAACGGCAACTTTTTTTATAATCTTGATATAAATGACTGCAACAGTGCGTTTCCTGTAGCCGATCTTTTGGTTGCTAACGACCTAAATATCCATACCGGGATTTTTAATGTTATGGGTCATACTGTGGAGGTAGCTAACAACGTAAGGATTTACGGAACCTTAAAAATGACCAACAGTTTGGGTGTATTGGAATGTGGAAACCGGATTTATTGGAAGCCCGGATCGGATGATAACATTACGGCAGGCAACATATATTCCGCTTCATGGACCTTTGAGGAAGGCACTAATGCAATGTTGGGAACAGGAAATACAGTGCACCTAAGCTCGGGTAATTCTCCTTACGATCCAGATGCTGAATTTGGAAACCTGGTAATGGGTTCATGGTCCAAATCCGGAACACCAACAAAAAACCAAGCTGAAGGAGGAATCGGGAAAACCCCTCATTCTGTTGAAGGGTCTTTCGCTTTAGCTCCTATTGATGGTAAAACAGTTTATCCAAGACGTGTAGCGGGAAACTGCACCAACCTTCCTGGTTCTGGGTGGATCTCCTATAATGATATCATAGTTCAGGGAACCCTGGATATCCAGGATGGAGCCTCTCAAACATTGTATTCTGATAATACAATTACTACCTATTCCGATTTTACCCTGAACGGTGAACTCGACCTCAATACACAAGGCAATGCTTATGTAGAAGGTGCTTTCGAAATTGCTACAACAGGAGAGCTGATTATTGAAGGCGGTGAATTTATTGTGGAAAATAGCAGTCCAAGCTACAACGATATTTATGGAACAATGACCATGACCGATGGTTTATTCTGGATTGATCACAATATAAGATTTTTTGAAGCAGCAACTGCAAATATATCAGGTGGGATGATTAGGTCAAGTGGGTTGTATGCCACATTTCCCGGCACCTTTTTACCTACCGGAGGAACAGTTGAGATACAAACATTAAATAACAGCTATGGCGGCATCCATTGTATAAACGGTAACTACCTCTACAATTTGAATGTAAATCGCGGCGGATCGGACGGTGGCGCTCATCTTTATGAAGATATATTAGTAAGCCATGACGTAAATATTTTACTTGGGAAGTTGTGGCTTGAGGGTAAAACGGCTACCGTACAGGGAAACACAACCATTCATGATGGTGGCCTTCGAATGTTAAATTCGACAGATGTATTAAATGCCGGCGATGACCCTACTGACGAGATACGCTGGACATCGGATGCTACATTGAAAAAGAATGAAATGGGAAGGATAAATGTATTTGGCAACTGCACCATTGAAAATGGTGTAAACGATAGCATCTCTGAAGGCCAGACCCTGGCATTTGTTGGAACGGGAGACCAGAATCTGGAGAATTATTCAATTGCAATGTTTGGCACCATCGAACTGGATAAACCTTCCGGCGAACTGATTATACCCAAAGATTCCGAAGTTACCTGCCAGAGCTACGACTGGACTTCCGGTACATTTACACTGGACGGCGGCAACTTCACCGCCAACGACCTGGTGGACGAAGGTCTGTTTGGCACTTACAACTTTAATAGTGGCGAAGCCTGGTTTACACAGGATCCTGCCCAGTTGCCTGATATGAATGGAATTTTTAATATCAGCGGAGCTTCAGTAAACATCCAGGGTGGCGGAGGAATGGCGTGGTTTGCCCATGGTGCCGATGCCGAACTTAATATGAATAGTGGCGAACTTAACTTTATAGATAATGGCGTAAGCTTTGCACAACAGAGCAATAACTTTACTGAAAATATTACCGGCGGAACGCTTCGTACCAATGGCGACTTTATTTTAGGACGCTGGGATTTTGCTCCCACAGGCGGCGAAATTGAACTCACCGGGAGCAGCCAAACTGTGATTGAAGCGGGTCAGGGTAGTACTTTGCACCATTTGGTGATAAACAAAGACGGCAGCGACCGGGGCATGGTTCCCATCACAAATAGCAAGGGAGAACGCATGGCACCACTGGATGCTGCCAGCGTTCAGCTTATCGATGATTTTAAGGTGAGTGGAACGCTGACCATCGAATCAGGAACGCTGGAAACGATGGGCCATAGTATAATCTTTGATGGGGATATAGAAATCAACGATGGTGGCGTTCTTTTGGCCGCCGCATCAAGCACCATCTATCCCGACAATTCATCAAATATTAACGTTAATACAGGAGGCCTACTCCAATTGTATGGCGAAGAAGGGCAAGCCGTAAACTTTGATCCCGGCTATCTTGAATACTTTAACATTAATATCCATAGCGGAGGTGAGATTTCGGCCGAATACACCATTTTCGAAAATATGGGTATCAATGGTTTAAACATTATGGAAGGTGCTACCATCGATCCCCTGCACCCACTCGATAATTGCATTTTTAGAAATGGAGCTGCCAATGCCTCTCATTTATCCATCCACAACAACCAAACGCTTACTATTGATGGTGCTGAATTTACACACTGGGGCGGCGAAAGCTATAATGTCTCAAAAACGAATAACGCCGGCCGTATCACTTTCACCAATTATAGCGGCAACTTTGTTGGGGCTGCAAACGAAAACGACCCCTACAACCGGATCGATTGGTACGAAGACGGGTTGGAAGTAACGCCAGCGAACCGCAATGTGAGCGCAGCCGCAGGCACCACCACTTTCGACCTGACCTCAAATGTAGCCTGGACGGTTACCGAAAATCTGGCTTGGCTATCGGTAAATCCGCCCGCCGGAAGCAATAATAAAGTGCTGGTAGTAGATTATACCGAAAATACTTCTTCGACTCCACGTTCGGGCGAGATCACCATTTCGGGTACGGATGTGCCGGATGTAATTGTTACAGTAAACCAGGCTGGTGCCAATACCGTACTTGATGTAACGCCAGCAAACCGCAATGTAAACGCAGCCGCAGGCACCACCACTTTCAACCTGACCTCAAATGTAGCCTGGACGGTTTCCGAAAGTCTGGCTTGGCTAAGTGTTAGCCCCGCAGCCGGAAGCAACAATGCAACATTGTCGGTAAATTTCATCCAAAACACATCCATCATGCCCCGCAGCGGGAACATTACCATTTCAGCAGCCGGTGCAGCCGATGTAATCGTTACAGTAAACCAGGCTGGTGACGATCCAGTACTTGTGGTAATGCCCGCAAACCTTAATGTGAACGCAGCCGCAGGCACCACTACTTTTGATTTGATTTCAAATCTTACCTGGTCGGTTTCCGAAAGCCTAAGTTGGTTAAGTGTTAGCCCTGCAGCCGGAAGCAACAATGCAAGCATCACGGTAGATTATCTCGAAAACAATACAGGCCTGGGCCGAACAGGAGCAATCACCGTTTCAGCAGCCGGTGTACCGGATCGTATTGTCAATGTAACGCAATCGGGCGAAGTCCCAACCTTAGCTGTTGACCCGGAATTCCTCGACTTTTTGGCTCCCAATGGCATCGGCTTCCTCAATGTATATTCAAACACCAACTGGACAATTACCGATAACATGGATTGGCTGGGATTGAATCTGGAATTTCCTTCGGGTAACGTGGTGGTTTCCGTTTCGGTAAGTATGAACATGACCGGTGCAGTACGCACGGGAGAAATAACAGTGGAAACCGAAGATGGCTCCATCCAGATTATCATTCCTGTTACGCAGCAATATTTTGTCGAACATATTGTTTCGCTGCCTGCAGGCTGGTCGGGCTTGTCGAGTTATGCCCTCCCAACGCCCCCATTTATCGAAGGTGTTTTTGCCGGAATTTCGGATGAACTAATCATTGCCCTCACCGAAGAAGAAATTTACTATCCCGAGTATGGTGTAAATACCATCGGTATGTGGGAGGCTTTTTCGGCCTATAAAATAAAGACAAACGAAGCTGTGGATTTGGAAATCTACGGAAGTACGTATCCAAGCAAATCAATGACAATTCCTACGGGATGGAGTCTTTTACCCGTAATTTCGGAATGTCCGGTAGATGTTGAAGATTTGTTTGCACCGGTAGTTTCAGATATTCAAATCGTAAAAGAGGTAGCCGGCTATGGCATTTACTGGCCGGCCATGGGAATAAATACCCTTGGCACGCTCAATCCGGGTAAGGCATATTATGTGCTTTCGACAGCGGAAGTGCAAATTACCTTTGGGGATTGTGCGAAATCTACTTCTGGAACTCTGACAGGGTTTTTAACCCTGTCAGAGTTGGTTCCCTGGGCATTAACAAACCCTACTGCTTCCACTCACTCCATCGCACTTCCTCAGCTTGCGACTCAAGACTTTGAAAAAGGGAGCATCATCGGGGCTTTTGATGCAACAGATAATTGTTTTGGAATTATAAGTTTAGATGGAACTTCAAACTGCCTTACCATTTTTGGTGACGATGAACTCACCGCTGAAAAAGATGGTTTTGCTGATGGAGAGCAAATCTTCTTTAGAATACTTAAACCATCTACAAAAGAAGAAATCGAACTCATTCCTGAATTTGATTTTGCACTCCCCGCTTATGATGGCAAATTTGCTGAGCATGGCCTTTCGGCGATTACAGGATTCAA
>CAZGAO010000123.1:0-12411 GCA_964523795.1 uncultured Lentimicrobiaceae bacterium
AATGTTGTGATACGATTAAAAGTGTCAACGATGTTGTGCTATTTATCAATTAATGGTTAATAAATTACTGCCTGATTAATTTAAAAACTCCGCCCTGGCTGGTCTTTAGCAAATAGATACCGGGGGGCAAGGTGGCGATCGAAACCTGCGTACATTCTTTTTCATCTATCCAAAGTTGCCCGCTCATGTTGATGATTTGAATGCTTGATTTTCCGTTTAGATAAATGGTGTTTCCTTTAACAGGATTGGGCCAGGCGAACATTTTTTTTGATTCAGCGATAAACTCTGTAGTAGAACTAAGCAGGTTGCTTACGCCAGGTGTAGGACTTTGGTAAAATATCCAATTCTCACCGGCATCGGGGTCGCGGCCATAAGAAATATCGGTTTGCTGGCTGCCAAAAACAATTTGATCGATCGGGGCAAAGCCGGTGGTTTCGCTGTCGAAAATGCCAAGATTTTCGCCGCCAGCCGAAATCTTAAAGTTGGTGTGAAATATCCCCTGATCCTGATCTTCATCGCACCATACCAGCAAAAACTCCTGGGGCTGCATGGTGTAATCTGGCATAGGCCATTTGTTGGGATTGTCCAGATTGTCGGTTAGGAATTTATCGCCCAGCCAAAGCGGCTCTTCGCTGGCGTTGTACAGCTCCAGCCAGTCGTCGTATTCGCCGGCTTCGTCGGTATTGGTGGTGTCGTTGCTGGCCAAAAACTCGTTGATAAAAAGCGGGTAGCTGCCGCCCGGCGCGAAATTGATTTCTACAGGATCGCATGGATAGCTGCTCAGGTTTCCGTTGAGGTCGGTGGCTTCGATTTGAAAAAGCAGGTCGGATTCGCCCGAGGGAATTTGGATGGCTCCGGTGTATTTTTCGTTTCCATCGGCACCCATGGCCAGGGTTTCCCATCCCGTATTATCCAAATTGAATAAGAGATTTACCGTAGGATCTGCATCCTCATCCCAAACAAAAACGGAAATATCCAGCGTTGAACCCGGGCCGCTGTGATTGCTTTGCAAGTAATTGATGATGGGCTGGATATTGTTGCCTTCCATTTGGCTTTCGCCCGAATTGTAACGCGCCGTGATGTAATCCTTCAAACCATAAGGCAAATGAGCCCAAAGCCCGGTGTCGTAGGCATCCCAAAAGTTTTGCGGTGTAAATCCATAATCGTAGGTGTAATAATCATCATCAAGGATGTAGGGGTAAAGTTGATCGCGGATTTCGTTGAGGCGGGTAAAATAACTCTCCGGTTTCATCAGTTCCATCATCTGGCCAAAATAATACGAATACCAATCGCGGTATTTCTGCACTTGCATCAGCCGTTCGTACAAGGGGCGGTATTCGCCGTCCTTATCCCACTGGTAGATGTCGCGCTCGCCCCAGTCGATGCTAAACCAGTCGATGCCATAGGTATTGTCGAGGTCGTAGGGGATGTATTCCAGCTTTCCTGTTTCGGTATTATGATAAAGGTAAAAATTGTTTTTGTTCCAGATGTAGCCGTCCCAATTGGCGGTAAACACATCCATGGCCATTATCCGCAGATAGTCCTGCACATTAAAAATGGCTTCCAGCTCGCATGGCAAATCATCCAAAGGCGTATTGTTGATCACATCGATAAAATAAGCAAGATCGGAGTAATCGTCGGCTTCTTCATTGATTTTTAATTCGTAGGCTCTGCGTCCGCCCTGGTCAAATTTATAAAGGTCGGGATCCTCGCCCAGGTAGTTCAAATCAGCAGGCCAGAGGCATTTGTAGAGGTTGCCGTCGTTGTTATTGAAGCGTTTGTCCACAAATTCTTCGTCCACATGTTCCACGTTGATGTAGAGGCCGTAATAATCGTCATTTATATAAACCTCAACATGGCTGGAGCGCGAGGCCGGAATCCTGGCCTGCCGGCACAAGTCCCAGCTCATTTTTGAGCGTGCCACGGTGGGGTCGTTGTGCTCGCCGTTCAGGTTCATCTTTTCGATGCCGTAATACTTGCGTCCGCTCTCGAAGGTGTTAAACGAAACCTTAAAAGATTTCTTGGCCGACTGGCGCGAGGTATTTCCCCGCAGGCGGAAACCGATATCGTGAACGGTGTCGTGGATGGTGCCGTTGTCGAAAACAAAAGTGGCGTGCCATTCGAGGTCGCTGTTCAGGTTTCCCTCATCGTAAATCCAGGCCAGGGTATCGGGATGGATCAAAATATCCACCCGCCCCACCACGTCATCGCGAAATATTTCGGCATCGTCGGGGAAATTAGGCTGGGCTAAACTTTGCAGTGAAAAGCCAAAAAGGAATATTAGAAAAGCGAGGGGAGTAATTGTATTTTTCATTGTCATAAAATTTGTTTTTAACTATTTAATTACGAGCACAAAACTTGTTTTAGCCGGAATTTGCATTTCACTAAGGCGATAAGTGGTCTTATCCAAAATATTGATACCGAACTCGCGGCCTTGCAGCACTTCGGCATATTTATCCAAGTCCAGATTTTGTGATTTTTTATCATTATTCAATATCACCATCACCACCTCCTTTTCATCATACCTGAAATAAACATACATATTATTTTCGGGGATGAAATGTTTGAGTTTTCCGTGGTGGATAAGTTGGCTTTGATTGCGCCAATGCGTAAGCGCGGTAAGATGTTCATACATTTCGGTCTCGGCCTCATTGCGTCCCGAAGCTACAAATTTGTTGGATTCATCGTTGGGGAAGCCGCCGGGAAATCCCTTGCGCATTTTTCCGTGGCTGCCGCTGCCGGACATCAATATTTCGGTGCCGTAATAAATTTGTGGCACTCCGCGCGTGGTAAGCAGGAAGGTCATGGCCATTTTCTGGCTTGGCAAACTTTCCTTCACTTTCGAGAAGAGCCGGTCGCCATCGTGGTTGTCGGCAAAGACGACTATTTTGGCTTCATCGCCATACAAGAAATCCTGGGTCAGCACATCGTAAAAGCGGATGATGCCGCTGCCCCAGCCCTCGTCTTCGTTAAATGCCTGGCCAAAGGCATCGTACAATGGAAAGTCGAAAACATAAGGCAGGTTAGAATGATAACCGGTTTGCGTTCCCGGCTCGCTTTCCCAGGGAGCTACCAGCGCAGGTTGCCCCATCCAGGCTTCGCCCACAATCGAAAAATTTGGGTATTCGCTCATCACCCGCCCGGCCCACTGCGCCATCTGCTCCTTGAAAGGATAAGGATAAGTATCCATCCTGATCCCATCCAGGCCTGCATACTCAATCCACCAAATGCTGTTCTGGGTAAGATAATTCATCAGGTAGGGATTGCGCTGATTGAGATCAGGCATGTTGCGGTCGAACCAGCCTTTTTGAAACCGATCCTGATCGTAGGTTGAGGCATAAGGGTCGAAGATGGTGCCTCCTCTAAAATTAGAACGGGTATATTCGGGCCATTGGTTTATCCAGTCTTCCGAGGGCAGGTCGCTCATCCACCAATGCCCGCTGCCGCAATGATTAAAAACCATGTCCATCACGGCCTTCATACCGCGCTCGTGGAGCATGGCATTCAGTTGCCTGAAACCTTCGTTGGTGCCCATGCGCGGATCCACACGGTAAAAATCGGAGATGGCATAGCCGTGATAGGAGTATTTCGCCTGATTATTCTCGAGCACCGGATTGAGCCAAAGCGTGGTAACACCCAAATCTTCCATGTAATCCACTTTGTCCATCACGCCCTGCAGGTCGCCGCCGTAGCGCGAATCGGGATTGGAGGGATCGGATTTTTCGAGCATGCCGGGCATCGAATCGTTGGCGCGATCGCCATTAACAAAACGATCGGGAAAAACCAGATAAATAATATCACTTTCATCGAAGCCCTGCCGCTCTGCCGAAAGTGATTCCCGAGCCAGGAGCGGGTAATCATAAGATACAAAAACCGTGTCGGCCACCACAAAGTCAATTTTAAGGATTCCGGCTTTGGCCGTTTCCGATATTTCCAAATCGATAAAAAGATAGTTTGGATTACCGGTTTTGCCAATGTTTTTGATGCTTACGCCAGGCCAAAAAAATTCGGGACTTGTTGCCGCAATGTTATCTCCATAAATCATAAGTTGCACCTCGGGGTTTTTCATCCCCACCCACCACGAGGGCGGCTCCACTTTTAGGGCATTCGTATTTAGCGCAAAGCCGGTAGTGCAAAAAAACAGGAGTGTTATGATAATAATAGGACGAAAATTCATAAGTCAGATTAATTTGATAAAATGATTAGCGTTTGTTTTTGCTGTGTTTTAAAAGCCAGGTATAGATTTCGGGATTATTATAGGTCTCGGTCCAGGCATCGTGGCCGGCCTCGGGATAGATGGTAAAGTTAATGTCGCCATCCAAACTTTTAAGCGCGTCCACTACGCGCTGGCTGTTTTCGATGGGAACCACATCGTCCTGCAGTCCGTGGAAAGCCCATATTGGAATATGGCGGATAAGCCGGGCACGTGCAGCATAAGCCCCGCCACAAACCGGGATGGCAGCAGCAAACAAGTCGGGGTATTTCATTAGCATTTCCCAGGTACCAAAGCCACCCATGCTTAGTCCGGTAAGGTAAAGCCGTGTGGTATCGATGGGATAAGCAGCTACCATTTCGTCAACCAAAACCTTCAAATCATCCACATCCCACCACGTACCTTCAGGACACTGGGGCGAAACAATGATAAAGGGCAAATCGATTTCTTCGGCAACTTTTGGCGGGCCATGTTTTTTTACCAAATCCAGATTGGTGCCGCGCTCGCCCGAGCCATGCAGAAACAGCAAAAGCGGATAGCCCTCGCTGTTGCCGGCATCGTAATTAGCCGGGAACTGAAGCAGATAGCCAAAAGCCACTGTGCGACTCACATCTTTGGAGAAATACATTTTTTCGACTTCTGATTGTGTCATTCCGCTCATGGCAAGTATCGCGAAAAGCAGGGTTAAGGATAAATATTTAAATCGTTTCATAAGCTCAAAATTTGTTAACAAAATTAGGGTATTTCCTGATTGGGGTCTTGATTTCGCATTCCATTTGCCGGGAATATAAAATTTTGCAGGCACTATTATTTTTTATTGGAGAGCATTACGGCGCAAAAAATAGATTTTCAACAACTTGCACTTCCTTATCGGAATTTATCCTACCACGGAAATCAAAAAGAAAACAGGCTAAGTACTTGCCATGAAATAGGGTAATTCACTGCAATAGATTTCTCCTGCCGCAATTGCGGCAAGAAATCTCTTAGCATCAAGATAGTTCTTACAATTCTTGGTTATTTCACGCTAAATTGATTAAACCCTAGCTTAAAAAGGCTTAATTTCGCCGCCGATCAGCAGTCCGTTCTGTCGCTACGATATTTATGTCGGAGAGGAAAGTCGGGACAACACAGGGCAGCATACTTCCTAACAGGAAGGCCTTTTCGCTTTTGGCGGGAGGGACAGCGAGTGCCACAGAAAATAACCGTCCTGCCTTGTGCGGGACAAGGGTGAAAACGTGAGGTAAGAGCTCACGCGGTGTGGTGGCGACATTGCACCGGGGTAAACCTTATGCGTTGAAAGGCCATGTACATCACGGTGCCCCGCTGTTGCAGGGTGACGGTGGCTCGCCGAAATTCTCCCTGCTGCTTCCCCGCAATCGGAAGTGGCGGGAAGCAGAGAATACCGTGAGGGGTAGGCCGTTAGAGTTGCGCTGCGAAGCGTAACCCGGATAAATGACAGAAGTCCGCCTAAGGGCGGAAACAGAATCCCGCTTACAGGACTGCTGGTCTTTTTTCTTCTTTCAAGCCAGGGCTTTCGCGCCCAGGGTTTACAGCCCCGAAAGATGTCCGATGTACGATGTACGATGTACGATGTAGGATGTCGTGACCACATCTGAAATTTGAAATCTGACATCCCAAATTAAAGATTGCATTTCTTGTTTGCAGGGAGCCTGTCGAACAGTAACTCTTACAGGGCTACGAACCACTAAAGAATTTCCGTAGCCCGGTGCTTTAGCTCCGGGATATAAAAATGTGGCTGCAAACCAGAAAAGGGCGTTAACGCCCTTCACCTCTTGGTTTAGAGCACCATCCTTACCCCGGCCATAAATGACCGGGCTACGGATTGTGTGGAAAGTCATCCGATGAATACTGCCTGAGCAATTGACACCCTGCAAATGGAAATAGTGAAATCGCCAGGGGTAATTCATCGGATGACTGATTCCCGGTTAAAAGTTACCCCGTGAATCCTGCCTAAGCATTTGTTGTATTTCCGCAGAAGCAGAACAACTGCCAGAGGTAATTCACGGGGTGACTTTTTTTTGTCGATTTTCCGGTTTTCTTCAATTTTCTGGTTTTTTCCAATCCAAAAAATCATCAAAAAGTCCACTTTTTTCATTCCCCCATTTCGTGCATCACGCTAAAACGTACTTTCTGCACGCTAAAACAGCCTACTTGCACGAACGTTTTTTTTCCCGAAAGTTTTGTATTAGCATCGCAGCGCAAAATAGTGATTGTATTTTTTGCATTTTCACTTCTACGCAAAACAAGTTCTTTTCATTAATCACACTTTAAAATTATTTACTCATTAAAAAAACATACAACATGAAAAAACATTACAAAACCTCCTTATCGAATTTAAGTTGGGGAAGTGTACCCTTTTACTTAACAAAATCAAAAAACCCTTTCATAGCAAAACGACTTTTTATTTTGCTTTCGGTAGTTTTCTTCTCCCTGGCTACATTTGCCCAGGTAAACCTTGAAGAAGGTTTGGTGGCCTATTATCCCTTTAATGGAAATGCTAACGATGAGAGCGGAAACGGAAATGATGGAGTAGTACACGGTGCAACATTAACTGTTGATAGATTTGGAAATGCCAGTAATGCTTATGAATTTGATGGGGTGAATGATTTTATACAAAGTTATAATAGTCTTAATGATATAACAAACAACATTTCAATTTCAATCTGGATAAAAAAAGAAGATTTATGGGAGGATGAATATCAAAAAATAATTTTGACTGGTACATCTGCGTCAAATTACGGTGTCAATATTTCACAAGGGCCAAACGATTATCCTTTTTATTTTCAAATCAATGACAATAGTGTACAGGTTAAAACAAATTACCCTGCCATAAACTCATGGGTTCATATTGTTGGAGTTTATGACGGGACTCAAATAAAATTATATATCGATAAAGGATTTATTGGTGCAGATAGTTACACTTTAAATGTTGATATACTGAACCCATTAAGAATTGGTTGGGGATATGGGGTTGAGTTTTTCAATGGAAAAATCGATGACATCCGTATTTACAACCGTGCCCTTACTGAAACAGAAATACAGCAATTGTACGATGGTGGAGAAGAGCCTAACTTAAGCCTGACAGGCAGTATTGTTGAAGAAGCAAATGGACAGGCCATTGAAGGGGCAAGTATTGAGATAACTAACATTGCCACAGGAACAAGCTACAACACCCAATCGAACAGCCAGGGAAGCTACCAGTATGTAAACCTGCCAACTGGCAGCTACAATGTGCAGGCTTCCAAAATGGGGTTTCAAACACAAACTGCCGAAAATGTAGTGGTTGACAATGAAGAAACCGTGCAGCTCAATTTTGAACTGAATTATGTACTCACACTTTCGGGGCTCATTAACGATGCACAAACCTCCCTCCCGATACAAGGAGCCGAAGTTTTACTAGCCGGGTCAAATTCTAATGACCAAACAACTTCCGATGAATCTGGCTTTTACGGCTTTACTGAACTTGCGGCAGGCAGCTATAATATTTCAGTTATCAAAGCAGGTTATCAAACCCAAAACCGGATGTTGTATTTATCCGAACCCATGACCTATCAGGAAAATTTTGACTTAGTTTTGCTTTCTGAGAATTCCCTGGTCATCAATGAATCATTGGTGGCTTATGCCGATGAAATTTCGGAGGGACCTACCGGTTATTATATTTTATCGGGAACCGTAAATATTAACGGGATTTTGTTTTTTGATGGTGAAGTGAAGATTGATAAAAGAGCCGGGGTTCAGGATGTTATCATTTCCGGTAATGACGATATTTATGCTCAAACCCTAATGGCTACATACCCCATTAACGATTTGTACTTTCCCTGGAGTTTTTCTATTCACGACGAATTGTTGATTGTGAATAAGGATGCGTCCTTTTTTGAAATGCCGGTATTGGTCGCAGGCTTCCCACTTACATTAAATGCCATTGAAGTTGGAGAAAAGCCATCCGGTGAAAAATTTGTTTCCACCAAAGTAATTCCTGAATTTCCTTTTCCGCTCAATGAAGTTGCAAACTTTTACAAAAAACCTGATGAGCTAAGCGAGTTTACTTTTGCTATTACCTATGATGATTCCGGCGAGCACATCGATGATGTAAATATCCTGATCGAAAATTATAATTATACGCTGTTTCAAATAAACAAACTGCACATCCAATACGAATATGCCAAAGGTATGTTTGAGGGTACAATAATTCTTCAGATTCCAGGTGGGAAAAAAAAGAAGGGTGCTGATGATATGGGAGAATTATTGGATATAATGCAAATGCCGGTTGTGTTGAGCGATTCCATTGGTGGAAATCAAGGTACTATTTCTTTTGGCGAGTTATTAGAAATCGACGGTGATAAGAAAAAGAAAACACCATTGGTCATTGAATTGGGCATTGGTTTTATTGATGGGAAAATTGATAAATTGTATGCCGATGTAAGTGGGATTAGTGTTCCACTGCCTGTTGCAGGTATGAAGATTACAAGGATAAAGGGTGGTGTTTATGATTTAACACAAGACCAAATTACACTTAAAGCAGGAGTAGATATTGAAACCGGATTTAAAATACCTTCGATTGACAAGGCTCCAATTCTGATGAAGGATTTTAAAGTTACCATAAAACCCTGGGATTATTTTGAAGGGGTTGGTACCTTGATGGTATTACACAGACCGCTTGCAGGTGGATATATCGAATACAAGAAAAATGAAAACTTGGCTTTAGGAGGCTTTTTTGAATCCCCACTTATCAGAGGGAAGGCAGACTTGAATATTTCAAAAAGAGTACTAAGTGGAAATGCCGAGCTTAAAATCAGCACACCTCCCGAAGATCAGATAAAAAATAGTGCTTTTAAATGGCTTGGTGGAATAGAAGTCGGTACATTTATGACAGATTTTAAGTTTGACGGGATACAGAAAAACTATTATATAACTGCGACTATCGAAAGAGATTTGAATTATTTGTTTGGTGAAAAGACTTTTGCTTTTACTCAACGCTTTAGCTACGATGATAAGTCTCCCTATTTTCATCTCGCTATTGGTTTGAATCATGGTGATCTACATCATATTTTTAAAGGTAAAAAAGACGGGAAAGAAGCCATCGAATTTCTGGTGTCCGAAAATACACCCCAAATGATGATTGTGGCTGAGGACAGTATAAATCCTCAACTCTTCGATTTTTCATTGCAAAATCCATCGGGGCAACTTTTCGATCTAAACAATACCTCTTATGCTCAGTACGAAAATGTGCAGCAAACCGTAATGATTATTGATCAACCCATGCCCGGCGATTGGTTTTTCCTCACCGATTACCTGGGTGATATTGCCTTATATACCCAGGGCATGAATCAGGAACCTACTGCCTATACCGTGGAGCCACAAAATCGTAGAACACGGTCAAATACAATTTCACTCAATTTTACCGATTATGCTGACACACTGGAAGTAGAAGTGTATTTTGATGACGACAACAAAAACTATAACGGGACTTTTATCGATCGTTTTACGCTGGTTAACAACGGGAGTCTTGAGTTTGTGTGGCAAAACGATGATGTCGAAAACGGCGAATATTTTATTTACTCAAGAGTTGATGATGGTAAAAATAAAGCCGTAATACAATACGCTCCGGGTTCGATTTGGGTCGAGAATGATCCATACACCGAAATCCCACAAAACTTTTCTGCTATTCAGGATGGAGATTCTATACTGGTTTCATGGAGCAAATCTGAAATGCCCGAAACTATAGCTACGGCCATATATTGGAAAAATATTTCAACAGGGCAAGTGGATCAATTAAGTTTAATTGATGCGGAACAAACTATTTTGCATAATCTGGATTATGGCCAGGAATACCAAATGTGGGTTTGCTTTATTAACGATAATGGAACATACAGCGAAGCAAGCAACAAAGTAAATCTGATTTTTGCAAGTCAGTTGCGGAACAACCCTCCATATTTTACCCTCGACCCGGATAGTGCTTTTGTGTTTGTGGTTGATCAGCAAATGGAATATACCCTAAAAGCAAATGATGCCGATGGAAATACTTTAACTTTCGATATTCCCAACGACACTCTGGGAATAATCCTTAATGGCGATGTGATGACCTGGAATCCGACCGATGATCAAAAAGGTGTTTACAATCTGATGCTTACCGTAACAGATGGCAGTGCTGTGGATACAAGCTACCAGGAATTACTTGTTTATACCCAACATCAGGTAAGCGTTGACCTTGCGTTTAGTTCGGTAAATCTGTACGAAGACGATAATATGTTTGTGAAAATCAGCAATTATTTCTGTCCTGATTATTACCAGCAGGCTACCCTGCGAAATATCCGCACGCAGGACGAAGTTCAGGTTGAATGCAGGAGGGTAAACGATTTTGAATTTATCGGTCAATTTGGATTGTCATTTATTACTCGCAGCGAAATTCCTGTAGCAAACGGCGATACAATCGAATTAAAATACAATGATGGTAAAGAAGAATATTTAACTTATGCATATTATGATAGTTTGCCTCAGCCTAGCGACCAAACACCACCGGGTGCTATTACCGATATTCAGCTTGAAAAACTGTCGGACAATCAATTAAAATTAAAATGGACTGCAACCGGAAATAATGACACCCAGGGCAAAGCTTACAAATATGATATTCGTTACGCTTATCAGCCCATCAATGCGGAAGATGTTTATTTTACTACTTTCTTAATCGGAGATTCCCCCTATCCATCTGTGTCAGGCGTAACGGATTCCTTGATTTTTGATATGGCATTGTTATCAAATATTGAGGGTTACGACACTGTTTATTTCTCAGTTAAAGCTGAAGATGAAATGCAGAATCGGGGTGCTTTAAGTAATAGCCCGGGAGTTCAATGTTTATTATCACCACAAAACTTACAAACCGAAATTGGAGATGTGTATTTTGTAAATCTTGATTGGGATGGGCCGGCAAAAGGAATGTCCACTTTTGAGTACTACACATTATACCGGAAATATAAGCAAGGCTTGTTTTATAAAATAGCAACAGGACTTGAAAATGCAGATTTTGATGATAATTTAAAAAACAAACCCGATGGGCAATATCAGTATGCTGTTCAGGCCATTTACGAAACAGGTGTCAGCGATACAGTTTATTCTGATCTTATCACGATGGATCGTTTTAAAAATGTGAGCATTTTATGCAGCCTCGAAGATTCCACCAACTACCAGGGCATTTCTTTTACGATGCAAGGACTGGATACCGTTTATGCACAATCGTTTGTTAAAACTACAAATATGACAGGATTGGTTTTGCTTGCAAAAGTTTTCAAAACTGAATATGCTGTTACTATTAGTTTAGATGGTTTTGATACGGTAATTGATACAATAGAAATTACAAAACAGCAATCTGTTTTTAATTTTGAATTATCGCACAGCCTAAGATTGGCGAATCTCTATATTCCTAAAGGATGGAGTGGTATTTCAAGTCCGGTAACGCCAGAAAATGATAACATAGAAACCCTGTCCAATTCTATTGTTGATGAACTCATCATCCTGCAAAACGACAACGGCATGTACTGGCCGGGACAAAATGTAAACACCCTCGGCAACTGGAACATGGAGCAAGGTTATAAAATTAAAGTTGCCCAAAATGTAAATATGACGATTTCGGGAAGTAGATTGACAAGCCAAAACCTGAGCATGGATTTGAGTTGGAACCTGATGCCCGTCCTCTCCGAATGTCCCGCTGATGTTGCAGACCTGTTTAATGGCAAAGATGTAAGCATAGTAAAAGAAGTGGCCGGATGGCGGGTTTACTGGCCGGAATTTGGCATAAACACTTTGGGCGAACTACAACCAGGAAAAGCCTATTTTGCACTGATGGGAAGTGAGGAAGAACTTGAGTTTCCGGAGTGTGACACCCCCTCTAACTCCCCCTTGAGGGGGAGGACTGGAACTCTCTCAAACGGAGCACCGGGCCAGTGGGCTGGCACTCCTCCCCCTCCAGGGGGAGGCTGGGAGGGGGTTACCCCCACCGCCATTTCCCACAACATTGCCCTGCCCGTTTCTGCCAACAGCAACAGTATTTTATCTGCCGGCGACATAATTGGCGTTTTCGATATTTCGGGAACTTGTTACGGCCTGGCTGAATGGAACGGCGCAAACACAGCCCTAACTGTCTTTGGCAACGATCCGCTGACTGCTGAAAAAGATGGCTTTGA
>CAZGAO010000124.1:0-12333 GCA_964523795.1 uncultured Lentimicrobiaceae bacterium
CTTTCATGCGTATGGTGGGGTTCTTTCACCTCTTTTTTCTGGTGCTTAAAAAGCAAAAACTCATAAAAAGTTTCCAGTTCTTTTCGAGCTTCAAGGGTAAGCAGGTCGATATTGATAAATGCTGAATGTTCCATAATTAAAAGTTTTAGACAAAAGTAGTTTTTTTGTTTCTTGCCCTGACCTCAAAACTATTTTAAAAATTGAATCTCATCCAGGAAAGTTTCCTTGTTTTTCTCCCACCAATCCCTGTTTACTTCGTCCGCAAGTTTATCAACATCAGGCTGCAATGCCTGGGATTTTGAAGTAATTTCCTGGTACCTGATATAATCAATAATCCTTTGTGATCCGGTTAAATCAATGGATCCGGGGATTCGAATCAGTATTTCTTTATCTGTTCGTTCAATTATCATATTAAGAAGATTTATACAAAGTTACAATTTTTCAGATTAGTTAAACAGAAATGAAAGTTTGAATATTTCAGTCCCCCCATTTAAACCCTTCCACACCAAATCTGTTAATTGCTTTACTTTTGTAGATAATATTGAATTAAAACATTTCATCATGAATTCAGAAATTACACATCCGATATACGAAATTCTCAAATCCCGCATCCTCCTTCTGGATGGTGCCATGGGAACCATGATTCAGCGTTACAAACTGAAAGAAGAAGATTTTCGGGGGGAACAATTTAAAAACCATCCCACCGACTTGCAGGGCTGCAACGACTTGCTTTCCATCACCCAGCCGCAGATTATTCGGGAAATACATGAGGCCTATTTTGAGGCTGGGGCAGATATTGTAGAAACCAACACCTTTAACGGCACAAGCATCTCCATGGCCGATTACCAGATGGAGCCCATGACTTATGCCATCAATAAAGCTTCTGCTGAAATTGCCAAAAAGGCTGCCGAAAAATACTCGAAGCTCACACCCAACAAACCACGTTTTGTGGCCGGAGCTTTGGGCCCAACTAACAAAACGGCCTCCATGTCGCCGGATGTAAACGATCCCGGCTTTCGTGCCATCACTTTCGATCAGCTTGTCGAATCGTATCAGGAACAAGCTGAAGGATTGATGGATGGCGGCGTGGATCTGCTGCTTATCGAAACTATTTTCGACACGCTCAACGCTAAGGCCGCCATGTTTGCGGTCGAAAATGCTTTTGAGAAAACAGGTCGCCGCCTGCCGTTGATGATTTCGGGAACCATCACCGATGCCAGCGGAAGAACCCTTTCGGGGCAAACCACCGAAGCCTTTTTAACTTCGGTTGCCCATGGAAACCTGTTGAGCGTAGGCCTGAACTGCGCACTGGGGGCCAAAGAAATGCGTCCCTACCTCGCCGAGCTTTCCGCGAAAGCACCCATGTTTGTGAGCGTGTATCCCAACGCCGGGCTGCCCAACCAGTTTGGGGAGTACGATGAATCGCCGGAAGCAATGGCTGTGCAGCTTAAAGAATTTGTGGATAGCGGTTTTGCCAACATCATTGGTGGTTGTTGCGGCACCACGCCCGACCATATCCGTGAGTTTGAAAAAGTGGCCAGGGCAGGCAAACCCCGGCAAATTCCTGAAATCGAAAAACAAATGCGGCTGAGTGGGCTGGAACCATTGACGATTTTCGCGGAGAGCAATTTTATCAACGTGGGCGAACGCACCAACGTAAGCGGCTCGCGCAAGTTTGCCCGCCTTATCCGTGATAAAAAATACGAAGATGCTCTTGCTATTGCCCGCGATCAGGTGGAGGGCGGTGCCCAGATCATCGATGTGAATGTGGATGAAGCTATGCTGGATTCTGAAAAAGAAATGGTAATCTTCCTCCATATAATGATGTCGGAACCCGATATTGCCAAATTGCCCATCATGATCGATTCGTCAAAATGGAGCGTGATTGAAGGAGGGCTCAAATGCCTGCAAGGCAAAGCCATCGTAAATTCCATCAGCATGAAAGAAGGCGAGGATGAATTCAGGCGGCAGGCAAGGCTTGTAAAAAAATACGGTGCCGCAGTTATCGTCATGGCTTTTGATGAAGATGGACAAGCCGCATCGCTGGAGCGCAAAACTGAGATTTGCCAAAGAGCCTACAATATTTTAACCCGGGAAGTCGGGTTTCCCGCCGAGGATATTATTTTCGATCCCAATATTCTTACCGTAGCCACCGGAATAGAAGAACACAATAATTACGCTGTGGATTACATCAATGCCACAAAGTGGATAAAGCAAAACCTGCCCCACGCCAAAGTGAGCGGCGGTGTGAGCAACCTCTCGTTTTCGTTCAGGGGCAACGATGTGGTGCGCGAGGCCATGCACTCGGCCTTCCTGTTTCATGCCATCAAGGCAGGCATGGACATGGGCATTGTAAACCCGGCTATGTTGCAGATTTACGATGAAATCCCAAAAGATTTGCTGACATTGGTGGAAGATGTGATTTTGAACCGCCGCAAAGATGCCACCGACCGGCTGATAGCTTACGCTGATAAAGTGAAAGACAGCGGAAAGAAAGAAGAGAAACACGATGCCTGGCGCGATACTTCCGTGCAGGAACGCCTGAAACACGCGCTGGTAAAAGGCATTGTAGAATTTATCGAAAAAGATACCGAAGAAGCCCGGCAGCAATATCCGAAGGCACTCAACGTGATTGAACAACCGCTGATGGCCGGCATGGACGTGGTGGGCGACCTCTTTGGCTCGGGCAAGATGTTTCTGCCCCAGGTAGTAAAAAGTGCCCGCGTGATGAAAAAGGCGGTGGCTGTCCTACTCCCCTACATCGAAGCCGAAAAGGCCGAAGGTGGCGCAAGCCACTCGGCCGGGAAGGTATTGCTGGCGACAGTGAAAGGCGATGTTCACGACATCGGGAAAAACATCGTGGGCGTGGTGCTGGCCTGCAACAATTTTGAAGTAATAGATTTGGGTGTGATGGTGCGAGCCGAAAAAATCCTGCAAACCGCCATCAATGAAAAAGTGGATATTTTGGGATTGAGCGGTCTTATCACCCCTTCGCTCGAAGAAATGGTGCATGTAGCGCAGGAAATGAGCCGCCGCAAAATGAATATCCCCCTGCTTATTGGCGGAGCCACCACTTCCGAAATTCACACAGCAGTAAAAATCGCCCCCAACTATGCCCACCCCGTGGTGCATGTGCGCGATGCTTCCAAAAGCGTGGGCGTTACCGCCGCTTTGCTATCCAAAGATCAGAAAGAAAAGTTTGCCTCCGAAGTCAGTGAAAAATATGCTGCCCTGCGCCAAAAACACGAGCGCAGCAAAATGGAAGGAAAGTATGTTTCGCTGGAAGCTGCCCGAAAAAATAAAATCGAAATTGACTGGGACAACAGCCCGGTTTATAAACCTGCTTTTTTGGGTAATAAATATTTCGAAAACTACGACCTGTCCGAAATCCGGGAATACATCGACTGGACTTTCTTTTTCCACGCCTGGCGCATCAACGGAAAGTACCCCGATATTTTTGCCGACCCCGTAAAAGGCGAGGAAGCCAAAAAGGTATTTGATGATGCCAACGAAATATTGGACAAAATCATCAGCGAAAAAAGATTACAAGCGAATGCTGTAATTGGTTTTTACCCTGCTGAATCTTTAGGAGATGATGTTCAGCTATTCAAAAATGATAATCGGGACGAGCTTATTACAAATTTTCATTTTTTAAGAAACCAGCAGGAAAAAGCCGATGGAATTCCTAACCTTTCACTGGCTGATTTTGTAGCACCCAGAGCATCGGACAGGCAGGATTATATTGGCGGCTTTGCCGTTACCGCAGGCATAGGTCTCGAAAAATGGGTTGAGCAATACGAAGCCGAAAACGACGATTACAACGCCATTATGATGAAGATTATGGCAGACCGCCTGGCCGAAGCCTTTGCCGAGCTAATGCACTTAAAAGTGCGCAAAGAATTCTGGGCTTATGCCCTCGACGAAAACTTGTCGGCAGAAGAATGCCTGCGCGAAAAATACCAGGGCATCCGCCCGGCACCAGGCTATCCCGCCTGCCCCGAGCACTCCGAAAAGCGCGTGCTGTTCGATCTGCTTCAGGCCGAAGAAAAAACCGGTATCATCCTCACCGAAAACTACGCCATGTATCCGGCGGCCTCCGTAAGCGGCTACTATTTTGCCCACCCGCAGGCACAGTATTTTAATTTGGGAAAAGTCCTGAAAGACCAGGTGGAGGATTATGCCAGCCGGAAAAACTTATCTATTGGGGATGTTGAAAGATTGCTGAATGTGAATTTGGGGTATCGGTAGAGGAAAGTGTTAATCGTGTAATCGTTATCCGTTAATTGTTAATGGTGTAATCGTTATCTGTGAAATCGTACCGAAAAGTAGGAAATCTCGGATTTTCGCAGTTCGACAGGCTCACTGACAAATTTTTCGAGGATGTTGTAAATCCACGGATTGGTGAATCCGGGACCCGAGCGAAGCTCGGCATTGATCGTGCAGTGCTTCGTAGCCCATTCGCCTTTTTGAAAAATATGCTTCACCTATCGGCACTAAAATAGGATCACTTATTCTTTACAAATAGTCTTTAAGGTTTTTATTTTTGTGAATTACCAGCCTATGATAAATATTGAAAAAAGTAATCTTCCACTCCTTACTTCTTACATAGCGGAGGAATAAATTTGTAGCATTTTAAAAGAAAAGAAAAAGTTTTCTTATCTTAGCGGCTCTAATTATTTTTAGATAAAGTCCTTTACTTTTATTTAAATATTGTTCGATTTAAAGCAAAATTTTATGAACTCTGAAAGATTTGAACTAGTAAAGTTAAGGCTTCTCAAAAAGCAATACCAAATCGATAAATCGAAATTGATTTTGAGTGTGATATCTGTATTGATTGCAGCTTTTGTATTCTATAAATATTTTGATGAAAAAAATATACAGAGAAGAATGGATTACAAAAACAGTATTTCAAATCTGTATTCATCAAACCCCCATAACATAAAATTGGCCATTAGGGAGTTGAGTAAATATGAAAAGCACATCCCTGAATCAATTCGAAATATTGCCGATGTTTTATTTACCTGCAATGATTCTACATTCAATACTCTTAAAAATGATTTGGGATTAATTATTAGACTCTACAACCTAGGTTTTGCTAATGAGGTTATTCGTTATGGGCAGGAACAGCAGAGTTTTAAAGAATTATCTATGAATGACAGGTTTAAAGATATAATAGAGGTGATTTTACGAAAAAGTTACCTGCTTAATAAACAACTGAAAGTTTACGATCTTGATTTACATAATATAGATTTGTCAAGGGCAAAGATTGAAAACATCACATTTTCTAATATTGATTTCGATACAATAAATTTTGCTGCAATCATTGTAAATAATTGTACTTTTTCTGATGTGTTTTTCAATCATGGTTCCTTATGGAAAAGTACGTTTGAAGAAAATGTAATTTTTAATGAAGTAACATTTACAGACATTAATCTTAGCGATGCCGTTTTAAATTCTGACTGTAAGAATTGTAGTTTTGAAAATAGTAATGTTTTAAATATGCAAATTAAAATCAATCCTGATAATATTGGGAACATATTCCAAAATTGTATACAAACAAAGACAATTAAAATTATTAATTAGTAATAAAATTTATGGAGGGTATTATGACAAAAAAAAATCAAGTATTGTGTTTTCTACTTCTTATTTCCTTGAGTTTGTTCTCTCAGGGAAATGATCAAACAAGAGCTATTTCCATAACCTATCCTGCAAATGAACAACCAGTTACATACAAAGGTGAAAGTATTAAATTTAGTTCAGTTGCAGCAATAGATAAGGACTATGTGCCTGTTGTGTTCATTCAGGATCCCACCAAGCAATGGTGGCCGTGGCTTACTTCCAATAGCAATAACAGCACCAGAACAAGCTGGGAATTGACTCCCGTGCAATTTGGTGTGCCTTCTGATTTTAATAAAACTTTTGGAATAGTGATCGTTGCTATTCCCCTTAAGGATATTGATAATGGTATTTTGGCCGGGGATAACAATACAATATTTATTGAGGGAGGAACCGCAATAAAAAACAGCATTTTTAGCAGAATAATACTAAAACAATATCCTACTCAATCGAGAAAAATTGTAGTGATTAGACAATAAAGCTGTAATTCATTCAAAAACATTGGCATACGGTAAAAACTGTTCATGCCCCCACTTTTGCGGCGCAGGCTCTACGGGGAGTATTTTACGAAATCTAACATCTTTTTCTACAGTACTTTATCGGCTAAGCGGGATTCGCTGTAGATGCTGTAGTATTGTAGTGCAAAAGTAACCCCCAAACTTCGATACTTCTTAGAGGTTGCACGGGCTCATCCAATAGAAATGTGGGCTTGTTTGAAGTTGCTTTATTCCTTTTTTTGTGCCTGGTCGAAATATGTCTATAAAATCATGTTAACTTTGTTTGGATTACGCATAGAAAATACACTATTTTATGATCAAGAAAAGAAGAAAGGGTAATCTATGAAGGCAAATGAATTTGATAAGGCTTTTGATGATGGTGAAGACATTACCGGAGTACTGGCTTTGAATAAAGCACAACGTCCTGCACTGAAAAGCAAACGTGTAAATGTGATTTTCCCGAATGGATGATCCATCTTTTGAATCAGGAATCCAAAAAACTGGGATATGATAGATATTGAAAAAGGCTTGTTCTAAAGTTCCTTGAGGGGGTTATCTCGATCATTGAAAAACTAATTGCATAAAACCAATGGTTTTGCGGTTGGTTTTAGATATTGTACCACTCTAATAACAAAATACGCATCTCCACCTCCACCGTATCAGCACTAAAAATCCTGAGCATTGAGCCAGGCAATGCCACCAAACGAAATGCGGGCTTGTAGGAAATAGCTGTCGTTTTGTAGCTCTTTAAAAATTCCTTTGGCGAGCTAGGGTGAAACATCAAAATAACCTTCTTTGCCATTCGACATGCTCACGAAAATCATTTTGCTTTCTTTGGGCTCAGGGATAGCAAAGCCATTTCCGATAGCACTTTCAATCCAGGCTGTCTTGGCATTTATCACTTCGACAAGGGCTTCTTCAGGGGTTTCCCCAAAGGCCGAACAATATTCTAAGTTTGGGATATCAGCAATATAGCCCCCATCATTTTCGCTGTAAAAAATATTTATGTGATAGTCTTTCATGTTTCAGTTTCTTAATTTTAAAATCATGATTTTATCGCTTACGTAAAGCAAAGGTAATTCTTCTTTGTAATTCTCAGAACTGCTTGCTCAAGTATTAAGAATACTTCAATAATTATTCTCCCGCCAACGCGTATTGATATTTAGATGTTTAAGTTAGTTTTCACACTTTAATAATATTATTGTTTAATTTATTTATCATTTTGTTAAACATTTTATACCGTTCAACGTTTAGCTTCTTTAATTAAACAAATTCTAAATCTAATATCAAATACAATGAACAAATTAAATTTAATTATCGGAACAATCGTGATAGCCTTAACTTTTGGAATGACCACAGTTTTGGCTAATTCACCTGGTAAAACATCAAAAATGAATATTGTTGAAATCGCCAGCGCAGATGCCCAATTTTCAATTCTTGTTGACGCTGTGGTGAAAGCTGAATTGGTTGATGCTTTAAGCGCAGCAGGTCCTTACACCGTATTCGCACCAACAAACGATGCCTTTAATGATCTTTTTAAAAGCCTGGGAGTAAATGGTATTGATGATCTTAGCAAAGAACAACTGAAGCCAATCCTGCTTTATCATGTTGTGGAAGGAGAAGTATGGTCGAAAGATATTTCATCGGGTAAGGTTGCAACCTTAAACAACACCGCTTCGATTGATGTGGAAGTAATGAAAAACACAGTTAAAATTAACAAAAGCAAAGTTGTGGCTGCCGACATCGATGCTTCAAATGGTGTGATACACGTGATAGACAAGGTTCTGATACCGGAAGTAAAAACATCATCCAAATCAAAGGGTGGTTGTTAGTACTAAATCCAACATAATAAATTAATATTAAGAAGAAATATCATGAAAAGACTAAAATCAAATTTAGGAATAGTAGCCGTTTTATTGGCTATGATAGTAGTATTTGCATCGTGTGATAAAGATGATGATAAAACCACTGAGCCCCAAATGAAAAGCATTGTAGAAATCGCTTCATCAGATAATAATTACAGCACACTTGTTGCTGCGCTGATAAAAGCCGATCTTGTTTCAACCTTATCTACTGACGGTCCATTTACCGTTTTTGCTCCGACCAATGCAGCATTCGAAATGCTGTTTGAAACTTTAAATGTTAATGGCATCGAAGATCTTTCTGCTGAAGCATTAAAACCAATATTGCTCTACCATGTAATGTCAGGCAAAGCGATGTCGACAGACATCTCAACGGGTTATTATGAAACCCTAAGTGCAGCAACCACCGACAATAAAGGAATGGTGATTTATGCAATGGTAGATGGTATGGTTAAAATTAACAATTCGGCTATGGTTAGTACTGCTGATGTTGAAGCCACAAACGGTGTAGTGCATGTAATCGATAAGGTAATACTTCCTCCAACAGTGGTGGATATTGCTTTACAAAACGCCAATTTCAGCACCTTGGTAGCTGCGGTTGTTAAAGCCGGATTAGTTAACGCATTAAGTGCCACAGGCCCATTTACCGTCTTCGCTCCAACCAATGCAGCTTTCGAAAACGCTTTCGTTGCCCTTGGCGTTTCGGGTCTTGATGACCTTTCAGCGGAAGCCCTTACGCCTATTCTTCTATATCACGTGGTACCGGATAATGTGCTGGCTTCAGAAGTTGCCACAGGTATGGTTCCAACCTTAAATACGGAAAGTAACATTTCCGTTTCCGTTTCAGCCCAAGGCGTTATGCTCGACAATTCGGCAAATGTAATCGCAACGGATGTACAGGGAAGCAATGGAGTAATCCATGTAATTGATGGGGTAATTCTTCCAAATTAAAAAGATCAACCACCGGCTGATTATCGAAATTTCAGTACGGATAAATTTATTGATTATCACCTAAGAGCAAGTGCTTGAAAAAGCACTTGCTTTTATTATCTTTGGGGCTCAATTGAAATGACTCTGACCATTTTAATCCCACAACAAATTCCCATTACCTTACCTGCAACTCCACCTCCACGGTGTCAGCACTAAAATCCTGAGCATTAGGCCAGGCTATGCCCCCAAACGAAAGGCGGGCTTGTTTGAAATAGCTGTCGTTTTGTAGCTCTTTAAAAATTCCTTTGTGGAGGTAGGGAGAAACGTCAAAATACCCTTCTTTGCCATTCGACATTCTCACAAAAATCATTTTATTTTCTTTGGGTTCTATCGAAATCACCTTAATCATATTCATATTATTTAAGTGGTTCTATTTTAAACAAGTGTTCACCATTTATAGCAAGCTTCCAGTTTGCCAGGAGAGCATCCTGATGAATTTCAGTCCAGGCCTGAATGAGCTTCATTTTTCTACCAGGAAAATCTCCTGACAATACTTCACCATCATCTATTGCAATAACTGCTTCGTATTCGCCAAAATGAGCATGAATATGAGGTCGGTTATGCTTTTTGTTATCAAAATAATACATGTAAATAATTATTCCATAAAACATTGAAATTGCCGGCATAAGCATATAAATTTAAAAATTCTCTAACAATTGTAAGCAAAGATAGCAAACTTTTAGCAGAACCATTAACATGGAAAATGTCCGAAAGATAGCTGAATGGCTTTATCTGCGGAGCTGCAAAACCAAAGCCTGTAGAAGGGTCTCAGCCCTTCATGACGCGCAGTTCGACAAGTTCACTGACAACAGGGATCGCAAGTCTGATACAACAAATTCTCGTTACCTTACTTGCAGCTCCACCTCCACAGTGCCGGCACTAAAATCCTGAGCATTATGCCAGGCGATGCCCCCAAATAAAACACGGGCTTGTTTAAAATAGCTTTCGTTTTTTAGCTCTTTAAAAGGGCCGTTTTAATTTGCGTGAGGATGGAAATAACTTTCGCATTAATTGTTTATTTTTGTAAAAAATCAGCGATATGTTAGTTATTGAAAAAAGCGAAGTGGCTAATTGGCTGCTACTCTCTTACAAGTCGGAACAAAATCAAGTCAGGGATAAACTTGAACTTTTTGAAAGGAAGTACAATCAACCATTTTCTGTTTTTGAAATGAATGTAAGGAATGCCGAAGAGGAAAATTTCAAAGAATGGGATGATTATATCGAATGGAAAGCCTATCATCAATCCTTAAGTAATTTGAATCAAAATATCCGGGAAATTGAAAAAGGACGTTTTAAAGTTGCTTGAGGAAAGTAAAATTGTTGAATCGTTTGAGGTTTCTGATTTTCGGCAATTTGACAATGGATTCTACCTAAAGTTCGCAATTAAGTTTATTAATAATACCTATCTGCACGCAAAAGAATATTTCGACATTTCCGAAAGAAATTACTCATTTCATAAAAATTGATTGGTTAAAATCAAATGTGTTGACTATAAATTTGGCCTAACGCTAATTGAAAATAACCCCCCCCTTACCTTACCCGCAACTACACCTCCACGGTGTCGGCACTAAAATCCTGAGCATTGGGACAGGCAATGCTCCCAAACGCGATGCAAACTTGTTAGAAATAGCTATCGCTTTGTAGTTCCGTAAAAATCCCTTTGTCGAGATAGGGTGAAACGTCAAAATACCCTTCTTTGCCATTCGACATGCTCACAAAAATCATTTTATCGCTTAGTAAACCACGGGATAAAAGCACTGGTTTTCCGGACGTATTCCTGATAAGCGGGCTTTTTGTCCTTGAGCGATTTTTCGAGCAAGGCCACACCCGAAATTTTGATGATAAGAAAGGTCATTAGCAGAGAACCCAAAACGGGCAAAACACAGCCGGCGGCTATCGAAAACAAGGCAAAACCCCACCACACGGCCGAATCGCCAAAATAGTTGGGATGGCGCGTGTATTTCCAAAAACCACTTTGCAGCAGCTTGCCCTTGTTTTCGGGATTGGACTTGAAGCGTGCCAATTGAAAATCGCCACCTGCCTCAAACACAAAGCCGATTAGCCAAACAGCCATGGCCACATAATCGAAAACCCCAAGACTGCCCGAAGGCGCAAAATACATAGCTCCCAGCAAGGGTGCCGACACCAGCCACATCAAAACTCCCTGAAGCAAAAAGACCTGGAAAAAGCTAAACCACCAATAACGCTCAGGGCCGAAGTTCTGCCTGAAATTTTGGTAGCGATAATCCTCGCCCTTTCCGGCATTGCGCCAGAACAAGAATATCGACAGGCGTAAACCCCACAAGGAAGTTAAAACCAAAACAATAAGCTGGCGCGTTTCAAATCCCTCCGTTTGGAAGTAATAATAAAAGGCTGCCAGCACAAAGCCCAAGCCCCAAAAGGGATCGACGATGCTTGCATTTTTCAGAAATACGCTAACGATCCAAACCGAGGTCATCAGGATCATAATTACTGGGAAAGCCCACAAATAAGTTTCGATAAATGGTGTCATAATTTTTGTATTTTCTTAGCTAACAAAAAACCAGCAGTTTCGTTTTAGCAGGACAAAACTTTTTTTGATTTCACAAGCTATTCCTTATCAATATTTAGAGTTTGTTATGCGCTGGTTTTCATTTCATTTTTCATATTTTCAATCGGCCTGCTCCAGGTCTTTTTGTTTTCTCCAGGTTTACCAGTTGGTGTTGAGTTAAATAGTCCGTTTTCATAAACAATATCCATGTTTTCCAATTTTTCGTATTTGTAAGATAAATGCGTTTTAAACATGTAAACAAAATCGTTTATTCTGCCAATTGTTTTCCGGTCATTGTTTGTTTTATAAAATTTTAAATTTCCTCCTGCAAAAAGCTTTTCGACAGATTCATTCTCGCCAATTACTTTGTCGTGTCGAAATTGTTGTATTAATCTATGATAAAAGTATAAGTCAATAACTTTAAGGTCTTTCTTTTTTATGCCGACCAAAAAAACAGAATATGCAGTCCGATTGTTTATGACAGCAATGCATTGTTTTCTTTCAACAGAGAATAAATGCGCATTCCAGTCAAATATTGATCTATGAATTATGTCAGAAGGCAATTCTTGATCTACACTTCCTATAAAAGCCTCAAGCTTCTTGGTACAATATATTCTTAACATATTCTCTAATTTATCTTAACGTATTGGTTTTCTAACTTTCGCACAACGGTTTGTATAAGAATAGTAGCCGATTTCGGAAGTACAATTTTTCAATTTACTACTAAAATTTATGCGGACTACAATGTTCATATGTACTACTATTTCGGCTATTATTTTTATACTTTGTTGAACTAAACCTCCCTTTCGGGAGGTAGCTCATTGGTGTTACTTAAAAA
>CAZGAO010000125.1:0-11938 GCA_964523795.1 uncultured Lentimicrobiaceae bacterium
ACCCTATACCGAATCGCTAAATACTTTTCATAGCACTCCAAAAAAAGAATTAGCCCCGTTCAGTAATATCCCTTGTAATGCTGATTATGTTTTGTTCCCCTTCCAATTCGATGATGCGGGCCGACATTAAACCGTCGATGGTATTGCCGTTTTTCGCGGTAAACTGTGCCTCCATATTTTCAGCAAATCCTTTTTCTTCCAGTAAACGCGTAAGTTTTTTCCTGTCGCTGGGGTTTTTCCATATATTGAGATCAAGTGATGTTTTTCCAATTACTTCCTGCTCCAAATACCCCATTATATCAGTAAAACCTTTGTTTACCGACACATACATGCCATCAGTCAGGCGGTTGATGTTGATGGAGTCGGGGCTGGTTAAAAATGCTTTCCTGAATTTTTCTTCGCTCAATTTTATTTCGGATTCTGCCTTTAGCCGCTCGGTAATGTCCTGAAATACGCAGTAGGTTTGGTTAAAACTGCCATCGGTGTGGTAGCCTATACATCCTTCAAAAGCTATATCAAGGTAATGACCTTGCTTGTGTTTTATTTTAAACTGCACATTGTTGACAAATCCACGTTTTTTAAATTCAGGAAAGCTTTTATGAAAGTGGGCATGCCAGTCGGGGTGCAGAAAATCCTCGAACCGTTTGCCGATCACTTCTTCGCGGGTGTATCCCAGCGTTTTAAGCCAGGTGGGATTAATATCGTTAAAATTGCCCTCTTTGTCGAGGGATTGATATGACAAAGGTGCATTTTCGTAAAGCGCCTTGTATTTATCCTCACTTTCATTGAGTGCCTGTTGCGCCTGCAGTTTTTCGATAAACATGGCCACTTGCGAAACTAAGGCTTCTATCAAAGCCAGGGGCAAGGGTATTGTTTGTTTTGTGGTAAAAATCGAAACGATGCCATAGATTTTGCTGCCTTTTTTGAGTGCAATAACAAAAATTTTCTCGTATGGGAGTGCTTTCTTCAGGTAGATCCCTGTGGCTTTGCCTATTTTCCCATGGCTTAGATGGTGGATATCAAATTCAAGCTCAGATATTTTACCATTTTCAAGCTCAGATAGCACATTGTTCTTTATTGGGCCTTGGATGGTTCTTAAGTCGATCCCGACGGATTTACATAATTTGTCCACTACGCTGTTAATCCCCCGTACATCCACCATTTTCCAAACATCATTTGGCTTGTCGAATTCGGTTATGGTAACGAGTGCACTTTTGTTGAGGATAGAATAAATTTTATCGGCAACAAAAACAAATGCCTGATGAACGGTTTGTATTTTGAGCAAATCAATGGCTGTATTGCTAAGAATTTTAGAAAAGGATTCGGCTTCTTTTTTATTTGAAATATCGCGGCCAATGGATAAAACCATGATTTTCCCATTGAAATCAAATTTATGCGCATGTAATTCAACGGGTATTGCAATACCATTTTTTGCAAGCAGATTTTTCTCAAAAATCAGTTCACTTTTTTCATGAATTTGCTTTACTTCACCCGGTATTTCCGGAATATTTTCCTCTGAAACAATATCACTTGGGCGAAGTTTTGTGAACTCTTCTTTGCTGTAACCAAGTTTTTGGCAGGCGACAGTATTTACTTCGGCAAAAAATCCGGGCGTATCAATACTATCAAATGCGTGGAGAAAGACAAAGTCGCTGGACGAATTAAATAAAGTCTGGTAGCGGTTTTCGCTGTCGAGATGGTTTTGTTGTATCCGCTTACGATTGGTGATGTCTCTTATTATGCCCTCAACGGCTGTCAAATTACCTTTTTCATCATACGTTTTGTTAACCTTTTGTTCAGTCCAGATTACCGTGCCGTCTTTTTTAATCCATCTTAATTCGTACTGATCGGTGTGGAGCTTGTTTTCCGATATTTTTTGGAAGTATTCTCTATCGTCAGGGTGAATTAATTTAATCCCAATTTCAGGGTCAGCATAGTGCTCTTCGGGTAAATATCCATTGAATCGGGTGGATGAAGGGGAGACATAAGCAAAACGGTGTTCGGGAAAATATTCGTAACGAAATACCAAATCATCGATGTTTTTCATCAAGCTGCTAAGTAATTCGTACTCATTTGCCATATTATTTTTTATTCTGTTTTCCATAATTTTTTTGGAAAGTTATTATTGATGATGTTTACCAAATGTTCTTTTTTAAAACTTTCGTGTCCTGTGAAATATCAGGCAAAAAGCCCGAAATCCTGCCCACTATTCGCCTTGTTGTGGATTGGTGGTGGTGCGTTTCGTTAGCATAAATGAAAAGGGAATTTCTAATTCGTTTTGCGTTCATTAATTTGAAATGCCAAAGCTAAGTAATATTATTATCATAGGATTTTATAATCAAGAAAAATGAAGATTTTGAGCCAAAAAAATAATACGCTCCCGGGTTAGATTGATGATCCTTCCGTGGAAATCACTGAGCCGCCCGGGGGAATTCCTGAGCCGCCCCAATCGGGCGGCTTTACCCAATCCCACTTTCGCAAGCGATTCTGCGTACAGACGCGCAACCTGCGCGTCTTTCCCCTTTCATAAGGATATTTGGGCTGATTGGGGAATTCCTAAGCCGCCCAAATCGGGCGGCTTTACCCCATCCCATTTTCGCAAGCGATTCTGCGTACAGACGCGCAACCTGCGCGTCTCTCCCACTTTCGCAAGCATTCTCTTGTACAGACGCGCAACCTGCGCGTCTCTCCCCTTTCGCAAGCAATTCTGCGTACAGACGCGCAACCTGCGCGTCTCAGCCCCCCATGAGGATATTTGGGCTGATTGGGGAATTCCTGAGCCGACCGGGGGAATTCCTGAGCCACCCGGGGGAATTACTGAGCCGTCCGGGGGAATTCCTGAGCCGCCCAAATTGGGCGGCTTTACCCCATCCCATTTTCGCAAGCGATTCTGCGTACAGACGCGCAACCTGCGCGTCTCTCCCCTTTCGCAAGCATTCGCCTGTACAGACGCGCAACCTGCGCGTCTCAGCCCCCAAGAGGATATTTGGGCTGACTTGGAAAATCACTGAGCCGCCCCAATCGGGCGGCTTTACCCAATCCCACTTTCGCAAGCGATTCTGCGTACAGACGCGCAACCTGCGCGTCTTTCCCCTTTCATAAGGATATTTGGGCTGATTGGGGAATTCCTAAGCCGCCCAAATCGGGCGGCTTTACCCCATCCCATTTTCGCAAGCGATTCTGCGTACAGACGCGCAACCTGCGCGTCTCTCCCCTTTCGCAAGCATTCGCCTGTACAGACGCGCAACCTGCGCGTCTTAGCCCCCAAGAGGATATTTGGGCTGACTTGGAAAATCACTGAGCCGCCCAAATTGGGCGGCTTTACCCCATCCCATTTTCGCAAGCGATTCTGCGTACAGACGCGCAACCTGCGCGTCTCTCCCCTTTCGCAAGCATTCGCCTGTACAGACGCGCAACCTGCGCGTCTCAGCCCCCAAGAGGATATTTGGGCTGACTTGGAAAATCACTGAGCCGCCCCAATCGGGCGGCTTTACCCAATCCCACTTTCGCAAGCGATTCTGCGTACAGACGCGCAACCTGCGCGTCTCTCCCCTTTCGCAAGCATTCGCCTGTACAGACGCGCAACCTGCGCGTCTCAGCCCTTTCGCAAGCATTTGCCTGTACAGAGACGCGCAATCTGCGCGTCTCTGTACAATACTTTTCGGAACCTTTAACCATGAACAATTAACGGATAGCGATAAACCATTATGCTTACTTTTGCCCTCTCATTTTAAACAACGATTGAACAACGGCATTTCATGAGCGAACAAATAAAACACGAATGCGGCATTGCCCTCGTCAGGCTGCTTAAACCTCTGGAGTATTACCAGGCCAAATATGGCACCAGCTTTTATGGCCTCAACAAAATGCACCTGATGATGCAAAAACAGCACAATCGGGGGCAGGACGGGGCAGGCATCGCCAACATAAAACTCGATATTGCCCCGGGCGTAAAATACATCAGCCGCTTTCGCTCGGGAAGCTCTACCCCGATTGTGGATACCTTCGAGCATGTGTATAGCCGTTTTAGGGCTCTCGAAAAAAAACATCCCGATTTGCTGCGCGATGTTAACTGGCTAAAGCAAAACCTGGACTTTACCGGCGAGCTGTTTTTGGGACACCTGCGCTACGGCACCTTTGGCGGCCACAGCATAGAAAACCTCCATCCGGTGCTGCGCGAAAATAACTGGATTACCCGCAACCTGGTGCTGGCCGGAAACTTTAACATGACCAACGTAGATGAGCTTTTTGATAAGCTGGTGGAACTAGGACAGTTTCCGGTGCAAACCACCGACACCATTACCATCCTCGAAAAAATCGGCCACTTTCTGGATGAGGAAAACGAAAGCCTATATCAAAAATTTAAAAGCCAGGGGCTGAACAAGAGAGAAATTTCCGCAAAAATTGCCCGCGACCTGAATATCCAAAATATCATCCAACGCTCGGCCAAAGACTGGGACGGCGGCTACGCCATTGCCGGGATGCTGGGTCATGGCGATGCTTTTGTAATGCGCGATCCCTCGGGGATACGCCCTGCTTTTTATTACAACGACGACGAAATTGCCGTGGCAGCCTCCGAACGTCCCGTGCTGCAAACCACCTTCAACATAAAGGCCGGGGACATCAAAGAAGTGGAGCCCGGCCATGTGCTGATTATCAAAAAAGACGGCCGCATCAGCGAAGTTCCCTTCGATGAGCAAAGGCCAAGAAAAGCCTGCTCCTTCGAGCGCATCTACTTTTCGCGCGGCACCGACCAGGATATTTATAAGGAACGCAAACTGCTGGGTAAATTTTTGACACCGGCCGTTTTGCAAGCCATCAACCACGACATCAACAACACGGTGTTTTCGTATATCCCCAACACCGCTGCCGTTGCCTACAAAGGTCTGATAGAAGAGGTGCAGGTGTTTTGCAACCGCATAAAAACCGATCGGATTGTTGAGCTGGGTGATAAACTTAGTCCCGAAAAGCTCAGCGAAATCCTGGCCTTCTCGCCACGGGTGGAAGACATCGCCGTGAAAGACATGAAACTGCGTACCTTTATCTCGAAGGACAGCGGACGCAACGATTTGGTGGGCCACGTTTACGACATTACTTATGGCGTGGTGCGCGAAGGCGTGGACAACCTCGTGGTAATCGACGACTCGATCGTGCGCGGCACCACGCTAAGGCAAAGCATCATCCGCATCCTGGATCGCTTGCATCCCAAAACCATTATCGTAGCATCATCGGCACCACAAATTCGCTATCCCGACTGCTATGGCATCGACATGGCTAAAATCGGCGATTTTGTCGCCTTCAAAGCTACCATCGAACTTTTGAAAGAAAGCGGTCAGGAAGGCATTATCAACGCAGTTTACAAAAAATCGAAGGCCCAGGTAAATCTCCCCAAGGAAGAAGTGGTGAATTATGTAAAGGAAATTTATCGTCCCTTCACGCCGCAGCAGATCTCCGAAAAAATTGCCCAACTAATTACCCCTCCCGGAACCAGTGCCAAAGTGGAAGTGATTTATCAAACCATCGAAGACCTGCACACCGCCCTGCCACGGCATACCGGCGATTGGTACTTTACCGGAAACTATCCCACGCCCGGCGGCAACAAGGTGGTGAATAAAGCATTTATAAATTACGTGGAAAAAAAGGACGAACGGGCGTATTGAGAGATTAGAGATGGAGTGTTGCGGGGAGGCGTGCATAAGAGGCATTGGGTAGAGACGCGATGCATCGAGTCTGAACAAAATGCGCCAAATATTATTTTTTAATCTCTGGGTGGAAAAACAAGTAAGGTTTGACTCATTTCACATACCTTTTTAGAAAGTACAATGCAAGCCCCCAAGCCGCCACTCCCTCCTACCCTTTCCCTAAAAACTCATTCACCTCAGCAGCCATCCCCTGAATATCCTGATCCATCATGCACCGGAAATGTTGCTTGGGGCATTTCGGGAAACCAATTTTGGAACAGGGACGGCAGGGTAGATTCTTTACCTCATAAATCGAAAATAAGTCCGGACGGCCGGGCAGGTAAGGATACATGCCCAACTGTGGAACCGTGTTGCCCCATACCGAAATAATTCGCTTGCTTAGAGCTGCCGCCACGTGCATCAACCCGGTATCGTTAGTAATTATCATTTTGGACTGATCGATGAGGGAGGCCGATTGATTGAGATTGAATTTACCGCAGGAATTATAAATCTTTGCAGAATCACTTTCGGCAATCTTGTTTGCTTCGTCCCAATCTTGTTTGCCGCCAAGAATCACGATCGGGCTGGCGATCATCCGGCAAAGCGCGATGGCTTTTTCTGACGGAAGCTGTTTAGTGGCATGGTTTCCGCCAATTACCAAAGCTACAAAACCCTGCTGATGAATTGCGGGTAAATCAGCACCAGAAACCTGATCCTTTTCAGGGATAAAAAAATCAAGCCCTTTTAAATCGTTGCTGACCCCAAGGTTTTTTACTGCCTCAAAATAGCGATCCACAATATGGATGTCGGGCATTTTATCAATCTTAAAATTCACCAGCAGCCATTTTCGGATGTTGATTTTTGGAAAAGTGCTGCTTTTAATACCCAGTTTTTTCCGCAATCCAAGGGATCTGAAATTTCGGTGTAAATCAATAATCTGATCATAATTTTCTTTTTTCAAATCATCCACCACCTCATCCACCGCACTTTGGATAGTAAAAATCTTATCGATAAAAGGATTCGTTTCGAGGATAGTCAAAAATTGCTTTCTACTAAGATAATGCAGCTCGCAAGGCTCAATCTGTTGTTTGAGACAGCGCACCACAGGAGTGGTCAAAACGATATCGCCGATAGAACTCAGCCTTATGATTAGATATTTGCGCAAAGCCTTGTTTTTTTGCAAAAATAGAAAAAGCCTGATACAAGGTGAAAACCGTCCGTGCAGGCAGAAAGTGTAAGTTTAGAAATCCTAACTCGATGTAAATCTCAAATCGTGATTTAAAGATTTCTTCCTTTGGTATCAATAACATGTTTTTGAAAACGCTTGTATTTTAGGAGATTTCTTGCCGCACGTGCGGCATACCAATGACATGTTTTTGCAAGCATCTGAATATTAAGAAATATATTGTCACCTATGCAACATGGCAAGCCTGTCTGAGTGTCCAGGCAATCTTATTTTCTTTATTTTAACTTTAGTAGAAAAATGATTCCCCCTGAAAAATCAACCTTATTAATTTCCAGATTGGATAAGGTTAAGGCGCGTTGCGGGCGCATTTTCTACTAAGGTTTTTTTGTGATGCTAAGCCTGTATGGCTGTCCAGGCATGGTTTTGAGCTTACACCAATGACATTATTTTGGAAATAGACCTCTCCATTCTCAGACTTACAGGGGATTTGTTTTTGGGAGAAATCTCTCCCCCAATGTCCCCGCAATGGCGGGATGTCCCCGATGGAACGGAATCCCACACGTGCGGGACTTCGCTCCACATTACCTCATTATGATCAAAAAATTTGAGTTGTCTTTCGAAATAACCCGGTTGGCGTAGGGGGGAGAGGAATCTTACGAACGCATTCATTTGGTTTGGAAAATGTCGGTTGCAGATTTTGGTGGGAAAATTAATTGCTATTGCATGGACTTGCTTAAAACGCCTACTTTTGCCCCATGATTTTTACGGATACCCATACACATTTGTACCTGGAACAATTTGATGATGACCGCCAGGCTATGGTTAAACGAGCCATCGATGCCGGGGTTCAGTACATGCTCCTGCCCAATATCGACAGCCAAACGATTGCACCAATGCTGGACTTGTGCGCGGCATTCCCTCAAAACATTTTCCCGATGATTGGTTTGCATCCCACGGATGTGAAAGAAAATTATGAGGAAGAACTAAAGGCGGTAAAAACAAATCTAGACAAGGGAAACTGGTATGCCATTGGCGAAACAGGGATGGATTTGTATTGGGATAAAACGTTTGTGGAGCAACAAAAAATCGCCTTGCGCCAACAAATCGCCTGGGCTAAGCAATATCACTTACCGATCGTTTTGCACGTGAGGGAAGCCTTTGACGAAGCATTCGAAATTATCGAGGATACCATCGATGAGAATTTAACCGGAGTTTTTCATTGCTTTACCGGAATCCGCGAACAGGCCGAGCGGATTATCGGTTGGGGATTTAAGCTGGGCATTGGCGGAGTGTTGACCTACAAAAATTCGGGTTTGGATAAGGTGGTTCAGGATATTCCGCTCGAGCATCTTCTGCTCGAAACGGATTCTCCATTTTTAAGCCCTAAGCCATTTCGTGGAAAACGGAACGAAAGTGCATACCTTATTAATGTAGCTCAAAAATTGGCGGGGATTAAAAATGTGCCCCTAAGCGAAATCGCCGGGATTACGACCCAAAATGCTATCAAACTTTTTGAATTTCCGACTTAGTTTTTAATGATTGAATGAAACGGCTGAATGATTGAAATCATTACGATTAAAAACTAACGAATACTGACAACAGAAAGGATAATAGTACAGACGCGCTACCAGCGCGTCTCAGAAACAAATAACGATTCAACAAATAACGATTCAACAAATAACGATTAACCCCCAGCATGGAATCAAAAAATCAAACATCAATTCTCATCATCTACACCGGCGGAACCATTGGCATGATTCGTGACCAGGAAACCGGAGCCTTGAAACCCTTCAACTTTGATAATCTTTACGAGCACCTCCCGGCACTCAAACTAATCGAAGCCCGCATCGACAACTACTGCTTCGATCCTGTTATCGATTCATCAGACATGAGTCCCGGGCACTGGCAAAAAATAGCTCGTGTGATCTACGATCGTTACGAGGATTATGACGGCTTTGTGGTTTTGCATGGCTCCGACACCATGGCCTACACGGCTTCGGCATTGAGTTTTATGCTCGAAAACCTGAACAAACCGGTTATTTTTACCGGCTCGCAATTGCCCCTGGGGATGATTAGAACTGATGGGCGTGAAAACTTTATTACCGCCATCGAGATTGCTGCTGCCATGGAAGATGAAACACCTATTGTTCCCGAGGTGGCCGTGTATTTCGAAAATCAGCTGATGCGTGGCAATCGCACCATTAAATACAATGCCGAAAATTTCGAGGCTTTTCGCTCGCCCAACTATCCTCTGTTGGCCGAAGTCGGCGTTTATATCAAATATCGAAAAAATTACATTCGCAAATCCAATTTCAAAAAGCTGAAATTTAAAGCGGCTCTGGATAATAATGTCGGGGTGCTGAAATTGATTCCCGGTATTTCGCCCAATTTTGTGGAAGCAGTTTTAAACACTAAAGGACTTCGTGCGCTGGTGCTCGAGACTTATGGCTCGGGAAATGCGCCCACCGATAAATGGTTTGTCGATGCCATAAAATTGGCTATAAACAATGGAATGTTCATACTTAACGTTAGCCAGTGTCAGGGAGGCTCCGTTGAGATGGAAAAATACCAGACGGGCATGGCTTTAAAACAAGCCGGAGTAATTGGCGGAAAAGATATGACCACCGAAGCCGCAGTTACAAAGCTGATGCACGTGCTGGCCAATTACAGTTCGCCCCACGACATTGTTCGCAACATTGCCCTCAATATCAGAGGAGAGCTTACGGCCTAAATACTTTTTAGGTGGGAGAAAAGGAATACAAAACATCGTTTATGCTTTAAATTACAACGATTGGGTATGGGTAAAAAAATGTTGATTTTTTTTGTGGTAGCCAATTTTTTTCTACTTTAGCCGCTTGAAAAAATTGGGACGTTCTTTTTGTTGTGTTTTAAAGTATTAATGACCCTGGAGAGGTGGCCGAGTGGACGAAGGCGCACGCCTGGAAAGTGTGTGTACGTCACAAGCGTACCGAGGGTTCGAATCCCTCTCTCTCCGCTTTTTGTATAGAAATTTTTTAATAATTAAATAGAATAGAAATAAATTAAATTTTAAATCAACAAAGTAAACCATGAAAAAATTATTTGCTTTATTGACAATCGTTGCAATGTTGTCCTTTGGCCTTACCACATTTTCCTTTGCACAGGAAGGAAGTAATCAGGACGAAATGGCTCAGGTGGATACCACAGCCGCGCAAGATGTTTCAGATTTTGATGAAGCCGCTCCACCGGCTTCCACACTTAAAAAAGAAGCTGAAGACCCCAAAGATTTTCAGCAGATCTTAAAAGAGAAGTTTATCGAAGGTAACTGGATGTTTATGGGCGTTGTACTCTTATGCCTTATCTTCGGTTTGGCATTGGCCATCGAAAGGATTATTTACCTGAACCTTTCGACTACCAATACCTCAAAGCTCCTCAACAAGGTTGAAGCTGCCCTGGAAACAGGCGGTGTAGAAAAAGCCAAAGAGGTATGTAAGAATACCCGCGGCCCGGTAGCCGGTATTTTTTATCAGGGACTGGACAGATACAATGAAGGCATCGAAACCGTTGAAAAGTCTATCGTTGGATACGGCAGCGTATTGATGGGACGCCTCGAATCAGGCCTCTCATGGATTTCCTTGTTTATCGCGCTGGCTCCTATGCTTGGATTTATGGGTACAGTAATCGGTATGATCCAGGCTTTCGATGATATTGCTGCTGCCGGCGACATCTCGCCAACCATTGTTGCTTCAGGTATTAAAGTGGCACTGCTTACCACCGTTTTTGGTTTGATCGTGGCTATTATCCTGCAGATCTTCAACAACTACATTGTATCAAAAATCGACAGCCTGGTGAACAATATGGAAGACAGTTCCATTTCGTTTATCGACATGCTTACTAAATACAGAGCCTCTAACAAATAAAACTAAACACTAATGAAAGATAAAACAGCAACCGTACTTCGGATTTTCCTTGCAGTGCTGCTGGTAATTTCTGCCGTGTTGTTTGTAATATTCTACACCAAGGGTGCAGCATTTACAGACACTGTATTGATTTGGGCATACATTTTACTAGGCATTACTGTAGTAATCACAATCTTGTTTCCCATCTTTTTCTTCATCGCCAATCCCAAAAAAGGACTTACGGTTATTGTAGCCCTGATTGGCTTTGCCCTGCTATACGCCATTGCCCATTTTGCATTGGCTACAGGCAGCATACAAGGTGATGTGTATGAAAAATTTGAGATTTCAAGCATAGCCTCCCAATTTATTGGATCTATGCTTTATGTAACCTACATCCTTGGAGGTTTGGCAATACTATCAATAGTTTACGCAGGCATTTCCAGTTTATTTAAATAAAAAGGAAAACAGTGTATGGCTAGGAGACAAACACCAGAAATTAACGCAGGCTCAATGGCTGACATAGCCTTCCTCTTGCTGATATTTTTCCTTGTAACCACTACTATGGATGTGGATACGGGTATCGGCCGGAAGCTACCTCCCCCATTAACCGGCGATGAGGAACCACCGGATATCAACGAGCGAAACATCTTTACCGTGCTGGTTAATAACAGAGACCGCATACAAGTTGAGAAAAAAGCAGGTGACATTACTACCCTGAGGATGCAGGCGAAAGAGTTTTTGAAAAATCCACAACGCAAAGAAAATCTTTCGGAAAGTGCCCTCAAGGACATCCCTCTTTTAGGAAATGTGATGGTATCCAAAGGCGTAATTTCACTGAAAAACGACCGGGGTACTTCATACAAAATGTACATTGCAGTGCAAAACGAATTGACCGCTGCAATTGATGAACTAAGGGATGAACTATCGATGGAAAAATTTGGCCGCAAATACAGCGAACTCATCAACGAGGAGCAAAACGATGCCATCCAAAAAGCCATCCCCATCGCAATATCAGAAGCTGAACCTGAAGATATAGGAGATAATTAATATGGCACGTTTTAAAAGAGAGAAAAAATCAGGCGTTCAAGCCATTAATACTTCCTCGCTTCCGGATATTATCTTTATGTTGCTGTTCTTCTTTATGGTAACAACAGTAATGCGCGAGGTAACCCTTATCGTAACCATCGTTCCTC
>CAZGAO010000126.1:0-11607 GCA_964523795.1 uncultured Lentimicrobiaceae bacterium
GATTCTGTAGAGTCGAAACTCCACCATCACCGAAATCCCATGACCATGAGGTAGGATTGCCAGTAGATTGATCATCAAACTGAACTGTTACAGGAGCAGTTCCCGTTTCTGGAGTAGCTGTGAAGCTAGCATCCATAGGTAGCCATTCCACTACGATGTAATCATCTTTGGTTTCTGTATTACTTCCAGCATCGTTAGATACTGTCAGTGATACGGTGTAACTTCCGGCTGATTCATAGGTGTGTTCTGGATTTTGTAAGGTAGATGTTTCACCATCTCCGAAAGCCCAGAACCATTCAGTAGGCTGCCCAGTTGATTCATCAGTAAACTGAATCGCCAATGGAGCATAACCAGTGAGTTCGTCAGCGACAAATTCAGGAGTTGGAGCGACAATTTCACGCCAAACCTGGATCTGATCGAAGGTAGCAGAACCAACAGCCAAATCTAGTTGATTGGCGGAAGGGCCGACTAACCAAGTGCAGTATAGCCATTGACCAGAATTATCTAGAGTTATAATAGTTTCCCAGGAATCTTCCGAATTGGTTGATCTTGTCATTACAGCACCAGCATGAACGGTCATTAGTTGACCATCTTTCCAGTCAATTGAAAAGGCTCCCCCAGGCATTTCCACATAGTTTTCCCAATCATCGATTGAGTAGGCTTTGTGTTCTCCATTGTTTATTGCGATGTAAATTGTATTTGTCATATTAGAACAGATTGAATTCATATCGCTATCATCTAGCTTTTCTACCAGTACACCATCGATAATTTCAAATATGTATCTTTCGTCCATGGTAAAATACCGGAGTGTACCATTATTTATTGTAGTGTCATTAACAAAAGTTACATCTGCAGGACTATGACCGGCAGGATAACCACCGCCAGAATAAACTTCTTCCCATGTATCACCTTCATTAGTAGTATACATGAGGGCATCATTCTGCGTTAGACCATAAATGTAGTTTAGGTCGTCAATAATAATATGTCCACGTGTGGATACTTCTCCTTGAGATGAAAGCCTGTTGAAGTTATTACTTACCCAAACTCCATTTTCTGAAGTCCAAAGGATATCAGAATCTATACAGCCGGGAATCGTTCCTGTGGGACGTCCAATCGGAGTGTTAAGTGTTGTGTCACGATAGTGCGTTTGCGCCTGAAGAGGCACTACTAAGCTGCTCAATCCTAGTATTGCTACCAGGAGAACTGCGAATTGTAATCTAATTAAATTTTTCATGAGTTTCTGAATTTTTATAGTTTCTGTATTTATTGAATTTCTGAGTTAAAAAATGTAATTTGTAATTTATAATCTGTAATTAGAAAATAGCGCCCCCTCATAGATGTAAACATCTTGTGAGTTTGTTTGTTGTATACCGAATTTTTAATGATCTTTTTGGAGGTAAAGTCCGCCAAAATAAAATAAATGCAATCAATCTATACCAGCCCAGGCCCCGCAAATGGGAAAAAGGTCGGGGTTTTTTCATTTTAACGTTTCTATGCCCTCGTACCTCCATACGGATTCCTTTCAGTCATCGGACGATAGAAAGTTACAGTAGGGGGAGATCCTGACTTTCTAACGTCCGCCGATTGGCGGACATAGAAACGTCAAACAAAATTTTCGTTTCCGGAATTAACGTTTCCATGTCCTGCGGACGATGGAAAGTTGCGGGCTGACTTTCGAACGTCCGCCAGCCGGCGGATCTCGAAACGTCAAAAAAAGACCATTTGTAGTCAGGGTTTCACTCTAAGTGAAGCCCTGACTTCTGTAAGTGAAGCCCTGACTTTCGCTCACCAACTAAATATTCAAAGAACTAATTTAAAAATTGGTATATCGTATATCAAAATTAACAATTCCCAAATTTGTGCCCTGTTTGCTTTCCCATTTTCAGGTCTTTTTAAAATCTTATTTCCGGGGCTTAAAAGCATTCCTAAATTCGGGGCTTTTGCAGGGTTTTATTTATCGCTATTTGTACCCTGCGCGATACCTTCCTAAAACTTTGCATCACAACTTTATAAACTTCCATGGCATCGGCCTCGTAATAAATCTTTTCATCAAACCAGGCAAGTTTCATCCGGGCAAACGAAATGCCCGTGCTCTTGCTCAAACAACAGGCATATACAAAAAGCTGCCCCAAAGGTTTTTCTTTTGCTGCTCCCGGCTTATAATCCAAAATATAAAGCTTGCCGTTGCGGTATTGCAACAAGTCGATATGCCCGGTTATATAATCGTTCCTGGATTGCATGCTTTTAATCCACGGGATGGTTGACCTGGATAATTGCATATATACCGGCACCTCGGTAGCTATGGTTGAGGTATCGTTTTCGAGCATTATCTTTTCTACCGCCCAGTGTCGTTTTTTGTTGTCGTCAACCAATTCGATGGCGATGTTGGCAAACTTGCAGGCATTGTTGTAGCTGGCTTTGTGCTGCACCAACTGCAAAATATTGAGTTTTGTTTTAGATGCCCGCGCATCGGAGTTCAAAAAAATGCTTTTGTCCACCTCACCGCTTTTGGCCATTTGCAGGTAGCTGTACAATTTGGGTTCGCGGTTTTTTACAAAATGTTCGAGTTTAAAATTGTGCTGCAAATACAAATACATCAGTTGATGGATGTATTTGTGTCCCTGTATCAGTTTTTCATTTTCGCGATACTTCCTTATTTGTGTAGCAAAGCGCATCAGGTTAAACAGGGATTTGTATTCTTTTATCCAGTTGGCAATGGTACTTTTCGCAAGTTTTGTTTTGCGGGCGGTTTCCTCGATGGTGTATCCGCTGTTGTAGGTGCTAAGGGCTTTTACCGTGGTGGCAATGGTGTGGGTTTTGCTTTTAAACTTATCATCGCTAAACCGTTTGCCACAATCCTTGCACAAATACAATTGCACTTGTCGGAATTTGTTTGTTCGTTTCCCTTTTTTAATAAGGGTTTTCGATCCACAATATGGGCAGTTAGGAATTTGCATTAACTTCTCCTTATTTTGTACAAAAATATAAAAATGAGGGGGATTGGCCGAAGAAACATTCGACTACGAAATGAGTCACCCCGTGAATTGCTTTCAGTAGATGTAGGCAGGTTAAAATCATGCTTTGTGTCCGGAGTGGATTCACGGGGTTATTTGCGATTGGTCAGGGTTTCACTTAAAGTGAAGCCCTGAATTTCAAACGTCCACCCAAAACTTTGCCCGGCGAAGCAAGCTCGCGAATAGGGAGCTTGCCTCGCAAAGCGGCAGCTAATTATGGAAAAGTAAGGCTTGTGGCTGTGTCGGTCAAAATGTAATATGCCTTGCCGGCCTGCAAGGATGAGAGCGTCTGGATGCCCATCTCAGGCCAAAAAACCTGGGTTCCCGCCGGTTCTTTGATTACAATCAAATCATCGCCCAACTGCAACAAAATATCCGAACACATCATGCCATCGGCACATAATACCGGTACCAGATTCCAGCCTTGCTGCAGAGCAAGGGTTTTGTTTGGGAGCTCGCTGCCCTGGATGCTCAGGTTTACGTCAGCGTTGAGCTTAATCAGGTAGCCAGAAGTATAATCCCAGTTGACCAAGGTATTAATATTGAGGTCAGGCCAGTAAACGCCGGTCATATTGTGAACGATGACGAGTTCATCCAGCGCAGGGGCAAACATTTCTTCGATGCTGGTATTGTCGGGCACAAAGCAGCTTGAAATGCCGCTCCATCCTTCGGGGATGCCCAAGGTTTGGGTATTGCTCCATCCGGCCATTTTTGCATACATCCACCACGCAGCTACGCCCTTCATATTACAGTTGGCAGGCAGGGAATGGGCGCAGGAGCAATCCCAGCAATACTCCGAGCCGGGATTTTGGCTGCAATATTCGTTAGCCCAGTTGCCGAGGTAATTAATATTAGCATCGTAATAGTCGCAGTTATCGTTGGCAAACTCGAAGTAATTTCCATTGGGGTTGTAGCTTTCGATGTCGGCAAAATCGAAGAGGATTTTGTCGTAGGCAATGCAGTAATCCCTGATTTGCTGGTTTCGGGCTTTTAGGTTGGCATCCGACCAAATATCGCGATGGCCGGTCATATACACAAATTGCACCTCCGGAAAATCCAACTCAAGCTGGTTCATGGCGTTGAGGTAAATGTTGATGCCCTGCACGGTATTTCCCGAAACACCGCCACACCACGACCACATCACCACATTACGGTCGTTGGCCGGGTCGTTGAGCTGCGCGCAGGTCATCACTTCCCAGCCCAAACTACCCGTACCTCCCAGGTCGCCATAAACTTCCTGGTAAGCAAGCTGGCCTGATGAGCCTGAAGTGTTATAAGCAAACAAATCGCCCACATGGCCATGCAGGTTGTTCATACCGGTGGTTAATTGGCTTCCGTGCGAGGTGTGGCCGTACCAGATACGCAGGTCAGATTTTGCTGCCTCGATCCAGGTGGTGGGGATATCGCCGCGATTGATGTGCTCGTGATTGGCAACAATCGCTTGCGCGAACGATGTGGAAAAGTAAGAAAAAATCAGCATCACCAATGCTGTGTAAAGTAAATTTTGTTTCATAGCATTTTAAGTTTTTAGATTATCGGGGTACGAACCCAAAACGTATTGTTTTAAAAGTTGGCGTGAAGGTAAGTAAAAAAGGATAGAGAAAAAAAACCAATACTGCTAATTCATGATCAGCAATTAATTTTTGCTTGCATGGTCATGATACAAAATTTGAATTGAACTTCTTAAAATTTTCTATCCACCATTTTGATTTCTTAAACTTTCCTCCACTTTATCAAGTCCTCCCTGGCTTTCGGAGAGCACCACCAAATTATCGTTGGCTTCGATTATGGTAGAGCCGTTGGGGGTAATAAAGTTTTCGTTTCGTTTGATGATGGCAAAAAGCAAAAGAGAACCGATTAACAATAATTATTCAATGGTAAGATTCATCTACACGAAGATAAACATTCCCGATTGTGCATTGGCTAAACCATTTAGGTCTGTTTAAGATTATTAGGTTTGAGTGCAGTAAGAAATAGGTTTCAATGCTTTTAATTGATTAAAGGCTTCCTTTGGTTTGGGTATTGAAATAGTAGTTGTATTTTTTCGGAAGACTATTTCCAGAAATTATCACTTAATTTAAATTAAATTCCAACTGTTTGGCTACCCTTTTTGGACGACTGTTTTCGATCGCGGTTTTCACTTCCCCGGCAATCATCTCAATTATTTTTACAGTAACGCTATTACCTGCAATTTTTCGAGCCTGGGTATAAACGACATTGATTTTAAAGCTATCCGGAAAACCCTGGAGTCTTAACATCTCCCTGCCTGTCAATCTTCTCGTACCATTTACAAGAAGATAATTATAGCTACCGCCAGCTCTTAAAGCACATGAATAAGGTAAGGCAGAAATATTTCCACCAATGTTTTCGTGCCAAATACCTGGATAAGGTGCATTTGGTTTTACTTTGGAAAAACGCTTTTCTTTAATTTCATCACTTACAAAATAGTTCTCCGGCACATCTTTATCATTTTCAAGAAAATCGGTAAGTGGTCGATAATATCTCAAAGGTTTCGGAAACTTAAAATGTATTGGATCTTTAAAACCCACAATATAAATCCGCTCTCTTTTTTGAGGAATCCCATAATCTAATGAATTGAGAACTTTGTAATAAATAGTATATCCTAAGCCTTCAAGTTTCTCTATTATTACTTTAAAAGTTCGTCCTTTGTCGTGGGTTGTCAGGCGTTTAACATTTTCAAGTAGAAAACCATAGGGTTGTTTAGCTTCAAGAATTTTCTCGATATTAAAAAAAAGAGTTCCACGTGTGTCAGCAAATCCTAATTGTTTACCTGCTATGCTAAAAGGCTGACAAGGAAAACCAGCGAGTAAAAAATCGTGATCGGGAATATCGTGCGGTTCAATTTGGTTAATGTCGCCAAAAGGTCTTTCACCAAAATTTACTTCATACATATCTTGCGCGTATTTATCCCATTCGGATGAAAAAACACACTTAGCACCAATTTTTTCAAAGCCAAGGCGAATTCCTCCTATCCCGGCAAATAAGTCAATAATCCTTAATTCTTTGTTCATCCTTCCACGGTTTTTTTTGTATTTTATTTTTTCTTTAGTAATTTAAATCACAACAAATTTACTTAATTTTCAAATAGTAACTTCTGATGCGTTATGTATTTCAACTATCCAAACTTTAAAACTACAAAAAAGGTGAGAGCAATCGCACCAGCTTTTCCCAAAGGTGATGATACTTTGGCCTGGCAAGCCAATCGCTGGCATTTATTTCGGAGGCATGTTTTAAGTCCTCGGTGAAGGCCTGGGATAATTGCTCATTGATGGTTTTGCTGTAGAGCATGGCGTTCACCTCAAAGTTGAGGTCGAAACTACGGTAGTCCATATTTGCCGATCCCACCACCGCAAGGTCGTGGTCGATAACCATGGTTTTAGCATGTACAAATCCTTTGTTGTAAAGAAAAATGCGTACGCCATGCTGCAAAAGCTCGGTGTAGTAGGCACGAGCTGCAGCATTCACCATTTTTGAATCGGAAATGCCGGGCACCAAAACGCTGACTTCGATGCCGCTTTTGGCAGCAATTATCAGCGCGTCCATCAAGCTTTCGCCGGGAATAAAATAGGGGCTGGTAATCAAAATCCTTTCACGGGCCGAAGCGATGGCCTGCATCAGCGAATAAAAAATAACCGGCAGGGTAGAATCAGGCCCCGAGGGGGCAATCTGCACAATGTCGTTGCTTGCAGGATTTTCGCTGACGTGCAAAGGAAAATAAGTCGCATGGAAGGGGATTTTGTTTTTGCTACAAAAATTCCAGTCGCAGATAAAAAGATGCTGCAGGTAAAAACTCGCCGGGCCATCGATCATCAAATGCGTGTCGCGCCAGTAGAGGCCATTTTCAGCTTTTGTATCATTCCGGTATTTATCGCTTATGTTGATGCCGCCGACAAAGGATTTTTTGCCGTCGATAATAATTATTTTCCGGTGGTTGCGGTAGTTGAGCCTGCTGGCCAGGGCGTACCATTTTATTTTATAGAAAGGAGCGCATTCAACGCCAGCCTTCTCCAGTCGCTGGACAAACTGCTTATCCAGGCTATGGCTTCCAAAATCATCGTACATAAAACGCACTTCCACACCCTCCTGCGCTTTTAGTATCAGCACATCAGCTATGGCATTGCCCGTATTATCATTTTCATAAATGTAGTATTCGATATGGATGTGTGAAGCAGCCTCCTGCAATGCCGCCAATACCTCCGGGAACTTTTGCTCACCGTTCAAGAGAAGTTGCACGGCGTTGCTGCCGGTGAGCGGGCTATTACTTGCACTGTAAATAAATCGCGCCAAATTGCGGTGTTCCGGACTTAGGTTTCCCGAACGCAATACCTCTTCAGAATAATTATGAAGGTGGCTACTGATTTTTTGGGCAAGCACTTCATCCTCCACAATTTTCTTGCTGTACAATTTCCTTTTCCGATAATTAACACCAAACGAAAAATAGAACAAGATGCCCACCCCCGGAACCAGAATAATAAAAAGAATATAAGCCAGTGCCTTGGCTCCGCTTCGGGTATCGTACAACACCCGAAGCACTACCAGAAGCAGAATTATTAAATATACAATTTCAAAAATTATTATCCAGTTCATATTTTATTTTTTAATAATCCAAACTGTAATTACTCACTACTAACCTTAAAAACTGCCAGGGGTGCCATTCTGCCCACATTCAAACTTAGGGTGCTGCCATCGCTTGTGTAATTATCCACCTTTGTAAAAACCCGCAGAAAATCAGTTTCGTCAATTGGCATTTCCATGCAGGCCTTTTTGGTGCTTACCATCTGCGCAAAGCGAATACGTTTGCCTTCTTCCAGCGTGTAGCTGCCACTAAAAACATTGCAGCCCGAATACCCGCTTACCCGATTGTTGGCACTATTTAAGATAAAATGAATTTTTTGGTCGCTTGTGTTGGATTGATCGATTTCAGCACCGCCAAACTTTATTAGTTCCCAGCTTTGGTCGGTAATAATTGTTAATGAAGATTTGGAATCATTGTCCATGCCCTTGTTCGATTTTTTGCTACTGCTGCATCCCATCGCGATCAGGGTGAATAATATCACAACAAACAAAGTAGTTTTCATTGTATTCAATTTTTAAATTAATTTTTATTTAAGAAACAAAAATACGATAATGATTTATACCCCGGAATTCACCGCCTTCAAGCATCGTACTATCATTTCTAATGCCTTGTCAACGGTTGAACGCCGGGTGCGGAAAGATAAGATGGCCATTCGGATTACAAACTGCTTGTTGATGATGGATGAGCTTAAAAACACGCTGCCATCGCGATGGATGGCTTGCATAAGTTTTTTGTTCTTTTCGTTGGTATCACCATCGAAGGGATACCAAAAATAACTGATCGATAAATCGGGTTCCGGCCCAACCCGAAAACCGAATTCCACAAGTTTTTCCCGAAAATATAAAGTAAGTAATAGTTTTTCTTCGAGGCAGGCCACAAAGGGTTCGATGCCGTGAATTTGCAAGGGCAGCCACAAACGTAAGCCCCGGAAATGCTTGGTTAATTCAGGCGAAACATTAGCCGGGCTGTCGGCCAAATCCTCGTCCAAAACATCCTGCATATAATTAGCCGTATATCGGTTGGAGCGCAGTGCCACCTGTTTATCCCTTATCAAAACTGCCCCCAGACCATAAGGCAAAAACATACCCTTATGAGGATCTACCACCAGCGAATCTGCTTTTTCGATTCCTTTAAAAAGTATTTTTTTTGGTGTTAAAATAAAAAATCCACCATAAGCCGCATCCGCGTGAAACCACAGTTTGTGCCTGTCCGTAATTTCGGCAATAGACTCCAAAGGGTCGATAGCTCCCGTATCGGTAGTTCCGGCAGTGGCCACCACCAAAAAGGGATTTAAGCCCTGGCTCTTGTCTTTAACGATAAGCTCCTCCAAAATATCAGCTTTTATCCGATGATTATCGTCCAGGGGCACATAGCGCACCATCGCATCTTCAAGCCCGATAAGGCGTAATGTTTTTTGCGTGGAATGATGTACCTGTTCGCTGACATAAACCACGCTGGTGGGGATTCTTTCATTTTTAATATGATGCTTATCCCGGGCTGCCGTCAGAGCGATGAGCGTGGCCGTGGAGCCTCCCGAAGCCAAATTACCAGCGGCAGTTTTTGGGAAAGAAAAAATACTTTTCAGCCAGGCCAATACTTCATTTTCGATGGTAGCTGCGCCCGGCGAGGCATAATAAACCCCCGCGTAGGGATTGGTGGCCGCAGCAATAAAATCGGCGATGGCGGCCATGTAAATTCCTCCGCCCGGGATATAACCCATTTGCCCGCCCGAGGCAGCAATTATACCCTTGGTGGCCACCTCGCTTTGGTAAAGTTGCAGTATTTGATCTATCGATTTCTTATTTTCATCAATGGCCAAAAACCCGGAAGGATGGTGTACTTCTTCAAAGGCTTTGCTATGATCCAAACCCTGGATAAACGCATTGGCATAATCTCCGGCTTTTTTCAAAAAGGCAGTTCTTTCGTTGGCAGGAATTTCCAACTGCCTGCTTATCTTTTCCAATTTGGATAATTGATCAATAATATCTTTCATAAATAATGTAAGTAACAAATCAGTGGCAAAATAAGCGTTTTTTTTTGATGTCAGGTGATGGTAGAGACGCGATGCGTCGCGTCTGTACCACAAACGGAAAAACAAAACAACGAATGAATCATTTGTCGGTAAATTGAATTATGTTTGTAAATCAGTAAAAAGAATAAGATGTCAAACCTGACGATAAAAGCCTTTTGGATCGTAGCTATTTTCATAACATGGTTTTACGGAATATCGGGTGTATTTGCATCAGAAAGCAATTTACAAAAAAAAGCCGACAGTATTACCGCAGTCATGCAGCAGCAGCCCATAGAAGATCAAATCAACAGTTTGCTCGGATTTTCAAAATCATATCAATACACCAATCCTGCCCTGAGCATGGAGCTTGTAAACCGAGCCGAAAAACTTGCGGAGGAAACGGACAATCCTTTGCTCATTTCAAATACCCTTAATGCAAAAGCCATCACTAACTTTTACCTGGGGAATAACCGGGAGGCAGTGCAATGTATCCGAAAATCGATCGGCTATGTGGGGCAATATCGCGAGAAAGTACCGGACAGCCTCTACCCGCTTAATAGATTAATTGCATTGTATGGCAATGCCGGAAATATTTACCAGGCCATGGGTGAAATGGATTCGGCACTCAACATGCTGCTGAAAGCACATAAACTGTCGGATGAGAGAATACTTTCCGATCCTGACAATCCATTTGCTATCGCCTCTCATATCAATGTTTTGAATAATACTGCGGTGGTATATCAAAGCCTGAAAAAGACAAACAAAGCTGAGGAGCTTTTGCTGGAAGCACTAGGGCTTGGCCGCACTCTCGACACTCCCCAAGCTATAATTTCAACCTTAAACAATATTGGCCTTATTCGTATCGAGCAAGGAAAGTATGAAGAAGCCATTGACAATTTCAATGAGGCGCTGGGTTTGGGCAGGCAGATGGCCGACAGCATGGGCATTAGCGGCAATTACAACAACCTGGGATTGATCTACGAAAGGCTGGACAAGCCACACGAAGCACTCTCCTATTACCTGAAATCGCTCGACATTACCCGGCACCTCGGGTTTTCGATCGGCATAGCCAACACCTGTGCTAATGTGGGAAGGCTTTATGGAAACCTCGACATGCCCGACAGTGCGATATATTTTACGAAAATCGGAATCGATGAATCCATCAGGGCTGGCAACAACACCTATCTGATGGAAAATTACAAAACCCTGGCCTCGATCTATGAAAAAACAGGCGATTTTGGCAAGGCTCTACATACGGAAAAGAAATTTGTTGCAGTCAAAGACAGCATTTTTAATACCAAAAAAAACCGACAGATCGAAGAAATGGAAGCCCGCTTCCAAAACGAGAAAAAAGAAAAACAAAACCAAATCCTAAGAACAAATATCGAAATTCAACAACGGAACTCCCTCTTGCTAATTATCAGCCTGGCGGCATTTATCCTCATTTCGCTGCTGCTGTATTATTTTTACCGATTAAAAAACAGGGCATTCAGGCAGCAGGCCGAATTGCACATTCAGCATGATAAACTACAAAAACTGGAAACCCTCCGCCTGGAAGATCAACTGTTTGCCGAGCAGCAAATCAACAAACTGCAAACAGAAAAACTGGAACAAAAAAACAGGGAGCTTTCCACCAGTGTTCTGCTAAGCATCAACAAAAGCGATGCGATGAACAAAATCATCGGCGAACTGGATCAGATGAGAAATGAGCAGCAGGGCGATTTTGGTAACTGCTACGATAAAATCAAGCAATTCGCCATTAATAACCTGAGCCTCGAAAAGGAATGGGAACAGTTTAAGTTGCATTTCGAAGAGGTGAACCCCGGTTTCTTTTCCCAACTCGGGGAACAATTCCCCGGCCTCACCCAAAACGAACAAAAGCTCTGCGCCTATTACCGAATCAACCTCGGCACCAAAGAAATTGCACGAATGCTCCACATCACCCCATCGGCAGTTCAAAAAAGCCGCCACCGCCTGCGCAAAAA
>CAZGAO010000127.1:0-11550 GCA_964523795.1 uncultured Lentimicrobiaceae bacterium
TATACCGAATCGCTAAATACTTTTCATAGCACTCCAAAAAAAGAATTAGCCAAAAATCATAATAATTTTTCCAAAAAGAAAAAAGATACTACATTTGGAACTTGTTTTTTGATTTGCATCTTTAAACTAAAAAATGTACTAATGAAAAGATTGTTCCGGATCATGAAGTTCGCAGCGTTTCAGAAGTTGTTTCTCAATAAGTTTTTCTTATTGTTTTTCCTCTTTTCCTTTTCAGCTTATGGCATATCATTATATGCCCAGCAAAACACCAGTGAGGATATTTTGAAAAAAACCGGCGAAGACCAATATATGCTCAAGGAAATGACCATTGACGTAGCAGAAAAAACCATCACCATTCCTTGCACGGTCAATATGAACGAAGGCTTGATAGAGGTAGTAATGTGCCGCAAAGAAGGAAAGGTACACGAAAGCCTGCTGGTAACAAACATTTCCCCGCTCGAATTTCAAACAGCACTGCTGCTTTTGGGCTTGGATGCTGTAAACGAAATTCCCGATGACAGCACAAAGATTGACCCGATGAGTAATTTCCTGAATATCGAGACACCCGGCGACAGCGTGCTTTTGTTCCTGGCCTATATTTCTGATGGCAAAACCATCACCCTGCCTATTGAAGATTTTATTTTTGATGAAAACAGCGGCAAGTCCCTAAGTCCATCCACCTGGCTTTTTCGAGGAGCATCCACCCACAAAAGTGGCCACGTAATGGTGGATCCCGAACTTACCATGATCGCTACCTATCATGATATGCATGCGCTGATGGAACTCAATGCCCTCTCGAAATATAATGATGAATTATTTTATGCAAGTAAGGCGATGAACCTAAAAATAGGCGAGCCTGTAAACCTAATTGTTAAAGTTAAAAAGTGAATCCTATGATCCGAAAATTACAAATAATTGTTTTGGCCTCTCTTATACTTTTCACAGGAACGATTTTCGCTCAATCCGATGAAACCAAAATTAATTTATCCCTGGCTAAAGAAATCGACCATTCCATCAAGGAAGGACTCAAGTGGCAATACAGTCAGCAGGAAGACGATGGTTCGTGGCAGCACTATCCGGCCATCACGGCTTTGGTACTTTCCAGCTATCTCAGGGCACATCCCAGCATTTCTATCAACGAGCCAGCAATTTATAATGGCTTCGAGTTTTTGAAAAGCTGTGTCCAGGCCGATGGTGGTATTTATCTTGACGATATGCCCAATTACAATACGGCTATATGCCTGGTTGCATTTAAAGATGCCAATTATGAAGGTTTTGATCAAATCATCAAAAATGCAGAGGATTATTTGATGGGCTTGCAAATTGACGAAAGCGATGACTTTACCCCCGACAGCTTATTTTATGGCGGAGTAGGTTATGGCGGCGATGAACGACCGGATTTATCCAACCTCCAGTGGGCTATCGAAGCCATGGCTATGGATGATGTAAAAACTGTGGATCCGGAGAAAAATCTAAGTCCGGAAGAAAATGAACGTTTGCAAAGCAAGAAGCTCTTTTATGATGAAGCCCTTGTTTTTTTGGCTAAATGCCAGAATCTACAAAGCGTAAACCAAGAGGCTTATGCGCAAAACGATGGCGGTTTTATGTACGAACCTGGCGCAAGCAAAGCCGGTGGTACCAACTCGTATGGAAGCATGACCTACGCCGGATTGAAAAGTATGATTTATGCCAACGTGGATAAAAACGATGATCGTGTGCAGAATGCTTTCGATTGGATTCGTACCAACTATTCGGTAGAAACCACACCCCGCATGGAAAACCAGGGGCTTTATTATTACTACCAAACCATGGCCAAATCGTTGAATATTATGGATATTGAAGTAATCGAGGCCACCACCGGGCAAGAGCATCATTGGCGCAGCGAGCTGGCCAATCAGATTATCAAAATTCAAAGCCCGGAAGGATTCTGGATCAATCAAAATGGGCGTTGGTGGGAAAACAATCCTGTGCTTGTAACAGCTTATGCTGTTTTGGCCCTAGAAGAAATTGCGGGCTTGCCCGAATCTACGACTATCAAAAAGCGCGAAATGATTTTTAAATCGAAATAATTTTTTATTATTCATATTTTTATTCACTTAAACTCAGGAGGTTCATTATGAAATTAAAACATTTATTAATTGCGATTCTTGCAGGATGCTTTCTGCTGTTTTCCGCACAATCGGAGGCGCAGAAATCGAATATCCTGATCGAAAAGGGCTTGGCCTATCTGGCCTCAGTCCAAAGCACAACCAAGGGCTATGAGCCGGGATTCGGCCCCAGTATCGACCCTGATTTACAAAACATACCTTCAAAAACGCCCGGCGATTGGAACGGTGCTGGTATTTCCGCCTTGTGCCTTCAGGCTTTTTTGCAAAATGGGCACAACATCGACGACCCCCTATATGGTGCCGTTGTAACTAATGGCATCAACTATCTGCTGGGCAAGCAAACGCTAACAGGAAGTGATGCAGGAAAAATTGGTACCTGGTCGCAGGGTTACGAAACTGCCATGTCTATCGAAGCGTTGAACCTTGCCCTGAACACGCCGCTGGCTGGCGGTGGATACATTTCGGGAACCCTTTCCACCGATATTCAGGATGCTATCGACCTGGCCATCAACTATTACATGCAGGATGTAATTGAAGGATGGACTGCAGTTAGCTGGCGCTACAGCCGGGGATATACCAGCGAATACAATGGTGACATGTCGATAAATCAGTGGGTTTATCTGGCTCTGGATGCTGTGGACTATACCGATAAGGATATCTGGAACAAAATTTATCAATATTTGAACAATAAAAAATGTACTTCGGGCAATGCGTCACGGGTAGGCTATACAAGTTGTGGAACTCGTGCTCAGGGAATGACCTGTGCAGGTGCCTGGGGTGCGGTGTTGGCAGGCAGCCATGGTGTTGCCGCAGCTCCGGCATTGAAAACCGAATTCATTAATTACCTGAAATCTTTTTCTATCAACCAACTCATCGATCCGGCTTACATTGGCAGCAACCAGATTTACATTGGTGGTGGATATTATTACTATCTCTATGGCTTTGCCAAAGCCATGTCCTTGTCAAACGAAACCATAATTAATGGCACCGACTGGTACACCTACATGTATAATAAGATTGAGGGTCAGCATCTAACCGATGGAAACGGCAACTATTATTGGAATCAATGGGGAGGCGAAGGAACGGATATGGAAACAGCCCTTGCTTTACTTTGCCTGCAAACACAGGCCGTCCCACAGGGCAGCACGCTGAAAGTTTCGTTTGAAACGCCCCCTGCAAAAGATGACTGCCTCGAATTTGTAATTTATGATGAGCTGGGCAATGCAGCAGGTCAGGTGGACGATGTTTGGTACACTAATATTCCCAACTCGGAATGGATATCCAACACCGGCGGCTATTACGAGCTTTCGATCGAGGTGGAAGAAGCAGGAAATTACAACGCCGAAATGATTAATACCTGCGCTGAGCCAATGAGCGGCGAACTTTGCTATCGTTCGTACGTGGAAGATGTGCTTACCGACGAGGAATGCTTCCTTATCGAAGATATGCCTTATCTTGTTCCCATTGGAGCCACCGGTTTTGTAAATGCCATTGGCGGTTTGAATATCATTATTGTGGTGCCTCCAGTAGAGTTGCCAGTTATGCAAATAAGCCCCAATGTTTATGGCATCCATCCTTTCGAGTATAATCAAACCTACAACTTTAGTTTTGATATTAACGAAACCGGCGGGGGTTCTCCAATGGTCGAGTTAAATATTTTTGCCTCCGACCTAACGGACGAATTTGGCAATGTTATTCCGGCTGCGAACTTTACCTTTACGCCAGCCTACATCGAGGCTATCGTGCCTGGTGGTTCGGAGACAGTGCAGGTAAGTTTTACTACTCCTGCCACTCTGCCGCTCGATCCGGGTCTGTTCCAGGGCAACATTACAGTGCAGTCAGCTCAACAGGCTAAAGGAATCAACTTCGAGATTGGTAAGCCCACCATGAGCATTGACCCCGAAAATGCCTATGTGCCTTTCGAAGCCGGAACTACCACCTTTGCCATTGACTTTACAGGCCTGATCGGTTCTGATTGGGACTTGCTCGAAGATGCTGACTGGCTGACTGCAAGTCCACTTATGGGAAGCAACGATCATGTAGTTACCATAAACTATGATGCCAACAACTCTGGCATGGAGCGCACGGCCGAAATTACCATCTCGGCTCCGGGAGCACTTAATCCCACGGTTGTTTTCACACTAACACAGGCTACTACGCCCTTCCCCTACTTTATTGTAGCCGATTTGGAAGCCAGCGAAGATCAGATTACCTGGTGGAATGTTGAGGGTACGCTTGGTGGCGGATATACCCTGAACATCGACGAAAATATGCCCGGTTACGCCCTGACTTTGGGTGATGAAACTGAAACAAATGTGCCCCTGGCCGAGGACATGTTCCCCTTCTACCTCGATACAGATATGCTACCTGCAGATTTTTATACCTATTGGGCTGCCCGTGGCGTGATTGAAGGATCTTCCGGCTGGCAAGGCATCATGTGGGAGATAATCAATGGCAACGAGCCTACCTTCTACATTAAGGCTTCCAACGCAAAAGATCAAAACTTTATGCTCGTAGATGGCCTGCAGTTTTTGGTTGGCAATGGCGAACTTTATCTTACCATTCCAGGCGACTATCCCCTGGGTGCCTATACCTACACAGGCTATGTGATGGACGATTTTATGGTTTCCTCAGAAATGGTTTCGGTAATCATCACTTTTGTTAGCGACTTTGTGCAAGAAATAGACTTGCAGGCAGGATGGCTCGGCATTTCATCGTATCTGATACCCAACGAACCGCCACTCGAAACTGTTTTGGCAGATATTGAAGATGATATGGTAATTATGCTGGCTAAAAATGGCTTATACTGGCCCGCCTATAATGCAAATACCATAGGCGATTGGAACACCTACACCGGCTATAAAATCAAAATTTCCAATCCTACTATTTTGGAAATTACCGGAAGTCCAGCCAATACTACGCTCGAAATTCCTGCCGGCTTCCATTATATGCCTGTACTTTCATCCACTCCGATTGATAACGAATTGTTTGCCGATATGGGCGATGCCTTGCTCTATGCCTTCAACTTGCAGGATCAGTTGGTTTACTGGCCAAAGGGCGAATTATATACCCTCCAGGAACTGGAACCAGGTATCGGCTATCTGATCAACCTTTTCGAACCGGTAACGGTAGATTTCTCGATGTACAAATCATCGGCAAGCCAAAGCATTAAACCCATTCAGAACAATTCGATTTGGGCTGATGTTGTAAATACAGGTAATGCACATCTGATTTCGATACAAAGCAAAGCCCTCGATGCATTGCAGCCAGGCGATTATGTAGGTGCTTTCGATCAGGAGGGCAACATTGCCGGGTTATCGGCCTATCAGAGTGGCATCGAAAATCTACAACTAATTGTATTTGGCGATGATATTTATACCGATGCAAAAGATGGCCTTGCTGATGGAGAACGCATGGATCTGCGCGTGTATAAAGCCAACGAGAATGCAGTTTACCAGATTGACGCAGCCTTCGATGCTCAATTTAATACGGGAATTTTCGAAAGTAATGCAACTTCGATTATCAGCGGATTAAAATTAAGCCCACTGGGATTTGGCGAGGGTCTTGCTGCAGGGTTCAACATCTATCCCAATCCAAGTAATGGTTTGCTCAATCTGCAAACCAATGCCTCGTGGCAAATTGAGATTGTAAATGCCGCAGGACAAGTAGTTCATAACTTTGCAGCCAATGGCAATACCAAAGTTGATATTTCTAATCTTGAAAAAGGGGTGTATTTCCTGAAAGCAAGTAACGATTCAGAAAGAATTGTTGAGAAGTTGATTGTGAAATAAGCCTACACTGTTTTAAATGGAAAGCCCGCTAAAGATTAGCGGGTTTTCCTTTTTAAGAATGTGTTTGCTCTTGAAAAACTTTTTATCTTTGTAATCGTTAATAGCTTATTGACAATGAAAAGAATTTTGAGCATATTATTTTTGGCACTGCTGGCTAATGTGGTTTTTTCACAAACCAAAGAAATTCCTTTTACCCTGGATGACAGGGATAGAATAATCCGTACCGAGGAAAAACTCAATTCGATGGGGTCAGAACTCAATGGTAAAATCGAATCGCTGAATTCGGATCTCAATGGTAAAATCGAATCGCTGAATTCGGATCTCAATGGTAAAATTGAATCGCTGCGCAATGAAATGAATGCGCGTTTTGAAGCGATAGAAGCAAAGATTGAAGCAGGTAATTCAAAAACAGATACGCTTTTTACATGGATGACCGTCATTGTATCATTACTTGTTTTGATGTTTGCCTATATGGTTTGGGATCGACGCTCAGCACTGCACCCAATTCAACAAAAAACCATCGATCATGAAGAACGCCTGCGCAAATTGGAACGGATAAGTAAGGAGCACGCCAAAAAAGATCCCGCCTTCGCTGAACTCCTCCGCATTGCTGGCTTATTATAAAAACCCAATTATCAATTCTCGTCAGTTATTTAATCCTTCCCTTCTCCACAAGATTAAACTCAATTCATTCCTCAGCCTCTTAATCTTTGTCGCCAAATAATTACTTTGACAAAGCTCCGTTAGAGAATTACTTTAAACGAAAACTTAAAACATAGTGGCCAAGATAGCAGAAGTAGAGGAAAGAGAAGTGCTAAGCCTGTATGATGCCCTCAAAAAATCATGCACAGGATGTTCGCCTGAGGATTTGCAAAAACTGGAGAAAGCCTTTCAATATGCCCTGGCAGCTTACGAAGGTAAAAAGAAGGAAAGCACGGAGCTTAAAATTATACACAGTCTCAATGTAGCACATATCGTTTCCAAAGAAATTGGCCTACGCTCGGCATCAGTAATAGCAGCCCTGTTGCACGATATTATCGACAAAGACAAGGCAAACATTGCCGAACTTAAAACACTTTTTGGTACTGATGTGCTAAGCATCATCGAGGGCTTTAAGAAAATATCCACACTGCATTCCGAAAAAGTAAGCCTGCAGTCCGAAAACTTCAGAAGTTTATTCCTTAGCTCTGTCGAAGATGTGCGCATCATTTTTATCAAATTGGCGCACAGGCTTTACGATATGCGCATTTATCCAAGCCTGCCCGAAAAGGATAAAGTATGGTTTCTCGCGGATGTAAAATACCTTTATATTCCAATCGCACACCGCCTGGGTTTATATCAGATAAAAGCCGAGCTTGAAGACCTTGAGTTCAAATACACCAATCCGAATGACTATAATCAAATAGTACTGAAACTCAACGAAAGTGTAAAAGAACAGGAAAAATACATCCAAAAGTTTATCCTGCCTATTCGAAAAGAACTCATCGATAACAATATTGGATTTGAAATAAAAAGCCGCACCAAAACCATCAGTTCTATCAAAAATAAAATGATAAAACAAGGCGTGGAGCTTGACCAGGTATATGATCTTTTTGCCATTCGGGTTATCTTAACCAACAGCATTACTAAAGAGGAAATTAGTTTTGTAGAGGATTTTCAGCAATCCTTATTCGAAAAAGGCGATTTGCGATTAAGCCGGAAAATGAAAGGCCTAATGGCCGATGAAGCAGATATTTTGGATTTTGCGCCCGATATAAGTCTGTTGGATGATGTGGAAAAAGAAAAACGAAAGGCAGATCTGGAGGAATACGAAACCAAACGCGTAAAATACAAGGAACTGATGCACGCCGAAAAGACCGCTTGCTGGCGGGCTTACTCGCTCATCACCAATATCTATGCGCCCAATCCCAAACGCCTGCGCGACTGGATTTCCAAGCCCAAGGCCAGCGGCTACGAATCGCTGCACACCACCGTGCTGGGGCCGGACAAAAGAAATGTGGAGGTGCAGATACGAACCCGGCGCATGGACGATCATGCCGAGAAAGGGTCGGCGGCACACTGGCGTTACAAAGAATCGGCTTACGGCAAAGATGTGGATAGCTGGATGAACGACATCCGCAATGTGCTCGATAGCATGGGTGTCGGGAAACTGGACCAAGGCAACGCCTCGAAAATCCATGCCAGCCTGGACAAGATTTACGTTTTTACCCCCGAAGGCGATTTGCGCGAGTTGCGCTCGGGGGCCACACTCCTCGACTTTGCCTTCGACATCCACTCTAACCTGGGATGCACCTGCTCGGGTGGCCGGGTAAATGGAAAAGTAGTGCAGATAAGGCATGAACTGAAAAATGGCGACAGAGTAGAAATTCATGCTTCAAAAAAGCAAAAACCCAACTCCGACTGGCTTAAATATGTGGTTACCACAAAAGCCAAAAGCCGAATAAACCGCGCCCTCAGGGATGAAAAATTTAAGGAGGCCGAAAGTGGTAAGGAGATTTTGAACCGAAAGTTTAAAAACTGGAAAATTGAAGTCAACGACCAAAGGCTGAATATTATTTGCAAGCATTTCGGCTTTAAAAAACATGTGGATCTCTATTTCAATATTGCCCTGGAAAAAGTGGACATGCTGGATATAAAACAACTGTTCCAGAATCCGGATGAGATCGAAGCCAGCATCGAGCAGACAAAGACTCCTTTTGAACTTACCGAAGACCTCATCGAATCCCAATCAGAAAAAGACCAGGGGTATATTTTGATCGAAGCCGGGGTTTCTAACCTCAACTACTCTTTGGCCAAATGTTGCAACCCCATTGCCGGCGACCGGATTTTTGGTTTTGTAACCGTTAAAAGCGGAATCAAAATTCATCGCTACGACTGCCCCAACGCCTCCCTCCTACTTCACAAATATCCCTACCGCATTATCAAATCCAGGTGGAAAGAAAGCAAAGGGATGCAGTTTTTCGTTACTACCCTCCGCCTCATGGGCATCGACCGACTGGGGCTGGTTAACGACATCACACGCGTTATTTCCAACGACCTGAAAGTAAATATGCGCGGCATCAGCTTCAACAGCGAGGGATCGGGCTTTGAGGGCATACTCAAAGTGCAGGTACGCGATGTACAGCATCTGGGTTTCCTCAAGCAAAAGCTGCTCAAAATAAAAGGCATCAGCAAGGTGTCGCGTATGGATTAATCGTTAATCGTTATCCGTTAATTGCTCATGGCTGTTGCCGATTTAAAAAAATGTACATGGTTTGAAAGAACCATTTATCTTTGCTCGTCATTCGCTCTTGCAAAATCCAGTATCAATATTAATTAGATAAATCACACTGATGAAAACTATTGGCCAAAGTGCTGCTTTGCGTGGCATAATTTGCCTAAGTGCCATGCTTTGGTTTTTATTGTTGCCCCCAAATCCCGCCTCCGCACTATCATTACCAGCAGACGACAGCACTGCCAGCATCAGTAATCTTGGTGCGGGATTAGATGCGGCGACCGACCTTTACGGCAGCCTGCGTTTCAAAGCCGGAGCTTCGTTTAAGGGCGAGTTTGGTATGCGCGATCAGTTTAGCCGATTAGGCATAAACCTTCGCACCAATATCACCCCTGGGATCGATGCCATCGGGCAACTGGAGGTGGGCGTAAACATGGTGGGCACCAAAACGAAAATAGAATTCAATGCTGACCCGGGCGGTGCTGTGGGCGAAATCGACAATATTTTCACTTCACGCATTGGCTGGGTGGGAATAAAAACGCAATTTGGCCAGCTAACCTGGGGAAAGCAGTGGTCGGTGTATTACGACATCGGCCAGTTTACCGATGCTTTCAATGGTTTTGGTGGCGATGCCTCTGGAACCTATGCTGCCGGCACCGATGGCTCAATCTCAGGAACCGGTCGCCCTGCCAATTCGTTTCAGTATCGTTTTTTGCACAATTATTTCGCACTGGGTCTGCAGGTTCAAAACCGGTCTATTTCGCCCAACAGCAAAAATTACGCAGATACTTATGCCTTGTCTTTGCTGATAAAGCCGGTTAAAAATCTACAGTTTGGTGGTGCCTACAACCAGGTGCGCGATGGCGTGGCCAAGCCCGATAAAACCGAACCCCGCCTCGGCGACGAATCAATGATTGCCGGCATACAATACGACAACCAACGCTTCAAAGTGAGTTTTACGGCCACGTCCTTTACCAATCACGAAATCGACGAGCGGCGCGTATATTTTAGCGGCTATGGCTACGAATTTCACAGCCAATATCACTTCCTTAAAAAATGGTCGGTTTATACAGGCTTCAACTATCTGCTACCTAAATCCGGTGAGCCGGTGGGCGATTATTGCCTGCGCTATCTCGATCTAGGCGCAAGTTATTCGTTTAGCAAAAGCAACCTGGTATTCATCGAAATTAAATTGGACGATAGCAACGACAGCACAGGCACAGCCATCAACGAAAGCATTGCCGCCTTTGGCTTGTTTTTAAATTTTGGACATTGAGAAAGAAGTTAATCGTTATACGTTAATCGCCCCGAAAAACAGATACTGAACCTTCGGGATTCAATTTTCGTAGTTCGACAGTTCGACAAGCTCACTGCTCACTACCAAATTTTTCGAGAATGTTGCAAGTCCGGGATTCCTAAACCCTGGATGCACCTGGAGGGCGGCATTAATTATTGAGCGTAGCTGGAAGAAACGCGCAAGCGGGAGAGGCTTGCTAATAGCGCGTTGGTGCAGGGGAATGCTTGCGAATACGGGATGAGACGCGCTAATAGCGCGTCTGTACACAAGAATGCTTGCGAAAGTGGATGGAGGCAGAGCCGCCCAATTGGGCGGCTCAGTGATTTCCCGGGCAGATTAGTGATTCCCCAGGCGATTTTATTATTTTGATGAATTTTAAAATCCGACAATAAAAAATTATACTTAGCTTTGGCGGCCTAAAATAATGAGCACAAAGCGAATGAGCAATCCTGTAATCACTTATGCTAACCACACCCACCGCGACCAGGCGGTGGTAAGCCTGATTTTTGAGAAGGATTACACACTTGCTGGCCAGCAATTATTAGAACACGAAAGTTCAAAGGCCACAAAGATTTGCCCCCACTTTCCGAAAAATGCGCACAAGAGAGTCAACAACCCCCTGAATGATTTCGGCTAAGTTTTGCAAAAGGTACATATACACACCTGAATATGCGATGTATGCGTACCCTTTGCAAATAGTAATAAAAAAATATAGGTAATATTACATATAGCCAGCCGTTGCCAGTAATTAAAAACCAAGAAGAGAAACCGAAAATATGAATGATGTTTGGCATTTTCTCAGAGAATTTGAGAGTAAAGAATTAGTGAAAAGATATATTAAGAATCGTTATGAATATAGCTTAAATACTTCAAAAGCAATTGAAATAACTTCAGCTTTCAGTCAAGGTCGAGAATACTTTTCTAATTCGAATAAAGCTGATATTTCAGTTAGACCTTTGCTTCAATACTATGGAGTAGTAGCATTAAGTAGAGGACTAATTTTAATATTGAACAAAACTGCGAGAGAAAATAATATCGTACCATCTCATGGATTAAAAATTAAGAATTGGGATGAAGTAAATAAGTGTATCCCCTCTACCAACCAGGTCATAAATAATTTTGGGGGATGTTTAATTTTGC
>CAZGAO010000128.1:0-11486 GCA_964523795.1 uncultured Lentimicrobiaceae bacterium
CTGTCGATAGCTAATTATCAAATTGTTACAATTCGGAAAATGCAAGCTGGGTTAAAGGCATGTTTGCCGAAGATGATAAAATCCCGGTATATATTTTTGATGGTGATTTGGAGATAGACCTAAAGGAAGTTTTTGCATAATCTTAAAATTTTTAAACCCTGAAATTATTACAAAAACCCATCTGTGTTCATCTGTGTAATCTGCGGTAAATAAAAACCTAATCTGTGGTAAATAAAAAAACCTCTGGAAAATATCCAGAGGTTTTTTATTTGTTTATCAATGAAGATTAACGTTTGATGAGCTTGCGTGTAATATCAACATCAGCGTTTTGAATGTGGATGAAATACAGCCCCTGGCGAAGCCCCGACAGGTTGATCTCATTTGAGGATAACTTATCAAAAGCCAAAACTACCTGGCCTTTGCTATCGCGTATTTCAACCTTTACAGGATATTTATCTATCCCTGAGATAATGATTTTATCGGTAGCGGGATTTGGGTAAACCCTGATAAGTTCCGCTTGCAGTTGATCGATCCCAACCGGATATATATCTACGCCGGTAATTTTTGAAAGCCCGTTGATTTCAAAAATATCCTGATTCGGGAATGTTTGATCCCATTGATAAGGGAAAAAAACACAATAACCATTAATCGAACTGTTTAGTTCAAACCAGAAAGTATCTCCATTTTCGCAGCCAACTGCTGTCGATTCTGTTGAATCGTTTCCATAAACCGTCATAGTAAAAGGCCCTTCGGATGTTTCATCAAATTCGGTAACCCCTGCGCAAATTCCTTGCTGGGAAACTATCGCAATTTGATCGCCCGGATAGAAGATCCATCCGTTGAGTGCTTCCTGAGTAACCACAATAAGATGTGAATTGCCGGTTGGGGTGCATTCATAACGTACCTCTGCTTGTGATTTCAACTGGTGCTGCGGGATGGTATGGGTGTTGGCCGTTTCCGGGAAAGTAATGCTTCCGGGAGCGTCCATTTTTACCATATACGATTTTCCGGCACTTAGCTGATTCAGCGTCATCACATCCTCGCCAGGCCAGTAAACGTGTGTTCCGGCCACTTCTTTTACCACGGTAAGATCGCCGCCAAGCGCATCGAACAAGTCTGCACAAACGGCATCGCCATCACAAACTACCGGAATAAGATTCCAACCTGCATCCAGCGCAAGGGTGTGATTCACCATGTTGTAGCCCGGGAAATCCAAAGTTACTTCCTGCTCCAGTTTAATCTTGTAACCCTGGTGCGCATTCCATAGTCCCAGCGTGTTGATCCCGGCTGAGGGCCAATACACGCCTTCCATATCCTGAACCACCACAATATCCTCTTCGATAGTGCTGAAAATTTGCTCCATCGCCGATTCGGCGGGCAGGAGGTAGCTGGAAATGCCACTCCAACCTGCGGGCAAGGTCATGCTTTGATGAACCAGCGGAGGCATTGCGCCACCCATGGGCGGGAAAGTAATCAAGTCGATCCATCCGCAGTCGCTGCCATTAACCGCCGAATAATCTTTTTCGTAAGCCCAGGCAAAAGTATGCTCGCCTTGCGTTACCGGATACGAAACCTCCGACCAGGCCTCTTCGCCCGACCATTCGCCTTGCTGGCTGCCATCGATGTAAAAACGCAGAAAATCGTAGCTCGACTCGGACGATACTTTGCGGTAAAACGAAATATCTCCGGCGGCGGTAACATCCACGGTAATTTGCAAAGTACTTTCGGATTGGTTGCCGATAGCACCCGATTTTGCACTGTAAGTGCCTTCGTAGGATTCGCTGCTGGTAACCTGCCAATCGGCATCGCCTGTATTTTCCCAGGCAAACTGGTTCAAGTTTCCGCTTTCAAAATCTTCGACCTGAATGCCAACTGCAAGGTTCAAAGCAAAATTGTATTCAAAAGCATTACCATTTGAATTGCAGGCCACATCGAACAGACCCATAATGGTATGCCCTTCGGGAGTTAAGACATCCACGGTAATATTTAAAGTACCGGTGGCTTCTTCACCCGGGCTAAGCGTTCCAAAATTCAAATCCATCGCATTGATGGTAAGGTAGGGATCGGTGCTGGCATAATCGCCCATCACATTTGTAGCATCGTAAAGCCCGTTATTTTTCATAGGAATTATCACCTCTATTGTCTCGCCAGGTTCTATCCTGCCGTTGTTGTTCCCGCTGGCATCATCAATTTCGATGTTGCCCATTTTCATGGCGTAAGCCGTTTGAGCCAGTGCTTTAATGCAAAAGTTTCCGGTATTCTGGAAACCCGAGGGATCGTTGTAATCGTAAAAATCCACCCAGCTGCCGCCATCTTTATAAAAGCTTTCGCCGGCATTGGCGGCTGATTCTACTATTGTCCGACTACCACCGCCTAATAAAACGGGAACATCTGAAGTGCGGTCGTAGGGAATACCACCATCAGAAAGGCTGAGATAAACATAAAAATCATCGCCGGCTTCCAGCTCCACAGGCGTAGTTAAATCAACGGTATGCAAGCCAATGTGCTCATAAAAACCGGAGACGCTGGCCAGCTCGTTTTCGAGTTGCCCGCCGTTGTAGTCATCGTAAATTTTTACGGTAAAATTTACATCATCGGCAGCCACAAAGAAATTTACAGCTGAGATTACATCATTCGATTCGGCCGTAAAAGCATTGAAGGCTTCGGTGGCTGTGCTCAGCTCATCGCGCCAGCCGTGGTAGTCGTGATAATATACCTGGGTATATTCCATCTTGTCCACATCGATAAATGAGATGGCTCCCATCTGCGGCTCCTGGCCGGCCCACTTGTCGTAATATGAAATCCAGAAATAGCCATCGTTGCCCCAGCCTTCGCCCCAACTGTTTTTGCAAAGCCACGCTCCGTTTTCGGGGGCCTGGGTGTCGAGGTCATCGTCCCAGCCAACAATGGCAATACTATGGTTGGGCAGCACGCTACTGCTTGGTGGCTGATAATGGATGAAATTGGAAATAAAGCTGCCATCGTAACACATGCAGGTAGCCATGACTCCGTATTCCATAATTTTCATTTTCACCTCATCCAAATTACTCAGATCCTCGCCCACGGTGTACCATTCCACATCGTGCGCATAATATTTATGATAAGTGTCGGCTATGCGTGCCGGGGGTGACGCATAAGTATTACCGTCCACTTCGCGGGTAGAACCTTCGCCACGCGAGAGGTAGGCCGTGGTAACGCGGTAGTCGCCACCCTGGTGTACTTCCAGGCCGCTGCCTGAGGGCGGATCCACATCATCGTTGTTGTGATCGTTAAAGCCGTTCCACCAGTCCAGGTGATATTCGGCCAGGGCGGGTTCGCCTGTTTCGCCGGCATCGGCCCAGTTGCCGGTAAACAGCATATTGCCTTCCATCGAGGCCAGCGAACCGTGGGTCCAGCAAGTGCCGCCCTGTTGGTTTTTAACGCTGGTAACATAGTTTACGCCATTCAAATCGCGTAGGTCGTAGGACGAAGGTATGGTAAACTGACCATCATCGGTCAAGGCTTTCATGCAAAAGTTGCCCGTATTTTGAAATCCTGAAGGATCGTTATAATCATAAAAATCCAGCCATTTGCCACCCGATTTATAATAGCTCTCGCCCGGATTTGCTGAAGATTCAACGATGGTGCGATAATCAGCACCCAGCAAAACGGGAACATCCGAAGTGCGATCGTAGGGATGGCCACCTGCTGAAAGCTGGAGATAAACATAAAAGTCTTCGCCGGCACTCAGGTTTACCGGAGCAGATAAGTCGATGGTATGAAAGCCCGAATAGTCAATGGTGCCTGACTGGTTTGCCACCATATTTTGCAGAATGCCGCCTGTAAAATCCTTATAAATTTTCAAGGTATAATCCACATTGTGCTCTGCGGTAAAAAAGCTCAGGGCTTTGATCATTTCGCTGCCGTTGGCCGTAAAAGCGTTGAAGGCTTCGGTAATATCTTCTTTGGTGTCGCGCCAGCCATGATAATCGTGGTAATAGGTGTGCTCGTATTGCAGCGGCTCCACATCCTGAAAAGAGATGGCTCCCATCTCATCGTTGCGGCAGGCATGTTTGTCGTAGTACGAAATCCAAAAATAGCCCTGATAGCCCCATCCGGTACCCCACGAATTTTTTACCAGCCATGCGCCGGGCTGCGGAGCCTGGCTTATTTTATTGTCGTCCCAGCCAATGATGGCCACGGCATGATTGGGATCCAAAGTGCTACTGGGTGGCTGATAGTGGATATTATTGGACATAAAACCGCCATCGTAGCACATGCAGGTGCCCAGCACGCCATAGTCGATAATTTTTTGTTTGATAAGATCGATGCCATTCAGGTTTTCGTCCATGGTGTACCACTCGATGTTGCGGGGATAGTAGTAATGATAGTCATCGCTGTAGCGGGCTGGCGGATTTTCGTAGGATTGTCCATCGATGTCGCGCACTGCGCCTTCGTTGCGGGCCAGATAGGCCGAGGTAACGCGATAATCGCCCCCCATGTGCACTTCGAGACCGCTGCCCGAGGGTGGGTCGATGTCATCGTTGTTATGTTGGTTAAAACCGTTCCACCAGTCCAGGTGGTATTCTGCAAGGGCAGGTTCGCCACTTTCGCCGGCAGCAGCCCATGCTCCGGTCATCAGCAGATTGCCTTCCATGGCGGCATACGCGCCGTGAGTCCAGCAGGTTCCGCCTTGCTGACTTTTAACGGAGCTAACGTAGTTTATGCCATTAACATCGCGCAGGTCATAGGTTTCGGGTAGGGTTTGCGCCGCCCCTGCAACAGTAAGCATTGCCAGTAAAATGAGTAAGAAAAGTTTTTGCATTTTGTACAATAGTTTTATTAATAAAAAAATCAAGTTTGAATATTTTGAGCCACAAATGTACTAAAGTTATTCAAGATGTGCCGCCTTCTATTCCTCTTGTAGCAAGTGCCGAATATCCTTTATTTTTCCATAAAGAGCCATGATGTCGCCCTCGTTAATTTTAGTTTCGGCCGAGGCCAAATCTCCCGCTTTTTTTTCCTTGCGTATTACCCCAAAAATATTCTTCTTTTCCACTTCTTTCAGAGTATTCAGCACCAAAACCCTATATTTTTGTCGAATATCTATTTCGCTAAGAGTTTTACCAAAAAAGCGCTCCGGCATCTTTGCCTCGATAATATTATAATCTTCGGCAATCTCGAAGGAATCGACTACACCCTGAATGTCGAGTTTTTTTGCCCAACGTTCGGCGGTTTCTTCTTCGGGATGGGCAATTTCGGTAATGCCCATAGCTTCGAGCACCGTTTGATGTAACGGCGAAACCGCACGACTTATCAGCCGTTTTACCTTAAACTGTTTCATCACGGCACTGGCCATAATGTTGGCTCCCTCATTTTCGCCAATAGCCACCACCACGATGTCCGTATCCTTGAGCGGTAAATTGCTAACCGCTTGTGCATCGGTAGCATCGAGGCTAATGCTGGTGGCAATTTTATCTTTTATTAGTTCCACCCTCTCCATGCGGCGATCCACGCCAATTACCTCGTGGCCGGCTCGGGTCAATTTTTCGGCGAGCGAGGATCCAAAAGTTCCCAATCCAATAACAATATATTTCATCAGCTTTAAAATTTTTTATCCCTTACTTTATTCCAAAATACAACTTTTAAGTTTAAATGTATAATAAATTAGTTGATCAAAATCCCTTCAACCGGGTAGGTATAGTTTTGATGTTTGATACTTCGTAGCATTGATGCTAAAATTGTGAGCATACTAACCCGTCCTATAAACATGGTTACCACCAATACCATTTTGCCGGCATTGCTCAATTGACCGGTAATTCCCATGCTCAAACCCACAGTGCTGTATGCGGATACAGTTTCAAAAACCACAGGCATTATCCCCAAATCTTTTTCTAAACTAACCAGTAGTACCGTTGCAATGCCAATGGTTAAAATCGACAAAGCGATAATGGCAAAGGCACGTTGGATAGAAACGACCGAAATCTCCTTGTTGTACACCTCTATGCGCGATTTGCCCCGAGCCAGGCTAAGGCTGTTGAGGATGGCCAAAGCCAGCGTGGAGGTTTTTATCCCGCCGCCTGTGGAGGAAGGAGAAGCTCCTACAAACATCAAAAACAAAACAAGCATCAGGGTGGTAATGCGCATGGCTCCAAAGTCAACTGTGTTGAATCCGGCGGTACGCGGGGTAACGGCACTAAAAAAGGCAGTAACTATTTTACCCGACAGGCTGTGCGGAGCCAGGGTGTTATCGTATTCAAAAACAAATACGAGAGTCGTCCCGCCAACGATAAGTGCCAGCGTGGTGATGATAACGATGCGTGTATTGAGGTGGATGATCCAGGGAAGGCTAACCGATGCTTTACCACTGGTTATCGGTAAGATTTTTTTTAAAATAACATATTTTAGATAAGAAAAAAAGTTGAAAACAATGGGAAAGCCCAGGCCACCGATGATAAGCAGGAAGGCCAGAATAAGGTGCAAAGAATAGTTGAAGCGAAAGCCGCTTTGGAAAAGTCCGTTGCTTAGGGTTGAAAAACCCGCATTACAAAAGCCGGAAACCGAGTGGAAAGCCGAAAAGAAAATCCGCTGTGTGGCAGTATCGAAAAGACTTCGATCGACACTAAAAAAGATAAACACCGCTCCGATGGCCTCAATGGCGATGGTTAGCAAGATGATGCGTTTAAAGGTTTCATACACTTCCGATATTTTTTTTGAATTGGTCATATCGCTAAGCATCAGTTGATTTTCGTAGGATGACTCGCCCTTGAAGAAATAACTAAAATAACTGGTAAAAGTCATAATGCCAATGCCCCCCAACTGGATGAGCAACAAAAGTATAAACTGCCCAAAGGGCGTAAAATAGGTGGCCGTATCCACCACAATCAACCCGGTAACGCACACCGCGCTGGTAGCTGTAAATAGTGCGTCAACCAGTGTAATGCCCGAATAGGTAGCATGAGGCAGGGTGAGCAACACTGACCCTGCAAACACAATCAGCAAAAAACTTAAAACAAACAACTGGGCAGGGTTCAAATAGCGTTTCTTGTAATTGATGGTGAAGGTAGAAAATTCGCGCACAAAAATTAAAAAGAGACCCAGATATAGCCAGTGTGGCACGTTTGACAGTTTTAAGTCAGTCCATTCCAAAATATCGATTAGCAGCGCGAGAAGAAAAAGAAAAAGCAATACATCGAAAAGCCAAACCGATTTTCGGGGGCGGTTATGTCGACTAAAATAACGCAGCAACAACGAAACTGCCCCCACGATGATCGTGATAAAATAAAACCAAAACAAAAACACCTGGTGCTGGCCGGGCTTATCAAAACCGAAATCATAAATAACTGCAAATTCAGCCAAAAGGCTTAGCCACAAAGGAAGCAAGCGAATGTGTTGCAATTTATAACTAAGGTCAGTGCACCATTTATCAACATTCATCGGGCAAAATCTTTTTGTTTTGCATGGCAAAAGTACAATTTAGTATTTGTCTTAAAAGTAGTTTTTTTTAAAAGTATATTTTTTATGGAAAAGCACTATTTCATCGGCTTTGCTCCCATCACAAACTTTAGCTCTCCACCCCGCATCAATTCGCTGTGGCGGATGGTAAAATCTTCGATGGCTCTCCCATTAAAACTAAGCTCCTGCACATATACGTTTTCGGGGCTTTGATTTTCGGTGGTAATGATCAGCGTTTTGCGCTTACTCAATTTTACCGTAGCCGAAACCACCGTAGGGCTGCCGATGGCGTAATCTTCGGAGCCGGGGCACACCGGGTAAAAACCCAGGGCACTAAAGACATACCAGGCCGACATTTGCCCACAGTCATCGTTGCCACACAGGCCATCAGGGGCATCCTTGTACATGGTTTCGCAAATCATACGCACGCGCTGCTGGCTTTTCCATGGCGAGCCAGTCCAGTTATATAAGTAGGGAATGTGGTGGCCAGGCTCGTTGCCATGCACGTACAGACCGATAATGCCATCGCGGGTGATGTCTTCGTTGTTGGCGATGTGCGCGTCCGAAAGTTGCATGGCATAAAGTGTATCCAGCTTAGCGGTGAATGCCGCTTTGCCTCCCATAAGTTCTACCAGGCGTTCGGGGTCGTGCGGAATATACAGCCCGTAATTCCAGGCATTGCCCTCGATAAAACCCTGACCGTGGGTATCCAGCGGGTCGAACTCTGGGCGAAAAGTGCTGTCGGAAAGTCGCGGGCGCATAAAACCCGATTCGGCATCAAATACATTAAAAAAATTCTTCGACCGTTCCATAAACTCATCGAATGTTTGATAGGCTTCGGTGATACCTGCAATCTGCACTATGCACCAGTCATCGTAGGCGTACTCCAGGGTCTTGCTCACCGAGCTGCCGTTTTTATCTTCGGGCACAAAGCCCAGTTTCATATAATAATCTAAACCATCGTATTTAGGATAAGTAGCCGTGCCCACGCAGGCCTCAAGTGCCTGATCGAGATCATCGGTATAAACGCCTTTCATAATGGCATCGGCAATTACCGATACGCTGTGATAGCCGATCATGCACCAGTTTTCGTTGGCGTAGTGCGACCACACCGGCAGCATCGGGTGTACGCTCTGGTCGTAGTGCGCCAGCATCGACTTTACCATATCCCGGTTGCGCTCGGGCTGTATAAGATTAAAAAGCGGATGCAGGGAGCGGTAAGTATCCCAAAGCGAAAAAATGGTGTAGTTGGTAAAATCTTCGGACTGATGGATATTTTGATCCAGCCCCCGGTATTGGCCATCCACATCCTCATAAATAATCGGGCTTAGATAAGTATGATATAAGGCGGTATAAAAAACCCGCTTATCGCTTTCGTTCAGGCTTTCGATTTGAATACGGCCAAGCTCATCGTTCCACATTTGCTGGCCTGCCTGCTTCACTTCCTCAAAATTCCATCCCGGAATTTCCTGATTCAGATTTTTCATTGCACCCTCGGTGCTCACCGATGACATGGCGAATTTCACCAGGATTTGTTCTCCTTTTTTCACATCAAAATTAAAGTAAGCCCGCAGGTCGTGGCCGGCCATTTCGGGGAAGTTATGTTCCTCATCAAATTTGCGATAGAAACCCTTATAAACGCCATCATCGTATTTTTTGTGGCCATAATTTTTGAAAGACTTATTGAACTGCATCGCAAAATATACGGTACGCGTACGCGCCCAGCCATTGGTTTGGCGATATCCTGTAATCAACGAATCGTTTTCCACACGCACAAAGGTCCATACGTTTTTGCCATCGTAGTTATATATGCCGTGCATCAGATCAAGGATAATGTGCGCCTCCTCATTTTTGGGAAAGGTATATTGATGAAAGCCCACGCGGGTGGTGGTGGTAAACTCGGCGGTGATATCGTAATCCTGGAGATTTACCTTGTAATAATTAGGCTCGGCTATTTCGCTTTCGCGCATATATCGCGAGCGGTAGCCCGATTGGGGATTATCTTCGGTGCCCGGGTTCAGTTGCAGTTTTCCGGTGGTAGGCATTATCAGGAAATCGCCCAGATCGGAGTGGCCGGTACCGCTAAAATGCGTGTGGCTAAAGCCCACAATGGTAGGGTCGTCGTACTGATAGCCGGCGCAATATTCATAAGCCCGGCCAGTGTATTTTCCGTTGACGGCATAAGGAATGGTATCGGTGTCGGGACTAAGCTGCACAGCCCCAAAAGGTACAGTTGCGCCGGGAAAGGTGTGTCCCATGCGCTGGGTACCGGCCATCGGGTTTACATACTCGATAAGCTGCTTTTCAGCAGATTGAGCCAGGCCAAAAAGGCTTGCAAATAATAGGCAAAAGGTAAAAATCTGTTTCATCGTCCATGTTTTGATTTCAGGCAAAGGTAGTGGTTTTTTTGGGCTTGCATTGGCATGAAGTTTTTTCTGGAATATAGCGTATCAAAACCAAACCCTTACTGTGCTATGCCTGACGGCTATCCAATGGGGCGGGGCAGGCAGCTTTGCCCAACATCACTCCAATTCTCCATTCCTCCCCATAATAATTAACTTTGCAAACTTTTTTGAAAGTTATTAAAAATGAACAACAACGATATTTTGCGCCGCATCCGCTTTGCCTTCGATTTTGGTGATTCCAAAATGATGTCCGTTTTTCAGATGGGTGGCCACGAAAGCACAAGAGCCGAGATTAGCAACTGGCTAAAAAAAGATGATGACCCGGATTTTGCCTCCCTCAACGATAAGCTGCTCGCCACCTTCCTTAATGGTTTTATTGTCGAAAATCGTGGAAGTAGCAGTAAGGAAATGATTCCCGAAAAGCGGCTCAACAACAACATCATTTTGCGAAAGCTAAAAATTGCACTCAGCCTCAAAGACCTTGATATGCTGGAGGTGCTGGAGCTTGGCGATTTTAAGCTGGGCAAGCATGAGCTGAGTGCCTTTTTTCGCCGTCCCGACCAGCAGCATTACCGCTTATGCCGCGACCAGGTGCTGCGCAAATTCTTGCAGGGATTGATTGTAAAATATCGCGGTATTGTACCTGAAGACGAAGATAACCCGGATAAAAAATGAATCAAATGATAGAACTTGGAAAATACAATTTATTAAAAGTCCTGCGCCAGGCTGCCGAAGGCCATTACCTTGGCGATGCCGATGGCGAGGAGGTGCTGTTGTCCAAAATTTATGACCTCCCCGAGGCCGATGAGAATGGCCTGGTAAGCGTTTTTATTCACAACGATAACGATGGCCACAAGGTGGCAACCAGCCTCAACCCCAAATTTGTCGCGGGCGAGTTTGCCTGGCTCCGCGTGAAAGCCGTAGCCGAGGGTGTGGGTGCATTTTTGGAATGGGGCGTGGATAAAGACCTGATGGTTCCTTTCAGAGAGCAAAAGCTGCGCATGGAGGCGGATCGGAATTATCTGGTTTACCTCGACATCGACCTCGAAACAAATCGGCTTTACGGCAGCAGTAAGGTCGAACATTTTATTCACAACGAGGTGCTGAGCGTGGAAGAAAATGAGGAAGTGGATTTGATAATCTGGAAAAAAACCGACCTGGGCTACGCCACCATCATCAATCATATTCATCAGGGGCTGATTTACGAAAACGAGGTTTTTAAAGACTTACACGTTGGCGATAGCTTGAAGGGCTATATCAAAAATATACGTGAGGATAATAAGATCGACCTTTCGCTACAAGCCCTGGGCTATGCCAATTTTATCGATGCCAACGCACAAAAAGTATTGGACATGCTGGATCAAAACGAGGGCTTCATGGCGGTTTCCGATAAAAGCACGCCCGATGAGATTGCCTACCTTTTTGGCATGAGCAAAAAGGCTTTTAAAAAAGCCATTGGATTTTTGTACAAGCAGCAAATCATCACCATCGATGACAAAGGGATTTTGCGTAGCTAATTAGTGTCTGCTGAAAAACTAAGAAATCTAATATTTCGGTGCTCTGCACCTTACGGTATCCGCGCATCTTTTTACTACTAATCGGGTAGGAAGCGGCTTGCGCCGCTGTCCCCCCACACCACCCGGCATA
>CAZGAO010000129.1:0-11484 GCA_964523795.1 uncultured Lentimicrobiaceae bacterium
CGAGCAAAGGCTCCTAAACTATCTGGAAATCAAGCACAGGTCAGGAGGTCTGAAAGTATCAGCAGTGCAAAAACCGATAAGGATACTGATAATACGGTAGCCGTTGATGATGCTAAAGATGCCGCCACCGTAAATGTTTATTATTTTCATGCCACACGCCGCTGCGCAACCTGCGAGGCTGTGGAAGCGGTAACCGTGAAAACCATCAAAGAAAACTATGGCCCGGAGGTAAGCTTCGAATCCATTAATAACGAGGAGGATGAAAGCAATCCGCTCATCGCAAAGTGGGAAGTTGAGGGACAAACCTTATTAATCATCAAGGGCGATGAAAAAGTGGATCTTACAAATGAGGCCTTTTTGTACGCCCGAAGCAAAGCCCAACGGCTTGAAAAGAAACTAAAAGCCACCATCGACTCAATGTTGTAAGTATGGATGTATTGTATAATTTATTGGAAAGCTCGCAGTTTCCGATACTTACGGCATTTATCCTGGGACTTATGACCGCCATAAGTCCCTGCCCCCTGGCAGCCAACATTACAGCTATCGGTTATATCAGCAAAGACATCGAAAGCCAGCGCAAGGTTTTTGTAAACGGCTTGGTTTATACCCTGGGTCGGGCAATTTCATATACAGCCATTGGCGTGATTTTCTTTTTCGGGGCAGGACAGTTTGCCCTGGAAGGATTTTTTCAGGAGTGGGGCGAAAAATTATTAGGCCCACTCCTGGTCATCATCGGCTTGTTTATGTTGGGCGTTTTAAAACTCAAAATTCCCGGCCTCGGTTCGCTTAGCGAAAAGATGGAGAACAAATCCAACAGTGGCTTTTGGGGCGTTCTTTTGTTGGGCATTGTTTTCGCTTTGGCATTTTGCCCTTACAGCGGCGTACTTTATTTTGGGATGCTGATGCCAATTACTATCAGTAGCGCAAGCGGCTTGTATCTGCCACTAATTTTCGCCATTGCCACAGGCATACCCGTTATCATTTTTGCCTGGCTCATCGCTTTTAGCGTAGGTTCGATTGGCAATGTTTACAATAAAATAAAATTCTTTGAACTGTGGTTCCGGCGCGTGGTTGCCGTTTTATTTATCGGGGTTGGGATGTATTACATTTTCACACTTTTTTTCTAACCAGCATAATTCCAGAACTCCTGACTTATCGTATTTGCTATGTCGCATTTTATACCCTTTGTGAAACTTAGTGTCTTCGAGCCTTCGTGGCAAGGGAATATGGGATAGCCACAAAGACACCAAGGCACTAAGAAACACTAAGTTCTTCAGTATGAATTTTGCGACATTTAGATTTACGATAACATTGCTGTAAGTATTTGATTAAAAGCTCCTGGCTCAGGAGGTCTGAATTCACAAAATTTTGTGAATTATGTTCTGACATCAGGATAAAAAATTTACAATGATTGTTCGTGTTTTTACGAACACTAAAATAAACAGGTAATGAATAGGTTTAATATTTTCACGAAAAGCAGGGGCAAAACAGAAGGTGTTTCCTATGCGCTTGAAGATCCAAATGAAATAAATCAGGATAATAAAAGCAAAGTACGATTAGTAATTTTGATCGCGATTATTTTGCCACTTTTGATAGCGCTGTACCACTATTTACCCATACTGGTCGATGCTTTCACTTTTGATTTATTAAAACTCAATCCTGAATCACACCTGGGAACAGCCGTCAATTTTTTCTTTTACGATACCATAAAAATCTTAATCCTGCTATTTTTAATCAGCAGCTTGATGGGCGTTATCAATGCTTATTTCCCCGTGGATCGATTACGAATTTATCTGACAACAAAAAAAATGTATGGACTGGAATATTTCTTTGCTTCATTTTTTGGTGCCGTTACTCCATTTTGTTCATGCTCATCCATCCCTTTGTTTATTGGTTTTGTAAAAGGAGGTATTCCTCTGGGCGTAACCTTTTCGTATTTAATAAGCTCCCCCTTGGTTAACGAAGTGGCGGTAGCCATGTTTCTCGGTTTATTTGGCATAAAAGCCACAGCAATTTATGCCGGAGCCGGGATATTAATGGGGATGATTGGTGGTTTTTTGCTGGGAAAACTTAAACTTGACAAATACCTGAGCGACTGGGTACGCCAAATACAGGAAAATGCGATTCAGGAAAACGAAGAATGGGAAGGCGAAAAAACATCATTTTTGGATCGGCTCCCAAGCATTATTAAAGATGGGTGGGATATTGTTCGGAAAGTGCTTTTGTATGTGATTATTGGAATTGCCATTGGAGCTGCCATGCACGGTTACGTGCCCGAAGATTTTTTTACCGGGTTTTTGTCTGCCGATAAATGGTATGCCATTCCATTGGCCGTAATCCTTGCTGTACCCATGTATGCCAATGCTGCGGGCATAGTTCCCGTTATTCAGGTATTTGTTGCTAAGGGTGTTCCGCTCGGAACCGCCATTGCTTTTATGATGGCAGTAGTAGGTTTGTCGTTGCCAGAGGCTACATTATTAAAAAAAGTAATGAAGTGGAAACTCATAGGAATTTTCTTTGGCACCATAAGTTTATTCATCATTCTTCTTGGATATTTATTCAACCTTGTACTTTAAAAACCGAGAATATGAAAGTCTTGATTTTATGTACCGGCAATAGTTGCCGCAGCCAGATGGCACACGGATTTCTGCAATCGTTCGACAAAAACGTTACCGTCCGTTCTGCCGGAACCGAAGCCTCGGGAAAATTGAACGCCAAAGCCGTGAAAGCGATGGTGGAAATTGGCATCGACATCAGCCACCACACCTCCGATTCGGTCGAGAAATATTTGGGTGATGCATGGGACAATGTAATCACCGTTTGCGGTGGAGCCAACGAGGCCTGCCCTACATTTGAGGGAAAAGTAAAAACCCGCCTGCACATAGGCTTCGACGACCCATCGCACGCCACAGGAAGCGAAGAATTTATCCGTGGTGAGTTTATCCGTGTCCGCAATGAAATTAAAGAAGCATTTTACAAATTATATGATGAACAAATTAAACCACAATAATACTTATGGCTATAAAAAAACAAATCGGATTTTTTGAAAAATACCTCACCCTTTGGGTAGCTTTATGTATTGGTGCTGGAATTATTATCGGGAATTTTGCCGGCGAAAGTGTGGCAGTCCTGAGCAAAATGGAAGTATTTAAAGTAAATATTCCCGTGGCCATTTTGGTTTGGCTGATGATTTACCCCATGATGCTGCAAGTGGATTTTTCGAGCATCAAAAATGTGGGCAATCGCCCCAAAGGATTAATCCTGACATTAATAGTCAACTGGCTGATAAAACCCTTTACCATGGCATTTTTTGCCTGGATATTTTTTACAAAAATTTACGCAGCCTTCATCACCCCCGAAATGGCCGGCGAATATATTGCCGGGGCAATCTTGTTGGGCGCAGCACCTTGCACGGCCATGGTTTTTGTGTGGAGCTATCTCACCAACGGCGATCCAAACTACACCCTGGTTCAGGTTTCGGTAAACGACCTTATTATTTTGGTGGCTTTTGTGCCTATCGTGGGCTTGCTTTTGGGCATTACTAATGTGCAGGTTCCCTACGATACTTTGGTTTCGAGTGTTGTAATATTTGTGGTTGTTCCACTATTGGCCGGATATTTTACCCACAAAATACTAATCAATAAAAATGGTGAAGCATGGTTTAAAACTACCTTTTTGCCCAAGTTTAAACCGGTTTCCATTTTAGCCTTGTTGCTAACGCTGGTTTTATTATTTGCATTTCAGGGGAATACAATTACAGAGAATCCCCTAATAATATTGCTTGTCGCCGTTCCGCTCATTATCCAAACCTACTTTATCTTTTTTATTACCTGGTTTGGAGGCCGAAAATTAAAACTGCCCCATCCGATTTGCGCGCCTGCGGCCATGATTGGCGCGAGCAACTTTTTTGAATTGGCCGTTGCCGTTGCCATTGCCTTATTCGGCTTGCAATCGCCCGCAGCCTTGGTAACGGTAGTTGGCGTTTTGGTGGAAGTGCCGGTGATGCTGTCGTTGGTGGCTTTGGCCAAGCGGTGGAAATATTAGCCGCGATTAGCATAGTAGAATTTCAGCAAATAGCATCTTCGTTATATTTTAGATAAAAATTAATGCTTAGCTTTGCCTCTCAAATTAATGAAGGCAGCGAATGAGCAATCCTGTAATCACTTATGCTAATGACATCCACCGCGACAATCCCGTGGTAAGCCTGATTTTTGAGAAGGATTACGCACTCATCGCTAAAGTAAATCCTCTGGAATCCATTGCTTGGAAAGTAAAGGCGCACGGACGTGCGTCTCTAATCAAAAGTACCACCTGGAGCCAGAGCCGTGGGTTCTGGTACATTCCCAAAGAAGATTTTAAACTGAATGAAGTATTTGAGGCTTTGAAGGATGTGGCGTTTTTAGATTCTTCAGCCATCGAAAATGAAACGATAAAACAGAGGGAAGACAAGAGCAATTCATCCACTAAAAAAAATGAGCCTAAGTACCTTGCTGTAAGATGTAACGAAAAAGAAAAAACATTTTATTTGGCCTTGCCTTTTGCTTTAAAAGAACAGTTTAAAAAACTGGAGGGAGCCTGGTGGCATCCTAAGTCAAAGCAATGGTCGGCACTGGATACCGAAGAAAACCGCGAGCAGCTCAATGAAATATTATTGAGTGCCGAGTTGCGCCCCATTTATAACATCGACAAAATCCACCCAAAGAAAAAAATTAATACCCCCAAATTAACTAATCCTGTGTAGCCTGATGAAAAATTATTTCGGCATTTCGCCATTGAAAATAAAGCACAAAATACCATCAAACAATACAGCTGGTATATAACATGGTTTTTAACGCATTACAGAGACAAGGAAATAACGGAAGATCCGGGAGAGCTTGTAAAGGAGTTTCTTTACAAGCAGTTGCTGGGACGCGGATATAGCAAAACGGCACAAAATGCTGCACATTCAGCCCTGCAAAATTACTACCGGATTATGTTTAACATCGACTTGCATACTGAAAACATCCCGCGACCTAAACAAAAAAGACCCCTCCCAAAAGTATTATCGGTACAAGAATTCGAACAGATATTCCGACAGTGCCACAATCCGAAACACAGGATCATTTTAAAACTGATGTATGGTTGTGGATTGAGGCGGGAGGAAGTGTGCGAATTGAAGACAGCGGATGTAGATTTCGAGAGGGAAATCATTTTTGTTAAAGGAAAGGGAGGTAAATACAGACCAATAAACCCGGGAAGACGCTTGCAGGAGGATATGAAAAAATATGTGGGAGATTATAAACCGGGAGAATTTTTTATCGAAGGTCAAAAAGGTGGGAAATATTCTGGTACCAGCATTGAGAAGATTGTAAAGCGTGCTACTGAAAAAGCCGGCCTAAAGCGCAAAGTAACGCCACAGATGTTCAGGCACACGTTTGCAACCCATCACATGGAACGGGGGACAGAGCTACGATTGATACAGGAAGCTCTGGGGCATGCCTCATTTAAAACAACCGAAATTTACACAAGGGTTAGCCGGACAAACATTAAGAAAATGCCAAATCTATTGGATGATTTGGAAATATGATTAACTTTGAACCCATGAAGAAAAAAGACACGATGTCGGTTTACTGAGGGTAAGCTGGTTCAGTAAACGGAAAAAAGGTTTGTTTAAAAACAAGTTACCCAACATAAAAAACAAGAATCAATTATCAGAGTATTAACCAATAAAATAGGAGGTCAATGATGCGAAACAAAAAAATTAAATTTAGTACAATTCTATTGATTGTACTTAGCCTAACCGGCCTTAATGCACAAGAAGCCATACTTGCTACTGGTGGTAATGCATTGGGTAGTGGAGGCACGGTTAGCTATTCCATTGGACAAGTAGTTTATAATATGAATTCCGGAACTAATGGTTCGGAAGCACAAGGAGTACAACAGCCTTATGAAATTTCAAGTGTAACATGGATTGAAGAGGCTAATAGAATGAAAATAGAATGTACAACTTATCCAAACCCTACTACCGATTTTCTTATCGTTAAGTTTGAAAATTACTTCAATGAAAATTTATCGTACGAACTTTACGATATGAATGGAAAACAAATTGAAAGTAAAAGGCTCATTTTCAATGAAACAAGAATAAAATTGAAATCACGTGAACCTTCAAACTATTTACTAATCATAAAGGAAGAAAATAAAAAAATTAAAACGTTTAAAATCATAAAAAACTAATAGAGATGAAACAAATAATTACATTTTTTTCAGCATTAATAATAGCAGCAACTGTATTTGCTCAGTCTCCAGAAAAAATGAGCTATCAAGCAGTAGTAAGAAATATAAATGATAGCCTGATAGTTAATCAGACCTTAGGGATGCAAATTAGCATCTTGAAAAGTTCTATATCAGGTTTAGCCGTTTATGTAGAAACACACACGCCAGAAACTAATGATAATGGCTTGGTAACTATAGAAATAGGTAGTGGTACAAGTTCAGATGACTTTTCTACTATTGACTGGTCAAATGGTCCATATTTTATTAAAACCGAAACAGACCTGACGAGTGGAGTGAATTACACAATAACAGGAACAAGCCAATTACTAAGTGTCCCATACTCTTTTCATGCAAAGACTTCTGACAGTTTAACCGGCCACTTTGTAGGTGAGTTATATGGTGGAGGTATTGTGTTTTGGGTATCACCAGACAAACAACATGGTCTTATTGCCAGTCTACATGACCTTGATGATGGTAGCGGAGTTGCTTGGAGTGCTACTCAAAATATTTCAATAGGTGATCTGCAAGAAGTATGACAGATGGGGAAAGCAACACAGCAGCAATTATTGCACAAGATAATACTCCTGGTTATGCAGCTACTCTTTGTGATACTTATGCAGGAGGAGGTTTTAATGATTGGTATTTACCAGCAAATAGAGAATTATATTTATTAGCCGAGCAAGATATTTTAATTGACCAAATTTTGGATAATGATGGCGATATTACAACTCATGGATTTTCACAAGAATATGATTTGCTTCACGGGCGATATTGGAGCTCTACTGAGTATACAGAGAATCAAGCTTGGCGATACCATTTTGGCTATGGTTCCTCGGAATTTAACAATAAGAATTATACATCAAGAGTCAGAGCTATACGCGCATTTTAACACTAGTTTTTTGAAACCGTATGGTTGATTTTTGTAGCTGATTTTCTATAAAAAAAAGGAATTAAAAGAATTACGTTGGGTAACAGCAAATCATGGCTCACAGCCGGTTAGCGGGCATTTGGAGAAATGATTGGAAAACGAATCACACGGAACCACAAAAACCTTCCGGCAATTGGGCGGCTGCGGGCCATATTTGCGGAACGTTATAGGCAAGTTTTTCTTTAGCGAGGTGCTAAACAATTTACCATTTTATTATGAAACTTTCTCAAATTATTAAGTAATGACTTTTAACTTTTTATAAAATTATGTGGATAATTTGGCAAACGATTCTGAAAAGTTAAAACAGACTCTTTCTTAATCACACCATCTTCGATATTAATAGCTTTTTGAATTGTAGCATCTTTCATCCAATTTTTACGACCTTCTAAAATTGTTGGTAAATAGACAACTAATGCTGCAGATATTGACCTTGAAGCACTTTCCCATAGATAACTTGGCGTGTGATCTACTGCATAATAGTCGATCTTATTAATATTAAAAATTGGATTTTTAAAAGTTGTAGGTTTAGCAAAATAGAATCCCATACCTTCATCACAACTAACATCAATAATTAAACTTCCTGGCTTTAAAGAATCTTTTTCATCTTCTGTTACAAAATTGATAGGATTGTCTGTATCCTGATAGGTACCATTAATAATAATTTCAGATTCATTAATTAAATCGGATAAAGGACGAACTGTGCCATCATGTTCTATAGTTACCATTCTGGCTTCCCCACTATTACCTTCTCGGATACGAACGTAATGAACATCTAAAATTTCTTCACGTACTTCATGATCGGGTCTTTGAATACAAATTGTAATATCTCTGAAACCATGTGATTTTAGTGCATAAATAGCTCCTCTACTAACTGCTCCAAAACTAAAAATAATTACTTTACGCTGGTTACCGTAATGACCATCAATACCTCTTAATTGTAATGCATGAATAACTGCACAATAGCCTGCCATTTCATTATTCTTATAAAATGTATGTCTACCTATTTGACCACTTGGTGTCCAAATAAACATATCCTCAAAGGCAATTAAAGTTAATTTTCGATCTATTGCTGTTTGTGTAATATCTCCTTGCTGAGCACAATGTGGATAACCCCAAATAAACCCTCCTTCGTGTATTTCTTGTAAATCAGCTAATACTGGTTTAACGATAATAACTGAGCCAATTTCGGCTAATAATTCATGACGAGAAGCAACTCCTCCTGTTTGAGAACGAAAAAAATCATCGTCCAAACCAAAAGCCGCGCCATATCCTTTTTCAAAAACTAATTGTTTTCTAATGTTTTCTGGCAAACGTGATAAATGATCCGGATGAATTGGAACACGTTTTTCATCTTCTTTTCTTGAAGTACCAATAACTCCTAAGGTTAAATTTTTCATAAGTTCTCCTCTGTTAAATTCGCAATAATAAATTAATGTCGGCTCGACAATCCGTAATTCAACGAGAAATCATTTGCTGGAGTGAAAGTAAATATTATTTAAGCAGCAAGATGGAGTAATGACTAATCGAAATCAAAAATGGTATAAACCAGATGCAAAGGTACTCTATTTTCCTAAGACATGTTTGAATTATATTGATAATAAACTATTTAGTAAAAAACCAGCCTATAACACGCGTTCAACAAAAATGCGGGGTTTTGTAGTTTAGCATAGTTTCGTTACTTTTATATTTCATTATCAACGGGTGATAATGAAACAAGGCGGAAACCCGAACTATTGTTAACGCGGGACCGTTGTGCCCCATTTAAAGAAGCAGTTATAGGCAAGGAATTTATGACAAAAAATGATTAAATTTGTAGTGATTCATTAAATTTCATAGAATATGTTTAATACGATAGAAATTGACCGTAACAAGCTTACGATTATAGGAGTGCAATTTTCCAATTTGAAAACTTTGGAAAGTACTGCAAATGCAATCGGAAGTAATATGTTTGAAGGTTTTGAGCCAACTCCGAAAGGCGTTGAGATATTTTGAGATAATGTAATTGGAAAAATTACATTATCTGAATTTATAAGATTTGCAAAGGAAAAATCATATGCCTGATTCTTATAAATATGTTGACCCAGATTATACCTACACTGACCCCAAAACAGGAATACTCAGAAATTTAGCGGACATAAAAGACCAAGAAGTTTTGCTCTTTTTTGAAAGTGGAGCTGTCACAAAACGCATTAAAGAACTTTATGAAAATCCTATCAAAATAAAGGGTGTAGAGAGTCTTTTTGCAATTCATAGATACTTATTTCAAGATGTTTATTCTTGGGCTGGGAAAAAGCGAATTGTAGAAATAAGTAAAGCAGGCAAACAATTTTTTCCAACGACACATTTTGAAAATGCTTTCCGTTTCATTGACACTTTAATTTTGGATTACAAAAAAATATCCCCGAAAGACAAACAGCAAATAGCTGAGAAATTAGTTGATATTTTGGATAATGTAAATTACCTGCATCCTTTTAGGGAAGGAAACGAGCGAGCACAAAGAGAATTTTTAAGATTGTTGGCATTGGAAAAAGGTTCAACATTAAATCTGAATCCGCCTGACAATAAAAACAAGCGGCTGCATTACTAAAGTAAATCAGGAAAACAAATTATGGATACTCAAATAAAAGATCAAATAATACAATATAGCAAGGAACTCAGGTTGCCAATGTTTAGGCGTGAGTTTGAACAGCTAGCCATGGAGGTAGCAAAAGAAGGAGCCGATTACGAAACTTTCTTATTGCGCTTGATGGAAAAAGAATATGAAACACGTCTGGAAAACCGCAAGAAATCGCAAATCCGTCAGGCTGGTTTTCCCTCACGAATGTATCTTCAGGATCTGGATCGGGCACACCTGCCCATTGATGCCATCGAAAAATTGCCATTACTCGAACGACTTGATTTTATTAAGTCGGGTCAAAATGTTGTGCTGGCCGGGAACCCCGGAACAGGCAAAACACACATTGCCATCGGGCTTGGACTAAAGGCCTGCATGCAAGGTTGCAAGGTACTCTTTACAAGCGTTCATCGTTTACTTACCCAGCTACGCGAATCGCAATCACAGCGCATGCTTCGCCAGGTTGAAGCCAAGTTTGAAAAATACGATTTGGTTATCTGTGACGAATTCGGCTATGTCTCATTTGACAGGGAAGGTGCAGAATTACTCTTCAATCATCTCTCCATCAGGGCATCTCGTAAGTCAACCATTATCACCACAAATTTAGGTTTCGACCAGTGGGAAGAAATCTTTGGCGATCCGGTACTCACAGCGGCACTGGTCGACAGGATCACACACAAGGCACATTTGGTTAATATGAATGGAGAATCATACAGAATAAAAGAAACCAAAAAACTTATCGAAAAATGAAAAACCCGAAAAATATCCGGGCACCTTCAACAATCTTTTCTGGGGTACCCCAGAAAAGATTGTTGAAGCCATTGCTATTTTAATAAAATGGTATATTTTTGAAATGAAATACTGGTAACCTTTTCAATTGAAATAAACAAAAAGTGTCCCTTCCTGGGTTTTTTCATAATTTGTCCTGATAAAATATACCCCTTTTGATTTGTCGTCTTTGACCTTGTTTTCTGTAATTGTCCATGTTAGGCCTGTTGCCTTTCCTTGTTCTTCTGTTAGCTCCATTTTATATCTTGCCGAAACCCTGTTGTGCTTTTGCTTTGCCCTGCCGATACGTTCCCATACTCTGTTGATGAGTTTTGTTCCTTCTTTTTTTGAAAATGATGCTTTTATTGAATTCAAATCCTGCTCGAACCTTTGCCTCAATTTTACGTTCATTGAGTCTTCTTTTTTTCTTTTTGCTTCACTCTCCACTTACGTCCATGTGTCGTTATAGCCATCGGGATTGAAAATACTCAACTCTACCTTGTTTTTTCCTCTATCGGTAAGTTTTATTGTTTTTGGATTTGATGGAAATCATAGAAGACCGTCATGCCAGATCATCAACGATCATTGCGAGCCAACTGCCTGTATCCAATTGGTTTGATGTAATCGGCGAGGAAACCATTGCCGATGCAATTTTAGACCGCTTGGTACACACGTCACACCGAATAGAATTAAAAGGAGAAAGTTTAAGAAAAACACTGTAATTTTGTCACCCCATCACGTTCTTTGAAACCAAAACCCAAGGGGGGGCAATATGACCGATTTGGGGGGTCAGTATGACTGAAATATCCACCTTACTTCGGAAAATTCATTTATTTTCTAAACCTGCAATTTTATTACAAAAAAATTCTTCATTTTATTTGTCATGGCAAATATTTTCGTTTATTTGCCATGACAAATATTT
>CAZGAO010000130.1:0-11347 GCA_964523795.1 uncultured Lentimicrobiaceae bacterium
TTTTTTTTTGAGGCTTAACTTAATGACATTAGGGTAGAGGGGGAGGTGAATCGGGTGCTTCGCGCCCGATTCACCTCCCCCTCTAATCAGCCCATGGACGGGGTCATTTCGACCAAATCACAAAGCGCAGCGGAGTGATAAAGGGAGAAATCTCCTCTCAAATGTCCCCGCAATGGCTGGATTTTGCTTCGCTCAATCCCGCCTTTGGCGAGGATGTCCCCGAAAAAACGGGGCAGGCTGCTTCGCTCCACATTATCTCATTATGCTCAAAAAATTTGAGTTATCTCTCGAAGTGAGGAATCTCATTATAAATATCCGAAAATAACGTTCAAAGAAACCAACTTAGGTGCGGAGCACTGAAATATTGAATTATGAAAAAATACCCATTTTAATCCACCATCTTCCGAAACACAACTTTTTGCATATTGGGATCCAGCCACTCGTTAATCATCGCCCTAAATTCCTGATATTGATCGGGCGTAATTATCCGGGCATCAATTTTAAGCTCTCGCTTAACCATTATTTTATTGCCTTTGGGGCTAATTTCGATTTTAACGCTTCCGGCCTTGCTCTTCGCGTTTACCGATTGTTTATTATTAACAAAAGCATAACCTTCGGGGACTTCAATCTCAAAGGCATATTTTTCATCCAAAGTAAAGGACACCACAAAAGCTGCTGTCCGTTCGCTGCTCAAATAGCGGATATGCCAACTATCGAAACCTGTGGATACCGATGGCAAATCCATGGTATAAAAATCCAATTGCTCCTTGCAGGGGTTTTCTTTTTCGGCAACAACCGTAACATTGGTCTTGGCAGGGTTCGAATTATTTACCGTAACTGCATCTTCCTTTTTTGCTGCAAAGCCACCGCTAATTTTTTTCTTCATCAGGTCTTTATTTTCCTGCAATTCTAAAAATGGATTGGCTGCCCCGGATAATTCCATCTCCATAATTCCGCTTAGAGCAATTTCGGGGGAGATTATAAAGGTACCCCTAAAGTCAATAGTATTTTTCATGGCCGAAGGCTCGATTACCGAGAAGTCGGCATTTTTGTTTAGTGGCACCAGCACCTCGCCGGCCAGCATTGGTTCCATGGTTTGTTCGTTCATCCGGCTTGCCGAAATATAAAGTGTGCCGTGGTTTTTGGTGTTTACTTTTACCAAAGCCTGGTCGAGCAGGGTGAGATCGCCCACATTTTTATCGAAGAACTCGGCAGATCCGCGCAGACAGGCAACAGCATTAAAGTTGGCAGCCTTGAGCATTGAACTCAGCAAAACGGCTTTTTCAAGTTCTGTTCCGCCGTTGCTTTCCCAAACTTCTATCGGCGTGCGAACTTTATATCCCACCCAAACCGGAGCTACGTGGTCGTTCTTCATATTTTTCACCACTTCTTTTTGCAAGGCAAGCAGGGTTTTTATCTCGGCCGCTTCATCTTTTGTTTCATTTACAAATTTTTCGATATCGGAATCAATCTTTAGGTCGAAGGCTTTTTGCCGACTCACCCAATCCGTTACCGCACCCATTTTTTCGGTGGTGCTAAACATCAGCCGTGGAGCCTTTGGCAAATCGTCGGTAAAATTTTCCTTTGCCGAAGCATCCACACCCATAAATTTCCAGGTATAAACCTTTTGACTGCCAACGACCATAATTTCGGGAGCCGTACGCAGATTGTACATTTTGTGATAAAGCTCCACATTGGCAGGCACTTTTACAATAATCTCCATTTCATTTACCGGTGACGTTTCCCCGATCACCTCGTTGGCCATCAGTGCCGGCCAAAAATCTTTGGCGGTAGTCAGGGTATAATCCAGGTAAATGGTCGCGCCCAATTCAAGGGCAGTATGCGTTACCACCATCTCGCGAAGCTGGTTAAAACTGGCCGAGTGAGCAGCACCGCGCGGAAGCACTTCGTTAAAAGCGTTGTTGGGAGCAGTGATTTTTTTGCCATCGGCCATAATGGTGTAAGATTCGTTAATTTCTAATTCCTGATAATCGGGATCATAAATGATAAAGGTTTCGCCATAAAAGCGGTTGAAGGCAGCGTGGCTCAGCAATTTTATTTGTTTAAAATAACGGTAGCTCATGCTTCCATCGTCGTTCAGCGTATATGTTTTGGTGATTTTTTCGAATCTCGCATCCGGATTTTTTTCCTGGGCAAAGGCCGTTTGAAATAAGGCTACGATTATTAATATGATGAAATACTGTTTCATTGTCGGTTTATTTTAAAAATGAAAATACAATACATTATTATTTATAAAGGATAATTGGAGTGTGCGCCATGTTGTTCTGGGCTTCTACCACTTTTTTCACGGCAGGCCATTCATCTGCTTCATAAATCCGTTTTTCGAGGATGATTTCCTGCTGCATTTTAAGGGTATTGCCCTCCTGCGATATTTTTCCCTCGTAAGCTGCTGCAGCAGCATCAAAATTAATTTCGCTTGCTTCGTTGCGCATGGTGTAACCCTGGGGCAGGGTAATGGTTTCGTTTAGATTAACGATTCTGCTACAGCGATCTTGAAAACTGTATTTTCGCTCATCGATGCTGGTATTAAGGTAGAGATGCGTCATGGCTCGCCCAAAGATATTGCTTGCAACAAAAGGCACAAAGGCAATGTGCCCGTTGGCAACAAAGGCATAATCAGGGATGCGGTATTTTACTGTGATTTCGATGGGGCCGACAGCATGATTGTAAGGATTATCGCCATAGTCCATGCTGATGATTTCGGCTTTGGGATTTGCACGCAAAAATTCCGCTTCCAGGTTCCTGTCCCATTGCGAGCGGTAATCGCGGGTGAACATGCCCCGGATGGCAGCATCGGTTTGGCCTTCGGCAGTAATGTAAATTTCACCACTCAAATTTCCTTCGGTATCAATTTCGGATTTACCGCTAATTTTCAAATAGTGATTTTCAGGCTCCGAGACTGCGGTAATCATCAGGTCAGCACCTTCGGGCAAGCCCATCAGAACATTTTGCTGCTGCTCGGCACTGCTCCACAGCTCGCGCACAAAAGGAACCCAGGTGGGATCGAGCAAGTGGTATTTCCCATCGGCCAATTTCACAACCGTTACGCTGTGGTTGAACTGGTCAGCAGGAATATCTTCGATGCGCGAGCCTGCCATGGTCATGGCCGGATAGGATTCGAAACCTGCGGCACGCAAAAAAGCAACCAGAAGGCTGGCCTTGTCCTTGCAAACGCCGCAACGGTCTCTAAAATTCATTTCGGCATTGTGCAGGGTGTAGCCCTCACCCGATCCCATCGAAATACCCGAATAGCGCATATTATCGGCCACCCAGTGAGTGAGTATTGACACGCTGTCCATTTCGTTCCCGGCATCTTTTAGCAATCCATCTACATAATCCTGCACCTCAGGCGTTGGGTCGAAGGCATTATAATCTTCGTTAACGCCATAAAACCACAGCGACTTGGCCTCCCAGTCGGGGCTGGTCGAAAGCAGCAGCTTGGGCGCATGATCCGAAGTAGCCGTCATATTGGCTTCGCCTTTAAAAGGAGCGATGTTGCTTTTGCTAAACGAAAAAATCGTTCGATCGCCATTAAAACGCATCGACGACTGGCACTCGCCATTGTAAAACTCGAACTGCATAATTTTGTCGGCGGGCATATCCACCGTGTATGTTTTGCTTAGGATGTGTTGATCAGTCCAAAAAGGCACGATGTCATAAAAATGTCCCCGCATGGGCGGGATGTACTTTTCCTCATCGTCCTGCATGAGCAGCGCGTAGGTATAACCTTTTTTGAAGAGTTGCAGCTCGATGGCATCGCCGGGTTCCAGGCGGCCTACTTCGATCATTTTTTCGCGGGCACCCCAATAAATGGCGCGTGCCGGTGCAGGATAATCTTTAACGGTCGCCAAATCAAGCTCTTCAACCGAGCCATCCTTGCGGTAAATCTTTACCATATTAATATCTACATAAGCCGACAGCGGATCGTAGCCATATTCGATTACGCGCTTGTCGAGGGCACCTTGCGGCGTAAGGATTTTGAACAACTGGTGGGTGTAAAAATACCCAAGCCCTGTTTCCTGCACCACCACGCTGGTGCTGTCGAAAATAGTTAGGAAATCGCTGCCCGGATAGTCATCGCTGTTACCCGCGCTGCTGATCATCTGCTCAATCGGGGCGGCATACATCGTAAGCCCGATCAACAAGTAAGTGAGTGATAAAAGCAGTTTCTTCATTATGCAATGTTTTAGTTTAAAAAATTAGACGGTAAAAGTATAGAAAATGTGGAAAAACACAGCGGACAATCACAATGAAATTTTTGCCTGGCATAGCACCAAGACATTTTAGCCATTTCGTAAGTGTGTTTTGTAAACTTAAGGGTTGCACTTTTTGACCGCAAAGAACGCAGCGGGCGCAAAGAATTTTCCTGACGGAAAATATCAGAAAGTGCTTAAAATGCCCTGTCTTACTCTAAGATTGGATAGAAAAAACATGAATCCTTCAAAAAAAACCGTGATAAAATGGAATTCTCACAAGGTACTCATATTAAGAAAAAATAATTATTTAACAGTCCACAAATTTCATATCCAATTAGTTAGATATTTAGTTATTTATGCTTAACAAATTTTAGTTATTTATTTAACTATGGATTCAAATTTCCACCATTTATTTGTATTTATTCTAAATAAACTTAATGTCTAATTTAATTTTTTAATTTATGAAAACTCAAGGACGATTATTATTTACTTTATTATTTCTTTTATCTATTGTTTTTCAGGCCAGCGCACAAGTTGGCCCGAGTGCTTCTAACTGTGGCGGCTGCAAGATATATTCCGAAAGCGAATTGCAAGCCCTGCGCGATGCCTACGAACCTCATATTGAGCGTAGCAATTTAAAAATGCCCAAGAGCTTCAAAAATCCCGATGTGATTAATGGTGCTAAATCTGACCTAAGCAATAAGGGCACTGAATTCTGGCTGGCTTTTAATTCAAATTTCACCAATGCCGGCGTTGGTCTTTTTCTGGATATTACCAGCGATGTAAACACCAGTGGAATGGTTAGTATTGCCGGGATTAGTTTTTCACAAAGTTATACTGTAACGGCCAATACCATTACTCGTATCACTGTGCCAGTTGGTGCAATTGTTAGCAGTTCTCTAACTGTTCAATCGCTGGGTATCCATGTAACAGCCAACGATCCGGTAACCGTTTATGGAACCAACCAGATTCAATTTACCACAGATGCCTTTTTGGGTCTGCCGGTAAGTATTCTCGGTACCCAGCACCTTGCAATAGCCTATACGGCTCAAAGCAGTGCAAACTTCGCATCCCAAATAACCATTGTGAGTCCTTATGATAACAATGTAATTACTATCACCCCTTCAAAAGCTACCCTCGGGGGATATCCAGCAGGTGTGCCTTTTAATGTAAGTCTGAATACAGGACAAACTTATGCGGTAAAGGGTCAAGCGGATCTAACCGGCTCCATAATCGAATCTACTTTACCTATTTCAGTATTCAGCGGTGCCGGATGTGTTAATATTCCGGTAGGCTTTGGCTACTGCGACCACATTGTACAGCAAGTTCCCTCCTTGTCAACCTGGGGTGAAACATTTGTAACCCGCCCGCTGCAAGGCAGAAACAACGGGGATACCTGGCGTTTTTTGGCCTCGCAGGATAATACCGAAGTGCTGATTAATGGCGCAAGTGTTGCCACGCTTAACTTTGGCGATTTCTTCGAAACCATGCTCACCGTAGCATCTTACGTGGAAGCAAGCAATCCAATCCTTGCCGTTCAATATTCGAATGGAAACGAATGGGATGGCAACTCGTATCTCGGCGACCCCTTTATGATGATTATCCCTCCCTATCAGCAATTTTTGGAAGGCTATACCTTTTCTACTCCGGCTGATGGCTTTATTAATAACTATTTCACTTCAACGGTAGAAAATGCTGGTGTTTCCGGCATGATGCTCAACGGTGCTCCCTTGAATGCGGCCAGTTTTAGTGGAATTCCCACAACGCTGTTTTCTGCAGGTGCCTTCCCTATTGGTATTAATGTTACCAATAATTTGAGCAATGCCAGCAGCTATGCCTCCGGACTTTATGTGTATGGATTTAATGCCGATGATTCCTACGGCTATCCGGGAGGATTATCGCTCTTAAGCATCAACGAGGGAAGTGGCCCGGAAATCGAGCTTACTTCTGCTACGCTCGATCTTTTTTGCGTTTCAAATGCTTCAACTGTTGACCTGACAATCGAAGCACTGATCACCGACCCCGAGGCTCCCTTTGTAAGCAGTGCTAAACTGTATTATCGTATTACAGGTACTACCGATTACAATGAAGTAGCTCTTAATGAAGGTGTTGATAATTTGTGGACTGCAACGGTAAGTGCTGAGGCGACAGAGTTCCCGGGTATGGATTTTTATATCTGGGCCACCGACGGTCAAATTAATGCAACAAGCCCACTAACCAATCCTATCAACGAGCCTTATAGTATTGGTATCGATAACCTGCCCCCACAGATTACGCATAGCCCGATTAGCCAATCACTGGCTGGTGCTGATATTTTTGTTGCTGCTACGGCTACCGACAATTCAAATAGTGTAGCATCAGTAAATTTGTATTACCGCGTTCCCGGTGGAACTCCCTTTTATGCTGTGGTTAATATGGCCAATGTGGGTGGTGATGCTTACGAAGCTACCATCCCCGGTGCCGCAATGACAGTTCAGGGCCTCGAATATTATATTAAAGCTACCGATGATCATGGCGTTAGCTGTACTTATGGAACTGCCGATATGCCATTGCTGATAACCGAAGGATCGGACGAAAATCAGCCTCCCGTTCCTGTTGGTTTCCCTGTAGTTAGCCCAACTGTAGCTGTGGGCGATACCTATTCGCTCTCGGTTTCGTTCGAATCGCCCGAAGCTGATCAGATCACCGATTTGGTGGTTAACGACGGCGGGCTTCCCGGCTTTTCGGCTGTGGTAGTTTCCGGAAATGTAGCCACTGTTGATATCGAGCTGGTAGCTGCGGCTGATAATTTAGGAAACCACACCATCGTATTTGTCGCTACTGACAATGGTGATCCGGTAGCCTCCACTACTGTTGAATTACAAATATCGGTTTACGATCCTGCAGGTGGCCAAACCATTTGCATACCCCAGGGCTGGAGCGGTGTTTCTTCCTACCTCGACCCTGCTAACCCCGATATGGTAGCCATTTTTGCCGACCTGAAAGCCGAGGGTAAAGTTGAATTTGTTTTAGGAAAAGATGGTTTTTACTGGCCTTCGCAAAATATAAACACCCTTTCCGAAGGTTGGGATGTGAAGCAGGGTTATAAAGTTAAAATGAACGAAGAAGGCTGTCTTGACATCAATGGTGCTATGCCTGCTGATAAGAGCTTTGAAGTATCGCAGGGTGTAAGCTTTGCTCCGGTATTATGCTCCGAGGCTGTGGAAGCAGAAGATTTGCTGTCGCAATTTGGTAACGATTTACGTTTTGCTTTCGACATTTACAGTCAGCAGGTTTACTGGCCCGAGGGCGGACTTTACACGCTGCAACAATTAGAGCCAGGCAAGGCCTATATGCTTAATATGATTGCCGCCGGCCAGGCAGAATATACCTGCTCAAAAGCAAGCAGCAATCTAAACCCCAACAAACCGGTGGTATATAACAATGCGCCATGGAATTATACCAAAACCGGTGCGCTGCATTTAATCGCAATCCAAAATGCCGGACTGTCTGCTGTTAACGATGGCGACTTTATCGGCGTATTTAATCAGGCAGGACTTTGTGTTGGATTAACCAGATACGATGCCCAGACCCAAAACCAATTGTTGGTAGCTTATGGTGATGATATGACCACCACGGCAGTTGACGGGCTTGTGATTGAGGAAACAATGGAGTTCAGGGTTTATCATATCGGTAGCCACACTGAGGCCGCGATAAATGTACAGTTTAGCAATACAATGGCAAATAGTGGTACTTTCCAGGAAAACGGTCAGTCGATAATTATCAAAGCTGGCGAAGCTGCGAATGCTGTGGGTGATATGCAACTGGATATGATAAGCATCAGCCCCAATCCGGGCAACGGCTTGTTTAACATCAACCTTCCGCTTGTTGATCAGAGCTTGCAGCTTGAAGTGATGAACATTTCTGGTCAGCTTATTTTTGCTGATGAAATTAACAATGCCACCGGCGGCATCTATCAACTAAGATTGATGGAACAGACGAGCGGTGTTTTCTTTGTAAAAATTACCAGCCAACAGCAAACCATCATCCGCAAAGTGGTGATACAATAATATAGTTTGTGATTTAATTTGTAAAAGACTCCGGTTTATTCCGGGGTCTTTTTTTTTGTCTTAATCGCATTTCAAAACTTCCACAGGCTTAGCACGGGCGGACTTACTGGCCTGAAAGATAACCGTGAGCAAGGCAATAGCCAAAGCAGCCAGCAAAGACACCGCAAAAAACCACCAGTTTAATTCGATCCTGTGAGCAAATTCTTCGAGCCAGCGGCGCATAAGCCAATAACTAAGAGGGATGGCGATGGCTCCGGCTATCAATATCAAAAACAGGAATTCTTTAACCAGACAGGTTACAATTTGATTTTGCGTACCACCCAGTATTTTGCGTATCCCTATCTCTTTGCGGCGTTGCTCGGCGGTAAAGGATGAAAGCCCCAGCAGTCCCATCGATGAGATGATGATAATAAGAATGGCAAAGTATCCAAAAATTTGTAATAGTTGCCGTTCACGATCGTATTGCTGATCAAAATTATTATCCAAAAAAGAATAGGTGAATGGATGCCGCTGATCGAATTCCCGCCACTTGTGTTCGATATATGTCATTGTAGGATCTAGCTTGCCAGACTTTATTTTTACCAGGATATGGCTTAGCCAGTCGGGTTTGCAAATAAATACCAGGGGTTCAACGGGTTTTTGTAGGGAGGCGTAAAAGAAATCGCTGACCACCCCCACAATCTCGCCGTTTACATCCAAGCCACAACGCATCCGATGTCCGATGGGATTTTCTAATCCCAGGTATTTTACCGCCGCTTCGTTTACCACAAAGGCAGCTGTGTCGTCGTTGGCAAAATCCCTTGAAAAGAATCTGCCGGCCTTGAGTTCCAGCTTAAGGATTTCCTGATACTCATCGCCTACACTAAAAAAATTCATGGTTTTGTTGATCCATTGGCCATCCTCATCGATAAAAAACAAAAGCCGACCATGCTCGTAGCCGGGTAAATTGTTTGCTGCCGTAGCCTTTTCGATACCTGAATAATTATTCAGATCATTAATCAGACCTTGCTTTTTAATAGCTAAAACTGAATCGGATGGCATATTGATAAGCAGCACATTATCCTTATCAAAACCTGGATCGCTATTACGCATATATTGCAATTGGGTATATACCACCCAGGTGCTTATGAGCATGGTGATCGAAATTGTAAATTGAAAAATCACCAGGGCTTTGCGTATTCCTTTGGTACTAAAAACCATATTTTTACCGCTCACCTTCATTGCGCTGCCCTTCAGTACATGAATGGGTTTAAAAGCCGAAAGCACCAAAGCCGGAAAAGAGCCGGATAGCAAACCTGTAAAAAACACAATAGCCAATACTTGCGCCCATGTCCACGCTAAATTCATTCCGGGTGTTTCGTGAAAAAGCGACAAATTTTTTCCGGTCAGGTTGTTAAAAACCGGCGTAAAAAGCTCGATCAGAACCAAAGCGATAACCATCGCAAGCAGACTAAAAAGCAGGGATTCGCTCAGAAATTGCACCAGCAACTGCCCTCGACCGGCACCGGCAACTTTACGAATGCCAATTTCGCGTGCCCGCCTGATAGATTTGGCTGTGGCCAGATTCATATAGTTGATACTGGCGATAAGTAGGATGAATATCCCAATGGCTCCAAAAATATAAACATAAGCCGAACTGGTATTCGAAGGCATATCATATTGCCGCATGGTATTAAAATGAATATCGCGAAGAGCTTCGATGGTAAAAGATGCCTTTGCCGACAATTCAAGATCGTTAATCCAGGGGTCGAGGGTTTCGACCACCCATCGATCGACACTCCTTTTCAACGCTTCGGTGCTGGTGCCGGGATAAGTAAGCAAATAGGTATAACTCGCCATTCTAAACCAGTCTTCATTCAAGTGCGCAAGATATTCACCATTAAGGCTGGCCGTTGAAACTAAAATTTGAGGGACAAAATGCGATACAAAATCATTATTTTTAAATACACCACTTATTCTTACGGTATTGCGCCGGGTTTTAAAAACACGTCCTATTACATCCGTAGTCCCAAAAAAACGTAGTGCTTCCTGTTCGGAAATAATCGCTGTTTGCGGTTCCGTCAAGGCTGTGACAGGATTACCCACAATGAACTTGTAATCAAAAATTTTATAAAATGTTGAATCGGCAGCATACACATCCTCCACATTAAAAACCTGCCCTTCCACTTCGATCGATTGCGCTCCCACCAGAGTAAAGCGCACTGCATCTTCAATTTCAGGCGTATAGTCTTTTAATGATGGAGCCACTGGAAAGGCAGTGAGCGCAAAAGGATCATCGTTGCCTGCCATATTCAACGTTTGGCTTATCCGGTAAATGCGTTGGCCGTTACTCCAAGCCTCATCGTAATTCGTTTCGCTCTTGATGTACAAAAACAGAATGATAAAAGAGGCCAGACCCACGGCAAAGCCAAAAATGGTAATTACCGAATAGGCCAGATCGCGGTTTAGATTTCTTAGCGCACTTATTATGTAGTTTCGCAGCATAGCAAATAATTCCAGGCAAAAGTAGCTGCATTTCTTCATATCTTATGCCATTTGGGATAAGTAGCTAAATTCCAACATGATCGAATAATAAATGTATGAACTTGCTGATGGATGTGTTCGTTTGGGGATCGGATATGTACAGATGCGTACAATTGTTTTTTAGGAGTTTTCTCCTGTTGTTACCAATGACATGTTTTCGCAAGCACCTGTATTTTAGGAGATTTCTCCTGCCGCTTTGCGGCATCGAAATGACACCATCGGAGCGGTTCGAGGGGTAGGGGAATCGGGCGCGAAGCGCCCGATTCCCCTACCCCTAATCAGCTCGTGGCCTTTGTCATTTCGAGAGATAACTCAAATTTTTTGAACATAATGAGGAGATGACATCATGAAATGGATTTCTCCCGGCAAAACGCCCCCGAAGCATCGGGGCAAACTGCTTTGATGCGTTTTACAGTATTAAAAATAAATATATTATTTTTCTTTAGAAAAATTCTTTGCGCCCTCTGCGCCCTTTGCGGTTAATAAAACCACCGCCAAGGTCGCTAAGTGTTAGTTCATAAATAAACAGTACATTTGTTGAAAATTTTAAACAATGTC
>CAZGAO010000131.1:0-11248 GCA_964523795.1 uncultured Lentimicrobiaceae bacterium
TTAATTGTTATCCGTTAATCGTTATCCGTTTTTCGTTACTTGTTGAGCGAAGCGAAATCCTCGCCACAGGCGGGATTAATTGTTATCCGTTAATTGTCCCGGAGCAGATATGGTTGAGCCGCCCAAATTGGGCGGCTGTACTACTATTCCGCTTAGGTTCTGTTACCTGTTAATTATCAGAATTTCAATACTCATTTTTCGATATTCGATATTCAATATTCAACTGATGGGCAGTTTGTATAGACGCGATGCGCCGTGTATCTACCCACAAAATAGACGCGATGCATCGCGTCTCTACCCGCAAAATAGACGCGATGCATCGCGTCTCTACCCGCAAAATAGACGCGATGCATCGCGTCTCTACTCATCGCTCACTTCCCCCACCGGCCTGTCCGTCAACTGCTCTATCACATAATCGCCTCTTTCCTGATCGCTGGCAAAATTTGTTTTCAAAAAATTTGGGAAAAAAAACAACTTTAACACGGCAAACATGATAAACAATTTGATGAGGATTATGAGCCACACCTGCCGTCCCCAGGTCATCGATTTAAAACCCTGGAAATAAAAACTAAAAACCCGTTTAAATATGTTTTTATCTTTTTGCATAAAACACTTAGCTCAACTTTCGATAATCCTGAAATATCAACATTTAAATTATTTGGTATTAGCCGGAACCTATTGTGGTTTTTCTACCATGGCATAATCTTCAACGGCATAGCCTTTGTCGATGATGGCTGCTTTCATAGCCTCGAAGGTAGTTTGACCCGGGTCGAAGGTAACGAGGGCTGTAGAATCGGTATGCGATGCCTTAACCGATTGTACGCCGGGCAAATTACCCACGGCTGTTTGCACCGTCCGTTCGCAGCCGCCGCAGGTCATCCCAATCACAGCAATCTCGATGGTTTCCAAACTGGCGGGGTCGATGGTTTCGACGGCTTCCTGTGTTTCGGTGCTTTCAGTTTTGTGGTTCTGCGTGCCACAGGCAAGCATTACCAGGCTAATGGCAAATAAGATTAATAATTTCTTCATAATTTCATTTTTAAAAAATATACCCATCGGTATTGATATTTGAGTGCGTAAATGTAGAAATTAAATTGTTTTAAAAACAAGTCCCTATTTAAATAAAACCATTTTAAATAGATGTATCTGATAAAGTCTTTTACTAAACGGCTTATCAAACAGTACTTTAAAATCTTATTTAGAAATGTTTAAAAATTACAGAAAAATCCTTGCGATTTTGCCGTGGCTGGTCTTGCTAGTTTTAAACTTGATATTTATCAGGTAAGATTATGAAATACCGCTTTTTTTTTAGTATCAGATTTTTCAGCAGATTGTTCTTATTTCAATTTTGCTTCTCTAAGAGCTTCTTTCAGCATTTCGCTTACAATAAACTTATGCGCTTTCTCTTCATAAATGTTTCTGCTTTCTGTCCCAATTTTCCCGTGTTCACGCTCAATCAGCTCATCGAATGTCGATATGTTGCTATAGTCTGCCATGGTTTTAGTTTTCTTTGGGCAAAGTTATCAATGATAATTAAACAGCAGAGTTATTCTTCTGCACATACTCTCTTCCCATTGCAATTACCACCACCCCGCCCCTACTCCTGCTTTTTTGCTTTCTTTGTAAAAAAAAATATTGAAAATATGGATTCGGTAAAATGTGTGCATTGTGGCGATGACTGCGGGAAATACCCGGTGGTTTGGGACGATAAAAACTTTTGCTGCCATGGCTGCAAATCCGTTTATCAAATCCTGAATCAAAACAAACTCAATAAATATTACACCATCGTGGATACGCCGGGCGTGCGTGTGGAGAGGCAGGAATTTGGAAATAAATACGCCTACCTCGACAACGAGGAAATCCGCGATAAGCTGCTCGATTTTACCGAAGGCAACATAAGCAAAGTAACGCTTTTCATTCCTTCCATCCATTGCAGCTCGTGTATTTGGCTGCTCGAAAATATGCACCTCATGGATAAGGGCGTAAAAAACTCGCTGGTTAACTTTACCAAAAAAGAGGTGGCCATCACCTTTAATCACGACGAGCTGTCACTGCGCCGCCTGGTGGAATTGCTGGCCTCGATTCATTATATTCCGCAAATTACGCTCAGCAAGGCCGAGGATGGGAAGAAGCCCAAAACCAACACCGCCCTGCTGGCCAAAATTGGCGTGGCCGGCTTTGCCTTCGGCAACATCATGCTGCTTAGTTTTCCTGAATATCTCAACATCAGGCAACAACTCGATGGAGGTTTCAAAGATTTTTTTAGTTGGATCAATGTGGCTTTGTCGCTGCCGGTATTGTTTTTTAGCAGCCGCGATTATCTGCTCTCGGCCTACAAAAACCTGCGCCACAAAATCGTGAATATCGACCTGCCCATCAGCATTGGGATTTTGGCACTAGTGTTTCAGAGCTATTACGAGATTTTTACTTCCACAGGAGCTGGCTACCTGGATTCATTTGCCGGTTTTGTTTTTTTTCTTTTAATTGGCAAATGGTATCAGGACAAAACCTATCAGAGCCTTTCGTTCGACCGCGATTACAAGTCTTATTTCCCAGTAGCGGTTTCCAAAATAAACCCGGAGGGAGAGGTGAGTATTCCGCTCAAAGACCTCGTAGCCGGCGACCGCATCCTGATTCGCAACCAGGAGCTGATTCCTGCCGATGGGAAACTGGCAAAAGGCCAGGCGCACATCGACTATTCATTCGTTACCGGCGAATCGCTGCCCACGGCCAAACAGGTGGGCGACTTCGTGTTTGCCGGCGGAAAGCAAATTGGCCAGGCTATCGAGATCGAAGTAAAACGCAATGTGGCACAGAGCCAACTCACGCAATTGTGGAATCAGAACACCAACAAAGAAAAATCGGTTTCACACATCACTTCACTCATCGACCGGCTGAGCAAAAATTTTACTATCGCAGTACTCATTATCGCGGCTCTCACGGCCATATTCTGGTACATCGCCGATCCATCCATCGCATTGCTGGCCTTTACCTCGGTGTTGATTGTGGCTTGCCCCTGCGCCATCGCTTTATCCATGCCTTTTTCGTTTGGCACCGCCATGCGTATTTATGGCCATCAGGGCTTTTATCTCAAAAATACCGATGTGGTGGAAAGGCTTACTAAAATTGATACCGTGGTTTTTGACAAAACGGGTACCATTACTTACAACCGCAGCAAAGAGGTAAAACTGGAAGATAGCTCGCTTAGTAGTGCCGAAATAATAGCGGTAAAATCGCTGACCCGGCAGTCGGCGCACCCATTAAGTGCAGCAGTTTTCGATTTCCTTGAGGTGGATCATATCGATGAGGTGGATGATTATATGGAAATCCCCTCGGCTGGAATCAAAGGCCAGGTGGATGGCTTTGCCGTAAAGCTCGGCTCGGCAGCCTTTGTTTTGGGCAAGGACAGCGATCAGGATGCCTTTGCCTCCGAAGTGTGGGTTTCGGTGGATGGGGAATACAAGGCCAAATTTTCGGTAAAAAATAAATATCGTCAGGGCATGGATGAAATCCTGAAATACCTCGCAAAGGATAAAGCGGTGCATTTGATTTCGGGCGACAACGAAGCCGAAAAAACAAAGCTAAGCCAAATCTTCGGCAGCAGTAAAAATCTGCATTTCAATCAATCGCCCGCCGACAAGCTGGCTTATATCCAGGCTCTGAAGTCGCAAGGCCGCCGCGTGCTGATGATTGGCGATGGCCTTAACGATGCCGGTGCCCTCAACGTCAGCGATGTGGGTATTTCGATAGCCGACGACATATATCAGTTTTCGCCCGCCTGCGATGCCATCCTTGAGGCCGGAAAATTTGCCTGGCTCGACCGTTTCATCCATTTCTCCAAGACCTCGCTCAAGATCGTCAAAATCAGCTTTCTTATTTCGATTCTCTACAACGTTATCGGACTTGGCTTTGCGGTGCAAGGCCTGCTCTCGCCCATTATTGCCGCCATCCTCATGCCGCTCAGTTCGGTAACGGTGGTAAGCTTTGTAACCTTTGCCACACGCCTTGCCGCCCGAAGCAGACTAAGGTAAGGGTAGGTAGGCGTTAATCGTTATTTGTTATTTTTCATTCAGTGTTCAATTTTCTACAATGTGCAAAAAATTATGGTTAATCATAGCTGCACAAAATCGAAGACCAAACACAGACGTGGCTTGATAAATACTGAAAATTTGGTAGATAAAAAAAGGATGGCTCGAAAATGAGCATGTGGAAAGACGCGCAATTTGCGCGTCTTTAATAAGACTTGCTTTTGATGAGCCGGGTTATCTTCCCCCTCAGCAATTGCCGTATAAAAACCTTGTTATTTCTTCTTCCCGGTTTTGGGATTGTAACCTTTTTGCTTGGCCATGTCTTCGAGCCGTTTCTGGAAGCTCGATGTCTTCACCGGTTTCTTTTTGTTAACCAAAATCTGACGGCGTATTTTATCCTCATCGATGGTGCGGCGGATGACATACATCTGCGCAAAAGTAATGAGGTTGGCCAGCAAATAATAATAACTCAAACCGGAGGCAAAATTGTTAAAAATCCCCAGAAACATCACCGGCATAATGTACATCATCACTTTCATTCCCGGCATCTGCGTTTGTGCCGAGCCCATCATATCGTTGTTTATTTTGGTGTAGATGATGGTAGAAACGGTCATAAGCAGCGTAAACAAACTTACGTGATTTCCGTAGTATTGGCTGAGAAGCGGTATTTGCTGCGACCACGAAACGATGGAATCGTAACTGCTTAAATCGTGGGCCCACAAAAATGCCTGCTGCCGCAGCTCGATGGACGAGGGGAAAAAGCGAAACATAGCAATCAGGATGGGAAACTGCAGGAGCATGGGCAAACAGCCGGCCATGGGATTTACCCCTGCCTTTTTGTAAAGTGCCATGGTAGCCTGCTGCTTTTTCATGGCATCTTCCTGTTTGGGGAATTTCTTAGACATTTCCTCGATTTCGGGCTTCAAAACCCGCATCCGTGCCGACGACTTGTAGGTTTTGTAGGCGATGGGGAAAAGTACAATTTTGAGTAAGATGGTAAGGATAAGAATCACGATACCGTAATTCCAGCCGTAGCCACCCAGCCAGTTAAAAACCGGGATAACCGCATAAATGTTGATCCAGGCCAAAAGGAAGAAACTCCACCCCAGCGGAATCTGACGCTCCAGATCGAGATCGAATTTTTTGAGTGTTTTGTATTTGTTGGGCCCAAAATAAAATGCCGAGGCAAAAGTTTGCTTGGGTTCATTATAAAAAGGTACGCCAATAACGGCCTCCATATTACGCAGGTAGTGCGGGTTTTCCTCATCCTCGCGGGTAAAGGCACGCAGATCAGCATTATCGAAGGCCTTGTCGGCGATAAAACTGGACACAAAAAAGCGGGATTTAAAGGAGAGCCATCTCACCTTAGTAACAATTTTTTCTTCGTCATCGCTGCGTTCCGAAAGGTAATCCACATCATCCTGGTAATGCTTGTAATAGATGGTGGTTTCGGCGCGGTCGTTGTCCAGGCTGGCCTCCTGGCGGCGCACTTCGGCTTTCCAGGTCAGGTTCAACATGCTGGTGCCCGGGTCTATCACCTGGTTCATGCCCACCATGTTCAGGTCGTAGTCCACCAAAAATTTACCTCCCCGAAGGGTAAACACATTTTCGATGTACTGCTCAGTATTAAAACCATCGCCGGCATCGGTATAAAGTCGCATGGCAAAGCGCAGCGAATCGCTACCCGAAACATAGAGTGAATCCGATCCGTCAAGGAACGAATCTTCAAAATAAGGCTGAAAAAAAAGTGCATTGGTATTGATGGTGCGGCTGTTGGCATAAAAAGTATAGCCAAACTCGGTGACATCGTCATCGTTGTAGAGGATCAGCGGAAGCGAATCGTAGGTTTGATAATCCTTGAGCTGAACGTTGACAATCTTACCACCTTTGTTGGATATTTTAATTTTTAGCTTTTCATTTTCGATAATAAAAAACTTTTCTTCGCCCATTCCCGAGCCTGCAAAACTCCCCAGCTTGTCGGCAAGTTTACTTTTAGCCAGGCTTTCACCATCGTTTGTTTGTGATGCCTCCTGCACGGCTTCCTTCTGTGCGGTGGTGTTTTCGGTTCTAAGTCGTTGCAGCGAATCCTGGATTCGTGCATTTTGCAACTGCACTATAGTAATCGAATCGCGCTGATGCTGAATGCGTTCCCGCTCTTCCTGCGAGGGGGTGTTGTAAATACTAAAGCCAACAAAAATGCCCAGAATGAGGACCAATCCAATAATGGTATTCTTATCCATGAATCAAGTGTTTTCGGTAAAAATTTGCGGGCGCAAAGATAGGGTTTTTATTAGATTGGGAAGGATGGTGGGATTTATGATGTCCGATGTCCGATGTCCGATGTCCGATGTCCGATGTCTGATGTCAGATGTTAGATGTCTGATGTTTGATGTCCGATGTTGGATTTTGGATTTTAGATAAAGGTTAGAAATAATTTTTGTCTTGATATCCCTTCGGAACTGAGAACCCCGGGCTGCAAGGGTTCGCAGCCCTGAGCGAAGCGAAGGGATAGCAACCCTGGTGTTTAAAACCAAATTAAACTTCTTACTACCGGAATCCGTAGCCCGGTCATTTATGGCCGGGGTAAGTGATTTGCTGCAAAAACCTGGGAGAAGGGCGTTAACGCCCTTTTATTTTTGAGACCATTTCTATTTATCCCGGAGCTAAAGCACCGGGCTATGGATTTAGTCACCCCGTGAATTACCTTAGGCGGAAATGCGAAGTTTGGAATTATGCTTTGTGCTATGACAAGATTCACGGGGTGACTTTCCATCAATACAAAAATATCGAACCGCAGAATGTCGAAAAATAGAAATCTATGATTTCGACATATTTTAAAATTGCCATAAGTGAATATGTAAAAATTCCCGCGCAACAAACATCATACAATCAAGCAATTAAGCCCCCCCCCCCCTAAAAATAAATACAAAATATCACTTGCATTTACAAAAAATATTTTGTATAATTGCCAGTTTCAACATGGATTTTTTATTGATAAAACAAAAATATTATGGAACCTTTTTCATATCACCAAAAGCATATTTTTACACTAATCAACGAAATTAAACCACCCGGTGTGTACCGGCAATTATGGAAAGTTACAGATAAATACCGAAAGGAGAATGCCCCCCCCAACTGTAGCTCGTACGCCTGCAGTCAGGCAGGAACACTGCTACACAAGTCGTGGAGATTATTAGATAATTCAAAATTTCATTTATTAACAAGGTATTTACCGACCCAAAGGGAAGCGGCTGCTGAAACTGCGAAACTTCAAGGCAGCCCTTCCCCGAAACCGGTAAGGCCACAAAATTAAAATAAAATGACAAATAGAAATTTGATTTTAACAATGATCGTGGCACTGTTTGCCACTATGGGCTCATTGCATGCCCAGGAAAAGTACGCCATTATTATAGGCGGAAACATGAACCCCGGCAGCAGCATTCCTGCTGTCGAACAATGGAACGGCGGAATTGGTGCTCACCCCATTTATGGCTTTGATGAGTTTTGGAACGATGCCTATCTGGCCTGGGAAATGTTGGTATTTGATAAAGATTACGCCGATGAAAATGTACATGTATTGTTTGACGATGGTGATGATTATACTTTTGATAATCAAGACAATCGTTACAAGGGAATCAAGCATGGAATTCAATATGAGGTTATTACCGATGCAAATACCAATAAGGCAACCATTGATGATAAATTTGAAGAACTTGCATTAACCATCACTGTCGATGACTTCTTGTTTGTATGGATAATGAGCCACGGTGGCAGTGATGCAAACGGGTACTACTTTTACAGCTACGATAATCAGAAGATTTATGCCAGCCAGCTCAACACCTGGCTCGATGGCATTGCCGCCCATAAAAAAGTGGTTTATCTCGCTTTTCCCAAGTCTGGGGGTTTTGTACAGGAGCTTGAGGCCGATGGTAATATTGTAATTGTTGCCTGCGGCCCTACCGAAGGCGCAAGCCGGGCGGATGATCTTGCTCACGAGATTTTTTTGAATATCGAACCGCTGAATATTGAATATCGAATACTGAAGTAAAATGAAGGATGAAGGAGAAAAACAGAAATATGAAGGAATTGGAAGCAGGAGAAAACTAAGATTTTTGAATATCGAACCGCTGAATATTGAATATCGAATACTGAAGTAAAATGAAGGATGAAGGAGAAAAACAGAAATATGAAGGAATTGGAAGCAGGAGAAAACTAAGATTTTTGAATATCGAACCGCTGAATATTGAATATCGAATACTGAAGTAAAATGAAGGATGAAGGAGAAAAACAGAAATATGAAGGAAATGAAAACAAGAGAAAGAAAATATGACCTCGAAGACAGGCTGATTGATTTCGCGATTGCGATAAGTGAAATAGTAGAGTTACTGCCCAATACAAAATTTGGAAATCAAATAGCAGGACAACTGATCCGAAGCGGCACATCGCCAGCACTGAATTATGGCGAAGCAATGAGTGCAGAATCTACCAATGATTTTGTGCATAAACTCAAAATTATATTAAAAGAACTGCGTGAATGTTTTGTTTGTCTCAAAATAATTAAAAGAAAACCGCTTATTCAACCAGACGAAAAGACAAACCCCATTTACAGCGAAAACAATGAGCTAATAGCCATATTTGTAAAAAGTATCCAAACCGCCAAAACAAATCAATTTAATAAAAATAAAATATGAAAAATATTCTAAAATATTCAAATGTATCCCGACACATCACAAAAGATCAAAATTTGCTATTCTGTCAAAAACTTCAAAATTCCTCACTCCTAATTCCAGCACTTCGATATTCAACATTCAGTATTCGATATTCAATATTCCTTTTTCTATTTCTCCTTCCTTTTTCACTTTTAGGATACCAGGAAATAGAATCAAATCCCGATTCGGAATTTGCCATTGCTGCCCTTAAAGAGATGTTTATTATCGAAACAGAAATTTCCAATGATTACAGCAGTTTAAAATCGTATTACACCGATATTATAATTGAACAGCCGGATGAAGAACTGGCGAAAATTGCCGATTTCCTGGCCAACCTTTGCGATATTCAATTGGCCAATTACAGCAGTGCCATTACCTGGTACGAAACCGTAATACAAAACCCACCAACTTATGCCGACTCACTCTTTGCCATTATCGACCTGGGCAAGCTATATCTCTATATCGAAAACGACAGCCTCAAATCGGCTCCAATCGGAAGGATGGTCGAATACAAACCCACCACACAAAAGCAGTACAAGACCTACCGCGAGTATTTGCTCTCGCTGCTATTTAAAGATGAAGATGCTGCATTAAAGCCCGAAAACATATCAAGCGAAAACCAAATCGTTAGTTTGTTGCCCAACACACCCAATCCCTTCACCGGAAGCACACGGCTGAACTACGAAGTAGGCAAAGAATCATCAATAACGATAAATATATTTGATTACGTCGGCAGGCTTGTAAAAACCATTAAGGCGGGCAAAAAAGAAGCCGGGCAATATAGTGCCAATCTACTAGCCGAAAACTTAAGCCCGGGGCTCTATATTTGTATTATCCAGAGCAATGGAGCAACAATGGATATCAAAAAGATAACACGGATCAATTAGGTATAAAACCAAGCTGATCGGTTTCTTACGATTTTTTATATACATAATAAAGCCGATCAGCTTTAATTCTATAAATATTATGAAACGAGAATATTTCATAGCTCTGCTATTTATACCCCTATTCATCATGTCAAGCGTAAAACTACTTTTCGGTCAAGAATGGACTGCGCCAGTAAATGTTTCTAACCTTGGCGGCTATAGCATGGAACCCGATATGATAATTGATCATAAGGGAATAATTCATGTGGTTTGGAGATATTTAATCACAGGCCATCACCATTTGATTTTGTATAGCAATTCAGAAGATGATGGAGCTACCTGGAGTGAGCCACTCGATCTGTTGCAAAATACTGATCTTTGGATGCTACAGCCTCACATAGCCTGCGACAGCAAAAATAATTTATATGTTACTTACACCCATGATGGCTATAATTGGACACCCGAAGGGAGGCTGATAAAAATGCTCACTTATAATGGCTATGAATGGAGCGAACCCATTGTTCTTTCGGGAGGGATGCCACTACCGCATTATAACAAGATACAAATCGACCACAACGACCGTGTAATTGTAAGTTGGAGCCTTGAACTTACGGGCGATCGCTATTTCAGGTTTTTTGAAAATAACTTATGGAGCGATGCCTTTTGTCCTTATCCCGGAGGTGCTGAAATTTATGCATTGGGTGAAGCCGCGCTAGATAAAAACAATTCATTGCATTGGATAGGGGCTTCGATGGGTTATGCATACCCGACACAAGAAAGGTTACAGTATTATTATTATGACAATTTTCAAAATTACTGGTATCCTCCGGTTATGCCCGTAAAAGATACGATTGATGTTGGTCAAGATATTGCCCTAAACAACAATGAAATCCCTCAAAGTACTTACAGAAAAGAATCAACTATTGCAGTTGGAGAAACTTCTGATTCAACTATGTTCATAAAAAAGGAAGAAAATTGGAGCAATCCAAAGCTTGTTTCAGGAACCAACAAGCGACAAGAAGGACAACAAATAGCCATCGACCAAAACAATGATGTGCATGTAGTGGAAACTGAGTTCTATGCTTCTTCCGTTTTGGAAACAGAGATTGTACACTATTCAAAGCTTGGAAATAAATGGCAAAAACAAGTTATTGACTCTTCCAAGCACATGTGTCATTTCCCAAATCTATTTTTTTTTAATAATCAACTATATGTAATTTATTATAAAAGTGATGTGCCTCTTATAGGAGACCTTCGGTTTTCAAAATATGATATTGTAACCGCTCAAAAGGAACAGCAAATATTTTCTGGCGAGCTAAAGACCTATCCCAATCCATCGGATGGCAATGTTACCATCGAATTTGCAAACAGCATTCAACAATCGGTAAATATCTCAATATTCGATATTAACGGAAATCAGATAAAAACACTAATCGACAAAAAAATGCCACAAGGGCAGCAACAGGTGCTTTGGGATGGCACGATGCAAAACGGGAAAAAGGTAAAAAGCGGTTCCTACCTTGTGCGCCTGCAGGCAGGCAACAAAAGCCAAACGCAAACCGTGGAGATAGTTAGGTAAATATATTTATTAATAATGGGTGGAGATCTTGTATTACGCAGATTTACAGGTAATTTGATCAAAAAC
>CAZGAO010000132.1:0-10580 GCA_964523795.1 uncultured Lentimicrobiaceae bacterium
GGCTAATATATAAAATCGCGACAATTTAGTTTGACCACAAGTCAGGAGGTCTGAGATTAAAATAATATAAGATGCCTATTATAAATAAGATTAGAATAATAACGATGGTGAAAAGCAAAAGCCGTTGAAATTGCAAGGCATTGTGATTGACTTCCAGATTTTGCAGTTCGATGGTCTGGTTCAAAAATTCCGTTTGGGTATTCAATTCGTTGGTATAAGTGCTGAGCTGAAACTCGGTTAGGTTCTTGGTATGTTGCTTGGCAATGGTGTTGGAAAGTTGCAGGAATTTTTTAAAATACATTTGTGCCATTTCGCAATCGGTGGTTTGATTGCAAAGCATAATATAAATCGAATAGTATTCAAGTTTCAAATTATCCACACTACTTTGGAGTGCGTAGGACATTCCGGCATTCAATTCATCCATAGCCTCCTTAAATTCTCCTTGATTATAATAACACGCTGCAAGGTTTTTTCGGTTAAGTGCTTCACCATATTTGTTGTGAATTTCTACGTTCGTTAGTTTTGCTTTTTGCAGATAAGTAAAAGCTGTATCGTATTGGTTCAAATACATATAAACTTCTGCAATATTATTTTGCGTCATGGCCGTATAAAAACGGCTCGAAATTCCCTGATAAAACTTGTAGGATTGCTCAAAATGCAGCAGCGCCGCTTTCGGGTCGTTCATGCTCAGGCTGGTTTGGCCTATCAGGTTATGGATGATGCCCCGGGTGGGCGAAAAATCAAATGGAGCAATCAATCGCATAGCGGTATCAAATTGCTCAATCGCAGATCTGTATCTTTGGGTGTTGTGGTATATCTTCCCTAAATTAATATGATATTCAGCAGTAAATTGCCGTTCACCCTGATAGCCTCTCACTATATCTTTTTGCTGAAAACAGTCAAAATACAACTGATAGGCATTGGCAAATTCACCAATTTTCAAAAACATATCGCCTAATTGCTGCATCGACCCCAATTTACCGATAATATTTTGGACTCTTTTATTGTTTTCAACGCTTTCCGAAAAGTTGGCTATGGCCTCCTGGAAATTCCCCAGCTTACTATTGGATGCCCCCAGCCAGTATAGTGCCCAGGCAAGATAGGTGTGTTGATTCAAGTTTCTGGTTTCGCTAACCACCTCCTGCAAAACTTCCTGGGCAGCAGTATATCTATCGCCGATATAGTATGCTTTTCCCAACTGGATTTTAGTGCTTTGGAGATTGAGGCCATGCTCATGATTCTCGAAGTATTTAAGTGCTATTTCAATGGTTTGCAAAGCACTGTCGGACTCACGCAAACTTACATAAACCCGGCTTAGCTTTGCGTATTGGCGGCAAATATTCAGCGAGTCGCCCAGATCCCCATACAATTTCAGGGCTTTCCGGGTATAGTTTACAACCTTGTGATATTCGATCTGGTTAAAAGCTATCGTAGCATAAAAAGAATTGGCTCGGGCCTGGTCAATTAGGGAATGCGTTTCTTGGGCCAACTCAAGGTACTGCGCCAGATAAACACAGGTTTCATCATAAGAGATTTTGTAATAACACCCTACGATATCATATAATATTTTCAATTTTTCCTGCCCCGATGTATGGCGGAGTTCTTTTTTGAGCTGCTCAATATCATCGGGTTCTTCAGCCTCTGTATTTAGAGGCAAAAGCATCAGACAGGTCAGGATGCTCAGAAGAAATACTGCCTTATTTCGGAGAATGACTTTTTTTTTCATAGCCACCGGTAATTTCTTCCAAAAGTAAGTATTTTTTTAATACTAAAAAAAAGAAGGCTAACTCATTTTTTGGAACACTATGATAAAATGTATTTAAAGGCACTCACTGAGAAAGTGAAAAAAAAATTGCTTGGCCAATATATATCCTGAATATTGGTTAAAAGAAATAAGAGAAAGCTATGACGAGCAAAGCCGTTTTATCAGAAATTCCAAATTATTGATTTAAATACTTCAAACAATCAGACATTTAGAATTCTTGACCTATGAGAAGTAACGAATCGGTGGTAAAAACTAACGATATCAAATTTTAAAAAATACCCGCCCCAACTGAAACAAACGACCCAATATTCGCCCGGTGATTTTTATTACCAATGGCCTTAACCACTTACGAAAAATGCACATGATTAAGGCGATTGCAGAACCCCCCACCACACTCTCGAGCCAGGCTGTGGGGTGGAGCGCGATTGCAAGCACAACGATAAGCACGGACAGGCCTGCGATAAAATGATCGACCAGGGCAAAGAGGCTTTGCATATCGCGATTGATTTTGTGCAGATGTGCATCCAGGATTTCGTGGGGCAAATCCAGCGGAAGCCCGCCCTCATCTTCGGGATAGTAGCACAGCATATCCCCGTCCAGATAAAGCGTGCTCACAATTTTTTCATCGGTGGCAGTTTCGGGAGTTTCCCACCGATACCGCCCCGTGGTGAGCAGCTTTCTAAGAAAGGGGAAGTAGCCTAAGTTCATCATTTTTTACCAAAGAGATCCGTAACCAGGCTCTTGGCAACACTCACCAGGCTTTGCCAGTATTTTATGCTTAGGTTGGTATGCTCCTCGTGCAGGTCGAGCACGATTTGTTTGGGGCGATTGGCAAAGTTTTCCTCGATGCGCGTTACTACATCGCCATCAATTCCGAATCGGGTTTGCATTACAATGCGCTCTGTGCCCAGGTCGTACAGCCGCTTTATCATCACCCGGTCACGGGTATCCATCTCCAGCTTGAAATCGCAGAAATTCTTCAGGTTTATGGTATAAATGGTTTCGCCCTCCTTTACCTTCGGCTCGGGTTTAAATTTGATGCTATTCCGGCGGGAGTACAAATAATTACAAAACGATTTCATGCGCATAAAAAGAATATAGTCGCCCTCATCGATTCGTATGCCCTCACTATCCATAAATTTGTTCATATCATCAAGCACCTTATAAAATTCCTCATACGAATGAATTTTGTCTTCGTCTGTTTTAAAATCCAGTTCGTTGCGCTTGATGATAACTTCTGTTTTTTCTTTATAGTTGGTAAGCAGCACGTAAAGCACTTCCTCGATCTCTTCGGGCTGGGGTGCCGAGGTCATACCTTTCTTGATGATGGTGTTAATCTCAAGATGCGTCAGGTCATCCAGCAGCTTGCTGATGACGAATTTGTTTTGACTGGCCATGGTTTAAATCATCTCTCTGATTGCCGTTACAATGGATGTCAGCGCAAGGATATTGTTCTCGATTATTTCGTGCCCCTTAGCTTCGCGCGATTGATGAAACTGAACCAGCTCCGGATATTTTTGGTAAAACTTCTCGGTGATTTGGGTAGTAATATCGCCATCCAGCAAATCAATTTTGCTAATGATGCCTTCGATTTCCTGTCCGGGCACAAACTCTATTTGCTTGTCGTTGTCGATTACCAATTTGCCCATTACCGTTTGAATTTTCAGTTCGGTTAAATCCTGAACACGGCTTTCGATTTTTTGCAGTAAGTTGTCGATGTTGATCATAATATTATTTTATTTGATGTTAATAATTTATTGAATACTCATTTCTATTTTACTCAGCTCCATATACGAAGCCGATATATCCTGAAAAATTTTAATAATACGAAAAAGAAGCAGAGGCCAGGTAAGGACATTTACCATCGAAATGGCCATTTTTAAAATCCCCCCTACTACGGCCAGGCTGAACTCCAGCGAGCGGATTTTGTAGCGAACCTTATGTGTATGTCCGTGATGCACCGCTGCAATCGACTTTGTACTTATCGATACAGCATCGCTGTCCAAACTAAATTTTGTGGCAATGGCTTCGGTATCTTCGGCACTTTCGATGGTCTTGTTTCCAAACATAAATCCAATGCCCTCCAAAAAGGCGCGAATGCCCGTTTGCAGTTGCTCGAAGAAATTCCGAAAAAGGCTTTTCAGGAAGCCCCACATCTCCACAATTTTATCTTTAACCCAGCCGTATATTTTATGCACAAAGCGAAAGGCCTTGCTTAGCAGCCGCTTTGTTCCAAAATAAATGCGTTGCAACAAGCCCTTGCGTTCCTGGGGAGGCTCGGCTGCATGTAAATAGGATTCCTTTTTTAACTGATCGATGTTGGCCATAAACGAAGCCCGGTCTCCCTCATTAGCTGTTTCGAGTTGGGTGCTTATACCTGCAAGTACTTTTTCTTCGAGCGATTGATTTTCGATACCTGCGTCTTCGATCATATATTCCTGTAAAAAGAACAGGCTGTTAAAAACAAAATAGCCCCGGTGTACATAAGTAATCACGCGGTGAGTCTTGATATCGCGCTTATCGGTGGCATTGTAAAAACCGATGGCATCAGTTATGCTTTTCAAGCTTACCTCGCCAATATCGCTGTCGAGCAGGCCGCCATAAAATCCGTCCTGCCACTGATGCACCTGAATTAGCCGGAGCATAAACTGCTTAAAAGGATCGTTGGCCTGCTTTTGCAAAAAAAGCACATCCACCTTTTTGGGATTGTTTTTCAGGATTTCATGAGCAAGGAATTTTATAAAGTCGCTGCGCTCGCCAAAATCCTCGATCAGTTGCCGCTTAAAAGCATGGCGGCGATCCAGTTTGTTTTTGGTTTCATCCGAAACTTTGGGTGATTGAAATATGAGGATAAACTTTTCGGGGGGATGGATTTGTAGCAGATAGCGCGTGAATTGCTCCACATCGCCCAAAAAATTAAATGCCTGCAATGCTGTGCATTTTGCAAAATCGGCGATAAGCCCGAGCTGATAAAGCGAAAATGATGAAAAAGGAGTAGCCACATCGCGGGGCCACAAGCCAAAAACATCAAGGCGGTAATGAATCATTCGCGCGATGAGGTCGGATTCGCCACCCTGGGGAAGTGTTTTTATAACAAGTCCCTGGTCGATGTCGCAAATTTTTCGCAGCAGGGTTTTCAGGGCAAAATCTTCTCCGATAAGGAGCAGCTTTTCAAGATAAGCAGAATCAAATAGCAAGGAGGCGGCGATATCGGCAAGGCACTGCGCTTTGGCTTTAAAGACATCCGCGCTGCGCATGGCATTGGCTTTTTGCACCGGAATATAAGCCAGCTCGATCAGGTGCTGGATAATTTCGTTGTGCGGGTCGGGGAGCCTTTCCATCTCCTGCTCCAACCGCGTAACAATATATGCCGCCGTTCCGCTTATCATCCTATCTTAGCCAGGTCTTTTACCATATTTATCATTGCCTGCCGCGAGGCCTTCGAGGATTCGATCATCTCCTTGTGTAGTTTCAATAATTCGTTGTCGTCCTGCGAGAGGTCGCTTTTTACAAAGGTGGTTACGTCCGAATCGATTTTTACGTTGGTATAAGCGACCAGCTTCAGCTCGGTGGCCGATTCGAGGGTCATGTTTCGGAGCACATTTTTGATGCGTGCCTTATCCACATCGTTGCTTACCAGCTGGTTGGCCGTATAAGTAAAGTCGCCGGTAAAGGTGGATACTTCCAGTGAGGCCGCATCAGCAATGGCCTCACCAATATTCGACATCAACTGTTGAAAACCGGATTTCAGTTTTTTTTGTCCAATTTTATCACTTTCGTTTGCCATAATTTATATTGTTTTAGATGGTTAGATTTTCGGATGGAATATTTACCGTTGAAAAATATTTTCGATTATTGCCGCTGTGGCCTTGCCATAGATGCCATCGACAGTTTTGCCCTCGTCTTTTTGTAGTGCTTTGAGTTTGGCTTCAGTTTTTGCCCCAAATACTCCATCGGTGGCACCACAATGATAGCCCAGATCGTTGAGTACTATCTGCAGCTTTTTCACTTCATCGCCACGGCTGTTTAACTTCAAAGCAGGATCGCCCGAGGGGATTTGTAAATTACCTTCTATCGAAAGCCGCCTGAAACCAAGCGCCTTATCCGCATCGTAGCCCTGAATGGAAACGCTGTTTTTTTGATTACCGCCCAGGGTAAATATCTTCTGATGATTTTTTGAATATCCTACAAAAATGCCCACATGACCCTTCCATGAGCTAGGGCTTTCGCGCCAAAAAATTACCACATCGCCCGGTACCGGCTCATTCACCGGAAGGCCCACGGTGAGCCAACTACGGGCATTGGCCTTGTGGGTGCGTTGCAAGCCGGCTTTTAGGCAAACCCAGTTTACAAAAATGCTACACCAGGGGGTTTCGTCATCGGTAATGTTTTTGAAGCCTGCCTCCTTGGCGTAATCCACAATACGCACTGTATCTTTGTCTCCGGCAGTTTCTTTAACGCCAATCTCGGCGGCTGCAATTTGAAATAGATCTTTCATAAGGAAAATATTTTAAAGATGAATCCCAAAAAACCACCCGATTTATTTTCCTAATTAGTGCTTTTTTGGGTGGATAAAAATAGAAGAATTCTGCCTAAGTGGTTCAAAATAAATATTAAAAGAATGTTAATGCTTTAAATAATCCCTGTTCTTTCGGCAATGATAATCGATGCTAACGTGAGGACAGCAGCCACAATGGGAGAGATAATCCACATCACAAAAAACTGATTGACCTGGGTGCGCTTAAAAATGTTTTTGAATCCCAGCTTGGCTACCCCGATACCCAAAATGGCTGCCACGTTGAGCTGAACCAAGGAAGTGGGGATGCCTCTGCTTAAAGAGGCGGCCAGCAACAGACTTGCCGATACAAAGGCGATGATAACGGCTTCGACCCTGCCGAAGAGTATGATTTCTTTGCCGGTTTTGCGCACCAGCTTATGCCCGAACAGCGAACTGCCAATTCCAAAACAGGGAGCGATAATAAGTGTGGACAATATCATTATCAAAATAAAATTACCCTCGGCACTTATCCCCAGCTCGTTGAGGGTCATGCTGGCAATAGGGCCGGCAGCATTGGCCACATTGTTAGCCCCAATCGAAAAGGCCACATACAACGACATGATAATGATCAGGCTTTTGAGTACCGGGCTTTCGTTTACCTTTTTACTTATGGTATAGCCTCTTTTGCGTATGGGCTTGTAGATGTATTTTCCTATAAAGAAACACAGGAAAAACGAGATTACCGGCAGGATAAACCAGGCAGGAACTATTTCAAGAAATAATTTTTCGGAGTTGAAGTTGTGAAAATGAAAGGCCGCAGCCGAAACTGCAAACACAGTGGATTGGCTCGTGGACTGGGGGATTCCGGCCAGATTGGCGATAAACAGCGAAATGGCTACAGCAAAGAGAATAATCGAGACTATTTCGAAGGTCATAAGCTCGGGTGCTAGCAGACCCTTGCCAATAGTAGTGGCGGTGCCTTTGCCAGCAATAATGGCTCCAAGAAAAACCATAATTCCAAAGAGTCCCGGGATTAGGGTTTTGCGTATGAGTCCGGTGCCATAAGCCGCCGAAAAAGACGGTGCCGTGCCGCTGCCTCCCATATTTATTGCCATAAACATGGCTATCAAAAAGGGAATAAGCAAATGGCTAAATAAGGGTGATACCATGATTTTTTCCTCCACTAATTTAGTGTAAACTTAATACAAACGTATAGAGATTATTCCAATATTACATCATTAATTATTAACCGGGTATCATTACAAAATCATACCATGAGCTGTGTTCACACAAAAATAAAACAGAATCCGGGAGCGATTAAAATTTTCGGTGTTATTTTGCACAAGAAAAGAAATGAAGTAAAAAAATAACGGAAAGTAACAGTAGAAAATGTCTATCAATCTTTATATCGCTGCCTCGGAGGCCAAAGCAGGAAAATCGCTCATCGCCCTGGGTTTTATGGAATTACTCTCTCGGCATGTTGAAAAGATCGGTTTTTTCAGACCCATCGTCAAAAGTGAGGAGGAAGTGGATTCGCACATCAAGCTCATCTCCGAACGTTACAAGTTGCCCTTTAGCTATCACGACATGTACGGCATCACCAGCAACCAAGCCGTTGAGCTGGTGCAGGATGGCGACCAGGACAGCCTGCTTTCACGCGTATTGGATAAGTACAAAAAACTGGAAAGAACCTGTGATTTTATTTTGATCGAAGGCACCGATTTCAGGGGCAGCCTGATGTCGTTCGAGTTTGACATGAATGCCCGCTTTGCCAACAATTTGGGGGCACCCATCCTTGCCGTTATCAATGGCCATGGCAAATCCATCAGCGAAATTGCCGAGAGCCTGCACATTGTTAAAGATACTTTGGCTAACGAAAAATGCAGCCAGATAGGCACGTGCATCAATCGCGTGGACGAGAAAAATTTGACCGCCGCCATCGAAGTACTCGAAAAATTTGGCCAGCCCAGCGAAATCAATTTTGCCCTGCCCGAAAAAGAAGTGTTGCAAAAATTGACAATGCGTCAGATCATTCATTCGCTTAAGGCCACCCATATTTATGGCGGGGATGAAAATTTGAATCACGACATACAGGATTTTAAAGTAGCGGCCATGAACCTGGAGCACATCCTCGAGCATGTGTCGGATCAGATATTGGTAATCACTCCCGGCGACCGCACCGAAATACTCATTGGCCTGCTGGTGAGCTTGCTTGCTGATAACTTCCCCCGGATTTCGGGTGTTTTACTTACCGGTGGCATGAAACCCAGCCCGCAGCTTAAACGGCTGATGGATGGTCTGCAACCGCTTCCAGTGGCCGTTTATGGCGTAAACACAGATACCTACGAAACGGCAATGGCCGTTAGCAAAATACACCCGGTGCTGACCGCCGAAAACGAACGACGGCTTACTACGGCTTTAAGCCACTTCGAGGCGCACGTAGCTGTGGATGTTCTCGGGCAGATATTGCGCATAACACGCTCGCAAGTAGTAACCCCGGTGATGTTTGAGTATGGCCTCTTCGAGCGGGCGCGTGCCGACCGCAAACATATCGTGCTGCCCGAATCCGAAGATGAACGTATTTTGCGCGCCAGCGAGATATTGCTCAAGAGAAATGTGGTGGATATAACCTTGCTAGGCAACGAAGAAGCCATTTTGAAACAGGCTAAATCACTACAACTAAATCTGGACGGCGTTAACATTATCGATCCTTACGACAACGACCTCGTTCACGAATATGCCGCCGAATATTTTAAGCTGCGCAAGCACAAAGGCATCACCAAAGAGCAGGCCTACGAGCTGATGTTCGATGTGAGCTATTTGGGTACCATGATGGTACACAAGGGGCACGCCGATGGCATGGTGTCGGGAGCAGCACACACCACCCAGCATACCATTCGCCCGGCCTTCGAGTTTATCAAAACCCGCCCCGGCGTTTCCATCGTTTCCAGTTCCTTCCTTATGTGTTTCAACGACCGCGTGCTGGTGTATGGCGATTGCGCCGTAAATCCCAACCCCAACTCTGACGAACTTGCCGACATCGCCATAAGCTCCGCCGAAACAGCCATCAACTTTGGCATCGAGCCGCGCATAGCCATGCTTTCGTATTCTACCGGCGAATCGGGCAAGGGCGAAGATGTGGAAAAAGTGCGCCTGGCTACCCGCATAGCCCGCGAACGCCGTCCCGACCTGAAAATTGAAGGCCCCATCCAGTACGATGCCGCCATCGAGCCTAGCGTAGCAAAACAGAAAATGCCCGGCAGCGAAGTGGCCGGCAAGGCTACCGTGTTTATCTTTCCCGACCTCAACACCGGCAACAACACCTATAAAGCCGTGCAGCGTGCCGCCAACGCCGTAGCCATCGGCCCGGTGCTTCAGGGCTTAAACAAACCCGTAAACGACCTCAGCCGTGGCTGCCTTGTAAAAGATATTGTAAATACCGTGGTAATTACCGCTATCCAGGCACAAGGATTGAATAAGGGTTAATCGATATTTGTTAATCGTTAATCGTTAATCGTAAGAATTTCAATATTCGAAATTTGATATTCAATATTCAAATAATACAGAATTTGCAAAACGCGCATCCCTTACATACGTGAGCGCGTCTGTACGAATTCCCCTCTTATTAATCATTATCCGCATATAATCTCGAAAAGTTAAAAATAAGAGAAATAGGAGGCATTTTACTGCCTCCTATTTTTTGACATAAACTATTTCCAATATTATGATTTACATCAATGATATTGCTCCCATTGGTCGTATCATTAAAATCCAATTACACTGATATGTCCACCCCCAATCTTACCAATGCTCAATAACAAGGTGGGCTGCTAAAAAAAAATTTGTTCATTATTGACGGGTTGTTAATAAATATTCAAAAAATCTTAATCTATTTGCTCACGGGTATATCTACTTTTGGTAAAGTGTTTCGATGTAGTTTTAGTTAATCATTAATCCATTAAAAAGATGAAAGAAAAAAACGCATTCGCTGATTTTCATTCAAAAGTTAAAAAAGTACTTATCGAACTGCCCGGATATTCATATTTCCACAGCCCGTCTGAAATAGGGAAGCTCGATGAGCGGTTCATTGGCCGCAAAAATATAATCAACAGGTTGGTAACCATATTATCCAATCAGGAAGATAAATCGGGGGCATATTTGGTTACAGGGTATAGAGGGATGGGAAAAACCAGTATGGTAAATCAGGCACTTACAAAAATTAGTTCCGCTTATAAACCTATGGCAAAGTTCACCCGCTTTCTTAAATTCAGACCTCCTGACCTGTGCTTGATTTCCAGATAGTTTAGGAGCCTTTGC
>CAZGAO010000133.1:0-10557 GCA_964523795.1 uncultured Lentimicrobiaceae bacterium
CAAAATTAGGAATCTTCGGGCTTTTTTTGTACTTTAAACTTCCGGACACTTATGACTTAAAATAAAATCATATCCAAGTTTGTCAATTTTTTTACAAAAATTACCTAAACGAATTTGTTCATTATCATAAAACCCTTCCTTAGAATAGGAATTAAAACTTGATGTTTCATTTAAGGGCTTGTACGGTGGGTCAAAATAAAATAAGCTGGTGCTATCAGCATATTTCAGGGTTTGCTCAAAATCACCTGTCAATATTTCAACTTTTTGCAGCAACTCACTATCAGCATAAATGGTTTGCTCATCGCAAATTTTTGGGTTTGCATATCGCCCAAAAGGCACATTAAAAAGACCCTTACTGTTTACACGGTACAAGCCATTGAAACAGGTGCGGTTTAAAAAAATAAACAAAGCTGTATTTTCAGTAGCATCTAAAGATTTTGTATTAAATCTTTCGCGTTTTTTTAAAAAATATTGTTTCCGTTTATCATCATTTAGTGGCAAATATTCATCTTGTATTATCTTTAAAATCCTAACTAATTCAACAGGGGTTTCTTTAATCGTTTTGTAAGCGGCGGTCAAATCAGGGTTGATATCGTTGACAACTGCTTTAGTTATATTAGGATATTGTTGCAAAATCCAAAACATAACAGCACCTCCACCTACAAAGGGTTCAATGTAAGTAACATTATTTTGTTCAACAAAGGATTTTGGTAATGAATTTTCGATGGATGCTATTAACTGGGTTTTTCCACCAACCCACTTTATAAATGGTTTTGCTTTTATTTTCATTTTATCAAATTACCTTTTTGCAAAATTACAAATTAATTCCCGGCTTAAGGTCGGCGTTTTTTCGGTTTGCCTGTGACCCTTTTGCAAACACCCACTGTTTATTGTCTCTTTATTTATCACGGAGATTGAATTGCAAAGGTTTACTGCTTTAAGGCAACGGTGGCAGCATTTCGGAAATAATAGGTTTCTTACTCTCAGAACTTCTGATTTATCGTAATTGCTGTGTCGCATTTAAAATCCTTTGTGAACCTTTGAGCCTTCGAGTCTTTGTGGCAAATCATTGATAAATAGCCACTAAGACTCAAAGACACTAAGAAACACTAAGCTCTTCACTATGAATTTTACGACATTTAGATTTACGATAAGATTGTTATAACTCTTTGATTTTAATCTTATGGGTCAGGAGGTCTGCGTTTTGTGGGCTTTTAAGCAGAAAAGTTGTGCATATCACTTATCACCACAAACCTGTTCCTTTACGCAGGCCGAAATCACAAAAATTGACAATCCAAATAATCCCATCATTAAAAATGCGTAAAAATTTTATCATGCAATTAGGGTTTAAGATTCGGTGCAAATGATTACTTTCGCCAAGTAAACAAACAAAGGAAGATGATGCATCTTAAAGAGACTAAAAACGATAAGGCTATTATAATCGAGATCGAAGGACGGTTGGATACCACAAACTTTGGCCAGTTAGAAAAGAAAATTTTCCAGGCTATCGAAGCCGGAAACATCCACTTTGTGGTGGATTGCAGTGAAATGGATTACGTGAGCAGTTCGGGGTTGCGCATATTTTTGATGGCCTTGAAAAAGACTAATACCTTGGATGGAGCTTTTCTACTATGCGGGCTTCAGGAAAGTATCCGTGAGATATTCGAAATTTCGGGCTTTACCAGCATATTCGGGATATATCCCGGTCAGCAGGAAGCTTTGGATTCGCTTGCTTAGTCCACATAATTCCTGCGGATACTTTTGAGTTGGTTTAGTATTTGGCGCGAATGCTTTTTGAAAGAAGCGAATAAGGCTGTAAAATCTTGTTGCAACAATTCTTCGGCCTTTTCTTTGGCCTCCGGCTTTATCCATTCTTCATCCAAAAAAACCCGGCTTTTTTCTTCGATCTCCGAAATTTCTTCGTAGGCTCGGCATTCCATTTCAAAATTTGCAATCACACCCTTAAAAGCATGGGTGCTCTTTTGAAGGTTTTCAAAATCGCGATTTTCGATCTGCTGGGATATTTTACTAATTCGTTCCTCGTATTCTTCAAAAAAGATATCGATAATCTCAACTACTGTTTCTTTGTCGAAATGGACGTAAGTATCAGCAAACTTTTTTTCGTTAATCATCTGTCCCGTATTTTGGGCAAAGATAAATAAATATGTTTGTCAAATTGCTGTTGTCAATTATTGAAAATCCTTAATTAGGACGATAGCCAAAAGTGTAGCCTTCTTTTATTTGATAACGAGCAACGGTACCGGCCTTAAGTTCGATGACGTATTTGGCCTTTTCGCCCGAAGGTATCCCGCCAAGCGAATAGGGTTCGGTATTTTGGTGAATGCGAACAATCTGGTAATTGGCATCGGCATAAATAATGTCCAGCGATGAGGGGGTGTTTTTCATCCAAAACGAGCGGCGTTCTTCGCCGGGAAAGATAAAGAGCATGCCCACGGTGTCGGGGATATAGTGGCGGTACATCAAGCCTTTTTCGCGCGAATACGCATCATCCGCAATTTCCACATCAAAATCGGCCACCACATTGTTCTTCGCATCCAAAAACTGCAGGCGGGCTTCTATCTCAAAAATTTCCTTAACTGGCTTGGCTTTGGTATTTTCGGTTTTCGCTTTATCGCCCCACATACGCTGGTTGCTTAGCACATATACAAAAATGAACAGCGCGAGGATAAGCAATGAGGCTATGGCGAAAACCATATTCCGGCCTTTTGTTTTAGGCCTGTGTTTCTGCGTTTTTGCTTTCATGATGTTGCTTCAGTTGATTTTTGATGCTAAACGAAGTTTGGATGGTGCTGATTATTTTGGCAATGATAAAAATTAATACCAATAGAAAAATAATGGCTGCACCGGATGGGATGTCGAAAAAATAAGATGCCAGCAAACCGCCAAAACTGCCTGCCATGCCGATAAGCACCGAGAGCAGGATGATGGTTTTAAAGTTATTTGTAAAAATGCCGGCGATGGTTTGGGGGATGGTAAGTAGCGAAAGCACAAGGATGATGCCTGCAACCCGTATGTTGAGTACGATGGTGAGAGCCACCAGGGTTATAAGCAGATAGTTCACTTTTTCGACCGGCATTTTCATGGCACGGGCAAATTGCTCATCGTAAGCCACAAAGAGGATGGTTTTATACATGGTGGCAAAAACCAAGGTGATAATCACAGTCAAAAGCACAAGCAGTTGAATATTGAGCGTGGAAACGGTGAGGATGTTGCCAAACAAAAAGCTCATCAGGTTGGCCGAGTAGCCGGGCGTAAGAAAGACAAAAATGATACCCACAGCCATGCCCAGCGACCACAGGATAGCGATGACGGAATCTTCGCGCACATCCGTTTTTTTGGACATGTATTCGATGCCTAAGGCCGAGAGCACCGCAAAAAATACCGCACCTAAAATGGGATTGAAACCAAAAAAATAGCCCAGCCCGATACCACCAAAGGAAGCATGAGTAATGCCACCGCTGATAAAAACAATGCGTCGTGCCACGATGTACGAACCAATAATGCCGCAGGTAACGCTGGCCAGCAAGGCCGCGATAAGTGCATTGATAAAAAACCGGTAGCTTAACAATTCGAGCAGTGTGTCCATCCTTTTACTATTAATTCCAAGCCGCCTTTTCGATAAAAAGCAGTATGGGTTTGCAAAGATACATTTTAGGCGTGGAAGGCAGGATTATTTATGTCAGATGTCAGATGTCTGATGTCCGATTTCAGATGTGATTGTACGATTGAAGATTATAGATGTGTGGGTAAATATCTGACATCATACATCGGGGTCTTTGATTTCAGATGTCTGATGTCCGATGTCAGATTTTAGATGTGATTGTATGATTGAAGATTTTAGATGTGTGGGTAAATATCTGACATCATACATCGGAATTCTTTTGACGCTCGAAAGTCCTACGGACGTTTCGAGGTAGCCGCGAAGAATCATCACTCACCGCTCACTACTTTCTATTTACTACCTACTAATTACTATCTACTTCCTGCTCACCGCTCATCACTCACCGCTCACTACTTTCTATTTACTACCTACTAATTACTATCTACTTCCTGCTCACCGCTCATCACTCACCGCTCACTACTTTCTATTTACTACCTACTAATTTCTATCTACTTTCTACTCACCGCTCTACTCCATCACCCAATCATGGAAAGGTAAAACAATAGCAGTTTTTGAACCCATGACAAAACTATCGGTTTGACTGGCGGTAATGATGATTCCTTTGTTAAGGTCGAAATAATCCATGGCCTCCAATAATCCTGATAGCTCTCTTTCTATATTTTCATGGTCGAGTTGCCAACAGACTTGAATCAGGGTATCTGGTTTTTTTTGCTTAAAAACCACAAAATCACATTCGTTTTTTTCCGAAAAATAGTAAATCTCGCCGGACGCTCTGCGCAATTGCATGAACACCATATTTTCGAGTAGCCTGCCGTGATCATTGGAAAATGAAACGGAATTGGTTTTTACAAGTCCATTGTCGATGCAATAGATTTTTTTCGGGTTAACCATTTGTACCTTCGCTGAATAGCTAAACCTGGGGATGTAAAAAAACAAATACGCATCACTAAAATAGTTAAGGTATTCCATAATGCTGGAAGATGAAGCAATTTGAAATATCTTTCGCAGGCTGTTGCCCGTAAAAAGTTTCCCTACATTGGTAGCCAGCCAAACCGCCAACTGTTGCAGCAAAGCGGTGTTTCGAATATTGTATCGTATGGCAATATCACGGGTGATAATGTCATTAAAATTTTGCATCAGCACTTCTGCCAACTCTGTTTTTAAATACTCCGGAAATCCGCCGCTATTCAGGTAAAGTGCAGAAGATTCGGGAGAGGGTAGCTGGTTTGTAAAAGCAAGGTACTCCTGGTATGAAAATGGAAAAAGCTCGCGGGAGATGTGCCGCCCTGTGAGTTTTGTTCCCAATTCTTTGCTTAGCATTGTTGCATTGGAACCGGTAATGAAAATCCGGTAGCCTTCATCAAGGCGGAAACGGACAAAGTTTTCCCACTGACTGATAAGCTGTATTTCATCAAAGAAATAAGTCTCCACATTATTACTTTCAGCAATTTCGTGCAAACGATTAAAATCGCTGAGGTTGAAGCCGGCCAGACGAGGATCTTCAAAGTTGAGATAAATCGAAGCCCTTTCTGATGCACTGTTGATTTGTTGCAACAAAGTGCTTTTACCACAACGCCTGATACCTGTAATAATAAAAGCATGGGAAGATAAATTGCTGAAACCTGTAACTGCGCGGGGCAGGTTATTTCCCATTTTAGTCAACCGCTCTTTCTGGGAAGCTATAATCTGTTCGATGGTAAGTTTTGACAGCATAATTCATAAGTTTTCGTTAGCAAAGATAACTCTTGTTTGTTAACAACGAAAACTATTTATTGAAGGGCGGAAGTTTAATGGATTCAGGGTTTGACTTAAAACCAAGCCCCGAGTTTTGATGTCAGATTTTAGATGTGATTGTATGATTGAAGATTTTAGATGTGTGGGCAACATCATACATCGGACATCGGACATCATATATCGGACATCCCTTTGACGTTTCCATGTCCTGCGGACGATTCTAAGTCCGGGCATCACTCCATCACTCCATCACTCCAATACTCCTCTTTCTCACCGCTCAACTCTCATCGCTTTCTATTTTCTACCTACTAATTACTACCTACTTCCTACTCACTTCTCACCGCTTTCTATTTTCTACCTACTACTTTCTACCTACTTCCTACTCACTTCTCACCGCTCATCGCTCATTCCCCTCCGCGTTAATCCTCAAAATCCATGCGTTCACACATTTTTCCCCAGCGTTCACACATCTGTCAACATCTTGCCTTTTTGCGGATGTACTTTTACAGCATCGTTTTTCAGTCATTAATAAATCAAATTTATTTTAATCCAAAACAAAGGAGAAATTATGAAAACCCTTGACAGATTTTTTACAGTTATCGTTGCCATCCTCTTTATGGCAAGTTTTGCAAATGCGCAGGATCAACTCCAATTCGAAGGCCTCTATTCCGCCGGCGAAGGCGGCGCGGCTTGGAATGCAGATGGCTCGGGACCTGAACCCTACGGAAATGGCCACGATGATGTTTTTTATTATGTTGCCTCGCGCGACTATCTTACCCCAAGCTCATCATCCGGCGCTCACATGCTGGATAACATTGTTGGCTTTGCGATGCTGGAGCAAGCACTGCTGGACAATGGCTTCACAGCCGGGCAGCTTACCATGAAAATTGCGCTCAACGATATGGGTGAAGACCTGGAAGGCATGGATTGGTTTACCATTGGAGAAACGGGCTATGCCAATTTCTATCCGGTGCATTGCACTTTAGAACTGGATGGTTTTCCGCTGGCAGAGGCCATCGGGGATTATACGGTATTTATTAGTGGCCCGGGCATCAGGGAATTCCAAACGGGATACCTAAAAATCAACAACACCGCGGCTGCGGGACCTGTTAATGTTTTGAATGTTGCAAATGCTTTTATGGCTGACATTGGAGATGAAGAAATGCAATTGATTATGGAAGTTACCAATGCTGCTACATTATCAGGAAATGGAAGGTCGGGTGTTTATTTTGATGTTGCCGGAAATTTCACCAAAGGCCAGCCTTCGATACCATTTATGGGATTGAACGCCGACCACGAAGGCATTGCCGGCTGGGATGCCGATGGCAGCGGACCCGAACCTGAAGGTGATGGACATGGCACACAAAGTTATTACGTGGCCTCCCTCGATTACGAGGACATCGACCCTGATCCCGGTGCCTGCCTTGGCCATTTGCTTGATGGCTCCACCGGTTTTTTAAATACCCTGCTCCAACTGCAATACCGTGGTTTTGAAATAGGCGACCTAAAACTAAAACTCGGCCTGAGCAGCCTCGGCCCTGATGTTGAGGGCGAAGACTGGGGTTCCGGTTGGAGCAACTACTACAACAACGCAATTGCCATTGAATTGGATGGGGAGCCCGTGCTTGCAGTTCTTATGGATACAAATACAATGTTTTCGATGGGAGGTTGGTGGATGAGCGAATCTTCTTATGGAAAAGTTTATGATATTTCGGCCAATGCTTCACCCGAAGCGCAATTTGTCGCCCAATCATTCCTCAAGGATTTAGGAGCTCATTTTTTGAAAACAAACGTTGATGTAGCTAATTATGTAGAACTTTTTGGCGATAATGGCAGGGATGGAGCATTTTATGAAATTACAGGTGGGGCAATCATTGGCATCCATGCAAACGCAACCTTCGTTGCCGAAGGCACAGTAAGCGGCACCTGGACTGCCGGGGATTCACCTGTTTTTGTTGATGGCCATATTACCGTTGAAGATGGACAAACCTTAACCATCGAACCCGGGGTAAAAGTTGCCGTGCGCGGGGATTACCATTTTACAGTGCAGGGCTGTGTAAAAGCCGAAGGAAGTGTTGAGGAAAATATTTTATTCACACACTCCAATCCATTGATATGGTGGGATGGTTTTGATTATGATGACACCCCTGCTACAAATCCTGCCTCTGTTTTTAATTTTTGCCTATTTGAGTATGGCTATGGCCAGGGTTTCGGAGTAGGCCTAAACTCCGGAGGTGCCATTGCAATCAGGCAATTTGATGCCGTTAATATTTCCAATTCGGTGTTCAGATATAACAAGGTTGATAAGGTAGGCTCCTATCCACCATCAGGTGGCGCGTTGGCACTCTGGAATGCCAGCCCGACAATCCATCATTGTACTTTTCAAGAAAATACAGCCACGCTGGGTGGTGCGATACTGTGCTACCTGGGTTCCAGTCCTGAAATATCCAGGTGCCTTTTCTTTAACAATACGGCTGAACAAGATGCCGGAGCTATCCAAATCTACGAAAACTGCAATCCTACCCTAATCAATAATACCTTTAGTATGAACCATGCCGAAAACTATGGTGGTGCCGTGGATGTGTACGAAGCATCCAATCCGGTTTTTGTAAACAATATTTTTTGGGGAAACACTGCCCTTACCGGCGGCCAGCAAATTTCGGTTACCACTGCCGATTGCAATATTTCAGTAACTTATTGTGATGTTGAAGGTGGTGAAGCCGGGATTGAACCTTTGGGTATTCAAAATGGCGTTTATGAAAACAACCTGGATGAAGACCCGCTTTTTGTGGATGTACCCGGATATAATTTTCTGTTGGACGGCATTGCACCTTCTCCCTGCATCGATACCGGCGATCCCCTTGCGCCAAGAGACCCTGATGGTTCGCAGGCAGATATGGGATGTTATTATCAGTCGCTGGGAAAACTCCAGGGCTTTATAAGAAATGCCCAAACAAATATGACTATCGGAAACGCCATGGTAACAGCCCAGAATACCGATTATGGTGCTGCAAGTTATTCCACCCCCTTTGGCAGCCACTACACGCTAAGGCTGCCTGGCGGTACCTACAATATCAACTGCGAAGCGGCGGGTTATCAATCGCAAACAGTTTATGATGTATTGATTATTGACAGTGAAAACAAATCCCTTTCCTTTTATCTCAATCCTGTAGAACCGATATTCACGGAAGTGGAATCAGCTGGAAATATGGCCACGCAGTGCATCTATCCCAATCCCTTCCAAACGAGTGCCACCATCGGATATCTGGTACAGGAAGACTCACAGGTCTTATTGAAAATCCGGGATTTGCACGGCCTTGATATCGTAACACTGGTTGATGAATTTCAGGAAAAGGGCACTTACCAGGCAAAGCTGGACGGCAGCGTGCTGCAGCCGGGCGTGTATTTCTGTGTGCTAAAAACCAGCAAAGGGATAGAAACCCGGAAGATAATTAAACAATAAGAAAGGAATTTATCATGAAAAAATTAATATGTACCATCATCCCAATCGTTTTCAGCCTTGCACTGCTTGCCGGAAACATTAGCCAACAGCAAGCCAAAAAAGTGGCACTGAATTTTTACTTCGAAAAATACAATCAGTTTGAAGGGCAGATCGCTTTTAAGCAACTTACAATCCAATTGATTTATAAATCATCGGATGGCCATCAGGATTTTTATTACGTGTTTCAGGTCAATGGTAAAGGATTTGTAATTATTCCAGCCGACCACCGGCTAAATCCGGTTCTGGCTTATTCGTTCAAAAATGAATTTTGTTTTGAGAACCAACCCTCAAATTTAAAATGGTGGTTACAACAAATTGAAGATCAAATTAAGTTTGCACAAGAAAAACAATTGACCCCCGATGAAAATATTAGTGAAGATTGGGCCTATTATCTCGGTGACGAAGTAATTTCCAGTAAGCCATTTTATGCGGGTAAACAAGTTGAACCACTTATCACCAGCCTTTGGGATCAGGGATTTCCCTATAACCTGATGTGTCCCGTAGCTTCAGGAGGCCCGGGAGGACATGTCCTATCAGGGTGTGTGGCTACGGCTTATGCTCAGTTGTTATATTACTGGAGATTTCCCTTGCATGGGTCAGGCTACTATTGTTATACCCATCCATCTTATGGAGAATTGTGTGCAGACTTTGAGAATACATGGTATGGCTGGGATGAAATGTGCGATCAACCACAAACATCAAATCTTGCCATTGCTGAATTAATGTACCAGCTTGGTGTAGCGGTTGATATGAACTATGGACCCGGTTCAAGTGGCGCAAGGGGATATCCTGAGCAAATTGAGCCCTGGTTTAAAATATCCACAGATTACGATTCCTTAAGGCACGCTTATTATACGAACGAAGAATGGACCAATATTATCATCGACCAGTTGAACCAGGGCTTTCCTGTTGGATACAATGGTTTTACCCCCACCTTGACATCCGGCCACATGTGGGTGTGCGATGGTTACCAGGATTCTAACTATTTTCACATGAACTGGGGTTGGGGTGGTTCATCAAATGGCTACTATTCTCTCGATAATTTGCAGGGCTTCAATACATATCAATATATTGGCATAAATTTTTATCCTGATACCCTTAATTACACCTATCCCAATTACGCAAGCGGGCCGGACACTTTAGTGGGTCTTGAAGGAAGTATTGAAGATGGAAGCGGCCCTGTCCATAGCTACATGAACAACACCGGGGCATCGTGGCTGATTAATCCGCAAACGGAATACGATTCGGTTACAAATATTATTATCATGGTCAAAAAGCTCGACATATACAATGATGCCGACAGGCTTTATATCTATGATGGTGAAGATAATTCCGCACCCCTTTTGGCCGAACTAAGCGGAAATACACTTCCCGGCAACATTGAATCTGCCGGCAATAAAGTTTTTATCGAATTCATCACGGACGGTTCCAATACAGCACCCGGATTTTACCTGAATTATAAAACCAACCGTCCTGTCTGGTGCAATGGATCTACGCAAATGACTGCACCAACTGCTGCTTTCAATGACGGGAGTGGTAATTTTTACTATTCCAACTCAGCCAATTGCACGTGGATAATAGATCCTGGCATTGCTGAACCAATCACCTTGAATTTTAACTATTTCAGTACCGAAGCCGGGTTTGACAAATTGAAAGTTTATGATGGTGTTTCGCAAGA
>CAZGAO010000134.1:0-10529 GCA_964523795.1 uncultured Lentimicrobiaceae bacterium
GACACTGACAAGTAAAATGCGATTCTCTTAAATGCTTAACTTAATGGCATTACCCTTGAGGGGGAGAAGGCTTTACTTGCTTGGGCGGGTTGGTTTGTCGGGAGGAAAATATCAAAATAATAATAATAATAATCGGAAAGTAAAGACGCGATGCATCGCGTCTTTACCAACAAACACAAAACAACATAATATCATGAAAAAAATAATCAAACTAAGCACAGCACTCATCACGATTACACTATTAACCATCAACTTGTCTTTCGCCCAAACACCTCCACTACCAAACGGCGATGGCGGCAACCCTTCAAGTGGCAGCAACACCCCCGTTGGCGGTGGCGCACCCATTGGCGGCGGACTATTAATTTTGGTAGTGCTGGGCGCAGGCTATGGCGCGAAGAAAGTGTATGATTTTAATAAAAAGAAACTGGCGGAATAAAGCATAATCACTTCCTGACCCTTTTGCAAGTCATCCGATGAATTCCGCCAAACCTTAGTGCCACAGTTCTGAAAATACAGAAAAACTTCTGGGCTATTCATCGGATGACTACATCATACCTATACAAAAACCTAACAGGTTTATCTTTCTGGGCGCAGCACTCCTGCAATAAATCAGAAAGCTCTCATGGGAGGAAACCTGTTAGGTTTAATGCATACCAGTTACCCCGATAGCTATCGGGATTCCGTAAGCCTACACGATTTTGAGTTGAATATGCTTCAGATCGGGGAATAGTCAGGGTTTCACTTTGAGTGAAGCCCTGACTTTATGAACCTTTTGCCAGTCACCCCGTGAATGCTGTTTTGGCCGAAGCACTACTTCCAAAAAAACAGTGCCACGTGCTTGAGTTATTCACGGGGTGACTACTCATCTTTGTAAGGGCTTCACTCTAAGTGAAGGCCTTACTGCTTAATTCCATGGCCAAGCCCGGGCTTTTTTTACCAAGGGCTTTTCGATAAAAATTATCCGTTCATTTTTTTATTAGATTTGCATCAAAAAATATAACGATGAATAATGGGAAAGTATTCCTGTCGGTGATTTTCATTCTGATCTCTTCAGGAATATTTTCGCAGCATCCCGACAATTCAAAACTCCAGAGGGAAAATCCTGCTATTTCCGTTTCTCCCCTTGCTCTTGAAATAGAGCTGGAAGCCGGGCAAACAGCTACCCAAACTTTTACAATTGAAAATTCCGGGGATTCAGCGATAAATTTTAGTTTATCTGCAAGTCTAATCTCACAATTAAAAAATGGAGATCCTAAAAATAACCATTCAAACAATGTGCTGATTTTTAAGGATCGATTTGCATGGAATCTGGATACTAATGTTCCTATACTCGAAAGCCTGGGGGCTATGATTTTGATTGCTTCAAGCGATGAAATGGCTACGATTGAATTATCCACTTTTGATTTAATTATTTTTGAATCTTACCAAACTACAGCATTTTACAACAGCTACCGGGCAAACATTAGCCGTTTTGAATACTTCCTAAACTCCGGGGGTAACATCGAGTTTCATTGTGCCACAAACCCCGCCGATCGAATTCCGAATTTGGAATTTCCGGGAGGAATTAAAACCCTTTCTAACGGCAGTTTTGATACTTACAATTTCGTAACAAATAGCTCACATCCAATTTTAAGAAACCTTCCGGATAGCCTAAAAGGAAATTCGGCCAGCCACGAAGCTTTCAAAAATATTCCTACCACTGCTGACACCTTAACCGTAAATGAATCCGGCCAGCCAACCAGCGTAGCTTATAATTTTGGAGAAGGAAAAATACTGCTCACCGGAATGGCCTGGGAAATTGCTAATAATTCAGATTGGAATTTTGGAGACATCTTACCCAACGCTTTTCAATACATGCTTGGACATTCAGGAAAGCTCGATTGGTTGAGCTGGAATCCGACGGAGGGCACGATACTTCCCGGGGCTTCCCAAATTATCGAAATTGGTTTTGATGCAACAAATCTTTATCCCGGCATTTACCTTGCTGAGATATTGATTAGCATTAACGATACGGAAGAACCTTTAAGCCTTTTAAGCCTCCCCATTACGCTCACTGTAACCGGCCAAAACCCGCCTTTATTGCTGACAGCCTTGCTGGATGAAAATTCAGGGGAAGTTGCCCTGGCCTGGGAATTTCCTGTTAAAGATGCACTTTTGCAGTTCAATATCTATCGAAATGGATTCCTGCTTAATTCCACAAATAGCCTATCATTTACAGATGTTTTATCCATCCCGGGAACTTACGCTTACGAAGTTTCTGCGTTATATGTTGAAGGAGAATCTTTGCCCACCCCTGCCGAAGAAATTATTTGGGAAGGGCTGCCAAACATTTTTGCCACGCCTCTAGTTATTGAGGAGACAATCCAATCAGGGGAAGCCCTAACCAAAAACATCATCATCAGCAATATCGGCGACAGTAAACTTTTTTGGAATGCAGCAATTCAAAAATCTGACTATAGCTCAGAAGGCGGAAATCCAAACTATCAGTCAAACTTTTTGAGTCAGGATAAAATTGAAGAAATCATTTTTAAAAATGAAGCCTTTAAAAATAGTCGGGGCATTCCGGGGATTGACACTGATGAAATTCTCGATGCCCACCCGGGAGGAAGCCGGGATATAATCCTGGTTTGCGTGGTGGACGGCGGGAATTTCAGCACCGAAACTTGGGACTACCTCAACCTGCATTGGGCTGATTACGGCGAACAAGAATTGCTTATCGATTATTCAAGTTTGAGTGGAATTGAATTTTCGTATCCGATTTTGTCAAATTGTGGCGCACAAGTTTTGATGATCGACAACAACTGGAATGCGGAGGAAAGCTATGGTGCTTTAAGCGAGGCGGAATGTCAGGCCATTGCAGAATATGTAAACGAAGGAGCCGGGCTTTTTGTTACGGGCGGTACGCTCAACGAGAGGCAATTCCCGGAACTCAATTTCCAAACCCAATATTTTGCACCCTTGTTGGGCATCGACCCGGAAGCTGAATTTATGTGGAATCGGGGATATGCCGCAGCCACAAATTTATTGACCCCATCACATCCTATCTTCCAAAATCTCAACAAGCCTTTCGGGAGTTCAATCACCGGAACTACTTGCCGGCCTCTGGGCAACAATTGGCTGACGGCTTTAACAAACGGAGATATTTTGGCCATCAGCGATGATAAGGAAACTGCAATTATTGGCTACGAAAATCGGATTTACCATTCGTCTGCACCAATGCTTATGCCTTCCATCGAAAATATTCAATTCGCCTACAATGTCATAAATTATTGCGCCAGCGGATACTTTCCCCTGGACTGGCTTTCGGCTTCACCGCATTATGGCAGCATCCCATCCGGGGGTTCTGATACAGTAAAAGTAATCCTGGGAAACCCAAATTTATACCCTGATTTTTATACGGCAAACATTAGCCTCACCAGCAACGACCCGAATAGTGCCTCGATTAATGTTCCGGTTTCTCTGCATGTTGAAGGCCTGACTCCTCCCACAAATCTCGCTGCCGAGCTTGATATTCTTAGCGGCGAAGTTGCTCTATCGTGGGGATTTCAGCAAACAGACTCATTTTTGTATTTTAATATTTATAGAAATGCTGCACTCATCGACACAAACACTCGTCTTTCTTGCATCAACATTTTACCGAATGCCGGAACTTACACCTTTGAAGTTACAGCATTATTTAGCGAAGGAGAATCAGCTCCAACAGCTCCGGTAGAAATTATTTGGGATGGCAATGCGGATATTTCAGTTGAACCAGAATTTATTTTGGAACGCCTCGGAACGGGACAAAATTCCACAAGGCAACTCAATATTTCAAATTCCGGTGAAGGCGAACTAACATGGGCAATCGATATTTTTGAACAGGCCAATGGAGATAATCAGGGGGGTGCGGATACCTCCGGGTATTACTGGATTGACAGCGATGAGCCAGGCGGCCCGGAATATACTTGGTTTGATATTTCGGAAATTGGGAGCAACACAGGACTTTTGGGTGATGAAAGTTTTGCGGTACTTGCCCTACCCTTCGATTTTGAGTTTTATGGAGATATCAAAAATGAAATAAATTTGTTCGATAATGGCTTCCTCAGTTTTGGTGCTGCCTTTAACAAATACCACAACGACCCAATCCCGCTGTCCAGCGCACCCAACGACCTTATTGCTCCATTTTGGGATGATCTGATGTCGGGTGATTCCGGAGTTTGCTATTCGTATTTTGACGAAACAAAGCATCGCCTGATTATCCAATACAGCAATTGGGCAAAATATAATGCTGTGGGAGTGGCTAATTTCCAGGTTCACCTCCACCAAAATGGAAGTATTTATTTTTACTATCAGGAATTTAGCTGTGATGTAAATCAATCGACCACCGGCCTCGAAAACGCGAATGGAAGCGATGGCCTTTTCATTGCCATGGATGGCAACTACCTGCACGATCACCTGGCTATAAAAATTGTTACTACGCCTGCCTGGATAAAATCTGATAAGCTTTCAGGGATCATCCCTTCGGGTAGAAATGAAGTGGTGGATATTCATTTTGACACCGGAGAATTAAGCACTGGCGATTATTTTGCTGATCTCATCCTCACCAGCAACGACCCGGAGGAATCCTCGCTTACCGTGCCGATTACCCTGACGATTACCACCGAAATTTTACCTACAAACCTATCAGCGACTTTAAACGATAAAACCGGCACTGTGGATTTAAACTGGGATTTTGAGTTTGACGATGATTTTTTATGGTTTAATATTTATCGGGATGCTGTACTCATCGACACCAGCACCCGTTTGCATTATGCTGATTTTTTGCCCGGAGCAGGAACTTATCAATACGAAATAAGTGCAGTCAAAACTTCCGTTGAAACCCTGCCTTCGAGTGTTTTGGAAGTTAAATGGGAAGGCTTATCGGACATTTCGATTGAACCCGGTTTTTTGGAAGCAACCCTCGGAGCAGGACAAAGTTCAATCCGGCAACTCACCATCAGCAATTCAGGTGAGGGGAAGCTGGAATGGGCACTCGATATTTTTGCCCTTAGCGGGGAGATTCACAACAACAATCCAAAAAATAACGGAGGAAATTTTGATGGAGAAAAAGGCAAACCCGATCCCCGCAAGGGAAATCCACCAGATGAAGGGCAAGGTGGATTGGATGCTTTTGGGTATTCATGGATCGACAGCGATGAATCTGGCGGGCCGGAATATTCCTGGCTCGACATTTCAGAAATTGGAAGCAATACCTTGCTTTCGGGCGATGATGTATTTGTAACGCTTGCCCTCCCTTTCGATTTTTGGTTTTATGGCGAAGCAAAAAATGAAATCCTCGTTTCGAGCAACGGCTACCTGACTTTTGGCATTGATGGTACCGATTACACCAACGATCCCATCCCTTCCGTGGAATACCCGAACGATGTAATTGCCCCTTTTTGGACGGATATGAAATCAGGTGCTGCCGGAACAAACTATTCGTGGTACGATGAAGAAAACCAACGCTTAATTATCCAGTATTCAAATTGGGAAAAATACGATGGTGCAGGCCAGGCCACTTTCCAGGTTCATTTACATCAAAATGGAACTATTTATTTCTATTACGAAAACATGACTTGCGATTTATGCGAAGCGACCATAGGCACCGAAAACCCGGATGGTATCGATGGCCTTGAAATTGTGTTTAATGCATATTATTTGCACAATCAGCTCGCAGTTAAAATAACATCAACACCAAAATGGATTACGGCAAATACGCTTTCGGGAATCATCAATTCAGGCGAAAACCAGGTTGTGGATATTAATTTTGATGCCACAGATTTAGCAACTGCAAATTACCTCGCTGAGATTATTTTCAGCAGTGATGATCCGGATGAACCCATACTGTCGATTCCGGTAAGCCTTAACGTTGGCGAATTTCAGGCCGAGCAACACATCCTCAGCCTTAATATGGGCTGGACAGGAATATCGTCGTTCCTTAATCCGGCCATCCAAAATATTGAAATTATTATGGATAGTATTTCCGATCAACTTGAAATGATCCAGAATCTTGATCTTTTTTACCAGCCCGACAATGCTTCAAGTACACTAAATTCCTGGAATACGAAATCAGGGTATTTTATTAAGGTAAATGAAGAAACAGCATTGTTAATCCAAGGAATTCAAGCCGGGAACAAGTCGGTAAACATCACCGAAGGATGGAATCTTATTCCTGTCTTGAGTAATCAGCCTGTGAGCATCGAAACACTTTTTGCCGGAAACCTGGAAAAGATAGATATTATTAAAGATGCCGTTGGTACAGACATTTTCTGGCCACAAAAAGGCATCGCTACTTTAACAGAATTAAAACCCGGACGCGCATATTTGATTAAGGCATCCGGTGAATTTGTTCTTTTGTTTTTTGAGTAGATGGGTTTTTGAATTGCTTTGGGTTTTAACTAGGTGGGATTTTGAATTGCTTTGGGTTTTCCTGATGGATGCCAATGGCATAACCCAAGGAAAAATTGCAGGAATAAAAATCCCTTTTTTGGCTGTAAATGCCTATGGCATTTACAGCCAAAAAAGGGGGCAAACATCATTATTTTTTCCCTGACATAAATGTCGGGGCAATTCATTTCATCAGATTTAAATTTCATTCTTTTACTCAACAAATAATAAAATACTAGCATAACATGAGGCTTCAAAAGCTAAATACATCTGGTTTTTCAACAAAACTTAACCCACGCTTTTTCAGGTTAAGTTCGTTCATCACAAGATTCATCATAATTTGTGCTTTATTATCTTTCTTTTCAATCAGCCATGCCGAAACCTATTATGTGAGCAATTCCGGGAACGATTCAAATGCGGGAAACAATGAAAGTCAAGCCTGGCTTAGTCTTGAAAAAGTCAACAGCTTTTCGTTTAGCCCCGGCGATCAGATTCTTTTTAAACGCGGAGATGAATGGAAGGGTGGAATTTTGTTGAATCAATCCGGCACACCCGAAAACCCAATAATTTATGGAGCTTATGGAGTTGGGGAGAAACCAATTTTTCATGGTGATCGAAGAACTATTGGATGGTCGCATCACGAAGGAAATATTTATAAAGCCACAGTAAGCAATCCGATAAATCAATTAAGCTGGAATGACGAAACAATGCAGCTTGCCCGATACCCTGACAGCACCTATCTTTATATGAGCAGCATTGCAAGTAACACAACTTTTTCGTGCGAGGAATTACCAGCAAGTGATTGGGTAGGTGCCACAGCCATTTTGCGCTTAGTCCCCTGGGGCTTCGAGGCCAAAAAGATTTCCGGATCATCAGGAAATTCTTTAACCATCGAAAGCTTTCCTTACGGATCCTATGCAATGAATTCTGGTGACCCGTTTTTTATCATCAACAGCCTGACAACATTGGACAGTCCGGGGCAATGGGTTTACGAAGAATCAACAAACACGCTTTATTTTTGGCCTCCGGAGGGTTCTGTCCCCAACGATGAAAGTGTGCGTGTTTCCATTGATGAATATGGATTTAAGGGAACAGACATTTCCTTTGTCAACATTCAGGATATTTGTATTTCGGGTTTTCAAAAAGACGGAATCTTACTTTCGGGGCTTTGCAGCAACATCACCATTCACAACACCGATCTCATTAATAATTACGAATGTGGCATCCATGTCTATGATGATGAAGCAAATAATAATATTGTAATTTCTGATAACCTGATCTCAGGCTCCAACAGGGATGGCATTAGGTTAACAGGCATTAATTGCAGCATCACCAACAACACCATCCAAAACATCTCGCTGATGGCCAACATTGGCTTGAATGCTTTTATCGATTCGTACAACACGGCCAGCGGAATTCTTTTATACCCAATCAGCGAATCGCTAATCAGCCATAATAAATTGGATAATATCGGTTACAACGGAATTATGTTTTACGGAACCAACAATAGCGTAGAATACAATCGTATAAACCGGGCCTGCCTGACCTTGCAGGATGGCGGCGGAATTTATAGTCATTTGGAGCAAACAGGCTCTGTTTTAAAAAATAACATCATTTCCAATTGTGGCCCGGCTAACGATCAAAGTTGTTTTGGGATTTATATGGATGCCACATCTGTTGGGATGACCATCGAAGACAACACCGTATTCTCGTGCAGCCGGAACGGCATTTTTACCAGCAATTGCAGCAATATTACCGTTAGCGGAAACACACTTTTCGATAATAATGTGAGCCAGTATCTTGCCCGACACCACGTGGAAGATATTCCTATGTTCAACAATATCGTTTCGGGGAATGTGTTTTTTGCAAAAACCGCCAACAATTGGCAATCGAGCATGAACTTATGGGCCAGTGCAGGTTTGGAACACGGCATTACAAGCTACAACAATGTGCTTGGCTGCCCTGAGGAAAATTCGATTGCATACTATTTACCGCCCTGGTACTGGGATCGGCTGACCATTGAAGAATATCAGCAGATAAGCGGCAATGGACAAGGGTCGAGCCGGCCTGTGGTTTCCAATTACGAAAATGCGGAGCTATTTTATAATGACACTACCATCGAAAAAACATTTTACTTCGATGATGTCACTTATAGGGATTTAAACGGGGATCTTGTTTCAATTTTAGTCTTGCAGCCTTTCACCTCGCAGATTTTGGTAGCTGAATAAAATTGGCTTAAAAGCCTAAAAATCATATTATGATTTTTGATACTTTTCTCAATCAGGTCAATTGTAAAGGCTATGCTGCACAGGGAAATTCTATTGGAATTATTCCAATTCTACTCGCGATGAATGGATTGTAAGCTTGTCAGTGCTGAAATCTGCATGGATTATTCTCTCGCAACCTTCACATCCAGCCATCGCTCAAGCGAGTCCAACACTTGCAGGCGTTGCGCATCGGGTAGATTGTTGATGCGCGTGGTGTGCGATCCGCCGGGTTTTACAATTTTCAGCGCTTTGGTTTCTCCTTTTGCGGGTTCAAAAGCAGTGGACGACCAGGGATCGTATTCGCCATAAATAAAAATCATTTTATCATTATTCGCCTTCAAATAGGCATCCACCTTTTTCATGTATTTCTTTTTGTATTTGAGATGGGTTCCGGGAGGAGCGCAAAACGAAAAATCCAGGGTGGTGATGTGACCAAAGTATTGCCCCATGCCGGTGGTGTCGTAATCGTAATAGCCAATTTGCGTAAGTGCCTGATAGAAAAACGGCCACATCCCTTCGATGCCTTCATCGGCAAAATAATCGGCAGGCGAAACCGCCAGCAAGTGTTTCAGGATGGTGGTATCGGCGGCATTTTCATCGGGAATGTCGCTGCAGGGAATAAAACCCCACTGCCAGAAGGCAAAGGGATATTCGAGCACAATCATTTCGTAGGCAGCTTCCGGGCCACCGATACTTTGGTAATGATAATTTTCTTCTGTGCCCAATTCCTCAAAATCATCCATCAGCGCATCGCGTTTTTCGAGAGCCAAAATTTGAAAGTCCCGAATTTTTTGTCGGCAACTTTCCGAGCCAATTTTATTGATAAAGGGATTTACCCTTTCATCGGCGATGCCATAATTGAGCGGGGCAACATAAGGCACCCACACATTCACATCTTCGGGGTAGTAATATTTGTAATACATCGTGGTTTGTCCGCCCTTGCTAATGCCAGTGCTCACGTATTTTCCCGTAAGGACTTGTTTCATAATCTGATTGATGCGATGATGATCGCTGGCCGATTGCCCGATGGTATGGAATTTCCAATTGTCGGCATCGGGAATAGATTCGCCAAAGTAGCGATGCTCCACAAATACCAGGTTGGCATCGAGCAATACACAAAGTTCGTTAACGTACTTTGGCCATGCGGCATAGTTGGCGGCATACCCTTCGGTAACAAATATGGTGGGACGGGTGCGCCCCTTAAAACCCACAAAAACCCTTTGCGAAAATGCAGGCCCGTTTTTCTTTTTATGATTCACGGGCTGCATTACCTGCACCAGATATTTTTCCAGGAAAAACGTATCGCATTTTAGGATTTCTACACTTTCAATTCCATCCACGTTATCCAGTTCGCCTTTGATTGATGAGATGGGTTTCTGAGCTTGGACTGAAAAAAAGATAAAGAGGAGTAGTCCAAACAATAGCGTGCTTTTATTCATTATTTTTTTGATTTGTTATGTAAAATTAATACAATTCGTGTTTGAAAGTTTTTTATTCATAAAACAGTATCATTCAGTTTTATTATTCTTACCCTTCAAAATAAAAAAGCCCTGAATAAATTAATATTCAAGGCTTTAGGTTTACTCCAGGTACCCGGAGCGGGACTTGAACCCGCACGACCGCAATGGTCATTGGATTTTAAGTCCAACGTGTCTACCAATTCCACCATCCGGGCATTATCATTAAAGAACGCTTGCTTACCCTATTTTAAGCCCAACGTGTCAACTCCCGAAAATTAGTCAAGCTCTGCTTGACGTAAATTTTCGAGGATGCTCGAAAAACTTTGCAGTTCGACAGGCTCACTACTTGTTTTTCGGCACAATTCCACCATCCGGGCATTATCATTAAAGAACGCTT
>CAZGAO010000135.1:0-10377 GCA_964523795.1 uncultured Lentimicrobiaceae bacterium
GTCGATAGCTAATTATCAAATTGTTACAATTCGGAAAATGCAAGCTGGGTTAAGTTCGACAATTCTTTTGTTGTAACGTTTTTATTACCACCTTTTTCCAGAGCTTTCTTTATTGCGTTTAAATTCACTGCTGGAGGTACTTGTAAATCTTTCTCTCCATTAATGGCCAAAACAGCACAGTTAACCTTTTCTAGCGTAGGTGCAGGATCATATTTTATGAAATTATACATCCAAGGACTTATTAATTGGGTTACCTGCAATTTTATAAATTCTTCGTCATTCATTCCTGCCGGTTTTCCAGATTCCGGATTGTCTTTTATGGCTTGTTTAAGATAATTTGTCAGCTCTGTTTCTAACAAATCGGTATTATCAGACTTTAATATAATATCAAAAACACCTTCGTTAATCACTTTTGTTTTTTGTAAAACAGAATCACTTATTCCAGAAGCTCTTCCTACTAATTCTTGTTGCAATAATAGTAATTGGTCTCCGCGTATTCCTGTCCCGGCTAACAATATAATAAAATCAACATCTTTGGATTTAGCCGCAACTATTGGTGCAATTATTCCGCCTTCACTGTGTCCGATTAATCCGATTTTATTTTTGTTTATTTCTTTTCTTGTTTTCAAATATTTTAGTGCAGATTCAACATCTGTTGCAAAGTCAAATGTAGTTGCTGTTGCAAAATCTCCTGTGGATTCCGCAGTTCCACGGTCATCGAATCTTAATACTGCAATTCCGTTTCTAGTTAAATAGTCGGATAAGACAAGGAACGGCTTGTGCCCCAATAATTCTTCATCTCTGTTCTGCGGTCCACTTCCGCTTATTAAAATTACAGCCGGAAAATTCCCATCTTTTTCAGGTAAGGTAAGCGTTCCTGCTAATGTAATTTCATCTTTTGTGTTTTCAAACTTTACATCTTCAGAGTAGTAAGGGTAAGGTTTAGTTGGTTCTTGAGGTCTAATCATTTTTTTTGCTTCAACTTTCTCCTTAGTTAAATTGAATGGAAAGGATTGTCCGCCTTGTTTAAAGGTTCCAACAAAAACATTCTCTTTATTCAATGTTCCTTCGTACTGGATACCTGCACTTGAGACTTCGAGTTTTAAAATTTGATTTTCATAACTTATCGAAGTTACCTGTATTCCTTTTGCACCTTGGTCAGGGCTGTCCATTGTTGAACTGTACCCCTTTTCTGTTGGGGAAATATTGAAAACTAATCTTAATTGAGTTCCTTGAACTTCCAATATTCCATTCCATTTGCCTGAAATACCCTGTGAATAAATTGACAATGTTGTCAAGATTGTGAATAAAATTAACCCTGATTTTTTCATAATAATTTAATTAAATTGAATGATTAAAAATTTTGAGAGAATTTCTGCGAATAAAAGTGAGATACTAAATAAAATAATGGGAACTATGCCTTTTGCGTTTGAAGCCACTTTAAAACCATTAAATAACAGAGCGACATACCATACTAAAAAGATAATCGCAATAATCGCAAATACAATTATTAAAAATAAATTTGAAAATGGAATTTGATTAATTAATTCCGGATTAGCGTATTGAATAATATCTTCAGTAGCTTTTCCAAATACGTCATTTATATTAAAAACCGGTAATAGATAAAGAGGAACTCGAGCAACTACAGCTGTGGTAAGGATATCAATCAGTCTTGTTTTTTTGTTTATGTATTTTGCAGAGACATATAAAAATAGCACTAAGCAAAAAATATTAATCAGGTTATCCAGTAGAGTTTGATACAACATAACATTTGAGGCTATGTGTAAATCAATGACTCCGTCAAATCGAAAACGGAATGTATAGGCAAGAAAAGACCCAATTAGTGTAAAAATGGCACCTACGAAGAGTAGTGTTTTTTCTGAATACCTTTCAAATGGCTTAAACAATAATATTTTCATAATCTATTTATTTTTCAGCTGGTTAATACTCTCAATAATATCATCAAGTTTATTTCTTACAGTTGGATAACTTTTCCCTATTTTCACTGCCATTTTTTTCAGGCTGCCACTTGATAAAATAAATTCAAATATAAAGTCTTGGTCTTCATCTGAAAGTTGAAGTAATGTTGGAAGTGAATAATTACCAGAGATTGCAGTTTCACAGCTAGGACAAGACAGCTGACTTACTACTAAGGATTTTTCGCAACTTGGACAATTTACAGGAAGTTTTTTCATATCACCGAAATATTTTATTCGGCACAAAAGTAAACAAATAATTAATAATAACAATACAAATATTAATAATGTTAATTATAGAATCAATTTAATTGAATTAAAAATTCATTTTGTTGAGGTTTGATTTAGGTTTTCTATATGTTGCCTAACTGTCCATAAAGTCGATTTTTTTTGACTTTTCGGGTCGATCGAAGATTTTAGATTGTGCTTGATATCACCAACATCTTAAATCTAAAATCTGCCTGCCCCGAAGTGCAGCGTTTCGGGGTTAATCTGAAATCGTATATTTTTCTAACTGTTACTTTAAAGTCAGACACTATTTACTACGGTAAAACTTCAGCTCTGTAAAATCAAAATCCGGATTGGGAACATCAATCTTTAGCTCGCTTGCTTTGCCTTCCTGATCCAGCACAAAGGTGCAGAATCCTGGTGGCAGCGAGGGAAATTCGGTGAAGATAATTTCGAAAGTATCGAAATGCCAATGGCTGAGTTTGCCAACGAATTTGGGCGCGGGAAGCATTTGCACGCTTAGTTCACCCTGATAAAATGTAACTTCGGCATCGCCAAACATCTCGCTTGTATAAATTCCGGTGTATTCGTTCAAATCGAGCGAAGGCTTGGTATCTTTTACCCGGATTTTAATTTTCTCCTCTTTTGCGGCGGAATCACGTGCAGCACCTTTATCCTTAAGATCAAGCATAAAAGCACTCCAATCCTTTTCGCCACCATCCAAAAACACATCCAGCGTTTTATATATCAAAGAATAATACAGGCTCGAATTTTTGTTGGTGAGAATTACAAAAGCCAGATTCTCATCGGGCACCATGCAGGTATAAGAAATCATGCCATCGTAGCCGCCGCTGTGCCCAACGATTTTGTGTCCCAGATAATTGGATAGTCCCCAGCCCAGACCATAAGACTTAAAGGTGGTGGAAGGCCAGTTTTTTTCGCTCCAGCCCGAAACACCCTGTACAGTTTGTTGGCTCCACATTTCGTGGCTTTGCTGTGGCGAGAAAATAGTATCGCCATCCCAGATGCCGCGATTCAATTGCAGCTTAAGCCATTGTGCCACATCGCTAACGCTGGATATGATGGCTCCGGCCGGGGCCACATTATCCCAGTTCAGATAATCCACTACAATCACTTCATCGTTAAAATCGGTATGCGGACTGGCCACATTATCAAAGTTTGAAAGCTCGTTAGTGCTGGTTATAGAACGATTCATTTGCAGGGGTTCCAAAAAATTTGCTTCCACAAAATCGTCCCAGCTTTGTCCGCTGACCGCCGGAATGATAAGCCCGGCAGCGACATACATAATATTGGAGTAACCAAAACTTTGGCGAAAGCCGTAAACGGGTTCCAAATAGCGCGCACGTTCCACTACTTCCTGCCGATTATAGGTAGTGCCATACCAAAGCAGGTCGCCACTAAAGGTGGCCAGCCCGCTGCGATGACTCAGCAAATCGCGGATGGTCATATTTGCAGTTACATAAGGGTTGTACATCCTAAACCAGGGCAGATATTCGATCACCTTATCATCCCAGTCAATTTTACCCTGATCCACCAAAATGGCCAGCGCGGCCGCAGTAAATGCCTTGGTGTTGGAGGCAATCGGAAACATCGTTTGTTCGTCCACAGCTTCACTACTACCGATTTCTCTTAGCCCAAAGCCTTCGGCAAAAATCACCTGGTCGTCTTTTACAATAGCCACAGCCATCCCGGGCACTTCCCAGTCGTGGAGGGCCTGGTCGTAATATTTGTTCAACTCCGAAAGTTCCTTTTTGTAGTTTTTGCTTTGCGCTGTGGCAGAAAATCCGTTGAGAAGTAAAATAGCCAGCATCAAATAGCCGGCCTTAACGGCATATTTATTTTTCATTATTCGTAAATGTTAACCCTCATCAATAATATTTTGTAACAATTTTCCCATGATTTCGCCTGCCTTACCCTGGAGGTAAATGTGGGTATAAGCATGGGTATAGCGTGAGGGTTCGGGATTAATTTCGATAATCTTAGCTCCCCGTTGATAGGCTATCATGGGGATTTGATTGGCCGGCATCACCTCGCCGGTGGAACCAATTATCATAAAGACATCCGCTTTTTCCGCCGCAGCCATCGAAGCGTGGTAGGCATCCATGGGGATGGATTCGCCAAAGAAAATAAAATCGGGTTTTAGTAAGGCGTTGCATTCATCACACTTGGGCGGCAGGCTGGCCAAATCCACCTCATCGGCACTAAAATGCTTTTGGCAATGCGTACAGATCAGCTTTTGCGAATTGCCGTGAAACTCGTGCACCACCGTGTTGCCGGCCACCTGATGGAGATTGTCGATGTTTTGGGTAATCACGCATTTAAGCAAACCCATTTCCTGGAGCTGCGCCAAACCCTTATGACCAGCGTTGGGCAAGGCACTGCCAAAAAAATCGTAAAATATTTCCTTAATCACCACCCACGACTCTTTGGGATTTTGGTGAAAATAACCCAGGTCGAGAATTTCAGGATTGTACTTGCTCCACAAGCCTTCCGAGCCTCTGAAAGGCGGAATGCCGCTCTCGACCGAAATACCGGCACCGGTGAAGGCAACCAGATATTTCGATTTGCGAACAAGCGCAGCAGCCTGGGCAATTTGTTCTTCTAAGTCTGACATTTTTACCTCCTAATCAAATGTGTGGTATCTTGTGTTTTAATTTTCATTTTGCAATGTTCAAAATTCACATCCATTATCAAACCAAAATACTCATAACAACTGCCATATTTAATACTACCTACTTCAATCCCATTACTTCAAGGCCTTGCTCAAAGACAATGTCCACGGGGATGCCAGCCTGGTTTACACGGTCAAGGTCGGCCTGCAAGTCAGCACTTACCCTGCCATCGCGGGCTATCCATGCAGTGGCAGCCTCGTAGTCGCCATCGCCCTGCAGGCGTTGTATTTTATCCACCAGTGCATTGATGGCGGGTTCCATTTTTTCGGCATTAACAAAATAATAACCCTCATCGTTTTTGGTAAAAGCACCCTGCTCTTTAAAAAACTCGAAACGCATCATGTTGGCTTTTCCGTGGGCACTGGCAGCCCCAAAGCGGCTGGAGCGGAAAATGCCGGCGAAGAAGGTTACGTAATTATCCATCAGCTCGCCTTCGGTAATCTCACCCTTTTCGCGCAGGGCTTTCACCAGCCACAGCCCCATAATATCGGCCTTGCCTTCTTCAATCGATGAGTAGGTTTCTTTGAGAGCTTCGCGGGCAGTGCCCTTGCCATTAATCGTATTTTTCACACCCATACCATGCGACACTTCGTGGAACATGGTATTGGCAAAAAAGGCATCAAAGGTAACATGCTGCTGCTGCGAGGGGTCGATGAGCATTTCTGAAATGGGAACCAATATTTTATCAAACTTGGCGCGCATGGCATTTTTCAGTTGTAGCTTGCGTGTTCCTTTTTCGGCGTGTACCTTGGGGTCGTTGGGCAGATTGATGGCAATGGTTTTACTTCCGGCATTGCAATCGCCGGCATAATAAACCACATCGTAAGCATTAAGGTCGGAATCGGAACCGGGGATGTCTTTTTTGTAATCCTCGCCGGTAGGTACTTCGCCTTGCAAGGCTGGCAGCATGGCGGCGAATTTTTGCAAACGCTGACTCCATTCGGGGTCTTTGATAAGGATAAACGACTCGAAGGCGGCCTTATAGCCATAAAGTGCATCTTCGTAGTTTTCGATGGGTCCAATTACAAAGTCGATGTTCGAGTTTTTCATATCCATCCAAGCCAGGTCGCTGGCCAGGTAGTCATCGGTGAGCAACGCATCGGCACGCAGGGTCAGGTATTTTTTCAGGCCTTCGTCTTCGGCAAGGTTTGCAGCTTTGCGCAACAGTGCTGCTGCTTTTTCCATCTCTTTTTGGTAGGCTTCGTGGTACCACACCGAATGCAGCGAACCATCATCGTTTCGACGTAGTAAGGTATAAAGGCTGGTTTTATTCTCATCGCTCAAAGCCTCAAACTCTTCTTTGGTCATATCCTCAGGATAAAAATTAGCACCGGCAGGTTTAGGACCTACATTAGTAAGGAAAGATTTGTTGCCGTTAAGCCTGTCCCAGGGGCCGTAATGAATTTTGGCAAAGGCTTTGGCCTGTGGGTCGCTAATGCGAGTCAAAAAATCATCACGGTTGCCGATGGCCTGCTTCCAGTAAAGGGCTTCCATTATTTGCGCTGCTTCAAAAAAGTAGGGCAGTATTTCTTTTTCCTTAGCTGTAAGATGATCCAGATTGGCTGTCAGCTTAAAAGTGGCAAACTCATCCAGTTTCTCCGCCATGTTTATCCCCGGCAGGGGAGCGAAATCGACACCCTGGGGGATAATGCCGGCACGTTGGTCTTCGTCGGATTGATTTGCTGTTTCCTGACATGCGGTAAAAATTGTCATTGTTAAGATGCTGATTAATAAAAACCCAATTCCTTTTTTCATTGTAAAATTATTTTAGTTAAATTGTTAAAAATCAAAATTAATAAAGTCCTATTTCACCATATCGTAGGTGGTAAATCCTTTGGGCGGCTTACCTTTAAGTGCTTGCTGCGGGTTATGATATTCTTTGCTGTCGTAGATATATTTGAGCAATTGATCACGCCATTTTTCTTCGGCCAGATAAGCTATGCCTACAGCATGTTCGGCCAGGTTGCAGCCGCGCGGGTCGAAGGCTCCCTGCTCGGTAACGATCACCACCGGGTCGGCAGCAATGGCTGAAGTGGTGATACCTTCGGGGCACTTCATCATCACTTTGGATTCGCCCTTTGAGGTAGTTGATTTCATGGCGATGATGGGCACGCCACCTTTTGACAGATAGCTCCCGCGCAGAAAGTCGGCCTGACCGCCGATGCCGCTGTAAATACGGGTAGCATTAAGCGAATCGGCCCAAACATTGCTGTGCAGGTCAACGCCAATGGCACTGTTGATGGCCAGCATCTTGGGCAGGCGTGCAATGGTAGGCACGTAGTTGGTGAAATCAGAAGGCCTGCTTTGGATGGAGCTGTTGAAGTTCATCCAGTCGTAGCCAAACTTGTCTTTGGCCAAAAAGATACTGCCTGTTGAAAAGTTGAATTCAAGATATTTGTTAGTAACGATTCCTTTTTCGATGAGCTTGCGCATGGCATCGGCAAAAAGCTCGGTATGTATGCCCAGGTCTTTGATGCCCTTGTCGATGATGGCATCGGTAACGGCTTCGGGTACTTCGCCAATACCGTATTGCAACGTGCTACCGTCTTTTACATACAGCTCGGTTATAATTTTTGCGATACGGCGTGCGCGTTCGTCAGGTGCGTGTACCGGGCTTATGGGCAGATTGTAATCGGTGTCGAGCAGGTAGGATATTTCACTTTCGTGGATCGTGGTACCCAACACGAAGGGCATCTTGGCGTTGCGCTCGACAATGATGATGCCGCCGTTTTCGCGCACCGAATCCACGGCTCCCTTTAAGCCTTCCACGGTAGTTCCGTAGCTGAAGTTTCCGCCATTGTCGGGGCCGGCCACACTAAGCAGCACTACGTTAGGCTTTACAAATTCGCGCATCTGACGGCCAATATCCGAAAGATGTATCAACTGGTAAGAGGCACCACCGGTGTTCATGGCCTCGCGCGAGTGTGGCCCGTTAAAAATAACGCGGTGGGTAATGCGCTTACAAACTTCGGGGTGAAACAAATTGCCCACATTGCCCAAAAGCAAAACACTGAGCATTTCCACATTGTAAATGTAGGGATCATCGGCCAGTTGGCGCAGCAATACTTGCGGTGTGGCGGCATTGCCTGCCGAATAAATTACGCTCCCCTTAGTGATATTAAGAGGATTTATCGCATCTTGAACTCTTTGAACTACTTTCATCTTATTCTTTCGTTTCGATAAATTATGTCGGCGAAAGTATAAATTTTTAGCCTGCCACGGGCAAAGTAAGGCCGAATTTCGTGCAAACGGGTTTTGTAGATTATGGATAACAAAAAAGGGCTTCACTTGAAATGAAACCCAGACTCTAAATGCCTTGTATATTGTTTTTCTTTTAATTAAGATAAAAACGGTATCCCACCTCTTCCAGCTTTTTGTTGATCATAAGCAGGAGGTTTAGTTTCTCCAGCAGCAGTGCTTCTCTTTCATCGTTGGTGGAAGCGCGCACAATCTCATACTTTTCCTGAGTGTCCAGTGGAAGCTGGCCGGCAATATCGAGCAAGTGATTGGGAAAGATTTCGCTTTCGACTACATCTTTATGCTGATTTATTTCGGCAATTTGCTGTTGATAAGTTTTAAAAAGGCTGTGCAGGTCGGATGAAATACCGGGGTTCATCTCATCGAGCAACTCAATTACCCCACCGCCATAGAGTTTTCCAGGCAATTGCTCGGCAATATCTTTGATACGGAAAAGATTGACCCCCTTCACCAAAACATCCATTTCGCCGGTAGGGCTTTTTGCTAAAATCCGGTGAATGACCACTGCCGAGCCAAACTCACATATCGTATCTCCGTTCAGGAAGGGTATTCCAAATACTTCCTCGCTTTCAACCATCTCGTTGATAAGCTGCTTGTAACGCGGCTCAAAAATATGCAAGGGCTGAACTTCGCCAGGCAAGACAATAAGGCTGATTGGAAAGAGTGGAAAGTTTTTTATCAATTTCGACATAGATGCTTTTTCGTTTATCATTGCTATTAACACAATTCATTTTAAATTGTTTGCAGTATCATACTTTTGCAGTTCTTTAACAGAAAAAATAATTTGCAATGAAAACGAAAACCGTACAAGCCCTGCTCCTATTTATCATCATCACCCTGGCCTCATGTTCGCAGAAGCCCGATCCGCTTTTACTCCAAATCGAACTTAATGAAATTCAGATTAAAGACGCTCCCGCACTTAATTCGTTCGCCTTTGCCACACACCAGGGACAATGGCTGATGATTGGCGGACGCACCGATGGCCTGCACGATCATCGTCCCGACCGCGCCTATCCGGCCGACAAATCAAATACTACGATTTTTGTCATCGACCCTGACCAGGCTAAAACCTGGAGCAAAACACTCGAAGGCCTGCCTGTGGATCTTTTCGAGCAATTGCAATCGACCAATATGGCCTTTTATCAGGATGGGGATCGTTTGCTGCTGGCGGGCGGCTATGGATGGAGCGAGCAGACGCAGGACTATCGTACCTTCCCCTTCCTTACGGTGATTAATATTCCGGATTTGTTTCAGGCTGTAAAAAATGATACCGACATCACTGGCTGCTTTCATCAAATCCAGGATCAGCGAATGGCAGTTGCGGGGGGCTACCTGGGGAAAATAGCCGTGGAGTATTTCCTCGTCTTCGGCAATCGTTTCGATGGCCGCTATTCGGCACGCCCTGGCGATGGCCATACTCAGGAATACACCAACGAGATACGCAAGTTCACGCTCGACACTGCTGCGCAACAGATTTCTATTTCCAATTATTCGGCTATTCGCGACACTGCCCATTTTCATCGTCGCGATTTTAATATGCTTCCGCAGATTTTTCCGGATGGCGAATTTGGTTACACCGTTTTTAGCGGAGTTTTTCAGTACGAACGCAATTTTCCCTGGCTCTATCCGGTCAATATTTTTGCCGATGGATACGAAGCCATCGAAAACTTCGACCAGCAATTCAGCCATTACCACAGTGCCTGTGTTTCGATTTATCATGGCGAGGATAAACAGATGGATAATATGTTTTTTGGCGGGATGGCCCGCTTTGTTCCCAATCCCGAAAGTGGCGAAATTACCAACGATCCGCTGGTGCCCTCGGTCAAGACCATCAGTCAGGTAAGCCGCCTGGCCAATGGCGAAATGAAGGAGCTGGTTTTGGAAACCGCCATGCCAGGCTTGCTGGGTGCCAGCGCAAATTTTATCCCCGCCAAGGGGCTACCCTTGCTGCACCACAAAATTGTGGACATTGACAAATTACCCACTGGAAAAACGCACATCGGATATATTTATGGCGGCCTCGAAAGCAGCCACCCCAATATTTTTCTCCAGCCCCAGGGCACCAGCAACTCCACCAATCGCATTTTTGAGGTTTATCTTGTGAAGCCTTGACTATAAAAACCAGAAAACCTTATCCAATTCATTATTTATTTTCAAAGGTAGCACGTCAAGCGGCAGAGCCGCGAAATATTTGGTGTGCCGGGCATGTAGTAAACCTAACA
>CAZGAO010000136.1:0-10327 GCA_964523795.1 uncultured Lentimicrobiaceae bacterium
ACCCAAGGGGGGTCAATATGACCGATTTGGGGGGTCAGTATCACTGAAATATCCACTCAGCCTGCAAGGCTGATACATCAAAGGGTCAGGCATCGCCTGACCAATCACGACAGCTACCCACCCCATCAGACTGAAGGGCTGAAACTCATCACAAAAAAAAGCCATCCGAAGGGGAAGCTTTGCCATCTAATCTGTCGCAGACCTTCGGCCTGCCGTGATCATTGGGGCAGCTTTTTGCTTTGATGTTTCAGGCTTTCAGCCTGGGATAATAAACCCAATAAACATCACCAAATTTTTTAATTTCCATTTGAGGGTAGCCTCAAATGGAAATAGAATCTCCCAATTCTCCTCCAAAACAAAGCTCGAAGAATTTCCTTAATTTTGCCAATCATAAAAAAAATACAAACATATAAGACTCGAAGGCTCAAAGTATCACCAAGGATTTTGAATGCGACATAGCAATTAGGATAAGTCAGGAGTTTTGCATGTATTGCTTTTTTCCTGTGTAAAATCAGAATCCCTGAAAATAAAAAAAGCCCGAGTCTTTCGATTCGGGCTTTTTTAGTATTCGCTATTAGCAATGATTATTTAATCACAACTTTCTTAATCATCACTTCTTCGTTGGTTCTTAATCTTAAATAATAAATACCACGGGCGTACTCGCTAATGTTGAGTTGCTTGTTGGCATAGCCGTTAAGCTGACCCACACGCTGCTGATACACTTCGCTGCCCTGATAGTTGAGCAGGGTATATTCAACCGATTCGGAGATACCCGAAAGATTGATGTTAAGAACGGTAGATGCCGGGTTAGGATAAACCGATAGTTTTACTTCCTCGTCCAGTTCGCCTACGGAAACGCAGGGGTCGAAATAAATTTCGATGTCCGATTCGCCCTCGCAATCGCTGGCGTTGGTTACAACCACGTTGTAGGTAACATATCCGATGCCGGTTCCGGCTGAGTCGATCATGATGGTGGGTGTAGTATATCCACCGGGTGTCCACAGGTAGCTCACTGCGCCAGCAGTAGTAGCATCCAGCACCAGGGTATGGTTGCAGCAGATGGTTACATCTTCGCCAAGGTCAACCACGGGGGCAGGCATTACTTCCAGCATATAAGTATCAGTCATAACATTTTCGCCATCATCGATGGTAAGGGTGTAGGTGGTGCTTACATCTGGGGTAGCCATGGGGTTCATAATGGTGGGGTCGCTCAGTGATCCTGCGGGTTCCCATGAGCAGTCGTAGGTGCCTGTTCCACCCGAAACCGTTGCGATAAGCATGGCTGATTCGCCCTCACACATCTGCTCGGGGTTGGAAATAATGTTGCAAGCCAGTTCGCCCAGGGATTCGAAGGAAGCTTCCCAACCCATTTTGGTAACGGTCCCATCGGAAGTAAAATAGAAGGTTAAAGCACCGGTAGCATCAGTCGAGGTAATTGTTCCCGGGCTGACAGTTCCTGTAAAGGGGCTGCCGGCAATTTGGGGTGAGCTGGTAGAAGGGCCATCGTAAACAGAAAGTTCATCGTAATTATTCTCGACATCGAAGGCCTGGAAAACAAATTGCAAAGCCTGGCCGGGAACTACCGGCTGGAAGGTCATCACAATATCTTCGTTGCTCTGATATTCGCCATCAGCACCACCGGTATCATAAAACATTCCGTTAGCAGCAGTAATCGTTCCTTCGGTCATCAGGTATTCTGGGCCGCCGGTAGTAAACATCCATACGGGGCAATCTTCGGCCTGGCCGTTGGCATTTATCGGAGTAATGCTCCAGTAATAGGTGGTATTGGGAATCAATGTAGCTTGATACTGGGTTTCATTAACGGTTTCGACAAAGGGAGGATTTGGATTAACACCAAAATAAACATCAAATTCAATAGCATCGTAGCTTGACCAGTCGAGGATGGAGGCTACTCCTACACCCGTGGCTCCGTCCACAGGCATGGGGTTGGAAGCACAATCGGGCACACCCGAAATAGTGAAACAACTCACTACTGCTTCCCAGCCGTCTTTGCTTACCGAACCATCGGAAGTAAAGTGGAAGGTAATGGCTCCATCAGCATTGAGCGCAACCAGGGTTCCCGGACTATTAGTACCGGTAAAGGGGCTGCCATCAAATTCGGGAGCTGAGGTGGAAGTGCCATTGTGTATAAATAATTCATCGTAGTTATTTTCTACATCAAACATCGAAAATTCTACCATGATCATGTCTTCACTAGAACCGGGCAAAAAGGTCATGGTTAAATCTTCATCATCACCATATTCGCCGCCGGGGCCACCCGAATCGTAGAAATTACCCACACAGGTGGTAATGGTTTCGTTGGCCATGGGGAAATCGGGAATCAGGCCGATAACAACCTGAAGCGTTTGCTCGGCAGCATAAAGTCCATCGGGGCCACCGACAGCGTCCAGGTCAACATCCACAGGATAGCCTATGGGTGAGGAGGCATCAGCAGTAACATTAATTTCAATATCTTCGGCTTCGCCAGCGGCAATAGCACTTACAGTAACCGTTGTTGAGTTGATGGTGAGCAAGGGATCATTAGAAGCTACCGCAATTTCGATATCCGAAATATCGCTGCTTCCCACGTTGCTAATGCTTAGCTTGAGTAGTCCGGTTTCGCCTGGATCCAGGATGCCATCGCCATTGCCCGATTGCGAATCATCGATAATAAACGAATCTGCAATTTCCATTTCGGGAGCCTGAACCGTGATAAAAAGATTGGAGGTCCAGGTATCGCTTCCATCGGTAATGGTCAAAAGGAACTGTGCCTTATGTTGATCCGGAACAAAGTCATCAATAGCAAAAGTGTAGGCATCATCCACGGTAGAAGTTTCGCCGTTAGCGATCGAGCCAAAACTTTGGCTTGCGCCGCTGGTCAGGGCAACATATTCATCAGTACCACTTACGGTAGCAGTAACGTTAGCCGATGGGTCGGCACCTACGTTTTCGAGCGTTACATTCAGGTTGATGGTTTCGCCATAATCGGCCATGCCATCGTTGTTGCCCGAGGCATCATCAATAGTGTAGCCCGAAAGAACTACATAAGGGCCTACAAGTGCTGCTGCCGGTACCGTGGTCATATAAGGAATGCGTTGTGGCTTGGTTACTACAATATTTACATCGCCCGATGATAAAACCGGATCGATAGAAACTTCAACCACGCCGCTTTCGTCAACCAATGCTGCGCCGTGCAACACACCATCTTTCGAAATGGCTACATAAGAGCCTGGTTCGGCACTAACTTCATAAGTATCGAGGCCGATGGGCAGGATAGGCATGTGTGATACTTCATTTTCTTCGCCTTCGGTAAAATAGGGCACCAGCGAGGGGTCGCCAAGTACGTTGTAGGCCTGCCAATAATAAGTTGGGCTTGAGTGTGAGGGATAACCCTGTACATGAACTTCGGTAACGGCGAGGTTACCAACCAAAACTGTTGCTCCTGTTGTTACATAATCGCCCACAAAAGGTGCATCGTAAGCACCCCAGGTAGTTTCTTCGTAAGTAGGCACATAACCGTTGTTACTAGTCCCCTGGATGGGGAAAGCACCAACAGCCCAATAAAAATCTTCGAACCAGTAGCTACTTGGCGAAGAGCCTATGTAAGCTACAGACCCTTTATTCACACCACGTTGCCAGGTTTCGCCCATGCACTCGCCATAACCGAAGTCGGCGGCCAGGCAGCAGTTGCCAATGGCAAGCGGATATTCGCCGTTGTTGGTAAAAGCATTTACCGCACTCTGGGTAAGGTTGGGGGTGCCCCATGAAGTTTCGCTGCAGTGGGCGGTGTAATTAATCATACTTACTGCAATTCTCTCGGGGTCGTAGCATCCGGTGTAGGAGCTTAAATATGCGTTTACATTGGCAAAACCATAAGAAGCATTAAAGTAGTTTTCGGTTCCGTAATGAACGGTTGGTTGGCCAACATCTGGATTCCATGTTCCGTCGGCACCCGCAATCAGGGTTACGTTGTTCAGGTACGAAGGATCGGTGAATTCATATTTTTCGTAATACATCGTTTTGGCTATCTGGGTATTTAATTGTCCCGATGTGGTAGCCGAAAAACGTCCGTAATACATTTCGGGGAAGTAGTCGCCATCCACGCTGCCGTAATAAAGGTCGGTCATTTTGCCCGACTCTGAACCCGTAGTTGCAGGAATCTGCGGCGTGTCGCCAACAAAAAGGATAAAGCTGGGTGCCGGATCATCAGGTGTGCCCTGGTTGTACTGGTCGTGAACATAAGTTTGGATGGCCGAGTACGAAGTGCCAATTTCATCGGTATAGGCAGTAACTACGGTAAAGCCTTTCATGGTTTTCCATTCGATAAAGGGCTGAAGGTCGTCCTCGAACATGGGATCCGAAACGATGAGGTATTTTACCGGATAAGTGGTAAGGTCGGGATGCTCGGGATAGCCACCGCCCAGGGTGTTGAGCAGGCTGTTGTGAACAGGCTCGAAGTAAGGTGACCAGGTGGATGATTTGATGTAATTGCCCAAAGCTACGTCAGCATTGGTAAAAGTTACTTCCACTTCAATGTCGTTGTAAACACGGATAACGCCCTTTACGGGGTTGTAGCTTACCGGAGCTACTTCCAGGCGGGCTATACGGAAACTACGCAGTACGCCAAGCACCTCTACCGAGGCCAGTTGAGGCTCGATAAAACCATCAGTTTTGTATGCTTTTTCATCAAATTCAAACTTCAGATCATCCGCATCCTGGTCTTTGCGTACCGAGGGCTGCACTGGCATCAGGGCTTGCTTAATGCCATAATCGGCGAGTTTGTATTCGGTAACCGAATAATTTTTTACACTTACCGATACTTCGGCTCCAAAGGGAATCTCGATCAGTTTTTTGGAAGCAGGGAGTTTAGGGCTTCCTAATGTTCCGGTCGAAAATAATCCGGGGATAGCGATTTCGTTGAACTGACCTTTTTTGGTTTCAACGGCGAAGGTGTTTACGCCGCTAAATGAGTAGCTAAGTTCGAGCTTTTGCATGTTGTCGGCAGCAACGTTTACCTCGGTAGCTGTTTTACCCAGGTCGATGGCATAATTTTGTGCCATGGATTGCTGACTGGTAATGAGTGCCACAAACAAGATAAGAGTTGCTAAAAGCATCCCCTTGTTGTGGGCAAAATTAAATGTAGAATTTTTCATTTTGCTAATAAAATTGTGAGTTAATAAAATGTAATTTGTGTTAAAATAGTTTAGATGCAAAACTACAACAAATTAATAATATGGAATTGGAGAAAAATATTTTGGCAGGCAGCGATTTTAAGGGAAAACCCGGAAAGCGTGGACAAACCATCAATCGGTGATGGCAATGCCGTATTTTTTAATTTCCTCAATGAATCCACTTTGGTCGCTGTTTTTATCAATAAGCAGAGGCTCAATTCTTTCGTCCACTTTTCGGCGCAGTTTCCACAGCAGAGGATTTATACCAAACTGTCTTCAGCAATTTTTTGCAGCGAAGATACCTGGATTCCATTTTTATAAAGTTCATATTCACTAAGGTCGATTTGGTCGTTCCAGATAATGCCATAACCACCCGAACCCACCTGTACTTTCTTAAATAGATTAATGTCGGCAAGGGAGGCAAAGGCTTTGTTTTCCAATTTACTTTTCATCGAATAGATTTTAATTGTGCCATTATCAAAGATCACAAACAACCTATAGTCTTCAAGTGCCTCTACATATTTAATCTTGGGGTATTCCATAATCAATTTTTTAAAACTACAAAAGCAAAGAAAATACTTTAATAGTATGTTTTTAATACGACATTTTTAGGCTTCAAAAAAGAACCTTCTGTTATGTTTAACGATGTTGAATCGTTTGTGTAATGTTAATAAAATTTACACTGATAAAACTGCATTAAAAAATTAAGATGAATTCCGGTTCTTTTTATTTAGGTCAGGGCATCTGCTTCATCGTCGATAACGATGGTTTTTATTTTTTCTTCGTGCGTATAAGTTTGGCATACAAATTATTCATAATGTGTCCACATTCTGAGTACCCTCACAGTCTTTTGATCTTCGAAAATTTCATAAATCAAGCGATGTTGAATATTAATTCTTCTGGAATAGAAACCCGAAAGATTTCCTTTGAGTTTTTCAAATGACGGTGGGGTTTTAAACGGATCCTCCTGCAGAATTGTTAGCAAGAACATTGTCTTTGGCTTAAGTCCTGCACTTGCTAACTTTATAGCGTCCTTTGCTGCATGTTTTGAGAATACCAGCTTATACATTACCAGGGTAGCTCATTCAGTTTTACGGCCTCATCCAGGTTTTCTTTCGATGCTTCGATAATGGATTCATTGTAACCCTTGATGCTTTTCAGATAAAGGGTTTCGTAAATGCTGTTCCACTCTGTTTCATCAATAATGATGTAGGCTTTCTTATCGGATACCACTTTAAGAATTTCATTTTCTTCTTGAAACCTTCTGATGGCCTTTCCCGGATTTTTTAGAAATGTATTTTCTGTTATATTTATCATCGTTCAATCCTTTTCGCAAAGTTAATAAAATGTGCAATTATTAAACTACAAAAGCAAAGATAATACATTAAGAGGATGTGGTTTTTTTCCCGTTCGATTTTTATTTCAATACAAAAATCCAAACAGCCACAAGGGAATGGTCTTGCCAAATCCTACTTCGATATCATCGACGGCGAGATAGGCATTCTGGAGATTTTTGATTTGAGTCTTAGTTTTGTTTTTGCCACCAATTTCGAAGACTATGGATTGGTCGATTATAAAATCTCCCTTGTCGGGAAAAGTCAAGCCATGCTTATTTCTTAACTGATTAGCAAAAAATGTTTCCCTCAGTGTTCCGGTATTTGGCATATTGTAAAAGCAATAATGCAGATTGGTATTATCCAAAAATACCTTGTTGGGTTTACGCAGAATCTGATTTCCTTTGGCTTCTTTGCTCAATCCCTGGATAAGTTCGGCATTTTCGAGATAGCTGAAATATTTCAACAGGGTGCGCTGATCTTTAATAAAAAGCTCTTTGCTAATCAGCGAAAGGTTTGGCGTGTAAGGCGCACTTTCCGAAATCAGGCTTAATAGTTTTTTTAGCTTCACGGATGTTTCAAACGGAATGTCGGTTACGGCGGGAATATCGTTTTCAAGAATCACATTTATTACATCCTTTAGCCTTTCAAAATAGTGAGCAGGAGCTTCCTTATAAAATGGAAAGTAGCCTGATTTTAGATACTCCCTGAAGTGGGGAATGATTTTGATTTTTGCGATGATTTGATTTGCGATTTCTGTGTGCCTGTTTAAAATATCATCCAAACTAATTTGTTCAAAGTCAGTAATACCCTTAAAATACAGATATTCCCTGAATGAAAGCCCGGGCAGATTGTAGCTTATCCTGCGGCGGCTCAAATCGCCTTTTGCCTTGCGCAATTTTAAAATTGAAGAACCGGAATATATAACTTTGAGTTGGGGAAAACGATCGTAAATGGTTTTCAATTCCGATGACCAGTCGTGGTCAGGATATTTTGAAGGATAGCGATGCACTTCATCCAGAAAAAGATACTTGCCACCATTTTTCAAAAATTCATCCGCCACCTCAATCAGGTTGCTTTTGTAAAAATAGGGATCATCCAATGATGCATACAGCACCGAATTATTCGCATTAGCATTTATTAATTTTGCTTTTTGCAAAAGTATCGTTGTTTTCCCAACACCCCTCGCGCCATTAATTTCCACCAGCCGTCCTTCCCAATCGATGGTTTCAAACATTGATCTTTTCAATGCAAGGTCAGCATTATTGATAAGCAGGTTGCTATTTTCAAATAATTCTATCATAAATTAATTTTCCGGCAAAGGTAGATAAATTAGGAATGTATTACAAAATAAATGAATAAAACATGTAATGGGTTACAGGAAAATGTGATATTATTTTGAATGGAGTGAAGGAAAGACTTTAGCAGTATTTGAAGAAAATTTGTTTGGTAAGTTTTTTTGCAAGTAAATTGAACTTTGCATGAGGGCAGGTGATAGCGACATTGGGTTGAAGCATCAACCGAAAACCCCCGCAGCTTTGTGAGAAAGTGCGGGGGTGGATGAAAAGTAATCCTTAGTTTGTGCTGTTAATATTTCAACAGCTTTTTGTTTACCGTATTTCCATTCATTTCAATTTGAAGGATGTAAATACCAGATTCTAAGTGGTGAATGCCGATTTTTGTATTTTCATTTTCAATTGTTTCGAAAGCCACCTCTTGGCCGTCGAGTGAGAAGATTTTAAGCATGCCAGCCTGTGAAATTTTGGAGGCAATCGAAAGCATAAATTCATCTTTTGCAGGATTTGGGATAATCTGAATATTCAATTCATCATGATTGTCAGAAATCCCGGAAGTTGAAACCTTTATGCTTGCAATGGCAGACAAACCATTGTTGACAAACATTTTCTCAGGATTTGGCATTGATGGATCGAAGGAAACTTCTATTAAAAATTCTTCATCATTTTCCGGATTCCAAAGTCTAAAAGTGATTATCTCATTTTCATCAAAACCATCTTTGGTTTCTGTAAGCGGATCATCGCCAAACAATGTTATGGAGGTGCTTTCGTCTTGCCATATTCCTACACCAAAACATTCTCCTGAACCGTCATAAGCTTTAATCAGGCTTCCATTCTGAATTTCCAAATTCTCCATTACAGAATTGGGAATAGCAATGGTGTGGCTGGAGGCTGTTTTGGTAACCAACTCTGTCAGGGTTTGAAACCCTGACAGGGCTCGTGGTGCGACAACTTTCAATCCATCACATTCAGGAAAGCTAATTTCTCCCACTGAGTTCATCAACACAAAATAGGCGTTGCCCGGCTCAAGAACGCTAAGGGTGTTTATGCCAAACTCCGGCCAGTAAATATTCCAGCCAGCGACATCTTTTACAATTATCACGTCTGTACCATTAAACAAATCTGCAACATTAACGTTACATTCAGAAAGAACAGGGATTACCTTCCAACCTGCTTCCAAATCTAGAATATGCTCATTTATCATTTTACCTGCGAGAGGCAAGTTGAACTGATTGTTCATTTTTACGGCATACCCTGAATTTGTATTCCAGTTACCAAGTGTATTCACGTTTTCACCTGGCCAGTAAATTCCATCCATATTTTGCAGTATGAGAAGGTCATCAATTACGGATTCAAAAACATTTTCCAATTCTGCAAAGTCTGGCAGAACATATCCGGAAATTCCTGACCAGCCCTCTTTCAAATTTAGGTTTTGAGTGCTTACGATTTCGGAACTCTCACTTTCGTTTCCATTAAAATCGAAGGCTGTAACTTTATAACTATAATCAGCAATTCCAAGCTCATCTTCTATTTGGTTTGAGATAGTTGTTGTGTATGGAATAAACAGGCCATCTTCTTTTGATCTGTAAATGGCGAAATATTGAAAGTCATCATCCACTGGTAGCGACCAATTGAGCTGCACAGTATTTTCTGCTAAAGCAAATCCTTTTAAGTCTTCGGGAGTGAATGGTGCGAGATTATCCATTGAGTATCCGCTGTCGGCTTGGCTTGCCCAATTACCCTCATCCATTCCGGCTAAAATACGGAAGGTAGTTAATCCATTATCTTGGCTGGAAGAGTCTGTCAGGGTTCGCGCTTCCACGGTATATTCATCCTGTCCGTAGGCCAGCATGTAATTTACAGAAACCCATTTATCCTCATCATACCTTTGAACGGTGTAAGATTCGGTGCCACGCAGTGTATCCGTATCATAAACGGATTTGAGAAAGTCGATATACACCCAGCCCCCCTGGTCGTTGGGGATGTCGTAGATGGAGGTGATGGTGGGGGCTTCTGGATTTAATACTGTAAGTAGCATACAATCAATCACCGAAATTGTACAAGGTTGAATAGGATCTGCAGTAAGACACAATTCGATAGTAGTTCCATATTCGGCAAAAACAGGAAAATACACCGGATGTAGCATGAATTGATTACTAAAATACCCCTCACCACCTGACCACTCCAACGAGCTGAAATTTGAAGCCGTTGCATCGACAAGTTCAAAATTTTCTCCTGCAAAAATAGTTGCATCCTCACCGGCATCAACTTCGGGATTTGGCTGGATAAATAAATTAATACAGTCTTCGATTACGATAAAGCAAGGTGCTACCGGCTCAACTTCAATGCAAATTTCGATGCCACCAAGTTCGCCCATTGCCGGAGTATATGTTGTGTTTAGCATGGTTGGGTCATCAAATGTTCCATTTCCTCCCAACCACATTAGCTGGTTGTAATTGGTTGCGCTGGCATTTTCCAGGAAATAACTCTCACCTTCGCAAATGGTAACGTCCTGGCCGGGATATAC
>CAZGAO010000137.1:0-10237 GCA_964523795.1 uncultured Lentimicrobiaceae bacterium
GCTAATATATAAAATCGCGACAATTTAGTTTGACCACAAGTCAGGAGGTCTGAGGTTAAAAACAAACCAAACACAAAGCATCACAAAGTAATATTTACAAAGGAAAGCTTACACCAAGGCAGGAGTTTTTATATCCCCGCTACATTTATTATTCAAGACTACCAATTACTTTCTCCACCTCATCCAGTATTTCGCACGATTCTACCAACGCTTTCATTTTGTTGTGATCGTCATAAAGCGGGCGGTCGATGTCCAAAAACTTAACATGGCGACGGACGACCTCTTTGGCTTTTTGTGTGCCTTTTCCAAATTCGTATTCCCGAAAATCGAGTGCCTGGGATGCGGCCATCAGCTCGATGCCCAAAATACCGTAGGCATTGTCGAGGATTTGAAAGTTTTTGATCGCGGTATTCATGCCCATCGAAACGAAGTCCTCCTGGTCGGCAGCAGCGGGTATCGATTGCACCGATGCGGGAGCACTTAATATCCGTTGTTCCACAATTAGCATGTCGGCGGTGTATTGGCTTAGCATCAGTCCCGAAAACATACCGGCACCCTTGGTAAGGAAGGCAGGCAAACCCACGCTCAAAGCCGGGTTGTTGAGGCGGTTCATGCGTCGCTCCGAAAGCACGCTTACCATAGTTATGGCAGCACCGGCCATATCCATGGGCAACGACACAGGCGATCCCTGGAAGTTGGCTCCCGAGAGCTGGGTGTTTTCATCGGGAAAAAAGATAGGGTTGTCGCCCACGCCATTCAGTTCTATCTCCACTTGCGAGCGGGCATAAGCCAGGGCATCGTGGGCAGCACCAATTACCTGCGGCGTGGAGCGCATCGAGTAGGCATCCTGCACCTTGCAAGGGATGCGACTTTCTTCGAGGTCGCCACCGCTTACCATTTTCTTAATGGCCAGGGCACTGCGTATGGCACCTTTAAAACCGCGCACCTCATGCAGTTTGGCATTGTAAGGTTTCATATTGGCTTTTAGGGCTTCGAGCGACATGGCCGCAGCAATCTCGGCCTGCTTCAGCCAGTTGTTGGCATCGTACACAAAAAGCGCACTCATGGCCGTAAGCACATTCGAGCCGTTGATAGTTCCCAGCCCATCGCGTGCCTGCAATCCCGGAATGGGGATTCCGGCTTTTTCCAAAGCCTCCTTGCCTTCGTACAATTTCCCCTGGTAATAAGCACGGCCTTCGCCCATTAGCAGGAGGGCAATTTGCGACATGGGAGCCAAATCGCCGCTGGCACCCACCGAACCTTTGCGGCAAACCCAGGGTGTTACGCCCTTGTTGAGCATAGCCACCAATGTTAGCGTTATTTCGGGGCGGATGCCCGAATTGCCATGGGCATGTACGTTGATGCGTCCCAGCATGGCTCCACGCACATAATCCTCGGGCATGGCATCGCCAATGCCGGCAGCATGGTTGTACACAAGATACTTCTGGAAATCCTTTACCTGGTCATCGTTGAGCACTACTTCCGAAAACTCACCAATGCCAGTGTTAACGCCATACATAATTTCGTGGGCGGCAATTTTTTTCTCCAGCATGGCACGGCATTTTTTAATGCGTTCCAGTGCTTCGGGAGCCAGTTCTACTTTTTGGTGGTGGCGGGCAACGCGCACCAGGTCTTCAACTTTTAAGTTGGATCCGCTAACAATGTAAGTCATAATGTATTCTTTTTTTTGATTTTTGATTAAGCTATAAATTTTTGATGCTTCAAAGGAACAAAATATTTGTTTTAGAATAGAATTATGTTCCTTTAAAAATAAAGGCAAAGAATGCCGGGAAAAATGGAAGCCTCTATGGCATTAAGGCCTGAAGGTTCACAAAGGGGATTCAATAAACATTATTTAAAAAGCCACCTTCTGTGTTGAACGCCCGGCACTGTTGGACACGGTAGCAATAAACATCCCCTGGAGATTGGGGAAGGAAATCTGGTAGGCTTCACCACCATCATACTGCTGGTCGTACACACGCATACCTGCAGTATTTATCAGGGTGATGCGGCAGGGTTCATCTTTGTTGATCAGCCGTAGGTCGAGGTAGAGGGTTTGATTAAAGGTATAGATGCGCACAGGTATGGGATCGTGCGGGTTGGGATAGTTACCGGGGACAAACTGCAGGACAAAGCGTCCAGGATTATCGGTGGGAGAGGCCAGGATGGATATTTCTTTTTGCTCTTTCAGGTCATGGCTGAGTCCGGTTTGCAGATCGAGCAGAATGGCGGTTTCTAAAGATTTTTCTTCAAACCAGGTATTAATCACGTAGCTTCCTGATTCGCCTGCCTTAAAGGCCAGCGGTATTACCGGTTCTTTGGTAAAACTTTCGAGCATTAGCGAGCTGTAAGTTTTTCCCTTTTGTGGCATCCATAATCCGGGAGCGGTGGGTACAAAGCTAAAGCGTTTGTATGATCCTTCCCGCTTGTCATCGGCATTCACTTCAAGCATGATTTCGTCATCGCCGTAGCCATCCATCGAAATTACACTCATGTAAAACAGTTCGGGTTTTTCACCCTTGGATTTTAGCCAGTTGGAGGCCTCGTTATGCACACGTACCTCATTAGTCATACCCACGCTGCCCGTTTGGGCGGCCAGGACAAAGAAACCCTGCGTAGGCGGGATATAGCGGCTTACGCCGAGGGTACCCAAATCGCTTACCGAGGCGGTATTATAAACTCCATAATTATTGGCCGTATCGTTCCAAATCCAAACATTGTATCCTACGCCGGTAAAGTCGAGGGCGTTGCGCGTCCAGCCGTTTGCCGCTTTCCAGTCGATGGACGAAGGATAGGGATTGCCCAAAAGATTAGAACCAAACTCATCGGCCACTCCCGTGGAAAGTGTTACGGGTACGGTGATGTTGCCGCTGGCAAATGTGCCTTCATAAATCAAGGTAGGATTGGTGGCCTGATAGGAAGCCAGATATCCCCGTCCCTGCAAAAAGTTGTTGTTTCCATTGGCATCGAGCCAGGTAGGCGGATAAAGCGTGTTGAGCCGGTATATCCAGGAGGTGTCGGGTTCGTACCAGGTATAAAAATCGTAGCCGGTGCTATCGCCATAAGTTCCCGAAGGAGTAAAACTGCCGGATATTTCCTGAGCCACCATGGGCGATGACAGTCCGTGCCAGGCTTCGGGATCGCCTTTTACGTATCGCTCGAAGGTGCCGGCAATGCCACTGGTGCTGCTAATAAACGAACCCGTGCCCAAGATACCCGATTGGATAACCAGGCCGGAGGTTCCCGCATTATTGATTAGGCTGCCATTAACGGTGAGGCTGTAATCCGGCGAAACGGTAAGCGAAGCCCCTGCATCGATCACCAGATTATTAATCACTACTTCGGAAGTGATAAGCGGATCATGTGGTGTTTGCGGAATGCTGACATTGGTAGTTGTTATGGGAACGGTACTTGAGAACCAGTTGTTGTGGTTTTCCCAGGCCGATGAAACCACGCCAATCCAACTGCCTGTTGGAACCAGACGAGCCTGGATATTCCAGTCGCCGTCAATATTAGCTGATGTCAGCGTATTCCAGGCGTTAGGATCGCTAACATCAGTACGATATAAATTACTCTTGCCATCGGCAGAAGTAAGCGCATCAATGCCCACATTATAATTGCTGTTTGGGTTTCCCAGTTCCAAACCTATCCACAGCTCTTCGGAAGAATTGACCGTGTAGGGTATCGATAATGCAATGGTATTCCAGGAATCGGCTGTTGGATTAATCACCTGGCTGACTTCTTCCACCAGACTTGTCTGACTGGCTCCCTGCCAAATTTTTAAGGTTGTGCTTGTGGGTAAATCGCCCATATAAACTTTAACCAGCGTAATTTCGGCAGCACCGTAGCCGGCAAAATCTGCAGGCTGAAAGCGGGCAGCAACCTGCCAGGTAGTGTTTATTCCACCCACTTGTGATGTATTCACATTATCATCCCATTTAAGCCAATCGTTAGGGTCGATAACAAAGAGGTAATCCGCTTTGGTTTTAGTAAGGCTGCCATTTACCGTCAGGCTCACCGTTTTGTAGCCTGATGTGCTGTAGCTTACTGCATGTGGCCCCTGTGAAGAGGCGATGGGAGGGCTTGCCCCCGTTCCAAAATCCCAGGCATAGCTGGAGGGGTTCCCCATGGTAATATCAGTAAAAATTATGGTTTGCCCAATTCCTGTTGTTGTATTATTGGCAGCAAAGTTGGGTACCGGATCTGTGGTATAATGTACAGTGATAGTCCAGGTATTAATTCTTACATAGTTATAAGTAGTATTGCATCCGCTTCCACCGTAGGTTCTACCTGCATGTAATTGAAATTGTATGTTGCCACCGCCACTTACCCCATTGGCAATGGTAAGTCCGGTACGGGAGTAGCTTTGCGTACCTGTTTGATTACCGGTACCTAATATCAGGCTTGGCTCGCTTGTCCCGCCTGAGGATATACAGCGCAATTGCGATCGCTGCTCCGATTTCCATCCATTATTGCGGGTACGGATGTCGTAGGCTACATCTACACCTGAAATATTAACATTTGCCGGTATGGTAACAGTTAGTGTTCCCGGGCAGGTCGAAGCTCCCGGTAAGGATTGAAAGCCAAAATCGGTCGATAGATCCTCGACAGTGTAAGTAGCCGTAACAGAACTGTAAACGGTGTTTGCGGTAATATAGTCGGTTTTTGTTTCGGTAAAGCTACCGTTCACCGTCAGGTTTACGGTTTTAAGTCCTGCGGTAGAATAACTTACTGTGTGTGGGCCCTGGGTATTGGCTGTGGCTGGTGTGGCTCCTGCGCCAAAGTTCCAGTTCCAACTGGTGACTGGCCCGGTAGTATTATCCGTAAAAACGATGCTTTGCCCTACATCCACAGTCGTAAGGCTGGCAGTAAAATCGGGTACCGGATCAAGCGTATAATACACAGTAATTGTCCAGGTATTGTTATCAACCCTGTTTATCCATTCTGTGCAGCCTTGTGCCCAACTGCTATGACCTGCGTGCAATTCGAAAACAATATTACCACCACCGCTAACACTATTGGCAATGTTAAGGCCTGTCCGATTGTAATTGTATGAACCCGATCCACTTCCAACGCCCACAGCAAGGCTCATTTCGTTGGTGCCACCAGAAGAAGTGCAGCGCAACTGCGAACGTTGATCATCTCTGCTGCCTATCCATGTTGCGGTCATGGTATAACTTACATCCACAGAAATGATTTCGGCATTTGCAGGTATGCTCACGATAAGTTGCCCCGGGCAGGAGGAAGATTGTGAAAAATTGGTAAAACCGGCATCGCAAGAAATATTTCCGTTGGCATAGGTAGCTGTGGCTGATGCTTTGCCTGATTCCTGGTTTATAGAATTCGCCTTGCTTTTTAGCTCTTGAGGTTCCTGGTTCGTAGTGCTTTTCGTTTGCACGGCTGGTTTAACGCTTACCACCGGGTAGCTTTGTTTTTCTTTCGAAGACAAAGATTGACCCTGTCCCCTCGCGGTCATAACAATCGAAAAAATAAAAAGAAAACTGACCAAATAAATGCCTGACGTATAAAAAGAAAACCTCTGTGTCATAAAACGATAATTTTTTGGATTTTGAAAAACCATGCCTAATCCCACAAATAAAAATTAAAACTCCTAAATAAAAAGAATATTCTTATCCTGCAAAAGCAATCAAAAGTAAATAAATTTTTAAGAACGGGATTCTTCTATTGGAGTAAACACTTAATTTTGGTTGCGATTATCGATTTAGGTTTAGCACCATTTCTTTTAATAAAATTATGGGAGGATACACCATGGCAATACCGGGAACTCGAACAAAAGAAAAGGCCGAAATACATATTGACCTCGAAAAATGCAATGGCTGTGGCTTGTGTGTTTCGGTATGCAAAGATTTTAGCTTAATCATCGGAAACAATAAAGCACGCGAAAGCACATCTCCCATGTTTGGCTGCATTGGCTGCGGCCACTGCATGGCAATATGTCCGACAGGAGCAATCACGATAAAGGGTCGAACGCTGTCGCCGCAAGATCTTTTCGACCTGCCTTTAAAAAAAGACATGGCCACCTATTCCCAATTATTGGCTCTGTGCCAAAGTCGTCGAAGTATCCGTGAATTTACCAGTAAGTCGGTCGATCCCGGAATTATCGAGAAAATATTGCAACTTGCAAAAACGGCTCCTATGGGCTTGCCGCCCTCCGAAGTTAATATTTTGGTACTGGAGGGAAGCGTGAAAACACGGGCCTTTGCCAGCGATTTTACTCATTACCTTGAAGGAATGCAATGGTTTGTTTCGGGCTGGTTTTTGGCTTTGATGCGTCCCTTTTGGGGCAGGGCCAGCGATGCCTTATTCAAAAGTTTTGTGCGCCCTATGTTCAAAGGATTTATCACAAATATGGAGCAGGGTGTAAATCTGGTTAATTACGATGCACCCCTGGCGATGTATTTTTATGGCTCGCCTTATTGCGATCCTGCCGACCCGATCATCGCGGCAACTTATGCCATGCTGGCCGCCGAGTCGATGGGTTTTGGTACTTGCATGTTGGGGAGCGTTCATCCCTTGATCCAAAACGGAGGAAAGGCCAAAAAATTCAGGGAGCGATACCATATTAAATACACCAGCCGGGAAGGCCTCTTTGTGATTTTTGGCTATCCGGCAGTAAAATATCAAAAAGGAATCGAGCGCAGTTTTGCATCGGTAACAAGGGTGGAATAATTAGTAGAAGCAAGCAGATTGTTAGACGGTTCCGCCTTGGGGAAATCTACCACAACCTCCCGCATGGGCGGGACTTCGCTCCACATCGCCTCATCATACTGGCAACGATAGTAAAATATATGCAAACGCTAATCACTCCTGTCCCAAAGCACCCTTTATTTTTTGCTCGACCTGGGCAATCAAATCATCGTAGCTATGTCCGGCTCTTTCGACAGGTTCGAGTGCCGAAAAGCGCAGGTGTAGTCCGATACACAGGGGGAAGTATCCGCGTTTATGCAATTTGTAATTGTCGTGAATTACAAAGGGAACCACCAGCGCGCTGGGCGAATTGTCGAGCAGCGTTTTGATACCGCCGGGCTTGAAGGGGCGCATTTTGCCGGCCTTGTTGCGGGTGCCTTCGGCAAAAATACATACAGCACCCTGATCCTGTTCTATCGATTTTCCCAGCCCAGCGATAGCCGCAATGGATTCGTCACGATTTTTCCGATCGATTAAAACGGAACCTCCTTTTCGTAGGAAATACGAGATGCTGGGCAGCCCTTTCCCCAATTCTTTTTTGGATATAAAATGTATGGCGTGTTGGCGGAAGCTCCAGATAATGGGAGGAGAATCGAACATACTTTGATGATTGGATACCACAATAAGCGGTCTGTTGGCAGGTAACTTTTCAATGCCTGCAATCGACCATCGGGAGAGCAAGGTGCCGAAATTGAGCAAGAGTAAAAAGTTGAGTGCCTCCACGGTTTTCCTGTGTGCCCTGCTGTCAAACAGGTTTAAAGCCATCACCTGGATTGGGTGAAAAATCAGCAACAGAAGTCCAAAGAAAAAGTAATGAACAGGGGTTAAGATAAAAGATAAAACAAGTTTCATATCATTGTTCCGGTTTACGTCCGGGGATAAGACGGCTTTTTTAGTTCAGAAAAATATAATGTTGATTAAAAAATCTCTTTGGCAATTTGCCGGATATTGTTGGTAATTCCGATAGTAAAATAATGCAAAGCTGGAACGCCATATCTTTTGAGTTCGCGCGATTGGTTTATCGTCCATTCCACGCCGAGGTCGAAAGCCTGCTGGTCAGTTTTGCATTTGCGCAGCTCGGCGGCCAGTATTTCGGGGATGTCGATATGAAAAACCAGTGGCAGAGCCTTCATATCGTTGAGCCGGGTGATGGGTTTCAGGCCGGGCACTATGGGTACGGTAATTCCGTTTTCGCGGCATTTATCCACAAATTCAAAATATTTTGCATTGTCAAAAAACATTTGTGTAACGATGTATTCGGCACCGGCATCCACTTTTTCTTTTAGGTATTGCAAATCCACGTCCATATTGGCCGCCTCGAAATGTTTTTCGGGATAGCCCGCCACGCCAATCGAAAAGTCAGTTGCCGTAGTATTGCGCAAGTCTTCGTCCTGGTAGCGTCCCCGGTTCAAATCCATAATTTGTTTTACCAGGTCTATCACAAATTCATGACCCTCAGGCTCGGGGTGGAAAAAACGTTGCGTTTTGGGAGGGTCGCCGCGCAAGACCAGCAAATTTTTGATACCCAAAAAATGAAGATCGATAAGTGCGTATTCGGTTTCGGATTTGGTAAAGCCGCCGCAAATCAAATGCGGCACTACTTCAAGCTGGGGGTAGCGGTATTTTATCGCCGCCGATATGGCCACCGTGCCGGGTCGTTTGCGGATAGTTTTCTTTTGCAGCAGTCCGTTTTGTAATTTTTTATATACAACCTCCTGCTGGTGATAGGTTATGTTGACGTTCATCGGCTCAAACTCGATGAGCGGATCGATCACCTGATAAACCAAATCCATGTTTCCGCCTTTCATGGGGGGAAGCAGCTCGAACGAAAACAATGTCTTATCCGTTTTTTTTAGTTGTTCAATAATTTTCATTTAAAAATCTTTCGTAGAAAATTCGGCAAAAATAGATTATTTCCACGAAGTGTCAGGGGTGGCAGCTACGCCCCGCAAATAATTAAGCCCCATTAACAAATAACGGATAACCATTAACGCCTCTCCATCTTCTCCGGATTAACAACCACATCAAAATCTGCCGTGATCAGATAATCGGCTCTGGGCTTTAGCGAAGTTACCACCTTGTGCTCCTGCTCCAGGGTAGCCCAGCGGCCTTCGTCCATCACTTCCTTGCCACGGGTATCTTTTACGTGTTTGCTTTTGGTTTCCTGATAGGTAAGGTTGATGTAAAAACGTAAATCCACCTTTTTGGCTTTGATGGCGTACAAGCCGTCAAGCACCAGCATATCTACTTTCTTGAAATTGGTACCCAGAATATCCACCTGCTCGGTAATCAAATCCACGCAGGGCATAAACGATTTCCGGCCTTTTTTAAAATCTTTGATTACCTGCTTTATCTCGTCCCAGAGATATTCGGTGTATCCAACCACGTTTTCGATGCCTTCTTTTTCGCGCCACGCCCGTCGTTTTTTAGGAAGGGTATTATAAAAATTATCGGTGTGCAGTGTTTTGGCAACGATGTCATGCTTTTTGTTCAGCAACTTGGCTACCTCGTGGGCAAGCTCCGATTTTCCCGAACCGGATTCGCCCGAAATAGCGACAATCATTTTTTCTTTTTTGTTGGCCAAAATCAGGTCAACAATTTGTGCAGCAGCCTTCTGGTGCTTCTCGGTGATTAAAAGAACATCTTCTAACATAGCAGTTTTGTATTTAAAATTTGTATTAACAAGCAAAAATAAAACAGGCGAAATTAAATAATTCCGCCCGTAAGTATTTTAAAAAATCACAATTATTTTTTACAAATGATAGAGGCTGTTGTCGAAGTCGATATAAAAATCGGCTTTCGATTTTAGTGATTGCACTACCTCATGCTCGCGCTGAAGCACCTTGAGCCGATAGGAGTCTAACGATTCTTTCTGGCTGTAAATTTGGGCATCGCGTGTTTCGTCGTAGGTTTGTTCGATCATCACTTTCAAATCGGCATCCTCCACTTTGAGCGAATACAAGCCGTTAATAATAAGCATATCGATGTTTTTGAATTCGGTATGCAGCTCCTCCACATTTCCACTTATCAAATCCACGCATGGCATCTGCGATTTGCGGTTGCGCTTAAAGTCGGTGAGGTTTTGGTTTAGCTTATCCCAGTTGTACTCATCGTAGCCAATGCTTTCGAGGCCTTTTTCCATGCGCCATTGACGGCGTTCGCGGGGTGCAATTTTATAGTAATCGTCCAGATCGATAATCTTGGTTCTGATGTTTTGTTTTTTCAACAAACGTCCCAGCACTACCGAAACTGTTGACTTGCCCGAACCTACCTCACCCGAGATGGTAACAATCATTTTCGCCGGGGCTTCCACGCCGCGAATATCAAGTACTTTATCAAAAATCAGCCGCGCAGCATTTTCATGGCGCGGAGTTATAGTTATTAAATCATGCAGCATTGTATCTTCAATTTTAAATTTATTAAATCAAAACAATAAACACCTTCCCTTTTCTAATATTGCCGATTCAATATTAATTGAATGTTATTTGTTGGAACTTGTTTAAGAGCATTTACAGAGTTGAATTATTAA
>CAZGAO010000138.1:0-10122 GCA_964523795.1 uncultured Lentimicrobiaceae bacterium
TTTAACTCACCACTATATTCGGCATCCATTTGGTCGATAATTTCTTCAAATTTCGGCTGGTTATTTTTTTGAATCAAAAAAGCGGCATTCAAAATCATTTCATCATTCATCACTTCATGCGTTCTTTCATCTAAACTGATGGCTGATAATGCGTCGAGCAGGCGTTTTTTAACTGCATCGTTTTTTTCTTTCACCTTTTGCTGCACCAACATGCCCACTTTAATTTGATCCATTTGCGAAAGTGAAACACCGTTTTGGAGCAATTCCTGTTTCAGCACTTCAATGTCGGGATGGGAAGAAACATCCTGAATGGCTGTCAGAAAATTGCCCCAGGTAGCCACGAGGTCAATTTCGCTTACCTGCTCAATTTTTTTTAAAGTATCGATAATTAATTCATAACCCTTCGAGAGCATTTTAACCACCTCATCCTTCGATTGTGCAATAGTGCCGAGCTTCATGGGGATAAGCATCGAAAATCCTTTGCCCTGAATATCTTCAATTGTTTTCTGATGTTGTACAAGTAATTTTCCCAGTGATTCTTTGTCGAAATAATTGAGATGCGTTTGCGGGCTTTCCGAAACTATGGCCGAAATGTTTTGGTACCCGATAGGAAAAACCTGCGACTGTTCCAATTTCCTGAACATGTCGTGGCTGTAAAAGTTGGGTACAATACCGTAAATATATAATGCTTTATTTGTCATGCGCTTAGCGTTTATTTTTTGGATGCGTTTTGTTTTAGTACCAAGCCGAGGGCTTCCTTGAAATGTTTATCTAACAAAACAATTTTGCTGTCCGGGCTGGGCGATTCTTCCTTATTTTTCTCTATCAGGCTGCGAATAGCCAGCATGGCCGCTTTGCGACAGATAAATTCGATGTCGGAGCCGGTGAGATTTTCGGCGGCAAGAGCCAGCTTATTTAGTTTTACACTTTTTCCCAGGTTTTTGTTGCGGGTATGTATTTCGAATATTTTGGTGCGGGTTTCTACATCGGGCAGGGGCAATTCAAAAATTAAATCGAAGCGGCCACTGCGCAAGAGTGCCGGATCGATAAGGTCGATGCGGTTGGTGGCGGCAAGCACAATCACTCCTTTCAGGTCTTCGATGCCATCCATTTCGGTAAGGAACTGGCCAATCACACGCTCAATCACTCCCGAGCCTGAGCCATCGCTGCTGCGCCGTGGCGTGAGGCTGTCGATTTCGTCTAAAAACAAAATACACGGCGATGCCTGCTTGGCCATTCTGAACAGCTCACGCACGCCTTTTTCGGATTCGCCAATGTAGCGGCTCAAAATCTGTGGCCCTTTTACCGAGATAAAATTTACGCCACTTTCGCTGGCCAGTGCTTTAGCCAAATATGTTTTTCCGGTTCCGGGGCGGCCATGCAAAATAATGCCTTTGGGCGGGTTGGTGTCGGCACTTCTAAAGAGACTGGCATATTGCAGCGGCCATTCCACGGTTTCTTTCAGAGCTTCCTTGATTTCTTCAAGGCCACCCACATCATCCCATTTCACATCGGGCACTTCCACAAACACCTCCCTTATCGCCGAAGGTTCTACTTCTTTCATGGCATCCATAAAATTATCCATGCTTACTTCGAGCGACATCAATAATTCGTAAGGAATCTCGGCCATCTCAAAGTCGATTTGAGGCAATATTTTTCGCAGGGCAGTCATGGCGGCCTCACGCGCCAGGGCTTCGAGGTCGGCACCCACAAAACCGTGGGTTATTTCGGCCAGTTTTTCCATGTCAACATCCATAGCCATAGGAATACCCCTGGTGTGGATGTGAAGAATTTCGAGCCGGCCGATTTTATCGGGAATAGAAATAGATATTTCGCGGTCGAAACGCCCCGGCCTGCGCAAGGCAGGGTCGATGGAGTTGGGGATATTGGTAGCACCAATCACGATAACTTTACCACGCGATTCCAGCCCGTCCATCAGCGAAAGCAATTGTGCCACCACCCGTTTTTCGACTTGTTTTTCGCCGCCCATTTCTTCGCGCTTGGGAGCAATGGCATCAATTTCATCGATAAAAATTATGGAAGGGGCATGGGCCTGGGCTTCTTCAAATATTTTGCGGATTCTTCCTTCGCTTTCTCCATAAAATTTCCCCATAATTTCAGGGCCTGAAATATTAATGAAGTAGGCATCTGTTTCCTGAGCCACAGCTCTTACCGTTAAAGTTTTGCCTGTTCCGGGAGGGCCATACAAAAACACACCTTTGGGAGGTTGCACTCCAAGGCGTTCGAAAATCTCAGGGTATTTAAGCGGAAGCTCAATCATCTCCCTGATGCGTTGCACCTGGTTTCCCAGCCCGCCAATGTCCTCGTACGACACTTTATTTTTGTGGGTGCTGCTTTGCTTTGCCAATTCAAGCTGGAGACTTGTATTGGGGTGAATGAGTACTACGCCGGTGGGATTAACGCCTGTAACGGTATAATCGACGGAGCGCGAACCAAAAAGGTTGGCTCTCACACAATCGCCTTTGCTTACCGGCAGTCCGTTGATGAGCGAGCCGATATATTTGGCATCATCGGCTTTAAACAACGAGCCTGAACTGGTGTTGGGCTTGAGTTTAATTTTGGATGCCTGACGACATTCAACTTTCACAATTTTTACTTTTTCGTCGATGCCTGCCTGTGCATTTTCGCGGGTAATCCCGTCGATTTGGATAATTGCCTTGTTCCGGTCGTCGGGATAGCAGGGCATTACTTTTACCGGTGTGGCACGTTTGCCTTCAATCAAAATTATGTCGCCGCTTTCAAGCCCGGCCGTGGTCATATCTTTGGGGTCGATGCGTGCAATGGCTCTTCCAACATCCTTGACGAGCGCTTCCTTTACACGTAAAATTATTTCGGTAGTAGCCATAATTTATGTCTTAACTGTGGTTTGATTGAAGATGTGATTTTTTAATTGAAGGAGCGATTCCATGCCTTTTACTTCAAGAGGAAATTCGGGCACTTCAACCCTGTTCAACTCTTTAAAAGAATCATTCATCTGTCTTAAGTATTTTTGCTGACTGCTTTTTCGCTGTTTACAAAAATCGCATCCCTCGGAACTCATTACATGATTTACAATTATTTGGCGCGGAATTATTTCGGTCTTTTCAAGGTCGGCAAGCAGCCGTTGGGTTTCGTTTATGGCCATAGCTTCCGGAATACACACCGGGATAAATTCGCATTGCGATTGATCGCGGAGTATTTTCTCGATTCTTTTTACCATTTTTTTTAAATTCAGCAAGAGCTTATCCACCTGGTCGGGTTCGTAATTGCCCGAAAAGCTGGTAATCATAAACCGATATTTCCATCGCATCCGGGCAGCCATTTTAATCCATTGGTCGAGCATTTGTGGCGAGGATATCAGGCGGAGGGCATGACCGGTAGGCGCAGTATCCACCACATATTTTTCGTATTTTCCTTCTTCAATAAAATCGATGATGGTTTTAAAGCTCATCACCTCGTCGATGCCCGGAATGGTAAGGCTAAGCATTTCGTCTATATCATCCTTATCGAGGTTGGTAGATGTGGAGAACAGTTTTTTCAGTTCTGCATAATGATCGTCCATGAACTCTTTGAGTGCCTTGTCGGCATCCACCTCAATGGCATCGAGTGCCGGGTGATTAGTAATGTTTTGAATTTGATATCCGATGGTTTGTTCAAGGCTGTCGGCCACTGAATGTGCCGGATCGGTAGAGATGAGCAGGGTTTTAAATTTTTCGGACAAGGCCAGGGCGGTGGCAATGGCACAACTGGTTTTTCCCACGCCTCCTTTTCCGCCAAAAATGATGAGCTTGAGGTCCTTATCTTCTAAACCCGTGAGTGCCATAATGTTTTATTTTTTTATTCTGATCTCAAGAATGCCATTGGTAAATTTATGACGCAAATTTTCTTTTATTCCTTTTGCAGGAAGCAGCATTTCTTTGCGGTAGGTTCTGTTTTTACCCTCAGCCGCAATGTCGAGGATATCGCCTTTCAGGTCGATTTGGATGTCGTCTTCATCAATCCCGGGCATTTCGGCAATCACCACAATTTCGTCTTTTTCATCAAAGATGTCGGTGATGGGTTCGCGTTCTTCGTTAACTTTGGGTCCCTCGGGAGTTTTACGAATGTTGCCAAAGGTTTCCACTTTTGGACTGCCACCGCCGGCGGTATTTACGGTAAAACCATACACGCCCTTCATCCCTTTCTTGATGTGGTCAAAATTTATTTCGCCTTCTTTGCTTATGCCTCCTTTGTCCTCCAGTTTACCAGCGAGGTCCACAAGTTTTTCGATGCCTTTAAACAATCCTCCAAAACCAAAAAGTTCAAAATCAGCATCTTTACTTTTTTCTTTGTCTTTATCGTTTTTCATAATTATCGAATGTTTTGATTTTCAAATTTAGTTCTCAATTCTCAGTCTTCAATATTGCCCCTTGCCTATCCCGAAAAGTAGAAAATTTTCAATTTTCGTAACTTTTCGAGCTCGCCTTGCTGCAAAGCAGGGATGCTTCCGAATCCGGGATTCGTGAATCCTGGACACGAGCGAAGCTCGGCACTGCCTACGCCGACCTACGGTCGAGCATCCTCGAAAAACAATGAAATCAAAGATTTCTGGTTTTTCGGGACTGCCTACTATTTACTACTTACTACCTACTACTTACTACCTACTGCTTACTATTTACTGCCTACTGCTTCGAGTTTTTCCAGCCGGGCTTCCAAACCCTCTTGTTGCTCTTTTATTTCTTTTTCGCGTGCTTTGGTCGAAAGGTAAGTATCTTCCTGCCACCAGTTGATGCCCATTTCCAGGGCTTTGTCAACCGAGGCTACGAGCAAGCGTATTTTGATGGTCAACAAGTCGATATCCGCAATCTGAATTTTTATATCCCCTGCGATAACAATTCCCTTGTCGAGCACTCGTTCCAGAATATCAGCCAGCGTGGAGCCCTGGGTGGCATGGGTCATTTCGGACATGGTATTACAAATTTATTTGTTTCGAAATTATTAATAATCTATCGCGAGGGTTTTCCAGTCGCTTTCTTCTTGATTTGAAGAATTTTTTCTTTTCTTTCTGGGTTGATTATCCGCCTCAGCTTCTTGCAACTGTTCTATCTGCCCTTTGGTCAAATCATGTATTTCGTTAAGCCTGGTACGAATGATGTCGAGACGCTGCAAAATTCTGATCTCTTCGATTTTAAGCCTTACCCTTTCTTTTTCGAATACATAGAGCTTAATAAAATCTGAATCCTCCTTATTGGGGATGGCAGATTTTCCGGAGTTGCGCACCGATTTGATGCTTTGAATTCCTTTTAATGAGCTTGATATTGGCATAGTAGTATATTTTTAAAATTATAAATATCGAAAAAAATATCAGCCATCGACTAAGCTATTTATGAAAACTGGTCGATGAGTTCGTTTACAATGGTCTTCACTCTTTCCTGGTTAGTTTTTGACCCAATGCGGCTGGTCTCGGAAGTAAGAATATCCTGGCAGATTAACCTGTACATTTCGTTGTCTTTAGTAGGAACGGAATTGAGTGTGGCCAGAGTTTTGGCAATCATAATGGAACCCCGGATGGTAGGGTCAAATTCTGTTTTGCCTGATTCCCGCAATCCGCGCACAACTTTCACAATCTTTTCGGTATCCTCCAACGACAGCTCTGATTTGGCCTGGGTAATTCTGAGTTCGGTCTCAAAATCGAAATGGTCGAGATCCATCGTAACCATTCGGTCGCGAAGGGCATCCTGTGTGCGATTTACACCGGCATACTCTTCGGGGTTGGAAGTAAAAATAGCATGAAACTCCGGGTGTACTTTCATGTAGTAATCGTCCTCTTTAGCCGCCGAAGTGCTCAACATGCGTTCCTGCAAGATTGGCAGCAGGATATTGTTGGCTTCGGGGCGCGAACGGGTAAACTCATCATAAATTAATGTGAACCCATTTTTTACGGCAATGGTCAGACGGTTATTCACCCATGTTTTTTGCATACTTTCCTCTTGTTTATGCACAGTATGAATAAATTTGTCGTCTAATTTTTTGAAATTATAACCTTGCTCGCTACCTATCAAATCGGAAGTTTTGTATTCAGCATCGCCATGAATAATTACCACAGGCCGACCAATTTTTTTGGCAAGGTGCATAGCCACCGTAGTTTTTCCGGTGCCGGAAGGGCCTCTGAAATGCACCGGAAATCCAGCTTTTATGTAGGTAAGCCCCCGGTTTGTAATGTCTTTAACATAATCTGTTTCCACAAAATTTGCTTGTGGTTTAAGTTCGAGTATGGTGTTCATTTCATTAGTCCGGCTCATAGTATTTTTGCTTGTTACAGTTTATTTTAATTGCTGATTATTATATCTTTTCACTTGGTTTATTCCATGCAACTCTTGCCTCGGCAATTTCTTTGCAAATCGTCTTTTGTGCATCCAAAAATGCAGCTCTGCGGGCGTTTTGCCTTTCTAAAGCTTCCTGTCGTTTCTGCAGGCTCTTTCGGATGTTGTCAATTGCATTTTGCATGGGGACGGGCTTGTTCGTTATCCGTTATAAGTTATCCGTTATTTGTTATTCGGTGTTCGATATTCATTATTCGATATTCAATATTCGATATTCGATATTCAATATTCGATATTCAATATTCAATATTCGTCTCCTTAGACGCACGGCAGGGCGTCTCTACATTCCCCAACTCACCTCTCACCTCTCATTTCTCCTTCTCTCATCCCCTTTCCGCCGCATTTTGTGCAGGGCAGTTTATCGGTCGATTTTCCGGTTCCGTGGCAATAAGTACATTTTGCTGTTGCCGTGCAATGGTTCTTCCCTTTTCCACCGCAAACGATGCAGGGTATTCGGGCACCAAGCGGGTTTTTTCCTGTGCCGCCACAAAAAACACATTTTATTGCGGGCTCTTCAACTTCAACTTTACCGGTACTGTTGCAAACCAGGCAATATGAAGTTGCGGAAAGCAGGTCGAAAGGGTCTTTGCCCGTTCCTTTGCAATATGCACACACAATCACATTTTTCATGGTAAATTTAACATCTTATGCTGTTTTAAAAAAAGATGAACACCTGCAAATCTCTATTCTGAAAACTACAAAAACCGGAATTACCAGGGGGAAAAGGGAATTCCGGTTTTTGTACTAAACATTAAAAAAAGGATTTCCTATATTTTTTTAGGCTTAGGAAAATACAGGTTATCAACCTTTAATACTTTTCCATCATCCAACAGTTTTTTGGCCACATACCCAATTTTCATGCGGGTTTCGTCTAATGAACCTTCCATATCCGAAACTTTTAAACCGTTGGGTTTTCCATTGACCAGTGCCAGCACTTTGTCTTCGAGTGACAATTCAGGTGCAGGTTTTGCTGCCGGCTTTGGCTTCGGGGCTTCCGCCGGTTTTTCAATCTTTGTTTCAACTTTTTTCTCAGGAGCTGCTTCTTTCTTTACCACAGATTTTACTTCTTTCATTGTCTCAGGAGCTGCTTCTTTCTTTTCAGGAGTCTTCATCACGCCCGATTCCCTGATCTGATCCATGGCTGCCTGCATTTTGCTCCATTCAGCGGCTCCTTCGCCGCGGTCTTTGGTTAAATCGGTAAGCATGGTGGAAGTGGATTTTTGCAGGGTATTTACCTCTTTGCGAATTCCATTGATGGTTTCCTGAATCCCCTTCATAATATCTTTGTAATCGGATATACGTTGTACTTCGCCCTGGGCAATATTTTTTGAATTATTGGCCAGATCCTGGCGCATGGTTTTCGCCATTTGCTGGTTTTCTTTACCAATTTCTATCAGTCGTTTACTAAATCCTTTTAACAAGGTTCTGGTATATTCTACTCTTTCGTTAAGGCTTTTGCCCAATTCAGCTTTCAGCTCTGCCGACATATCGAGGTGTTCTTTTTCGAAACGCGCCAGCATGTCGTTGGTGTTTTTCGATATCTCCACTACCTCCTGGCTAATGCCAGCAATACGTTCGCTGATAGCTTTGATGTCGTCGTTGATATTTTTCATCAAAGTATCAAATTCTTCCATCCGGATTTTTTCGGCCTCGCTGCGATCGGCTCTGCCCTGCTCGAAGAATTTATTTAACTCGTCCGCCATATTTTTGCGGTCGTTGTTAAAGGTTTTAATCAGATCAACGGTGGAAGCCTGAATAGTTCCCACTTCGGTTTGGATGGAAGCTATTGTGCCATGGATATTTACCATCAAATCCTTATACACGTTTAGTCGTTCCTTTTCGGAGCTTGCCAGGTCTTTTTGACTCTGTGCAAGATTTTTACGCATAGCCTGTGCATTGGCATTTAATACGGAAGCCATTTCCTGGTGGTCTTTACGGAAACCATCGAGGGTTTTTTGCACTTCACCAACAAGTTCTTTGTTCTTTTTTGAAATATCTTCAGTTTCCTGAATTCGTTGTTTGAATGAAGCTAAAAGCTCATCACTCAAATTTTTCATTTCTGAACCTAATCCCATATTATTTTATCTCCTATGTTTAATTTTTTGAATTTAAATCATTCAATAATTTATATTTAATGCTTTTTATATCTTTCGCTGTTATATGGTTGCCTTTTTCAAGGACATGTTCCAGGCACTCCATCACTTTTTTATGCAGGTTTTGGAAATCCACAAATGCTTTCATTACCGTATCCTTTCTCATTTCCTGAACTTGCAGAATTTGTGAAAGTTGATCTTTGATGCTTTGTATTTTTTGGGTGGTATTAGCCGGGTCGGTTTCTTGTAAGCTCAGCAAGCTGCTTTTTAAGGATTGAATCGTTTCTTTCTGGGATTCGATAAAACGCAGAAAGAGTTTCTCTGCAGCCTTTTCTTTTTCATCAAGGGTATCTAAGATACCCGACATCATGCTGTTGTAATCTTTTTTGCGGAGCGAGCCATTTTTGGCGAGCGTTTCGCAGAGGCGTCCATTTAAAAGGTTTCTTTCCTTTTTCAATTCATCCATCGTAGCCTGAACATTGTCGAAAAGGGTGTGGGATGATTCGGTAATATTTTCGGACGATTGAAATGCGGTTTGTATTTTTTGAACCCGATCCTGATAGGAGGTGATAATGTTATCAAAAAAATTATCTATATCAATGTTCGGATTGGCATTCATGGTTTTTTGCTGTTTTGAGTTTTTAAATTTGGCAGATTAAAAGAGAAATTCCTGGTAAATCGTACTTTATAGCTCCCGGCCACAAAGGATGGTTTAGCAAGAATAATTGCTCAACTGAAAATTGCCTTAAGCGGCTTTTGCAGTTAGTCCAATGGCTTCGGCATACTTGAGGTATGTTTCAACTGAAGCAACTACTACGCGGGCTTCGATAGCAAGTAATTCGATACCTACCAATGATACTCTTACCCATGCATCTACAACGACACCTTTGTCGAGGATACGGTCGATCACCTCTACGAGGCTGGATGATCCGATGGTTTTTTCTACTGCCATGATTTAATCTCCTATATTTAGTTAAATAATAATGCCGTACTTTTTATGAGGGACGGCTTGCCTCGATTGTGAAAACGGCTTTTGCAAAGCCTGTACCATAAATATTTTTGGTATGGAGATTCATCAGCTCTCCATAGATAAACAACTGAAAAAGAAGCGTGAAAAAATATTTATTTTTTTTTGAACTAGGGAATCAATGGGTCTTGCGTTAAAAACTAAGCGGATAAAAACTTAAAAAATCGCACAGGTGTTCGGAAATGGAGGGAGGGTATCCATGGCGAAAATAGTCAGGGCTTCACCTGGAGTGAAACCCTGACTTCCGGACTCCCGAAAAGTCACCCCGTGAATCCTGCCTAAGCAATTGGTGCTTCGCGACGGGAAACAGAAAAACTGCCGGGAGTAATTCACGGGGTGACTTATGTGGTGCTTCATTTGTTGTATCTTTGCAATAATCAATCTATTTAGAAAATGGAAAACAATAACGTAAACGAACCTTTGGCAGCTTATGGCCATCCCCTCGGTTTTGACCAGATATGGCAACTGTTTCAGGAAACCGATAAACAATTCAAAGAAACCGATAAACAATTCAAAGAAACCGATAAAAAGTTTCAGGAAACTGACAGAATGTTGTCGCTTCGATTCAAAGAAACCGACAAACAGTTTAAAGAAACCGATAAGAAAATAAAGGAGCTATCCGCCCTGTTTACTTCACAGT
>CAZGAO010000139.1:0-9867 GCA_964523795.1 uncultured Lentimicrobiaceae bacterium
GCTTTTTTAAGTAACACCAATGAGCTACCTCCCGAAAGGGAGGTTTAGTTCAACAGCAAATCATGGCTCACAGCCGGTTAGCGGGCATCTGGAAAATGAGTGGAAAAGGAAACATACGAACCATAAAAACCATACTGCAAGTGAGCGGCTGCGAGCCATATTTGCGGAACGTTAGTGCCAATTAAAATAAAACATATTATATGAGTAAATTCCCAATAGACATAATTTGCTTTGATCAAAAACATGAATGTGAAATTGAAACTGCTTTACTTATAGCAAATTCTATCCAAAGTGATTTTGTATTTACGAAATGCTCAAATGAATTGCTCACAAAATTTAATCTAATTCACTATGATAAAAATGATTCATCTGAGTTTTTTGATAATGCTGAATCAATAAAAAAAGATTTAACAGGGTATTATCCTTTTCTTCTTTTCTTTTCAGGTAATCCAATTACAAGCGAAAAATGGAGTAATCTTTTTGGATCATTTCGTGCAGAAAAAGGAATGGCTATAATAACGTCAAAAAATGTTCCTGACCTAATTATCCCAAAAGACAAAATGATAGCCTACTATGTTTATTATTTTGCTAGAGTACTGATTAAATTCTTGTTTGTTGGTAAATATAATCATGCTAATCCTTCAAAAAATGGTTGTCTGTTTGATTTCATGAAACATAAACTTGATATCTTAAAAAGTATGCGTCCAAATGCGATTTGTGATGAATGCAAAAAAGAAATCAGACAACATGAAACTAAACTTTCAGCTAGCCAATTTAATTCAATTGATAGGCTTTTAACGAAATCTGGTCAATTACTAAATGAGGAATTACAAAATAAAAATAATATGACAAAGATATTTATTGGTTCCTCAACCGAAGGATTAAATATTGCCAGAAAAATTAAATCAGGATTAAAATATGATGCTCATGTAGACACATGGGCTGACGGTCTTTTTGACGAACCTGGGAAAGCGTATATCGAAATACTAGAGGAAATTCTTCATAAATATGAATATGGAATATTTGTCTTTAATCCTGACGACAAAATATTCAGCAGAGGAAAGATTTCAAAAATGCCTAGGGATAATGTGATCTTTGAATATGGTATGTTTCTAGGTAAGCATACCAGAAAAAAAGCTTTCTTTATTGTCCCAAGAGGAGTTGATATAAAAATTATGACAGACGTTCTTGGAATAACTTGTTTGGATTATGACCCAACAAACAACAATATACAGTCAGCTGTAAGTGATGCATGTGATCAGATCAGAGATTTAATAGAAAGAAGAAAGAAATAACTGGCACTAACAGCAAATCATGGCTCACAGCCGGTTTGCGGGCATCTGGAGAAATGATTGGAAAAGGAAACATACGTAACACTAAGAACCTCCTCGCAAGTTGGCCGGCTGAGAGCCATATTTTTGCGGACCGTTAGGCAACATATAAGACGAAAGAAGTAGTTGATTGCTTTAGTAATTTTTTTTCAATATCTTAAAAATTAGAAATATGTTACAGATATTTTTTAAAAGTGCAAAAATTAATAATGCTGAATGGAGTAAGATATATCCTCAAATAAAGAATCTTTGGAAACAGGAAAAGAAGACTTGTTTGGGTCATTAATGCGTATTAGTGGATATAGAATTGACATTTGCCCGATTTATGCAACCGAAACACAATTATTTGAGGCATTTATGTTTTTCGACCCTAAAAACGGAACAACCTATAAAAGAATAATTGACGAATGAATTGTAAAAAACATGGATTCTTACGAAAAAACGATTGAAAAAATATCGGTGTTAGAATCAAAAGCTATGGAAGAAATAAATGAAGATGATGAAGAAAATGATATTGAAAAATTACAAATAGATGGTAGGATAAAATCGTTTCTTGAAAAATATAACAAATACGAGCGATTTATATTTGAAAAGGCTTTTAAACAACATCCTTATGTTATGGATGTTGACAAAACTATTAATAAATTATACAAAACCCTTTCAGATTTATTGTTAAAAACCGGTAAAAATGATGTGATAATTGATTTTCACACAAAAAATACGGATGAAAAGATTAGGTATTTGAAGTATTCTGTGAAAGAAAAAAGGATGTATCTTACCGCAAATGCATGTTTTGAAAAGTGGATTGAAGATGGTGACGATATTATATTGACTTATTTATATTTTTTGGCAAATATGAGAATCTATACGCAAGAGTTACATTTTGCAAGACAGCAAGTTTTCTTAAACCTTAAGTATTGGGAAGTAGTGAAAAAATGGAAATTAATAGAAATTGATTGATTAAATACGTTGCCTAACAGCAAATCACGGCTCACAGCCGGTTAGCGGCATCTGGAGAAATAATTGGAAAAGGAAATATACCTAATACCTAACGCCATCCTGCAAGTAAATGACTGTGAGCCATATTTGCGAGCCTACTACTCCATCAATGCTTTTATCGAATCTGCATCCAGGTCTTTCAAAGGATTGTCGGTGCGGATAAACATTTCGGCGAGTTGCGATTTTTTGCGCTGTAGCTTCAATATCTTTTCTTCGATGGTGCCCAGGCTTATAAAACGATAGGCGATCACGGGCTTGGTTTGGCCAATGCGATGGGCACGGTTTACAGCCTGGTTTTCCGACTGGGGATTCCACCAGGGGTCGAGGATAAACACGTATTCGGCCTCGGTGAGGTTTAAGCCCACACCGCCCGCTTTGAGTGAGATAAAAAATACCATGCACTCCGGGTCGGTTTGAAATTTTTTGACAATCTCGCCCCGATTGCGCGATTGGCCTGTAAGTAAAGCATAGCTCCGGTTTTGCTCATCGAAGTGGCGCGTAAAAATCTCCAGATGTTTTACGAACGATGAAAACACAAGTACCTTGTGTCCCTCGCTAATCAGCGTTTCCAAATTGCGCACTACCTCATCAAATTTTCCCGAACCATGCGAGTAGTCCTCATCGATAAGTGCCGGGTGATTGGCCATTTGCCTAAGTTTGGTCAGCGCCTGCAAAACAGCAAAAGCGGTGGTGGATATTTTTTCCTGCCCCAGGTTTTTGAGGATATGATTGCGGATGGCATACTGCTCGGTCTGATAGATAGTTTGCTGCTCGGGCGAAAGCTCGCAATAGATATACTCCTCGCTTAACTGAGGCAGTTCCTGCTCTACCTCAGCTTTAGTGCGCCGCAAAATAAAAGGCAGTATCAAAGCGTGGAGTTTTTTCTGCTTTTCCTCATCCTGATTTTTCTCGATGGGACTGGCAAAATATTTTTTGTAAAAATTATGATCGCGCAAAAGCCCGGGATTTAAAAAGTGCATCTGCGACCACAAATCCGAAAGCGAGTTTTCGATGGGCGTACCGCTGAGGGCAAGCCGGTATTTTGCGTGAATCTTAAAGACGGCTCGGGCGGTTTTGGATGCCGGGTTTTTAATAATCTGGCTTTCGTCCAATATCACATAATCAAAAACAATCTTAGCCAATTCTTCAAAATCATTGCGGATAACACCATAAGTAGTAAGTATCAGACGAGCGTCAGGAATTCTGTCGAAAAGAGCGGCACGTTGAGCACCTGTATAATTCAATGCAATGAGATGCGGTGCAAACTTCGCGATTTCATCCTGCCAGTTGTGTATCAGCGAGGCAGGCATTATCACCAGAGATGGATTTCCTGTGGACTTATCCTGCAAATTCTGGCTAAACAAATCCACCTGGCCAGCAATTAGGTCTTTCGTCATCACGGATATTCCGTGGGTTTCCTCGATATGTTTAGCAAGCACAGTGAGCGTTTGCAGGGTTTTTCCCAAGCCCATATCATCGGCCAGGATACCGCCCAGGCGGTATTTCCTCAAAAAAGCCATCCATCGATAGCCGTCAAGTTGATAGCTTCGCAGCTCGGCATTTATGCCAATGGGCAGCGTGGCCTCCTTTTCGCTAATTTTGGCTATTATATTTCCAGGCTCAAAAGCAGGAACTTCGATGGTTTCTTCCATCGAATGGACAACCAGATTGTAATGATGCCTGCTGAGCCGGATACGTTTTTTGTTTTTTGCACCAAAGGTGAGCAAATCGCTGTACTTGCTAAACCATGCCGGGGGAAGTATGGCAATGGTGCCATCGGGCAAGGGATATTCGGCAATATCGTTGAGCAAATATTTGCGCAGCTCGATGAGTGGCACTTCGTGTTTGTCGCCAAATTTTACCACAGCATTCACATCAAACCAGTCATTTTTTTCATCAAAATCCAAACTAATTTGCATGCTATCCATAAAGAAGCTTTGCGCTGCATTTTCCTGTTGCACTTCAAAGCCATGCTTTTGCAAAAGTACGTTATGCGCGTTAATCCAGCTTACCGGGGCAAACTGCTGCCTATCATCTTTTACCTCAAACACATTATAATGCCTGATTTTTAAATTGTTTGTTTCGAGCAGGGCTATGATTCCCTTTTCCCACTCCGCATCACGCATGTTTACTTCAAAAACGGGCACTGTAGAATCGGGCAAGTATTTTACAACCTTAACATAAGGGTCGATGTGACGGCTTACCGCTTCGCCATATTTAAAATACAGGGACAACCCGGGAAGGCCTTCAAAATCGCTTTCGAGTTTTAAGATCGGTCTCTTTTTCAGGATATTTTTTCTTACCTCGATGCCCTCGGTATGCACCGGGTAGTCGCGCAGGCAGTTTTTGATAAAGGTGGCATAATACTTTTTTTCGTGCTTTTCGGGAACCACAATAAAGGCCTTATCGAAAAAGGCTTTAAGTTTTTTACCTTCGATGGCTTGTTTAAAATGATAGAGCTTTTGGTCGAGCAGCAGCCAGCAAGGCTCATTGCTGAGTATTGCCCCATTGCGATCGTTCAGGTTGATAATATTGCCCTGGTGGCTGATGGTTTGGAAATAATGCGTTTCGTTAGGGTGCTTGATAAAGTTAAAAATGATTTCAGCAGGTTCGGCTTCTATTTCTACCCGATCACTGTTGTAAACCATCTCTTTGGTTTCGCGATAAAAAATTGGGGTATCCTCCTTCTGTGCCAAAAAAATACATTGCCCCATTTGTTTTTCGATAAAGGGACGGATAAACTTCTCGATGTACTCAGTTTTAACTTTATTTACAAAATTGCGGCTATATTGATTTTGATTATCAAAACGTGTGGAAAGATTGTTATCGTTGTAGGCATCGATAAGTTTTAGGATTTTCACCTCATTGCCGCTGAGCATATCGCCGTAATCCTCAAGCTTTTCGGCTAAGATGCGTTCCTGAATCGTAAATTTCCCCTTACCTTCATGCTGAATGAAAAAGGGGTGAATCATCTGTCCAAATCTTTGATGTTCCTGAATAAGTAGCGAAAATTGAGATTCCATAGCTTAGCACGATAATCGGCAAAGATACAATTCTATAAAGAGCCATGCGCTCAAAGCTCAAACATTTACATACCCAGCCAGTTTTCGATCATCTGTTCACCTGCCGGGGTCATCATCGATTCGGGATGAAACTGTACACCGCTGATCTTATATTTTTTGTGCTGCAAGGCCATAATTTGCCCATCGGGCGATTGGGCAGTTACGGTGAGGGACTCGGGAAAGGCCTCACGCGAAATGCCCCAGGAATGGTAAAGTCCACCTTTGAAGGGCGAAGGAATGTTTTTGAAAAACTGGGTGTTGGAATCCAGGATTTCGATACTGCGGCTTTGACCATGAACTACCCTGGGCAAATTAAAAAGCCGCGCACCAAAATACAAACCGATGGCCTGAAAACCCAAACATACGCCCAGGATGTTTTTGCTGTCATTGTATCTATCCAAAACCTGCCACATAATATCGCCTTTGCGGGGAATATCAGGCCCCGGCGAAAACAAGATTTTATCAAATCCGGCCACAACACGCAAATCGAGCATATCATTTTTTGCAAGCACAAATTCAGGTTTACTACCTTTGCGCAGGATATTCACCAGGTTGTAGGTGAACGAATCGTAATTATCAATAATCAGCACCGTGGGTTTTCGCATGGATAAAAATTTCGCTTCAAAAATAAATGCTTTTGCCTTAGCCGGGCAGCCTTTCTTTTTTATTATCGATTTTGATATAAAAAAAAACCTGGTTTTTGCTGCAGATAATTTGCCTGACGATATTCATTTTTCGCTTCTCTCCCACCCCAATCCTAGTCTGCAGGCAAGTTTGGCTAATACCGATTTTACCTTCCAGGCTCAGCCTCCTTCATTAGAAAATTACAAATCGGCCTTCGATAAGGTGATGAACGAAATAATGCGGGGCAATTCCTACCTGCTCAATCTTACTTTCCGCAGTAAATTAGAAACGAATCTCTCGCTTAGCGAAATTTACAAATACAGCAAAGCCAAATACAAGCTCCTGTTCAAGGATCAGTTTGTAGTATTTTCGCCCGAAACCTTTGTACAGATTCGAGATGGGGTTATCTCGTCAAATCCGATGAAGGGAACCATTGACGCACGCCTGCCCAATGCCGCCAACCGTTTGCTGAATGATGAAAAAGAAACCGCCGAGCATCACACCATTGTAGATTTGATACGCAACGACCTGGCCATGGTGGCCGAGGATGTGAGGGTGGAACGCTTTAAATACCTCGAAAAAATAGAAACTCACCAGGGCGAACTGCTCCAGATGAGCTCGGAAATTTCAGGAAAACTACCTGCAAATTATCAGAAAAACCTGGGGGAGATCATTTTGAAACTGCTGCCGGCAGGAAGTATTTCGGGCGCACCCAAGCGCAAAACCCTCGAAATAATCCGCAGCACCGAAAACTACCATCGCGGTTATTATACCGGAATCTTTGGCTACTCTGATGGTCAAAACCTGGATAGTGCCGTGATGATACGCTTTATCGAAAAACAGGGCGACAGCCTTTATTTTAAAAGTGGCGGAGGCATTACCGCGATGAGCCGGGTTGAAACAGAATACGAAGAATTAAAACAAAAAATATATGTGCCGCTTGCTCGAAACCATTAGGGTGGAAAACCGCCGCATTCAAAACCTGAAATATCATCAGGCACGCCTCGATGCCTCAAGCCGATTATTATTTGGAGCTAATGATGGTATTGATTTGAAAACACAGTTGAAAATTCCCGACTTTGTGGAGGAAGGCATTTTTAAATGCCGGGTGATTTATGACCGTAAAATCTGCGGAATTAATTTTGAAGCCTATCGTCCCAAAGCCATCCACAGCCTAAAGCTGGTTTATGACGATGCAATCGAATACGATTATAAATACGCCGATCGCAGTACACTAAACCGCCTTTATGCGCAGCGCGGCTCATGCGATGATATTTTGATTGTGAAACAGGGATCGATTACCGATACTTCGTTTTGCAATATCCTGCTTTTTGATGGCCGACATTGGTTTACCCCCAACCCGCCTCTCCTTGCGGGAACGCAACGGCAATCTTTGATTGACAAACGTGCAATACAACCGCGACCAATAAAAGAAACTGATTTGGCTGGGTTTTCTCATTTTATGCTTATCAATGCCATGCTCGGTTTTGATGAGAGGCGTGCACGCGAAGTGGCGCGGATTGAGGGGTAACAGGAGCGCGTTATTTGTTAGTCGATTGTAGTTATCTGTCAGTTAATCGTGTAATCGTAAACCGGGCAACCGTTAATTGTTATCTGTTGAGCGAAGTCACGTACGTGTGGGGTTACGACCCATCGGTGAAATCGTTGACAAAGGAGGTTACAATTGTCCCGAACGATTGAAGTCTTCAATTTTTCTTTAGTATTTTCCCGGTGTAATTAAAACCTTCGCCAATCATTTGAATAAAGTAAAGTCCAACGGGCAGTTCTCCTAAGTCTATTTTAATTGGATAATTAATTCGATCAAAGGTGCGAATTATATTTCCGCAGGAATTGTAAATCCTGATTTCGGAATATTCATTCTTTGATTCGATAGTAATTTGGTCAGAGAATGGATTTGGATATACCTGAACCTGAATTTCACCAATTTCATTGATTGATGTCCCCAGGGTGCAAAAACATTTATCACAAGAGTAGTTATTCAAATACACGGTCGATTCGTTTTGCTTAAAACAACTTAGGTGGGGTTCGTAATAATTCAGGATTAAATCGGTAATTGGTATAAATAATCCTCCCTGGCTGCCTATGCCTTCAATCCAAAACTCGTCCAAAGAACCATTTATCCAGTATCTTCTTCTATTTGACCCATCATTTAGTTCAACAGTATCGATGCTTGAAATAACTACCGGGCTGGCCATATATCCTTCCGGGGAATTAGAATAAATCGTATCGCCAACATTCTTCGAGAAGTCATACAAAAGAATTTCCTCTTCGCCATGAAACGTTGTTATGGTATAGATTTTCTTGTTTTCTTCTCTGATAGCTCCCAAATATTGAGCATTGCTAATATTTAAACAAGTGTCATCGATTAATCGGTAAATCTTCAAATATTCGATATCACCAATGGTCGTATCACCAATAGTTCCGTAACGAGTTTTGGAGGCAACGCTTTGGGGATGTTCAACATGAATTGAATACTCATTCCAAATTGCACTTGAATCCGGAAACGGAAAATAATCCTGACCAAGTTGATTATAATAAAATGCGCCAATATCAGCAATTGTTCCATCGGGATCGTAATATTCAGGATCAGGATCTCCGGCATCAATACACGGAGAGTTTTCTGTTAGATGAAAATCAAGGTTAACCGGATCTACAAACAAAGGGTCCATAAATAAATTAAGATATGGATCACATGGATCACCATTCAGATTAACTATAACGATTTCACCAAATAAAGGTGGTGGAAAGTCTCCACTATAAAGAGAATTATTTTGCCAAAACGAGTTATAGTTTATTTCTGCAGGCGCCGAAGAAAAAATAATCCCAATTATATTATCAAACAAAGCATTACTAATTATTGTTGGGGAAGTATAGGCACGACACGAAATTCCTTTCTCATTCATTGAAATTACATTATTGATAATTTCACTATTTGAATTATAAAGATCTATACCATACACATTATTCAACAGGATATTCCTGATAAGATATGGTGATGAGGAACCCACGAAAATACCATATGTGGAGTTAGTTATTGTGTTGTCGATAATTAATGGAGATAACAAATGAATAATAATCCATAAATCTAACGGTAACGCCGGGTTCAATTACAAGTGTTGTACCATTAGATACGGAAATATCGCCAACTACCTGGTATAATGTGCCAGATGTCCAAACTCCACTTTGCGGGCCAGAAACTTCTTCAACTGAACCCTGAGATAGCAAAACATCGTCGATGGTAGTGTTTGTAAAAAGCCCTAATTCACCTGGAATGGTGTAAGGTTGGTACCCTGTGTGGGTGAATTTAACGGTATAAATCCCCTCCTGCAGACCAATAGCGTAAGACCCATCGGCATTTGTGTAAACGCTGTCGGTAACTGCCGAAGGTGAGACAGCTTGGAAAAGTACCTTAGTGCCCGAGTGGTCACCTGCACCTTCAAGGTAGCAGAAACCATCGGCAGTTATCGATTTAACATCCGCAATAGCACCATGTCCGATGATGATCAGAATCATCAAAATTGAAAATTTGTAGAAGTTTTTCATAACATTTAATTTTTAAAAGTAATTTGACTAAAAAAAATCTCCTTCTTTTAATGCGATTTTGCGAGCATCCAAAGCATAGATTATTTTAAACCCCAAATTTAACATTTTTTTGTTAATGAAACAACCGATGACTACACAGCCTTAAAAATCAATGTGTAACTATCATCCAAATGCAAGTCAGGGCTTCACTTTAAGTGAAACCCTGACTAATCCTGACTTAAATCCCGGCACTAATAAACCAAAGTCTGCATTGCCCTCGCGGGGATGCTTAGCTTAATAATCTGATC
>CAZGAO010000140.1:0-9538 GCA_964523795.1 uncultured Lentimicrobiaceae bacterium
TTATCCCCCCGCAAAAACACCGGTGCGGTTTTTTTTTTGTTCTAATTAACATACCTAATTTTTATATGGGGCGGGTGTGGGGGGGGGGTTCCCCCCCCCCTTCTCCCTCCCTCTCCACTTAAAAACGGCATTGCCATTTCAATGGCCTTTTCCAGCACTTCATCTCTGTGCGCTTTGGATTCCTTCGATCGTTGGATGGACTTCGATATCGGGCACTATGCCAATGCCTTGTGTTTCCGTTTTATCAGGATAGTAAACGCCAATTCCGCTAATGGCCGTTCGTATGCCACCTGGCAAATAAAAAAATGAAACATTCCCATCGGCTCCTGCCGTTGTAGAACCAACTACCCTGGCTCGGGAAGCCACCCGAAAAGCCATGGCCGTATATTCTGCCTGACTTTGCGTAGCTTCATTTACCAATATCACAACCTTCCCCTTGTAATAATCCTTGTTTTTTTGGCCTACGGCAATGCTTTGATCAAAGGTAAAAAGTCCGGGCGTCTCGATACTTCCTTTCGTGAATTTTACAAATTCTGTTTTCGCTGACATCAAATATTTCCCCAACTTATAAACCACAAATTCAGAAGGATAGCAGCGCAAATCGATGATTAAGCCCTTCGTATCTTTTATCTCCTTAAAAATTCGTTTGATATATTTCTTTTTGATAGAGCCGAGATACAAATAAGCGATGTCATCATTGATAAATCTAAAACAAGTATCCACACTTTGATGCTTCTTATAAAGATTAATTTCTGCCGCAGGAAACGTTTTGATATGGGCAGTTTGAGCTTTGCCGTTTCTCAAAAACTCAATCCATAAAATTGTGTCATTGCTTCTTAGCAGTTTTTTGGCAATATCCCGCAACTGCGTTGGATAGTTGGAAGCAGGCGTATATTTCAATCTTGCCTTTACGATATCTGCCACCGCTTCATTATTTATTTTTGTAATAATATCACCCACTTCAAGGCTTTTTTCTTGCCCTGGCTTTCCATCATAACAATCAGTTACCACAGCCTGGTTTTCAACAAAATGTACTTCATAAGGTACAAAATTAATTCCCCAAAATTTTTCCAATGCAGCATCACTTTGCCATATATTCGCATGTGTATCGTTAATCCTGGCTATCAATTCCAATACAAGCAACTTGTATTCTATTTGGTTTTTCGCATCAATAAACTTAGGGATAAATTCGTGCAAAACACTTTTCCAATCTTCTTCGATTAGATTTTTGTAAGGGAAATAGTATTGGATGATATTCCAATATCGATAGAGAGACAATAGCCGAAATCCAGGATCAGGGTACTCCATTTTGGCATAAGCTGCTTCGTTTTTAAAATTAGGGTTTCCCGGGCCGGTGTTTAAGTCAAGGTAATAATTCCGCTTCCTCCTCTTTGCATTTTTTACATTTAATAATTCAGCACTTAACTGTTCAGAGAAACCCGAATTACAAATCCAATCCAAATCAGGCTTGGTTTTAACGTCTGCTTTTTCTTCCTTTTCATTTTCGGCGATTGTAAATTCTCCAAAACTCTTAATCCACTGGCTTAAAAATTCATCTCTTTCATCGGTAGTTTTTGATTGAATGATTGGAGGCAGAATCCTAAATAATTCAGAATCCCAGTCATATTGGCCCGATGAAATTTCCAGATGATAATACTTTAAAAAACCCCAAACCAAAGCCAGCGTTTTCAAATCCTCTACCCTTTGCTCGTTCAATTCGAAGGATTCGATTGTTGAACTAATTTTAAACGTTGTAATCTTATCCGTTTGTCCAAAAGCTGAGATTACTAAAAACCAGGCGAACAGGAGCATTGATATAATTCCTTTCATAACGAAGATACCGAAAGAGCCGCCCAATTTGGGCGGCTGTACATTTTAGCGTATAAGGGAATCAATTTCAAAATCCGCTCATTATATTCGAACCATTTTTCAATCTATTTATCAACAGGATATCTTTTTGGAAAATAATCTATTTGTATTTGCTTTAATACACAGCCACCTTGCTGCCCACCTGCCACTGGGTGCGGGTATCGCGGATCAGACAAAAGTAAAATCCTTTGGATAATGTGGTGATGTCGATTTGCAAAGTTTCGGCATTGGCCACCTTTCGGCTAATTATGGTACGCCCGGCCTGATCGACAATACTTACGGTTAATTCCTTTTGGGCGGCGGCACCACTCAAATGCACATGTAAATAATCGGAAGCAGGGTTGGGATAAATGCTAAAGTCGAACTCATCCATCAGCAATTCCTCGTCCAGGGTAGTGGTAAACCAAACTTCGCCCACAAAGTCGGGATGGTCGATATAGGGATTCCGATTGTTCTGATAATCGTAAACGGCATCGTTCCGGTCGATCTCTTTTTGGCTTACCGGATCGTTTTCGTGCCATTGCACCAGCATATTCAAAGCCCACTCTTTGGGCTGCGATCCATTAACCATGGGGCTGCCGGGCCAGTTGCCATCTTCGCCATAGTAGCGTGTGGCCATGTAAAAATAGGTGCGGGCAAAGTCGCCCTTGTAAGCATCGATAGGCTCGAACACCGTCCCTGAATAACCCGGGGTAATACATGTGCCGAGCTTGCAGCCGTTTTGCGAAGTCCACGAAGCATTGCCCACCACGCCATAAGGATAATTGCCACGCCGACCGTTAACATAGCCATCGGTGGGATAAACCTGAAACAAATCGGTGTTCATGGGTGCCACCGTTCCGCCAAACCAACTGCGCGGAAAGGAATGTTCGCGGTTGTAGCAGTCGCCTTCCTGGCCGTAGTTACCACACTGATCCGAGAAAAAATTAAACTGATAAGGCGGATTGCCACCGGGCACATCCGAATACATATCCCAAACTTTGCCATTGGATTTTTTATCAGTGTCCGGGTAGGCATCCCAAAGGTCGCCGTAACTAAGACTGTTGTGATTGTCGATGATGTTGTGAAGGGCTTGCTGCAAGTCCTCGCCCGAAAGGCCCTGGACATTATTGTAATAGCCGGAGGGGATTTGCCCGAAAGCCGAAGCAAAGTAGAAAAGTAAAGAAATGGAAAGTAGCGTACGCATAATATTAGTTTTAGATAAAATTAAAGTTTCGTAGGATATAATAAACGGCACTGCCGATTATGATGAGGCCGCCGCTAAAAACGATGCGCGAGGCAAGCAGAAAGCGTTGACTCCTGGCACCAATAATCAAAGCCAGCGAGACTGAAACGGCAAAGCCCAGCAAAAAAGAAAAGAGCAGAGCGATAAAGTTGGGATCAAACACAGGCAAGGCCAGACCCAGCAAAAAAGCATTGATGCCCACAGCCACCGCAAAGCCAAGCAATATTTTGGGCTGGTTGAGTTCCCAGGTCATTTCTCTAAACTTCGGTTTAAAAGAGCGGGCAATAAGTTTGAGGCCCAACACAAAGAGCAAACCCAACGAAATAAAATAGGAAAACTCGCCGAGCAGTAAATTTAAGTAGCTGCCCGTGAAGAAACCCAAAGCTGCCATAGCTGCGTTAACCAAGGCCAGACTTACGATCACCAACAACTTGTAGGGGAAACGCGTCTCCTTTTCGCGAAGAAAACCATTGAGATAAATCCCGCTAAAGGCTTCGGATGACAAGGCCAAAATAAGAATGACGAGTGTGAAAGTGCTCACTGTTTTCGTTTTAAAAAAAATGGTCGGCAAAGGTACGAAAAATGAGTTTTGAATGGGTGAACAGGCTCACCAAACCTTACACCACCAAAGGAAATATTTTAAATGAGCGCAACAATTTTTTCGAGCCACAGGGCATCCGTCTCATCAAAAGCTTTCAGCGAATTACTATCCACATCCAAGACCCCAAAGATTTCTCCCGCCGGGTTTTTTACCGGAATCACTATTTCGGATCGCGAGCGCGAATCGCAGGCTATGTGCCCTGCAAACTGATGCACATCGTCCACGACAATGGTCTTTTGCTGCCCGATGGCTGTCCAGCAAACGCCGGTGCCGGTTTTTAGCACCTGACAGGCCACCGGTCCCTGGTAAGTGCGTACGGTTAATACACCCCGATCGAGGCAATAAAAGCCAGTCCAGAAAAAATAATCCATTTTATGATGCAGCACCGCAGCGATGGTTGCCATAAGGGCTTCGGTATTTTTGGTGACTGTTAGCAGCTCCTGCAATTGCTTGTAAATGCGGGCGTATCTTCCCTCTTTCTTCTTTTGTTCCATTGTCCAATAAGTTTTGGGAAATAACAGGGAGGGGAGGTTTTTGTTTACACTTTTCTGTAAAGGGATTATTTATAGGCTTCCAAAAACTGCACGTCAAAGCAATTTATCAAATAGTATTTTTTTACCTGAACCTTTTGTGCTTACTCACTATTGATTTGCCACCAAGGCGCAAAGGCTCAAAGAAACACGAAGGAAAATAATGGTGTTTTTTAAAATTTACCTTTGTGAACCTTGGTGTCTTGGTGCCTTCGTGGCCATTCCATATTCCCTTACCACCAAGGCTCAAAGAAACACGAAGGACTATTCAACCAAAACCTGGATATCCTTCCATGGGGGCTGATGATTTATTGTTTTAATTCATAATTTGTGCTACGTCCTCCGGATTCTTCCTGCTTCAAAATTCCTTTTTCTATTAAGTCTCTAATATCACGCAGGGCTGTATCCGCCGAGCATTTTGCCATCTTAGCCCATTTGGATGATTTGAGCTTCCCCTCAAAGCCATCCAACAGCTTATTCAGCATCAATCGTTGGCGAGCATTCAAAACAGTTTCTTTATGCTTATCCCAAAATTCAGCTTTCTGCAAGACCCGCTGACTTGTTTCCTCGCTGGTTTGCAACGCCCGATAAGTACAATTCAAAAACCAGCTTAACCATTCGGTGATATCACCGCTGCTAAATTGAACCTTTTGCAAAATCTGATAATAAACATTTCGCTCGGCTAAAATCTGATTCGACAGGCTGTAAAAACGCTGAGAACTATTATCCGAACGCGAAAGTAGCAAATCAGAAAGTGCTCTGGCAATCCGTCCGTTTCCATCATCGAAAGGATGGATGATGATAAACCAAAAATGAGCAATAGCAGCCTTGACTACCAAATCCAGTTTTGTATCATGATTAAACCAATCCAGGAAAACGTCCATTTCCCCTTTCACCTGATTGGGCGAAGGTGCCTGATAGTGAATTTTCTCTTTGCCCATAGATCCCGAAACCACTTGCATCTCACCCGTTCGATAAGAGGCGGTATCGATTTTATGCATCCCACTTCTGCCCGTAGGAAACAGGGCTGCATGCCAACCAAAGAGCCGTTCCTGGCTAAGTGTCCGTTCATAATTTTGCGTGGCATCAAGCATCATCTTAACCACGCCTTCCACGTATCTGCCCGGATATACCATTCCCGCAAATTCAATTCCCAATCCCCGGGCAATTGATGAACGAACCTCGTTATAGTCAAGATTTTCTCCTTCTATTTCTGATGACTTTATCACATCAAGTGCTAAGGTCGAAAGTAAAGTTTCCTCTCTAATCGAAAATCCTAAAGCACTCATTTGCCCAAGAAGTTTTCCTTGCAGATGACGGAGCTTGCCCAATATCACTTGAATCTCCTGCTCATCCCAGGTAAAATCAGGCCAGCTTGAGTATTGATAAATGTATTTTGCCACGTTTGTATTTCTTTATTCGGCAAAGGTAAAACTATTCGCCGCACATTTAATGGAAATAAAGCAGCTATTCGCCGCAAAAGACTTATTTCGCATTCTTATTTTTGATGAGAAGAACCAAAAAATCAAGACTCCATAAAAATTTATAGAGTCGCTGTGTGCGGAAAAAAACTAAAAATACTTACAGATACCAACTTTGAGTGACTTTACCATCTTCGATTTGGTGGGATTAACAAATAACGAATAATCCCGCCTACGGCGGGGATGTCCCTTCGCTCCACAATTAACGGATAACTTTTTTTTAAAAATGCGCTATTCCAACCCCACCCACCATGGCGTAAACTGCTGGCTGGCGTTGTCGAGATTCACCAGCTCGCCAATTATTGGCGTTACCAATGGGATTTGATAGGAGCTGTTCAGCTCGGATATTCTCGCCAAAGGCTCGTCCCAGGCGTGCAGAGCCAGCGAAAATTTGGAGGAATGCACCGGAAGCACACGTTTGGCTTTCAGGTCTTGCGCCGCCTTCAACACTTCTTCGGGCTGATGGTGAATGTAGGGCCAGGCTTTGTTGTATTGGCCATTTTCTAAAATAGCTAAATCAAACGAGCCATGTCTTTTTCCTATGTCGGTATAATGAGTATCGTAACCGCTGTCGCCGCCAATAAAGATTTTGGTATTGGGCGTTTGCAAAACAAAAGAAAGCCAAAGCGTATTATTGCGCGACAGACCGCGCCCCGAAAAATGACGGGCAGGTTCGGTAAACAAAGTAATCGTGCTGTTAAGTTCCACGCGCTGATACCAGTCTTTTTCGATGATATTATCCGGGACATAGCCCCAGTGTTCGAGGTGGGCACCCACGCCGAGGCCACAAATTACTTTGCTTGTTTTTTCTTTCAGGGCTATTATTGATTTATGGTCGAGGTGGTCGTAGTGATCGTGGGTGATGAGCAGGTAGTCGATCGTTGGCAAATCGGCCACAGTATATCTGTCGGTGCCCTTAAACGCCTTCATTGATCCGGGCACGGGCGAGGCATTGCCGCTAAAAACCGGATCGACCAAAAAGCGCAGGCCATCCACCTGCATAAAATATGAGGAGTGCCCAAACCACACCAGCACATTGCTGTCGGGAGGCAGGTTGTGCAAATTCGTTTTTACTGAAGGAATCAAATCCACGGGTTTTGCCCGCGATGATTTCCCAAACAAAAACTCCCACATCACCGCAGGCATCGAGTGATCTTCGGCAAAATTGGGTGTTGGGCTTAAATTTTGAAATTGTCCATCTTTATAATTGGGCGAGTTTTGGATGGCTTCCAGTCTGGCTCCGGTGGGCTTTTTACCAAATTGAGCCTGCTGCAAAAACAGCAAAGTTGCAACAGCCAGGGTCGCGATTAGGATCAGTGCTACTATCATGGTTCTTTTTATAATTCTCCGAGCTTTCTTTTTCATTTACAAATTTCACGTTCAAATTTTCCCCACATTTTATATCAGGGCTTTTGAAACAATGAAAAAGGGGGAAAGTTTGCGAATTATCAAAAACATCTTTAATTAACTGCTTGCCATTTTGCCGGGCCTACATCAGTTCAAGCACTTCTGAATTTCCATTACGAAATTCCAATTTCAAAGACATTTTATCCACTTTCAAGGCTTCCACATATTTCCTGATGGTTCCAAATTTAGTTTCTTTCAAATTGTTTTCAATTTTTGAAATATAAGACTTATCAATTTTCATTATAGCTGCCAATTGCTCTTGTGTCATATTCTCTTGTTTACGCAATTTTTTAAGGAAGTCCCCGATCAATTCAATTTTCAGGTCTTTCTCATATTGCTCCCGGCTTTCGCTTCCTTTCATTCCATATACTTTGTCTTTATGTGTATCATGTGAAACAAAGCCCATTTTTTCCAATTTATTACGTTTATTGTTCATTGGTCTATTTTTTTAAATTTTCTGTAAAATAACTTCTCTTAAATCCTTCGGCTCTTTCAATTTCATGTTTTGGTGTTTTATTCGTTTTTTTCTTGAAACCATGCGTAACAATTATCAAAGGATCGTTTGGTTCTTCAGTATCAAAAAATGATAAAAACCTAAAGAACACACCTCTAAAATCAACAACCATTTGCCAAATACTATCCGACCCGGTTAATTTCTTAAACCAATCTCCAAAAAAGTTTAATTCTACTTTATCAATTACAAAGTCAATTTTCCGCTGTTCTTTTAGATTTAAGGAATTGTAAAAATCTTGTGACTCCGGCGACAAATAAACCTCATATTTTTTGTCCATAAATTTTAGCTTTTTACAAAGATAACTCTATTTGCAAATATTGCCCTTTATGGCAATATGCTTTTAAGTATTTTAACAATGATCAGTCGGAACCAGAAGGGAGGTACATTTAAAATAGATGGCATACTGGTTTGGGTTTTTTATTTTCCAATCCAATCGCACCGTGCTTCCATGCTTGGCAAGATAGGCAGGCTCGCCCCATTTCAGGGTTTCCTCCAGGTTTTTCAGTCCATCGGTCTCCGAAACAACACTCAAAATCATTGCCCTCAAATACCGCATTTTACCTTGCACCGATTGGGGGTAATTATCAAAAACATCGCTCACAGCCGGATTGCTTCTTAGTTTCATAATTGCAGTTTTTGTTAGGTCTCATTTATTGATTCAAAGGCAACTCAAATTTAAAAACACTTCCCTTGCCTAATTCGCTCTCAACCCAAATTTTTCCGCCATGTTTTTCTACAAATTCTTTGCAAAGTATTAATCCTAAACCTGAACCTTTTTCGTTTGCTGTTCCATTGCTTGTTTTATTTGTTTCGAGCCTGAATAATTTATTTTGAGCATCTTCATTCATGCCAACTCCATTATCGGAAACTGCAATTTCAATAAATTTGTCGTTGCGTAATGCGTAAACATTTATTTTGCCATTTAAATTGGTGAATTTTATAGCGTTGGAAATAAGATTTCTTAATACTGTTTTAATCATATTCAGGTCAGCAAAAACTTCAATTACTTCTGATTGAAAGTAATTTAGCATTATGTATTTGTTTTTTGCACTTGAATTTGAAAGTTTAAATATTTCCTGAATAATTGGAGATAGTATTACTTTTTCTGGTTTAAAAATAGCTTGTCCGGTTTGCGATTTTGCCCAATTCAATAAATTGTCGAGTAAAACAAGCGTATTTTGAGTTGATGAATTTATAATGCCTAAATACTTTTCTATTTCTTCATCATCATATTTTTTTACGTTTTCAATTAGCAGTTCCGAAAAACCCAAAATACTATTAAACGGACTTCTTAAATCATGGGCAATTATTGAAAATAGTTTGTCTTTGGTAGCATTGAGTTCTATTAATTGAATTTCGTTTTCTTCAGCTTTTTCTTTTGCAACAATTAATTCCGATTGAAGAGCGACTGCTAAATTAGCTATGATTAACTCTTCCTCCAGTTTTTCGTTTTCTTTGCTTTGTTGTGCAAACTTTATTTTAGAAATAATTAACTCTGAAGCTCGTTTTGCTTTTTCTTGGTTTTGGAAAACAAGTTCAATATTAGCAATGACTAATTCGTCAGCACGTTTTTCTTTTTCTTCGCTTTGATGTTCAAGTTCAACATTAGCAATGACTAATTCGTCAGCGCGTTTTTCTTTTTCTTCGCTTTGATGTTCAAGTTCAATATTAGCAATCTTTAATTCTGCTGCACGTTTTTCCCTTTCTAAGCTTTGAACGGAAAAATTCAAACGAAGAATTTCATTTTGTTTTTGAAGTTCAGCAATCTGATTTTCTAGTTCTTGATATGTTGGTTTATCATTCATCTGCTTTTTTTAAAATTGCTTATAACGGTCGGGGCTATGAAGCGTGGCGGGGTTCGGAGCAAATATCTTTCAAAATGAGATGAAGATAATTCGAAGCACAAAACTT
>CAZGAO010000141.1:0-9515 GCA_964523795.1 uncultured Lentimicrobiaceae bacterium
CTGTTTTTGATCAAATTACCTGTAAATCTGCGTAATACAAGATCTCCACCCCAAACAATTTATTGAATCCCGTATATTGGCACAAGGCCAAACGCGAGCGATCGCCCGAAGCAGCAAAAGTAGTAGCCGTACCGTCAAACTCGGTTTCCCACAAAGGCACCTCATTGCCAACTTGGTAGGCGGCCACTACACATCGACCAGCACCCCCAAGCAAATTCCCAACGATAAAAACCATCGTTCCGTCCTCGCTAAGCTTAGCACCAACAATGGATGCAACAGTAACTTTTTCCCATACAAGGATTTGTGATGCTGACGAAAAAACCTGTACCACGCTGTCGAAAGCCGTTGCCATGTAAGCACCATCGGGAGTCATATCTATGGGATATTCCCATTCAGTAGGAACCGGATACTCCCATTGGGCTGTTGCCGAATTGCTGTAAAGCGAAACCCGCTCGTTGTTGAGCCACCACGAATTAAAGGTATATCCCGAGCTACCCGAGACCACAACTTTAGAACCAATAGCGGCCGGATCGGTGAACTGCCAGTTGATTTCAGCAGCTCTGGATGAACCGCTAATTTGTGTAGCTTCATTTATTTCGACCGGATTTTCGCTTTGAATCGTTTCGATGGAATAACCAGCATCCTTATCGGTAAAAGTTTTCTGTAAGGTATAATCCTGAGCTATGGCAAAAAAAGTAGCCATTATGAAAAAGACAGAGAGAGAAACTAATTTTTTCATACCCCTTTATTTTTTAATAAATTTACCAGTAACTATTTGTTCATCATATACAATATTATAAATATATACGCCAGGTGCCAATTGTGATACATCGATACCTGAGGCTTCATTGCCAATCGCTGAACTTTGATTGAGGAGCACTTGGCCTTGCATATTTTTAATTTCAATCGTGCAATTTTCTGAACCATTAACAAAAAGAACATCGGAAACCGGGTTGGGATAAACCGCGTTTTCAGAACTGGCATTGCCTGCTATTCCGCTTACCACATCGGTGGGCTGGAGATAAAAATTATAGGCCATATTTTGATTTTCTTCTACCACTACATCGCTCAATTCGATGCTTTGGTAGCCGCTTGCTGAGCACGAAACGGTATATGTCCCCACAGGAATCATAAAGCTGTAATGCGAGCCGAAGGGTGTTTGTATGGTTTGGTGATCATCATCGGCATTAGTGGCAGTAATGGTAGCCATGTCGATGCCAAGATTGGTAGTTGCATCTCTTACAAAGCCCAGCATTTTACCTTCACCACCAGCCTGAACTCCCAGGCTGCCATCGGGATTAATATTTTGCGCATAGATATCGCGATTGCCATTGCGCTCGTCACCCCAAACAGCAACCCATTGCCCCGCATTTACGGGCGACAGGGCGCGGTGTAGCTTTTGGCTTTGAGCCGTGCTCATATCAATAAACTCATCCTGCCAACCATAGTTTCCATCGGAATCCAGCATCACGGCCTGAACTTTAGCATCCACCGAGTTTCCAAATTCAAAAGCCCCATACACACATATTGCCTTATCCATATAGCCATAAGCCATGGGCAGGCTGTAATCATTGCCACCAAGCGGTATCAGCATCTTCCCGTTGTCGGTCCACTGGCGATTGCCCTGCATATCGAACTTCTGCGCATAAAGGCCGCGATCATTTTGATTTAAATCCTGCTCGCTAAAGAAAACTACAATCTCGTTGGTTTCGGGCAAAAAGGCTGGCGAAGAATACATGTGATTACGCTCTTGTGAAGTAGAAACCGCAACCCCGTTGGCAGGCATCGACAGGCTTCCATCTGCATTTATGTGCTGCACCCATGCGTTGAAGTGTGTGCCAATATCGTTGCCATACCACGAAAACACCAGACCATTGGCGTTGTCCTCGCGTATATGCAAATAAACAACGGCTCCTCCACCTGTCGGAGCATAAATCTCGCTGGCGGTAGCCCACATAAAACTGCCATCGGTATCCAGTTTTTGTACATAAAGCCCACGATTGGGAGCCCAAAATGGGCCGGTTTCCTTATGCCAGATCAAATAGGCGTAATCATCGCCGGCAGGGCGCAGATAAGGAGCAGTATATTGAATACCGGCTTCGCTAAGCACTATGCCCTCGCCCCAGAGTAAATCGCCTGCGGGAGAGACTTTTTGTAGATGAACCTCATTATTGTCGCCCTGACTTTGCCAGGCAAAAATTGCATTGCCCGCTTCGGTGGCACATACTTTTGGTGAAGGCTCGAAATTTTCGTTGTCAGAGAGCATAATGCCCTCATCGCCCCACATCATGTCGCCAGCCGGCGAAACCCGATAGCCCACCGGATTGTTATTAACATCCCTTATATCCTGAAATGTTACAATAGCATAGTTTTCCGGATCTACAGTTAAATCATAATCGGTTATCCAGGTCATTTGTGGCTCATCGCTGATAAGCAAGCCATTGTCCTCCCATTGGGCATTTCCATCGGCATCCAAATATTGAAGCCGCACATTATAATTGCTGCTTTCGTTGGAAAACCACGAAACATACATACTCCCATCGGAGCATATCGCGATTTTTGGGGTGGCCTGCTCACCGGTTAAATCGGAGAGCTGGGTATTCTCAAGTGGATTAGAAGTAAACTGCGCAAAGCCTGATAAGGCAAGGCAAAAGATAATTGCAATGGTAAATGTTACTTGTCTCATAATCTATAATTTTAAATGTATCAATTAGGTTTGATGCTGTGAAAGTAGTAAAAAAATTATATAGGCAATAAAATGACAAAAAAAATGGAGCAATTAAAACCCAAATTTGGTTGTGGTAAAATATGTTTCTTTGCACCCTGGTACGATGAATTAAAAACTAAAAGTTTAATATACAAATGAAAACCATTGATGTAAAAGGCAAGCAATGTCCTATGCCACTTATCGAAACCAAGAAAGCACTGAAAGAAAGCGGCGAAAACGAAAATTTTAAAATACTGATCGATAATCCCACTTCAGCTAAGAATGTTAGCCATTTTTTGAATGATAATCAGATTTCATTTTCAGAAACCAAAAACGGGGATATCATCGAAATAATCGTAAATAACGAAGGCAAAAATCTGGATGAAGTCGATGAAACCGCTTATTGCGCTGTTGAAATCCCGTCCTCCGAAAATTATGTGGTGCTGATGGCCAAAGACCGCCTGGGCCAAGGCTCGGATGAATTGGGTGAAGCCCTTGCCGGTGCGATGATCAACACACTAAAAGCCATTGAACCACTGCCCACAAAAATCATTTTTATGAACTCAGGCATCAACCTGGTGGTGAAGGGTTCGCTCGTGCTGGATAATCTTAAATACCTGCAGGACAAAGGCGTTGAAATAATCGTTTGCGGAACCTGCCTCGATTATTTTGGTAAGATGGACGAGCTTGTGGTTGGCAGGGTTTCCAATATGCTCGACATTGTGCAAAGCATGAAAGATGCCCAAAAAGTTTTAAGTTTTTAATCCATGAAATTCGATCTTTTAAAACTGGTTGACCAGGGCGGATGCTCTGCGAAATTGCCCGCAGCCGAACTGGAAAAAGCATTGTCGGGGCTTCCAAAAATATCCCATCCCAATTTACTGGTGGATATCGAAACCCACGATGATGGCGGCGTTTACAAAATCAACGATGATTATGCCCTGATTCAAACTACCGACTTTTTCCCGCCGGTTTGTTCCGATCCTTACGACTTTGGGCAGGTGGCTGCCGCCAACGCGCTCAGCGATATTTATGCCATGGGCGGGCAGGCACTCACCGCGATGAATCTGGTACTTTTCCCCGAAAATGAGTCTTTGGATATTCTTAAGGAAATATTGCTTGGCGGGCAGAATAAGGTAAGCGAAGCAGGAGCGGTGATGATGGGCGGACACACCATTACCGATGACATCCCAAAATATGGTTTGGCTGTAACAGGCTGGGTGCATCCCGAAAGGATAATCACCAATAATGCTGCAAAACCCGGTGATGTGCTTATCCTCACCAAAAAAATTGGTACCGGAATCATTATCTCGGCCTGGAAAAATGGCCTTATCGATGAAGTACTTTACCGCCAGGCTGTGGATAGTATGAAATTGCTTAACATGCACGGTGCTACCCTAATGCAAAAATATGGGGTGAGATGTGCCACCGATGTTACCGGTTTTGGGCTGGCGGGTCATGCTGCGAAAATGGCCAAAGGAAGCAAAGTTTCCCTGCATTTCGATACGGCAAAAATTCCCGTTTTCGACCAGGTGATCGATCTGATAGAGATGGGCGTAATTCCCGGAGCCTCCTTCCGAAACAAAGAGTTTGCCGGCCCAGATTGCAACTTTGATGAAAGCCTGGATTACAACCACAAGATTATGCTTTTTGATGCACAAACATCGGGTGGTTTGCTCATCTGTGTCGAGCAATCGAAAGCAAATAATGCACTTGCAGAATTAATAGAAAATGGCTACCCGAATTCGGCCATCATTGGAGAAGTGAGCGAATTGGGCGAAAAGTATGTTTACGTCAGGTAAGGCGGGATTATTTAGAGCGACCAATTAAACCAATACGAAACCTCCCGTATGAACGCATGGGCGGGACAGGCTATACTGAGTTGTGGAGAGCTTTGGAAAACCGAGTTGAGCCTAATAAATGTCTATTACGCCTAAAAATGTAATTTTGCGGGCTTTCAAACAAAAATCCATGATCGAAAAATTAAATAGCAAAGACTTTCTCGACAGTGCTGACTCACCTATCATCGATGTACGCTCTCCTGCAGAATTTGAACAAGGGCATATCCCAGGAGCTTTCAATATCCCCTTATTCACAAACGAGGAAAGAGCCGAGGTAGGGATTTTATACAAGCAATCGGGCAGGCAGGGCGCAATTTTCAAAGGCCTCGACCTGGTAGGCTCAAAAATGTCAGGCTTTCTGCGTGAGGCTATTCGTCTGTCGCCAGAGCGAAAACTGAGGGTTCATTGCTGGCGTGGAGGGATGCGCTCCGAAAGTATGGCCTGGCTGTTTTCGATGAGCGGATTCCAGATACAAATGCTCGCAGGCGGCTACAAAGCCTTTCGCCACTACATAAGAGAACAATTGGAAAGCAATGCGAAATATGTGGTGCTCTCAGGAAGAACGGGTTCGGGAAAAACAGAAGTTTTGCAGGAGCTTATTAAAATGGACGCTCAGGTAATCGACCTCGAAGGCCTGGCACATCACAAAGGCTCGTCCTTTGGCGCACTTGGCGAAGAGCCTCAACCCTCATCCGAGCAATTCGAAAACGACCTCTATGAAGTTTGGAAAACCATGGATCTGTCGCGGCCAATCTGGCTCGAAGATGAAAGCCGCTTTATCGGTAAGGTTTCTATCCCCGAACCCTTGTTTGTGAAAATGCGAAATTGCCCGGTGATACGAATGGAAATGCCGGCAGAACTAAGGGTGAAAAGATTGGTGGAAGATTATGCCAATTACCCCAAAGAAGGGCTGATTGCCGCAACAGAAAGGATTACACGCAAGCTGGGCGGCCAACATGCAGTTACAGCTATCGAGGCCATCAAAAATAATGATTTCAAAACAGCCATCGAAATTGTGCTTTTTTATTATGACAAAACCTACAATTACGGGGTAAGCAAAAGGGATCCCGATAAAGTTTTCCCAATAGATGTAAATACCGCAAATGCAAGAATGAACGCTGAAAATATCCTTTCGTTTATAAAAACACATGCAATTATTTAATTATGGATAATCCGATTTACTTAGATTATAACGCCACAACGCCTATCGATAGAGAGGTAGCCGAAGCCATGCGTCCCTATTTGGATCAATATTTCGGGAATCCATCCAGCGCGCATACCTATGGTTTGCAAACCAAAAAAGCTGTGGAAAAAGCCCGTCGGCAGATGGCTGATTTGCTTCATTGCCAGCCCGAAGAAATAATATTTACCAGCGGCGGCTCCGAATCGAACAACTGGGCCATCAAAGGTATCGCTTATCAAAATCGTGATCGTGGAAATCACATTATCACCTCAGCCATCGAACACCCTGCCGTTAGTGAGGTTTGTCGATTTTTGGAAAGCCAGGGTTTCAAAATAACTGTCGTTCCTGTGGATGAATTTGGTATGGTTAATCCTGCTGACATCGAAAGAGCAATCACTCCAGCTACCATTCTTATCACCATAATGCACGCAAATAATGAGGTAGGAACCATTCAGCCCCTCGAAGAAATTGGTAGAATCGCAAAAAAACATGGCATCCCCTTTCATTCTGATGGCGCGCAGTCGGTTGGCAAAGTGGATACTGATGTCGAAAAACTTGGCGTTGATCTTTTTTCGGTGGCCGGACACAAATTGTACGCCCCAAAGGGAATTGGAGCCTTGTACATCAAAAGCGGACTTAAATTGCAAAAACTAATTCATGGTGCCGACCATGAACGCAATTACCGTGCAGGAACCGAAAATGTGCTGGAAATAGCCGGGCTGGGTAAAGCTGCCGAAATAGCCAAACGCGACTTGCAGCATAACATCGCTCGGATGCAAAAAACCCGTGATCTGCTTTACGACTTATTAAATGAGCAAGTACCTGAAATTAAGCTAAACGGCCATCCTGAAAAATGCCTGCCCAACACACTTAGCATAAGTTTCCCCAAAGTGGAAGCCAACACCCTTTTAGCGCAATTGGACAATGTGGCTGCCTCGGCCGGAGCAGCATGCCATGCCGACAATGTGGAGGTCTCAACGGTGATTTCAGCCATGAAAATTCCCTTGGATTATGCCATGGGAACCATCCGATTTTCCACCGGACGAAATACCAGCGAAGAAGAAATTATAACGGCAGCCAAAAGCATCATCGAAATAGTTAAAAAGTTGCATGCAGTCTCTGCTTCTCAAACTGAACCTTTGGAAAACATCGGGGAAGTAAAACTCACTAAATACACCCACGGGATGGGCTGTGCTTGTAAAATCCGTCCCCAGTATCTCGAAAAAGTACTCCAGGATTTACCGGTATTCTTCGACAAAAATGTAATCATTGGCAGCACCAACTCCGATGATGCTGCAGTTTATAAAATAAGCCCTGAGATAGCACTGGTGCAGAGTGTTGACTTTTTTACACCCATCGTTGACGATCCATATTATTTTGGGGCTATTGCAGCCGCCAACGCATTAAGCGATATATACGCCATGGGTGCAAAGCCTTTGTTTGCTTTGAATATTGTTGGATTTCCTGACCATCGCCTGCCCATGCAGGTACTCAAAGACATCCTGCGAGGAGCCTCAGACAAGGCCGCCGAAGCCGGTATCTCAATATTGGGAGGCCATACCGTAGAAGATACCGAGCCTAAGTTTGGCATGGTGGTGAGCGGAGTGGTTCATCCCGATAAGGTGCTAGCCAACAGCAATGCCAGACCCGGTGATGTGCTGATTTTAACAAAACCCATCGGCACAGGAATCATATCTACCGCCGTGAAAAACGGCCTTGCTGACCAAACTATCGCCCTCAAAGCAAGAGACCTCATGGCCACACTCAACGCAAAGGCAGCCGCAGTGATGGCGGATTTCGTGGTGAGCGCATGCACCGACATTACCGGCTTTGGCCTATGTGGCCATTTAAAGGAAGTAGTAGAAGCCTCAGGGGTAGCGGCCAAGATATACGCCGACAAGATTCCCTTTATCGAGGGCGTTTACGAACTGGCCATGGCCGGTGCTATACCAGGCGGAACAAACAATAACCTGGACTTTGTATCTAAAGTAGTTCACTGGCCGGATAAATTTTCAGAGCTAATGAAGCTGATGATTTGTGATGCTCAAACCTCAGGAGGATTATTGATTTCGATTCCGGAGAAAGATAGCGAAAGACTTGTAATTGCCCTGAAAGAAAATGGCGTGGAGGAAGCTACCATCATCGGAAAGATAATAAAGAAAGGTGTTCCTGCAATATTTGTCATTTAGATTATCAACAGCTATCGAAAAATTATAAAGCTATGCACCACTCAAAAAACGAGAATCAGAAAGCATTTTATCCCCTAACAAAAACTTGGAAACCTATTCAATTTCAGGGAGCGAACAAAAAGAAACACTATTTTGAAGGCTGGTATTTCAAAAATGTATCGGCTGACCAGCAAGATATCTGGTCGATCATTCCGGGCATAAGCATTGAGGATAAAGAGCATCGCCATGCCTTTATTCAATTTATCAACGGCAGCACTGCCGCGACCTACTACATTCGATTTGCCTTTGAGGGCTTCGATTATGCCCCTGACGAATTTCGGGTAAACATCGCCGATAATCACTTTTCGCTCGATGGCTTTACACTCGATATCAACGACCAAGAAACTGGCTTCACAGCTTCCGGCAAAGTCAACTTTAGAAACACGCATCCGCTCAGATCCACCTTTTTCAATCCCGGCATTATGGGCTGGTATTCCTTTGTCCCCTTTATGGAATGCAATCATGGCCTGGTAAGCATGGATCACAATCTTAATGGCAATTTAACAATCAATTCTGAAAAAATAAATATGGGCGGCGGCAAAGGCTACGCCGAAAAGGACTGGGGCAGCTCCATGCCCTCGGCCTGGATATGGATGCAGTGCAATCATTTTGAAAACCAGAATCAGACTTCGTTTATGCTTTCGGTTGCCCGAATACCATGGCTTGGTAATTCGTTTACCGGTTTCCTCTGCATCTTTCTATATCAAGGGAAAATTCATCGCTTTGCCAGCTATACCGGTGCCCGTCTCACCAAAATTGAAATTACTGAAAAGGGAATCCATATCAAAATCAAAGACAAAAATCATGACATTTCAGTCCAGGCTCAACATGCAAGCCATGGATTGCTGGCTGCCCCATTAAAAGGAGCTATGAACCGCCGTATTGCCGAAAGTGTGGATGCTACCATTATGCTTGATATTTCAAGTCTTCAAAACAAGACTTTCTTTTCAGGCACAGGCCATACAGCAGGTTTGGAGCTGGTGGGAGATATGAATGATTTACCAATTTAAAACGATAGGGGCAAACTCTTATTGACGATGTTTTAAAGCACCTTTTATCTTTTGTATATTAGCCTCTTTACCAGGTTCAAGAACCGTTTTTCCATAATCTGTTTTATAGCTATGATTTTCAAAAAACCGAAGGCTTTGCTTTAGATAGGCCTCATCGCTATCTGCTTCACCATTCAGAGCCGAAAGCTCATCCCAAAATATCCGGGTATCTGTCATAAAATCATCCTGCGAAAGATAAAACAAATCAGCATCGCACAAAATAGCCGAAAGCCTGTCGTTAGGCCTTTGTGGGATTTTTGTTGCTGCAATACATCGTTCTACCTGATCGATAAAAAGCCCATCCTTTTCGCGTTTTTCAAGAAAAATACGCGCCTTCTTGCCGCTAAGCGTTTCGTGATCCTTGATCGTCTCCAGATAACCCACATCATGAAACCAGGCAGCCACCAAGAGCATCTCCATCTCAGCATCCGAAATATTGCACTCTGAAGCAACAGACCTCCTGACCTGTGCTTGATTTCCAGATAGTTTAGGAGCCTTTGCTCGCAA
>CAZGAO010000142.1:0-9177 GCA_964523795.1 uncultured Lentimicrobiaceae bacterium
AAAATTAGGAATCTTCGGGCTTTTTTTGTACTTTAAACTTCCGGACACTTATGAAGTTTTAGGAAATATATTTTTGACAAGGCAATATTTAAGAACAGCGTGCGGATAGGGCTTCCTTCGGGTCTGCAGCAAACCTTTGTGGCGGCAGGCATGATAGCCCTTTACGGTATCGTAAACACTTTTGGCACCGAAACCATCGCCGCTTACAGTGTGGCAACACGCATCGACACCTTTGCTTCTATGCTGGCCATGAATTTTGCTGCGGCACTGGCTGCCTTTGTGGGGCAAAACCTGGGTGCCAACAAGCCCGAACGCATCAAGGCTGGACTAAAATCCACCTGGCTGATTACCTCGGCAATTTCGGTGGGCATTAGTATTTTGGTCATTATTTTTGGCACCGCCCTGATGGGGATTTTTACACCCAACCCCGAAGTTATTAAGCTGGGAAGGGATTATCTAATCATCGTCAGCTCATTTTATATTGTCTTCTCATCGCTGTTTGTAGTCAGTGCCGTAATGCGTGGTGCCGGCGATACCCTGATTCCCATGTTCATCACGCTGATAGCACTGTGGATAGTTCGTGTCCCGGCTTCCTACTATCTGGCCGATCGCCTCGGCGTAAACGGAATTTGGTGGGCTGTACCTCTGGGTTGGGGCTTTGGCCTTACGCTGGCCTACATCTATTACCTCACCGGGCGATGGAAAAATAAGGGGATTATTAAACCCGGGGTATAGGGCAACATAGGGATTGTTATGAATTAACTTGATGTTATTTTGATACCAATGACTTGTTTTCGTACGCATCCGGATATCAAGAGATTCCTCACTTCGTTCGGAATGACAAGGCTTCGGTGGCTTTGTGGGAGGGAGAAGGGGGTGCGGAGTACCCCCTTCTCCCTCCCACCCCAACTACACGGGCACTGTCATTTCGATGCGTTACGGACGGCAGAGTAAGCAAAGAAGCCGCAGAGATATACCGTTAATTTCCAAATAAAATTCAAACTTTTTTTTACTTTTGCACGTAGCTATGTTTTGATGACCTCGCATGTTCTTCAATAATTGAAGATTGAGGCTCGGGCATAGCTTTTCTTTTTTTACTGTTTGATCTCGATATTGGAGCTTCAATAGTAAGTTCCTGCAAGTGTCTTGCCTTTTTGCTGATTAGAGCGACGGGTTCGAGTTGTAGGTTTTTCTCTTGATTTTCGATGTCAATTTTTGGGTCGAAGGCAGTTTTGTTTTTCAGCATACCCCAAAGAACCCTTAGTGCTTTATGCACGAGTATTCCCATGATTACTCTATGCTTTTTATTTTTAGCTGCATATTTTTGGTACAATGTTTTAAAATATTCATTGTGCGTATGCAAATTATGGGCAATTAAATAAAGCAAAGCCCTCATCCTGGCACTGCCCTGTTTGCTCATCTTCACCTGATATTTACCGTCTCCACTTTGCTTAAAGCAAGGATTTACCCCATAGAAGGCCGCCAGTTGATCGCTGGTTTCGAATCGTGAGATATCACCCATTTCTACGATAAATGCAGTTGCTGACCACTCTGCAATTCCCTTGGCCGAAGTAAGTAGTTTAACTTCATCGCTGTTTTTATATTGATCAATCAACAAATTTTTGAACATTTCTATTTCACCCATTAGTTGAACGATACCCTTGCAATGCTGGGCCACGATCATTTCCGGGGCATCTCCTGCTGATGATGCCACACTATTGTTTGCCTTTTCTTTAAGCGATTTGGCTTTGGTTTCGCTTATGCCTTTAATGGCAATAAGCCCTTTTAACTTTGCCCTTTTGGCTGCCTGCGAACTGGGGAATCAAGAACCGATAAATCCATAGTGGAGTAGAATTTTTCATGTATGGAAGTATTTCCGGAAATGTGTGGTAGAGCATTTTTTCAAGCTGGTTCTTTTTCATGGTCTGTTGTTTTGTCAGTCCATATATCATCCCAACCACCTGTTGCCCGTCGGTTTGGACTTTGCTCTGGTTTGTGCTGTTAGCCCAGTTTTGCTTAAAAATCTCATAATTGTTTGCCATGTACATGGCAATGCCATCGGCACTAACGGTATCGTCAATTGTGCGTCTTAACAGGCTTTGAATTTGATGTCAGGATTACAAAATCTGCGTATCCTTTGCTTACATCAATGCCCATGAATAGTCGATTTGATTCCATAATAGTTAATTTTTAATGATTAGTATTGAGTTACTGTTTTTCTAAATTTCAAAAGTAAGCTCCTCCTTCTCAAAAATCAGCGAGTTTTGATGTTCAAGATTTGTTGGCAATGTCATCCTAATTTGGATTTCAAAAGCCTCCCCATTATCGCCCGGAAAAATACTCCAGCCAAAAGATCATCTTCGATTGCGTGAAACCTTCTTTCAAAAACTAATGGCCTATTCCACGCCACCTTGTTTCAAGGTATCAAACCAAAGCCTATCCAAAATTTTATTTCTGCTACCGCGCTATCCTTCTCAGCCTGAAAGGCTGGCACATCATAAGGTCATGCATCGCCTGACCAATCAAGACAGCCCACAACGCCCTCACAGCCTGAAAGGCTCAAACCCGGTTTTACAAACAGCTAATTTCATCCGGAGCGATTTGATCCCAAAGCTGTCGCAGACCTTCGGCCTGCCGTGATCATCGTAGTGCTTTTGCGCTTTGATGTTCCAGGCTTTCAGCCTGGGTTAATAAACCCAATAAACATCACCAAACTTTTTTACTGCTTCGTTTTTGTGCTTCATCATTTTTCGGTAGTTCCGTGGATACACACAGCCACTAAAAAGACAGGCATTAAATATTGTCGCTTGGTCTCACTTTTGTCAATGAACTTGAAGTACTGATTTAACATTAGCTGTCCGATAAAATTCTTTCCTCTAAATATGTTTTTAATTTAAATATAAAAATTCAATTTTTTTTCAAATTTTTCAAAGTTTCAATTTCCTCCAAAATGAAGCTCGAATAATTTCCTTAAAATTGCTGATCATAAAAAAAATACAAACATATAAGATAACTAATCCGTGCTTGTGGTATTTGCGTACCTATCGAGTTAATATGATGGCAGCCATAATCCCTAAGAAGTTCTTTGGATGAGGGGAGGTTGATTTCTGAACCATCAACAGCTAAAAGCCTGAAATGAAACCATCTATTGACACCAGTATTCCGGTAAAAATATCTGGACATCAGTTTATATAAATCGATAAACATAAACAACTGGTGCTTAATTTTTTGCCTCGCCTGACACAATGCACTTGCCGAATCCCAATTTACGATTTCATCTTTTCTAAAAACTGTGGTGTGAAATTTTTTTAACTCTGTTTTGAGGGAGGATTTTAACAGTTGTAGAATTAAAAGGGTTACGGTTTTGAAAGACAGTATCCTTTCTCGGGAAAAGGCCTTATCTTTTGTAGAGTATTCTTCAATGAAAGCCCTATCTTCCAGTAATTTAGATAGCTTCTTAAATAGTTTGGCATGATATTTTTTCAGATCCCGTGCCAAACATTACCATTTTTTCAAAAAAATTAACTTTTTTCATACGCAATTATTTGTTTTTTTATACAAAGCAAAGATAATGTAAATAACCCATATAGCATTGGTTGTCTGTAAATTATGTGACCGTTTTCTTAACTTAATGACATTACCCATCACCCCGTAGGTTCGTTCATGCATATTTGCACATTTACCGAATTGTGTGGTATGCCTGGGCAGAATTCCCGGGGTGATTGTTTTAACGAGCCTATCATTTATAAAAAGTTCCTATTAAGTCCCAAAAAATAAGAACCGCCAACAAGGCGCGAAGGCTAAAAAGAAACACCAAGGAAAAAATCATTTTCCTTTTTTTATCACAAAGCCTTCCTGAAGCATAACCCGCTCATCGGGAGGAATGGCATAAATCCATTTCATCATGTTGTTGAAATCGGGCTTCTCGATAAAAGGGATATTTTGCTTGGTGAAAACAAAGATCAGAATGTTGAACTCCTCCGTTTTTCCGGGGATGCCAACTTCCAGAAAATAGCCATCCTCAAAGGCCGGATGCAGGGGTAATTGCACCGCTTTTCCACCCTCGAAAAGATGGTTGGCCTTATCGCTGTACTGCGGTTTTTCGCTGTCGCGGTAGGGATACAAAAGCGATGTTTCGTTTTCGTTCACATTAAATATTTTCAGATAACCGTCCCGGGTGGGTGTAATTCTAAATTGCAACAAATCCTCATTTTTATATACCTCATCGATGCCTTCTACGGAGATCAAAAAAGTGGGATCTGCTTTTTCTTTATGGTGATAAATGGTGGCCTCGATTTCGACATCTACCTGCATATTGCCAAATTCGTTGAAGCTTCTTGTTTCGTTCAGGATTTTATCTACGATAATCTCTCCGCCGGTTTGTATCGTTGATATGGCCTGGAATATCTCGTTGAAACGTTGATTGTCTTCAAATTTATAGGAGAAATCGGTGAAGCTCACCGTTTCGCTTACACCCGCTTTTACCAGGGCATTTCGCTTGGCATCCTCGATGGCCTTGGCCTTGGTTTGTTCAGGCGTTAGATCCGATGTTGCAAAGGAACCCGTGGCGATGACCGTTGTTTTATTTTGCCCCAGAGCCGAAATGCTTAATATTATAAAAAGCAATGAGATCAATAATTCGATATTTTTCATAATGATTATTTAAAATTAGCGAGGTTTAAATTTTTAGTTCATTCTTAATATAAATTAATTGAATCCGGCTTTCTTTGAGCGTTGGCTGGTTTTCCCCCTCCAGGGGGAGTTAGAGGGGGTGCGCCGGGAGTTAGAGGGTGCGTCGGCATTAATTCAGTTCCCATTCTTCCCATTCTTCATTTACGCTTATGCTCACCTGCACCGTGGGGTCTTGCTCCTTGCTGTTGATGCGCAGCGATTCGATGGCGACTTGGCTTTTGAGATAATCGGCCAGTTGACCATAGCTGATATTGCCCTTACTTTCCTGGAGTTTTTTTAGCAAAAAGAAGGTAAACATGCCATGCTGCCCGTCTTTGTGGGGCAGCGATGATTGTTCGCCGCTGCTGGCCGAGAATGCCACCATATTACCCGAAATCAATTCTTCGCGGGGCTTTACCTTTACGCTTCGTGCTGCCAGCAAGCCCGCTTCGCGACCGCCACCGCTAAAGCAGGCATCCAAAAACAGGGTGATGCGCCTGGCTCCGGTTTCGCTAAAGCTTTGGTAAATATCGGCGAGCTTAATGGCCGAGCTGAGGTTGCTTCCCGAAACGTCCACAGGGATGATATAGGGTTCCTTGCTCACTTCATCGGGCAGGCCATGGCCAGCGTAGTAAAAGATGATCTCGGCCTCCTCGCCCGATTTACCGGCAAGTTTCGAGATGAGATTAATCTTTTGTTCCATTTCACCGGCGGTAGTATCCGTTAGGAAAAAGAGATTTTTCTGTTCTACACCCAAAACCTTCAAAGCATACTCTTTAAATACAGCAGCATCGTTGCGGGCAAAGGCAACATTGGCTTCGCTGTTGAGGCCTCGCTGGTATTTGGAGTAGTCTTCGTTGCCAATAATCAGCGCGTATCGATAAGGCTTGGAGGTGAAAACATGTGGGATATTCTTATCCACCTCCGATGAAAGTGAAGCCATTTCGATGGCTACCGGTGCGGTAGGAATGCCAGTAATCACCACCTGGTTTTTTGCACTCAGATTTTCCTGCAAGCCCACGGTGAGCAGTGTGTCCTTGGCATAGTGCCCGTATAATTCCGATATTTGAACTGCAACTGGGATGCTGTTTTCGGTATAACGGCGTGTGGCGGTAAACAGGAAATCCAACTCGCGGGTAGCACCACTTTCGACGTAGTCGAATTCGTAATGCTCCGATTCGCCCAAAAAGACGCAATTGGCTTCGGGCAAATCGAATTTTACCTTTAAATCTTTGGCTTCGCCTTCGCCAACATTTTGTACCAACACTTTGAGGTTTATCGGATAGTTAAGTTTAATATTGCCCCCGTCTTCGCTGCTAAAAGCGGCAACGATTATCTTAGGTTCAAGAAATTTGCGGCATTCAATTTTAAACTCCGGCGGGAAGGCATCAAAACCCCGTGCTTCTAAAACTTCGATCAGGAATTCGGCCTGGGCATCTTCGGTGTTTTGCTTTGCCTGGATGGGAATTTCAACCGCTACTTCTTCATCCGCCGCCAGGCTGCCAATTTTGATGGCCTCGGTAAAAGTGATGCCTGCCGCACGCGAATTTTTTAACGAAGCCCTTACCTGAACGTTGTTAGCCACACCCTTGCCAATATTTGCAATTTTAAACGAAATCGCGCTGGCCTCGTTGGCATCGATAATTCGGTTGTTGTTTTCGTCAACAAACTTTTCCTCTTTAATAATCAGGTCGGGCAAGTCGTACAATCCCGAGGTTTCCTGCTGTTTAAAGGTAATTTTTTTTGCCTCGCTTTTGCCCGAACTAACCTGAGCAAAGCCTTCCTGGCTTAACAAAACAAATAAGATGAGGAGCAATGTAAAAGTTTTCATTTCCTATCGGCTGTTTAGTTCATTAATTAATCTTTAATGAAACACTAAAGGTCTGCGCCCTAAAATTAGGATCGTAGTAATAGCCCAGCGATACTTTATTTTGCTGCGCCTGCTTGTTTACTTTCGAGACCTGCAATCCTGTCCACACAATGTCGGCCAGCCAGATGGCTCCCGCAGCAATCAGTAGTGTTTTTTGCATCTTGTGGCTGTCGTTGGCATCCTCGTAATATTGGTCGCGCTGTCCTGATTCCATCGATTGCTGGTAGTCCTGGTATTGGTTATAAGCCTGGTTGTTGAAATAAATGGCTCCGCCCAGCGATCCGTAGGCAGCCACGCCAATTAGCCAGTATGGGCCACCGCCTTTTACATAGCTGTTGCCCCATCCCGGAAAAACGGCCGAGCGCAGCATGGCTCCGCCAACACTTATTCCGGGGGCGGATTTATCAGATTTTGAAGAACGGCTGGGCTTAGCCTCCACTTGTACAAAAATTTCATCATCTATAAAAACATTGTCCTTAGCCAAATCCCAAACGATGCGTTTAAATTTGCCTCCAGAAACGCCCTGTCCTACATCGCCACTCAGCGAATAGGCGCGGAGTTGCTGCCCCTTGACCGTCGATATTTTTATGCTCACATCAAAGGTTGCGCCGGTACGGGCTTTGGCAACATCGTAGGTGATAATCAAATTTTGGCCATCCACGAAAAAATCTACGTTTTCTACTGTGGCCTTGCCTTGCGCATAAGCCTCGCCCCGGGGCAGGAAAAAAAATCCTGCAATAAGCATGAGGATAAATATGTTTTTGTTTTTTTTCATCACTGTATATTTTCATCCAATTATTAAAATCCTTTTATTCCATTTTTCTTTTTGATGATAACGTGGCCGAAGCCGCATGACTTTCCTGGTTTCGCAATGCTTTGGGCGGCTTAGCCCGAGTCATCGGTATTTCTTCACCACTTTGGTTGCTAACAAATACCTGGATGTTCCAGTTGGCATTAATGCCTGCATCGGAAAGGCTTTCCCAGCTTTCCAGGTTATCCAACGAAATCATATCGCCAAATCCGCTTTCGGCAGGACCCTCGTCAATACCCGCAGGAAACACGCCGGCAGGTTGATTGTAAATAAGGTATCCCACCCACAAATCCTTGCTTGCATCAATAAAGTAAAGCGTATCCAGACTTAGCTCATTCCATTCATCGATGAGCAGACTATCGACATATTGTTCATATTCCAGGTCTTGGATTTTTGGATTAGAACCTGTTAATATTTCGATAAAATAATTGACCGACATTCCGCCTTTGGGGAAGAACTTCACCTTAGTAATCTTCATCCCATTGTAAGGAGCCAGTTGATCGGGGCTAAAGCGAATGGCCACATCAAATGAACCACCTTCGGTAAGTCCAATGCCGTCGAAGTTTTCGCCATCATCGTAGTGCAGCCATTCGTTAACGGGATCGCCAGCTTCCGGTGTTGTAAAATTCAGTACTTCGCCATAGCCGATGCCTATTTTATTACGAGCGTAAGCACGAACAAAGTATTCTGTTTCGGGGATAAGATTAGTAAAGTTGAGTAAATACTCGCCTAAATCAGTGCTATTTTCCGAAACCGTATCATCAGCGATTGTAGGCAGCGGATCGTTGCTTAGGCAAAAGCCCTTGCGCATTATTGTTGCGCCGCCATCATCGTCCACCATACCTTTGATCATGGCTGACCAGGGGCTAATATTAAATACTTCCAAAGTACTAACATCAGGAGCCTCGGCATCTGGGTTTATCTCCGTCTTCAATGACTGGGTATTTCCATAAGTTACCTTATTACTTTGCTCCACGGCATAAGCCCGGAAATAATATTGCATGTTGCTTTCGAGACCCTGCAGCGATAGTGAGAAATCGCCCTGCTGTGGGCTGCCTGGGGCTACTACTTTGTTGTTTTCGGGGGTGGGTAGGGAAGTGCTTCCATACGCGAAACCATATTCGGTAATACTGCCATCTTCGCCAATATCCACGAGCTGGCCATGTAGCACCGCCGAGTTGAAGGTGATGTTTTGTGCCTGGGCACTGGTAATGAGTACCTCTCTTTTGATATCAATCTTTTTGCACGAAAAATACGGATGGATGGCATAAAGAAGCAGAGCAAAAGCCAGGAGTCGAATGGGAGATTTGTATTTCATCGTTTTATGATTTTATTGATCAAGGTATTTTTTTATTTTTAAAAAGTCTTTTCAAAATTATAGTTTTTTTTAAAACACCTTCCATTAAAAATCATATTATTGTGAATAAAACTATTTGGTATGGATATTCAGACAGAAAAGATAGAAATAATAAAATTGATTCTTGAAACGGATAATCCACGTACTCTGGAAATAGTTAAAGGGCTTTTTAATCGAAGTAAAAATGCAGCTTTTTGGGAATCATTACCCGTAGATCAAAGAGAAGATATTTTATTGGGTGTCAACGAAGTTGACAATGGAGAGATCGTGGATTACGAAGACTTTATGAAAAAGCACAGAGAATGAGTTATAGTAGTAACTATTTTTGATAATCGAATGAATTCAAATTTATCGTTCTCTGTTTTCTCTGTGACGTTAAAAACCATATCACCTTAGATGCACAAATAGAATCTTTCAGGGTTGGTGAACAGACTATGTTTGAATCTCACTTAAAGGACATTGGTAAAA
>CAZGAO010000143.1:0-9113 GCA_964523795.1 uncultured Lentimicrobiaceae bacterium
GAAGCCTTAAAGCAGCATTATTTTGCTGTGGCCGATGCTTCGGAAGTTCCGGTGATTATTTACAATATGCCCGGCAATTCGGGGATGGACATGGATGCTGAAACGATACTTTTGCTTTCGTCGCACCCCAATATTATAGGTATGAAAGATTCGGGGGGCAATGTGGCAAAAATGGGAGCTATCCGCAAACGGGTTAAGCCCGAATTCCAGTTGCTGGCCGGCTCGGCAGGATTTCTTGTTCCGGCCATGAGTGTGGGTGCCTGCGGCGGTATTCTGGCTTCAGCCAATATTGCGCCTGCTCAATGCCTTGCCATGCACAAAGCTTTTAATGCCGGTGATATGGCCGAGGCAAGCCGGCTGCAACTCGATATTATTCCTGTAAATAATGCCGTTACCAAAAAGTGGGGCGTGCCTGCTTTGAAAGAAGCGATGGATTATATCGGGTTTTATGGAGGTCCGGCACGCAAGCCCATTTTGCCCCTTGATGCTACAACGAAAATTGAATTATTAAAAATATTGGATAGCTTTTTTTAATTCTGCACGTGTGGAATCGAACACTGAAAGTTGAATCTTGAAGTTAAGAGAAGCTTAGGGTGAAACTTATTCTACATTCACTAATTGTTCGTCCTCCATTTCAATATTCGATATTGGATATTCGATATTCAATATTTTTTCTTTTTATCTGAAATGACCCATAATTACACATGACAAATTTTATAATTTAAATCCTAATAAAATGAAAAGAAAACTTTTAATGATTCCGGGGCCTATCGAGTTTGAACCGGAAGTGATGGCGGCCATGAGCGTTCCCACGCCCAGCCACGTAGCTCCCAATTTTATCGAGAGCTTTGGCCACGTTTTGGAAATGATGAAGCAAGTATGGATGTGCCCTTCGGGACAGCCCTTTGTAGTTGCAGGCACCGGCACCCTGGCCATGGATATTGCCGGCTCCAACCTGATTGAACCGGGCGACCATGCCCTGGTCATTTCGACCGGTTATTTTGGCCAGCGCTATGCCAATCTTTTAAAGCGTTATGGAGCTAATGTTACCTTGCTTACTGCTCCTGTTGGCGACATTGTCCCGATGGATGAGATTGAGGCCGCGCTGAAAGCGAAGAAGTATAAGCTGATGACTTTTACGCATGTGGATACTTCTACTGCCGTGATGAACGACCCAAAACCCATCGCAGCGCTGGGCAAAAAGTACGATGTGCTCACGATTCTTGACGGCGTGTGTTCGGTGGCGGGCGAAGAAATTCAGCAAGAAGCCTGGGGCATCGATGTGGTGCTTACGGCTTCGCAAAAAGCTGTTGGCGTACCTCCCGGACTGGCCTTGCTGGTGGTTTCGCCCAAAGCCATGGCCGCGTGGAAAAACCGCTCAACACCGGTAGGAAATTACTACGCCGATTTCGAAAACTGGCTGCCCATCATGGAGGCCTACATGCAGCGCAAGCCTTCATATTTTGGAACCCCGGCGGTAAACCTTATCCTGGCCCTCGAAACGAGTTTGGAGCTTATCCTAAAAGAAGGCATGGAGCAACGCATTGCGCGGCATCGTAAGGTGGGTCATGCCTTTCGCGAAGGACTGAAAAGCATGGGCTTAAAAATTATTCCGGTCAACGACAGCGTTGCCGCAAACACGCTCTCTGCTCCTTATTTCCCGGAAAACGTGCAAGGCCCGGCAGTGATTTCAGGAATCGGGGATGAAGGCGTGATAGTAGCCGGTGGATTATTGCCCGAAATAAAAACCCGATATTTCAGGGTTGGCCACATGGGCATGACTGGCAAAAACGAAGTAATAACCACCCTGAAAGCCATCGAGGCTTCGCTGATAAAACAAGGCCTTAAGATAGAAAAAGATGCTTGTTTGAAAACGGCGTTGGAAATTTTGTAAACATTTTCAGGAAAAGAACTTGTTGCTTAGTGTTGCGGTCGTAGCCTGAAAAGGGACTTCAATAGAATTAATACATTTACATTTGCAATTAACTACAAAAAGTGTAGTTTTGCGCAAATAAAATAATGAAACGAAAATCAACATATAGCACCTTTGAAAATTATCTGATTGAGTTACAATCAAAAGGAAGATATTCGTTGACGCTAAGCGAACTGAAAGCCAAATTTGACATTTCCGAGAAAGCTATTCTCCAAAAAATATTCAGGCTAAAAAATAAAAATCAACTGGCACAAGTTCGCAAAGAGTTCTATGTAATTATACCACCTCAGTACTCCTGGCGGGGCATGATACCTCCTACACTTTTCATTGATGACATGATGAACTTTTTAAACAGGGAATATTATGTGGGGCTATTTTCTGCTGCAGCCTTACATGGGGCCGGGCATCAGCAGCCGATGGAGTTCCAGCTAATAACTCAAAAGCCTGCTTTACGCAACATTCGTACGCAAAAGCTTGCACTTAGTTTTTTTACCAAAGGAGAATGGGAACAAACTCAGATTGTAAAAAAGAAAACGGATGCAGGCTACCTGAAAGTTTCATCTCCGGGACTAACTGCTTTCGATCTGGTTCAGTACCATAAAAGAATTGGTGGGATTAACAGAATCTTACCTATTCTTGAAGAGATTTCTGAAGTTATAAAGCCTTCTCTGCTCTTAAAAACTGCCAAAACTCAGAAATCTCCCAATATTCAGCGTTTAGGTTTTTTACTTGATAGCTTAGGAAACGAATCCCTTGCCAACTCCCTTAGCAGCTTATTGAGTATAAACTTAAAAGAAGTTCCCCTTTCGTTGGCACATCCCGGGAAAACGGGTCTAATCAATGAAAAATGGAAATTAATTAAAAACGCGGAGATCGATATTTAATGCTACCACGTCGATACATAGAAGAATGGAAAGAGTTTGCCCCCTGGCCTGAAGATGCGCAGGTGGAGCAGGATTTGGTGATTGAAAAAGCATTACTCCAGTTATTTTCCGACCCATTTCTTAATGAGCGATTAGCATTTAGAGGCGGCACAGCTTTGCATAAACTTTTTTTAAAACCACAGGCACGCTATTCGGAAGACATTGATCTTGTTCAAATAAAAGCTGAACCCATAAAAGACACATTATCGGCTATCAGGAAACAACTCGGTTTTTTGGGAAAACCTACTGTGAAGCAAAAAGCAAACAACAATACCATGGTTTACCGTTTTGAATCTGAGATACCTCCTATAATCAACCTTAGGCTAAAAATCGAAATCAATTGCAGGGAACACTTTTCGGTTTTGGCTTACAACATGATTGAGCATACCATTGAAAATACCTGGTTCAATGGTTCTTACAAACTCATCTCTTATGAGCTTGAAGAAATGCTTGGCACAAAATTACGAGCACTTTACCAACGGAAAAAGGGACGCGACCTGTTCGACTTGTACCATGCCTTGAACAATTTAAAAATAGATACCAAAAAGTTACTCCGATGTTACAGGGAATACATGGCCTATTCTGTTGAAAAACCTCCCACACAAAAACAATTCATTATGAACCTGGAAGAAAAAATACTGGATCCGGATTTTGAGGGAGACACTTATGGTTTGTTGAGGCCAGGTGTGAAATACGACCAAAGTACTGCCTTTGAATTAGTAAAAACCGAACTAATCGAAAAAATTTAGTGTACAGGATAAGCCCTGACTTTAAAAAGCATAGTAATCACCACCCTGAAAGCCATCGAGGCTTCGCTGATAAAACAAGGCCTTAAGATAGAAAAAGATGCTTGTTTGAAAACGGCGTTGGAGACTTTGTAAAAAAACTAAACACGAGGGGATTGTAAGCCTTGCAATCCCCTCTTTCTTTTAAACTGCGACAGTTCGGCAAGCTCACTGGCCGCTGAAGACTAGGGATGCCGGGCTTCGCTCGTGCATGCTCGAAAAACAACGAAATCTGCGATTTCGTTGTTTTTCGGCACTGCCTGCTAAAGACCGCCTTTCCCCTCCATATCATCCGTAATCTCGGAAAGCATCAGATAAGTAGTGGTATCACCGAAAACCATTATTTTATCCAAAAAATCCTGAAGATGCTTGTGATTTCTTAAAGCTACTTTCATCAATACATTCTGATTGCCGGTAACCCGATAGCTTTTTTCGACGCCTTCAAATTGGTTTACAGTAGCAATAAATGGCTTCAGCTTGCTGGCGAATAGTTTGATCAAAACAAAGGCTTCCACCGGATACCCCAAGCGACTATGATCTACCTGGATGGTGAAATTTGTTATCACTCCGGTGTCCGTTAAACGCTGCATTCGCTCACGCACCGATGATGCTGAAAGGCCTATTTCCCGTCCGATTTCGGCGTAAGATTCCCGTGCATTTTTCTTTAAAAGGCCAAGAATTTGGACATCAACTTTGTCTAACATAAAAAACGCTGTTTAATTATTGAATTAATTACGCATCAAAGGTAAAAACATTTCTTTTCCGTTGAATCAATTTGTGCATCCCTGGTGATGAAAGTATTTTTGTATGATAAAATTTTTATTGTAAAATTAATAAATATCAACACAAAATGAAAAGACTATTACTTGCAATTTTTATTTTTGCTGCACTCGGATTATCTGCACAAAATTTTAATAAAGAAAACTTCAGGTCTCCGGGGAAGTTTATCGCGGATCAGCAAGCCGCGAATGGAATGGGTAATGCTGGCCCCTCCACAATCAAACCCCAGGAAATGCTTCCTGATGCTTTCAAAAACACAGATGTTGTTATGCCTATTCAAATTGGACAATCGGCTAATGCCTTTGGGTTTTCGTACATGCGCACCACCTACCTGTGGGCTGACAACAACATCAATTCCATTTCTTTTATGCACCGGATGACCAGCTTTCCTGGCTCGGGCTTTTTGGCCTATGATTTGTCAACCGATGGAGGCCAAACCTGGACGATCGATAATCAGGTGTATGATCCCAATCTTCCTGAGGGTTATAATGCACGATATCCTCAGGGATTTTTGTATAACCCCGTAGGAAACACCGATCCCATGGAAGCCTATTTTTCATATTTTGCGCCCACCCTTGACGCATCCAATGCCTCAAACGATGGTACCTGGGGCGGATATGCCTGGGGTTCAAAAAAACTGGCCGATGGAGCCTTGCCTACGCAAAGCAATTTGCCCTCAGGCGATGATTTTTACCAATACCTGCCTTCCGGCTATACGCTAACACAACTGGGCGAAGCATGGGTGATTGATGAAGAGAATGATGGCAGCTCCGGCGAATACACTTATACCGGCAACCTCATTGTAGGTCATGGCCTGTGGAATGAAGATGTAGAAGATTTTGATTACACCTTTGACCATTTACCCTTGGAAACGGATCCCGAAAGTGGCATTAATGACGTAAAGGTTGCTTTTGCTCCCGATGGGATGACCGGATGGATTTGCGCACTCACTAATGGGGAGGATCATTTGCCCGCTACATGGTATCACCCGATGCTTTTTAAAACTACCGATGGCGGACAGAGCTGGAGCGAAGACCCTATCGAGGTGCAGCTTGGTGGTGATGATGGTCTTGAAGCGGTTAGGAATTTTATTTCGGATGAGGCTCTTGTCGAATTTTTTGATCCCGAGCCAGTGCCGGATCGCGAAGATATCCCTTACTTTATGGGTTACCACATGGATATGGCCGTTGATGCCTGGGGAAATCCGCATATTATGGGCGTAGTTGCCATTTGCGATCTTGATGCCCTGGAATGGTGGAATTATGAGGGTGTTTTTGCCTTGTTCCACATTTATAGTAAAGATCAGGGCGAAACATGGGAGTCCTTTGTTATTGACTATCCCACCACCATGGATGCCGAATATGTCGGATCGGGTGGAAGTACCATTAATATGTACAACCGGCCACAGGTTGCCACTACCCAGGATGGAGCCATCGTGTTCTTCTCCTTCCTTGATACCCGAATTGAAGGAACCGTGGATAATCTTAATCCTGATATTTATTTCCGCGAATACATCCCGGAAATGGATATGCACGGCGAGGAAGTAATTAATGTTACGGCATGGTCGGAAGCGATGTGGTCGGCATATTGGGGATGTATGTCGCACTATGTGTTTGCCGATGTTACAGATAATGGAACCTACGAATGTACGATCCCCTTTGTTTACGAACAACTGGTCGAAAATGATATTAGCGGGCTTTGCCAGTTTTGGTATATCCCCGACTTCACGCGGTCGTACGTGGTAACGGGCCTTGAAAATGATAGAAGCAAACCCCTGGTATCGTTGGCACAAAATTTCCCCAATCCCTTTAGCGAAACTACGCACTTCAACATCAACCTCCTGGAAAAGAGCGATGTAAATATTGAGGTTTTTAATGTGTCAGGACAACTGGTTAAACAATTCAGTTTTGAGCAATTATCCAATGGCCCTCACCAGCTTACGCTCAATTTTGGAAACATAAAAGAAGGTGCTTATTTTTATAATTTAACCGCAGGAAAATCAATATTTAACGGTAAGATGATTGTTCAGTAGTTTAATTTGCAAACGCCATTATAATTTGAAATTTATCTTTGAGTATTTTAATTTTTTCATAGTGTTTTAATAAATGTAATTTTTTAAGCGTGGTTAATTATTAAGTTGAGGAGGCACAGGTTGGGTTGATAATTACCAACCTGTCCTTCTTTTTTAAACCTAAACCGATGAATAAAATAACTATAATAGTAGTTTTTGCTTTCTTGATAGCAAGTTTGACTATGCAAGGACAGCAGCTAAACAACTCCGATCCGGTAATAAAAACAGCAAGCTACAGCGATAAAACACCGCCCCTGCGCGACATGAAAATTGTTGTGGCCGGCAGCCGCGATCGCAGCTGGAAAGATGGCCTGGTGGGCAACAGAACAAAGGATGAAAGCCTTGCATGGGAAAACCGATCGGAAGTAGCTGTGGATGCAGCCCAACAGAAAGATATGGGGGCAAAAGGCGTAGATGGCCCGATCCAAAGTTTTCCGGGTATTGGCAAAGCCAACAGCACACCACCCGACACCGATGGCGATGTGGGTTCCAATCATTATTTCCAGATGGTGAATCTGTCGTTTGCAATTTGGGATAAACAAGGAAACCTGCTCTATGGGCCAGCAGATAACATCACCCTTTGGGATGATTTTATAGGGCCGTGGACCGGCACCAACGATGGCGACCCCATTGTGCTTTACGATGATTATGCCGACCGGTGGGTGGCTACTCAGTTTGCCGTAGAAACCAGCAATGGCACCTATTGGCAGTTGATTGCTATTTCAGAAACAGGAGATCCTTTGGGTTCGTATTACCGTTATGCCTATGAGTTTGATAATTTTAACGATTATCCTAAATTCAGCATTTGGCCCGATGGTTATTATTCGACTTATAATATTTTCGAGAATGATTTTGCGGGAGCTGTAGCTGCTGTAATGGATCGCGATGCCATGCTGGTAGGCGATCCCGATGCAAGAATCGTTATGTTCGGGCCTTACCCCGAGCAGTATGGTTTAAAGTCGGCTCATCTCGATGGCCCGGATCAGCCACCGGCCAATGCCCCAAACTGGTTTGTGAACCTACAAAAATATGGGCAGCAAGTAATAGAGGTGTATAAGTTTGAAACGGACTGGCTAACGCCGACTAATTCGAGCTACACTTTACACAACACACTGCCTGTTACCGCTTTTACTTTTTTTAATCCCAACGTAAGAGAGCAGTTGCCGCAACCCAATTCGGATAGAAAGCTCGACCCCTTGTCGAAATACCTGATGAACCCCTTGCAATATCGCAATTTTGGTACGTACGAAACCATGGTGGTCAATCACACGGTAAAGGTGGATACGGTCGCCGGTATTCGTTGGTACGAGTTGCGTAAGGATGCCGGCCAGGACGACTGGTATATTTACCAGCAAGGAACCTATTGCCCGGCTGATGGCCTTAGCCGCTGGATGGCCAGTATTGCCATGAACGGAAATGGCGATATTGCGCTGGGTTATTCGATTACAGGACACGCAATGTTTCCATCGGTGGCATATACCGGGCAAACTGCCGGAGCACCCCTGGGAGAAATGAATATCGAAGAAGTGGTGGCTGTTGGGGGAACACACTCTCAAAATACCAGCGCACGCTGGGGCGACTATAGTGCCATGGCTATCGACCCGGTGGATGATTCTACCTTTTGGTACACCGGCGAATATATGCCAAGCTCCCAATGGGGAACCCGGGTTGTTTCGTTCGACTTCGGCCCTATAGAAGCACCTACCGCTTATGCCGGCCCTGATTCGGAAGTTTGTTTTTTTGAAGTGTATAACGCCCAGGGTAGCGTTACAGGCCAACAAAGCGTGCTGTGGACTTCGAACGGAAATGGCAATTTGCTTAATCCCAACACCTTAATACCCATATATTTCAGAGGGAGCGAGGATGTGGCGAATGGCTTTTTCGAGTTAACGCTCACGGCTTATGGTTTTGAGCCTGGGATGGAAGCCATCGACGTGGTGCATGTGGATATTGTTAACGAGACGGATGTCGATTTGGGTAACGACACAATAATTTGTGTCAATCAAACCATACAGCTATTCCCGCAACTGGCGAATGCGGATTCCTTGCATTGGTCAACATCGGGTGATGGTTTGTTTAGCAATGATGCCATTGCCGAACCATTTTATACCCCCGGAGCGCAGGACGTTTTGAATGGTGAAGTTGCGCTTAGCCTTTATGCTGAAGCCTTTGCGCCCTGCGAAGGCGATGATGCGGATGAGCTTATAGTAACCCTCGATCCATGCACCAATATCGATGAACTACCCGGCAAAGCCCGGCTAAATATTTTCCCTAATCCTTCGGATGGTATTTTTAATATTGAAATCTCAGGATTGCAGGTGCAGGGTTTCAAATTGAAAGTGATGAATGCCCAGGGGCAGCTTGTATTTAGCGGAGATCTTAATTCCTATGATAATTTTTATGCTAATAGTATCAATCTCACCTACCTGCCAACTGGTGTGTATTATGTTTTGTTAAATACAGAAATAGAGCAGATTATTAAAAAGATAGTGTTTGAATAATTGAAGATGAATGCGTGATTTTTACTTGTGCTTTAGTTTTGGGCACGAGTACAGAAGTTAGTAATGTCAGACCTCCTGACTTGTGGTCAAACTAAATTGTCGCGATTTTATATATTAGCC
>CAZGAO010000144.1:0-8907 GCA_964523795.1 uncultured Lentimicrobiaceae bacterium
CCCTAAAAATAACAAAAATCACCGCCTCAGATAGGGGGCGGTTTAGTTCAACGTTCCGCAAATATGACTTGCAGTCTCCCAATTGCCAGAAGTTTTTTTTGTGATTCGAGTGTTCCCTTTTCTATTCATTTCTCAAATGCCCGCTAAGCGGCTGTATGCAATGATTTGCTGTTGCGCGGCTTTAGTTCTTGATAATTTTCCCGATAAAACTTTCATCTTCTGATTCTATTTTTATGACATAAAATCCTTTATTTTTTATTTTGTCAATCACGACATTATTGCAATGGTTAACTGTAGTTTCAAAGATTTCCAGTCCATTCAAATTAAAAATCTTTATTTGATATGAATGTTGGTCATCAGCAAACCTGATATTGATTTTGTCTGTAAACGGGTTGGGATAAATATTTTCTACACCCAACGAAATTTTGTCTGAGGAAATTGATGTTATCAAGTCTGGGATCCCACACTCCAATGAATCTTTTTTAAAATAGAAAATTTTATAGTCATAAAATAAGGTAGGATTCTGCCAATAAACATCTCGCACAATTCCTAATCCTTTTCCGTAAATAATTGAAGAATACTCTTCAAGTCCAATGTATTCCCTTCCATTTGTAGGAATCCCGCAAATTGTAGTATCGATAATTGAGTTACAAGTTGTGTCGGAGCCGTTGCACAAAACACTATCATTTAAGTTAGTGTAAAATACAGAATCAATGTAAGCATTGAAATAATAGTCCAGATGTGGTGTCGGGTTTGGATTGAAAACCGAGTGATAATTGTTAAATGAACGGGTATAAAACACGGTGTCATTTGCCGCAGAAAAATGTTTGCCTATTATTGTCATCCGCTTTGCATTTGGCGGACCACCTTGCTGATAATCATTAAATGTATGGAATTCGTCGTTAAGATTGAAATCAAAGATTTCTCCGACTGTCAAGATTGACTGGCTATGCAAAATTGTCGCCAGAAATAATGCTGTAATTATTAGAATACTCCTCATAGTTATGATGTTTTTATTTTAGCCATCAAAGCTAAGTATTATTTTTTATCAGATGATTTTAAAAATCAAAAATCCATTATTTTTTTTCCCTGCCAAAGTCAAAATTAAACAGGGATGTTTGGAAAATCCTTTTATTTTTGCGCAACAAACCAAATTTGGGACAGAGATGAAATTTTTACTTGTATTACTGCCATTATTGGCTTCGAGCCTTGTTTATGCTCAAAAAGATATTGATGTGGTATATCTTAAAAACGGCACGCGTATCGCCTGCGAAATTCAGAAAGTTAAAAACGACAGCATTTTTATCACCCAGTTTAGCCGACACCACCGCAAAACAAGCAGCTATGCCCTGGATGAAACCGCCGTATATCTGGTGAATAACTTTTATACCACCCCCGGTGAGGAATTCATAAAGGCCTCCAGAAATTTGAAATTTGGGGTAGGCATTTCGCTTGTGGGTGGTGCATTGGCATTTTTGGGGCGTAAAGACGATCGCGACAACCTTGTTGATATTGGAGCAGGCGTTGCAGGACTGGGGGCCATCGTTTGTATTCTGGCTTTTGACAACTTTAAGAAAGCAGGCAAAAAAATGAACAGGATCGATTATCAGGGCGACAGGCTGATATATAAACTTTAAATAGTGCCTGTCCATAAAGTCGCCTTTTTTTGATTTAAGATTGACGATTAACGATCGGAGATTTTAGATTATGCTGAATATCACCAACGTCTTAAATCTGAAATCGAATATTTTTCTAACTGTTACTTAAAAGACAGACACTAATTCTTAAACCGCCCGGAGATATATTTCAGAGCTTCGCTAATGTCGAGACTTCCGGTGCTGGGGCCTATCCTTATATAAAAAGCCTCGTCGAAACCCTTTTGCCGCAGAAACACCGGGCGCATGTTTGGCAGGCAATGTACCCTGCACACCGTTTTCCCGTCCAGTTTTTCGAGGGTAGTCTTGATAAAGGGGCTAACATCCTGCCCCATCGTATCTTTGATGAGCGCCCAAAGATGCAGTAAAAACTTGTCATCGTTAGGAAAACCATCCGTTTCAACGCCAAGAATATTCCCATCATCCTCAACGCCGATAAGCAGGTCGCCGCCATCGGAATTCATAAAGGCGGCCATAGTTTTTAGGGATGCGTGTTCGATGGCCGGATTTTTTTTATTCTGTCGCAAGTCCCACCTAAACGTGGATTTAAACTCCAGCTCATCGCTCTCGCCACGGTTTATAAGCTCGCTAATTACCGAAATACGTTGATGATCGGCAGCAAAAAAGCGCATAAACTCCATCGCTTTTAAAGCATCCTTATGGTTGTTACCAACAAAATCGAAGGGTGCGGCAATATCGAAGGGTGGAGTTTCAATTTGCATTTCAAGCGCGGCAGTTTGACATATCTGCATGGTTTTGCCGGCATAGCCCTTGCCTTGCGCCGCCAAAGTGCCATTGGCATACTCTGAGGGCGAAATAATTTGCAGCACCAGCATCAGCGGCAAAACAATCCCGATATGATGATGGAAGACCAATATATTGACCCCGGCTTTTTGTCCTGGGTTCAGCTTTTCATATTTTTCCTTAATCAGTTCCCGGCATTCTTCCTTTGTTAAAACGCTACTCGCCCCATCCATTTGCACCATCAGCCGGCGATAACCTTCGAGTATGAGCGAATTGCTCCAGAAAATAAGGTTGAGCACGCTCAGGTTTTCATCCAGATAATCCAGCACAAGCTCTTTCGGATGGTTTGTTTTTGCCAAAGTTTCATATCGCGCTGCAATCACATAATCATTTTCGAAAATGGCATCAAAATTTTCGCCAACAAAATCCTGCGATCTTTCTATCTTATCTTTTAAATACACAAAAATCTCTGCGCTGTTCAGGCCCCCGTTTATCCTGGACGACAAAAGCGTTAGCTTTAATAAAATATGCTTTAGCAAACGTGCATTCTTATGCGTAAAATCGCGGCCTCCGGGCGTAGTAAGCGGTTCGCCTGCGTAATAAATCACAAAGTCGTCCTCGCGCATCACCAGGTCGAGGTTCTCGGCAGTCATATTTTCGGCTAAATTCATTAATTCTAAATTTTGATAATTCCTGTTATTTTTGCCAAAAATAAATAATAGCTTGTCATCAGCACTTTTTATGAAATAATTTATCCATAATTTTAAAAATTTAATAAAATGAAATACACATTTCTATTGCTAATTTTAGTAGCGGTAATCCTTACGGCCTGCAACACTTCACCTAAAAAACAGGAAGCTAAAACAAAATCCACTGAAACGAAGGTGGCCACAACAAGCAATGTGGCTCATCCCGGATGGTCGAAAAACGCAAATATCTATGAGGTAAACCTGCGGCAGTTCAGCCCCGAAGGAAACCTGAAGGCATTTATGAAGCAGTTGCCTCGGCTGAAAAATATGGGCGTAGAAATCCTGTGGATCATGCCAGTGCAACCCATCGGCCTCAAAAATCGCAAGGGCGAGCTGGGCAGCTATTATTCGGTAAAAGATTATCGGGCTATTAACCCCGAGTTTGGCACGATGCAGGATTTCAAAAATATGGTTAAGCTGGCTCACGACCTGGATATGAAGGTGATCATCGATTGGGTAGCCAATCACACGGCCTGGGATCACGCCTGGCAAAGCGAGCATCCCGAATACTACGCCCTGGATTCTACCGGCCAAAATTTCGGCCCTTTCGATTGGTCGGATGTGGTGCAACTGGACTACGAAAACAAAGACCTGTGGCCTGTGATGACCAGCGAACTGGAATTCTGGGTTCGCGAGGCCGACATTGACGGTTTCCGTTGCGATGTGGCCGGGATGGTACCCACGCCATTCTGGAACCAGGCACGCGCAGCACTGGATAAAATAAAACCCGTTTTTATGCTGGCCGAAGCCGAAGAAGCCGACCTACTCGTGGATGCCTTCGACATGGACTATGGCTGGCACTTTCACCACCTTAGCAACAAGATTGCAAGCGGCGACACCACCGCAGATGTTGTTGCCCGGTATTTTGAAGCATTAAAAACCATCACACCTGCGGGTGCTTACAAAATGAATTTCACCACCAACCACGACGAAAATTCCTGGAACGGAACTGTGCATGAAAGATATGGCGAGGGCTACAAGGCCTTTGCAGTACTTATGGCCACGGTGCCTGGCATGCCACTGGTTTACACAGGGCAGGAATCGGCTTTGGATAAACGGCTGGAATTTTTCACCAAAGACCTCGTGGATTGGAAAGATTATCCGCTGGAGGATTTCTATCGCAAGTTGCTGAACCTGAAAAAAAGAAATACTGCATTGTGGAATGGCAACTTTGGCGGGGAATATGAAGCTGTAAAAACATCGGAGGATGAAAGTGTGGTGGCATTTACACGAAGCAAAGACCAGGACAAGGTATTTGTAATCCTTAATTTATCGGATACCGCCCTTGAAGTAAAACTCCAGAGCGATGGTTATGTGGGGGAGTACAGCGATTTATTTAGTAAGGAAAAAGTGCGTTTTATTAAAGATCATCAGCTAAAGCTGGAACCCTGGGAATATAGGGTTTATGTAAAATAATTAGTTCTTATTCACGGGCTGAAAGCCTGAAACATCAAAGCCATCAGCGTTCATTGGAAGGCCGAGGGTCTGCGACAGCTTAGGTATCAAAAATGCTCCTAGTGTTTCTTCGTGTCTTTGTGCCTTCGTGGCAAGTAAAGCAGGAGAAACCGCGAAGACACTAGGGCACCAAGGCTCACAAGACTTAGTTTTTTGTAAATTTTTTAACGATCAAAATCTTCATCATGCTTAAAAATTTTATAATTCTGCTGCTCACCTTTTTTGTAGTAGGCTTTGCCACATCGCAAAGTAAGCTCAACGAAAGCCTGGGAAAGGTAACTGACATCGACAAAAACAAGGCAAAGCAGCAGTTTACTTTTCATACCAGCAGTAGCATTGCTGAAGTAAGTATCCTCACTCCCACGATATTTAGGGTCAGGATAGCCAGAAGTTTTGGTGAAGACCAATCGTATGCCGTGGTTGGCGAGATGATAAGAGGCAATTTTGATTACGGTGAAGATGCGGATTACTTTTTCATCAGCACCGATTCACTCGATCTGGAAATCCAAAAAAGTCCGCTGCGTCTTACTTTTAAAAATAAGCACGGACAAATCATCAGCCAGGACGACCCTGCCTTTGGCACCTCGTGGATTGGCAACGAAGTAACGACCTACAAGACTTTGCAGGAAGGTGAGAAGTTTTTGGGACTGGGCGAAAAAACCGGACATCTCGACCGCCGGGGCGAAGGCTACACCAACTGGAACACCGACAATCCGCACTACGACAGCAACAGCGACCCATTGTACGCCACCATCCCTTTTTACATCGGTCTGCACCACGGGCTGAGCTATGGCATTTTTATGGATAATTCGTATCGCAGCACCTTTAACTTCGGGGCATCCAACGATCGTTTTTCCTACTTCTCGGCTGTGGATGGCGAGATGGACTATTATTTTATCGGCAACAGCACGGTGGGCGAAATCATCGAATCATACACCTGGCTTACCGGACGCATGGAAATGCCGCCGCTCTGGGCCTTGGGCTACCAGCAATGCCGCTGGAGCTACAGCCCCGACAGCGAGGTTTTGAATATCGCCCAAACCTTTCGCAAAAAGAAAATCCCCGCTGACGTTATTTATCTCGACATCGGCTACATGGATGCCTATAAAATTTTTACCTGGCACCCTGAACACTTCTCCAATCCGGCAAAACTGCTGACAGATCTGAAAAATCTAAATTTTAAAACGGCAGTAATTGTTGATCCGGGTATTAAAGTAGAAGAAGGTTATTCGGCTTACGAGAAAGGGCTGGCCGAGAATCTTTTTGTAAAATATCCGGACGGCCAGCCCTGGACAGCGCAGGTATGGCCTGGCTGGTGCCACTTCCCCGATTTTACCAAGCCTGAAGCGCGTCTTTGGTGGGGCGAAAATTTTGAGGAATATGTAAAGCTGGGCATCGCCGGTTTTTGGAACGACATGAACGAGGTCTCATCCTGGGGGCAGGAAGTTCCCAGCCTTTTAACTTTCGACTGGGAAGGGGAGAAAACCAGCTACCGTGAGGCCAAAAATGTGTATGGATTACAAATGGCTCGCGCCACCTACGAGGGCACCAAAAAACTGATGAATGGCCTGCGCCCGATGAATATCACACGTGCGGGCTATGCTGGCCTGCAGCGTTATACCGCCATCTGGACGGGCGACAACCAGGCCAACGAAGAGCACCTGATGCTTGGGGTGCGTCTGGTAAACAGCCTCGGCCTTTCAGGCGTTTCGTTTACCGGCTCCGACGTGGGGGGCTTTGGTGGAAATGCTACACCAGAGCTTTTTGCCCGCTGGGTACAAATAGGTGCTTTTACGCCATTTTTTCGCAGCCACACCGCCATCAACACTGCCAGTGCCGAACCCTGGGCCTTTGGAGAGCAAACCGAGCGTATCGCCCGCAATTACATCCAGCTTCGCTACAATCTGCTGCCCTACATTTATACAGCCATGCGCCAATCCACGCTCACGGGCATGCCCCTCAACCGCAGTCTGGCCATCGATTATACCAGCGACGAAAAGGTTTTCTGGCGCATATACGAAACTCAGTACCTCTTTGGCTCTTCCATGCTTGTTATCCCGGTGGAAAGCAAGAAGGAAATTACCAAAGCCTATCTACCACAGGGCGGCTGGTACGATTTTTATACCGACCATTTTTACGAAGGCAAACAGGAAATGACCACCTCCTGCCCCATCGACAAACTGCCTGTGTTTGTAAAAGCCGGCAGCATGATAGCTATGCAATCGCCCATACAGCATACCGCCGAAAAACCTTCGGACACGCTCCGGGTGCATCTTTATCGCAGCAATGCAACGGCGGATCACGAATGGGAATATTACGAAGATGATGGCACCAGTTACAAATATAAGGATGGAGATTACTATTTGCGCACCATGAAATACAAGGCTGCCATTAACGAGGTAGTTTTTGATAAAAAAACCGGAAGCCGGAAAAGTCAGTTCGGCTTTATCCAGCTAGTGTTCCATGGCTTCGATAATCCCGAATTTATTAAAGTGAATGGGGAAACCAAAAAGATAAATGCTGTGATGGTCAATTTTCAGAAAGCAGCGGAGGAGCCTTTGCCAGCAGATTATTACACCTTGCGGTGTCCATCGATTACTTATACAAATAGCGAGGAGCAGATTATTGTTAATTGGTAAGCGGGTTCACCCGGCCACACTCTCGCATTTATTAGGAAAATCTCACCCTTACGGGGACACTTGGGAAAAGATTTCTCCTGCCGCTCGTGCGGCATCGAAATGACAGCGTCCGCAGGCTGATTGGGAGGGGGGAGATTCGGGCGCTTCGCGCCCGAATCTCCCCCCTCCCATACCCGCTCCAATGGTGTCATTTCGACTGAAAGGAGAAATCTCCCGAGATATACTCACATTTGCAAAAGCATGTCTTCGGTACTGAATGGAGAAATCTAAAATGGGAATAAATTGAGTTTTACTATGTTAACTTAATGTTACCTGAAGGTTAATTTAATGTATATTTGCAGCTCAACTTATAAAAACAGGAGGCTAAAAATGAAAAAGGCTATTTTAATTTTAACATTGTTTATTGGAGTTCTTGGGGCGTCTTACGCTCAGGACATTGTAAAAAACGAAGGCTTGTATTATGCAGGCGATCAGCTCTACACCGGTGAATATACCGAATACCATACCAACGGTAACTTAAAGATGCAAATGAATTTAGTTGATGGGAAAGAAGATGGCATCGTGATGATATATTTCACGACAGGTGCTAAAAAAGAGCAACGATCTTACAAAGACGGTTTAAAAGATGGGACATGGTTAACATGGGATGAACATGCAAATCTTACCGCTGAAGCCAATTTTAAAGAAGGTTCAAAACATGGTCATTGGTATGTTTGGGACACAAACGGAAACAAGCGTTACGACATCAATTACGAGAATGGCGAAAAAAGTGGCGACTGGTTCATGTGGGATGAGGAAGGAAACCTCGCCATGGAAAGAAGGTATTAAAAAAACAAACCCAACCTGAGTAAAACTCATTCAGATTGGGCTGACCTAAGCAAAGTGTAGAATCCAAAACTAAATGCTTTGCCAGGTTTACAGAAAGCCAAAATTAGCCTTTTGGCCTCTAATCTTTAAGTTGAAGCCTCAATCTTAGCCGGATTGAGGCTCTTTTTTTTAATCGATTTTCTTGCTTAAAATATGCTGTAGCCAAACCTTACGGTGAATTTAGTTCCGGGGCTTAGGCGTGTAAAATACTGGTCGGCTGCTTCATACGATTTAAATATAGCTTCTACATCATCACCCAAAATATTTTCAATCTTCACCCCAATGCTCATCTTGTCATCTTTGCCAAAAGCTTTATTGGCATTGAAATTTAAGCTATGGAAAGGTACGGTATAAATATCAGGGCGGTCAACAATACCAACAATAAAAAGAGTTTCACCCTGTACGTTGTAATAAAGTCCGGCTTCCAAGCCTTCCAAAAAGCCATCGTTTCCACCATTGTAGGCAATTCCGGCATTAATCAGATATAGTGCCTGCCCGGCCATATCACGGTAATCGTCCACAGCTTGTCCTTCACGGGCATTGTTGAGACGCGACTGGTATTCTGTGGGACTCAGCTTAATGCGTGATTGGGTGTAGGTGAAATTGGCATTAAACGAAAAGTTCTGCATGAGAATGCTTAAAAAATCCAGGTTTTTCCGAAGCTCCAATTCAATCCCAAAAACCTGTCCATCACCAACATTTCGTGGCTGGAAGGCGCCAACCAATGTGGTATATTGCACCAATTCGATGGGCTTTTTAAAATGCTTGTAAAATGCACTCACCGAAATGGTTTGTCCG
>CAZGAO010000145.1:0-8849 GCA_964523795.1 uncultured Lentimicrobiaceae bacterium
CCCACAAAAAAATTTGGGTTTTGTTTTTTTTCATTTCATTTTTCACTCCGCGGTGTTTTTTTTTGGGGGGGGGTGGGGGGGGGGCCCCCCCCCCCCCCCTTCTCTCCCCCTCCCCCTTTAAGGGAATTGTCATTTCTCCTGCCACAATTGTGGCAGGAGAAATCTCACTTAACACAAGTCTTGGCCATGTCATTTTTATCCATCAACTGGCGAAGAAAAATCCCATGAATTTTCTCAAGAGCTTAACCAATCGATAGCTCGGGATTCCATTTGATGTTGGAGGGCTTGGATCCGATATTCACGCCTTCTGCAAACATGTTTACACATTCGCGCAAATCTTCGTGATAACCGCCTTCGAGTACGCCAAACACATTTTTGAAGGCCTTGCTCAGGCGATAGCCACATTCGTAAAAAGCATGGAGCGAAAAGCGAAGTTCCAGCAAGCGGTCTTTTCGATACCCATCAAAACCGGCAGAAACGGCTACCACATCCGGCTCGAATTTCATCCCCACTTCGATGGCCTTAAAAGTAGCTTTCAGAAATTCCTTCTCACCACTGTTTTCGGGAATAGGCAGATTTAAAGTATAGCCCATCCCCTCCCCTCTTCCAATTTCCAAAAAGGTACCGGTGTAGGGATAGGTGTTTTGCTGATGGATGGAGCAGTAAAAAACATCCTTACGATCGTAAAAAATATCCTGGGTGCCATCGCCATGATGACCATCGATATCCAGTATAAATACCTTCTTTCCTTCTCTGGTAAGTTTTTCGGCGGCGATGGCTACATTATTAAACAAACAAAAGCCTGAAGCCTTGTCCTTGTGGGCATGATGACCGGGAGGCCGCACCACAGCGAAATCGCCACTTTCGGAGGCCTTCACGGTAAGCCCCACTGCGAGGCAGGCCGACTTATAGCTAACGGGCGAAAGTTTTACCTCGGCAATGGCCGATCCGGTGTTACAAAATTCCTGAATCTGACTGATGTACTCCGGGCTATGCACCAGACCGAGGTAGTTTTCACCAGCTGCATCCTCGCTGGCAAGGTCTGCAAAGTCTTTGAGCCGGTAGCTGCCTTCGTAGGTGCTACCAATATTGTGATCGAGAAAGGTTTTATTGAAAAGAAGTTTCATAGTATCGTTTTTGTCGTATCAAAGAAAAGCAAAAAAATTAACATCCGTAAATTTGAACCGTGCATTAAAATGTTAGTTTTGTCATCATTTTTTTTCATTCGGCTTATTATATGCCGAATTCTCGTAAAACTATATCTACTCGATTTTCTGGATCTGACAAGCCATTTCAGGAATGGTTTGCAGTAATCATCACTTCAATAATAGTTTTTATTAATCAATTTTATTATAAAAAATTACAAGTACAGGAACCTTTTAGTAAAGTTGAAAATAGTCAATGTTACTTTATTTATAAATCTAATACCTAAACGTTTTGAGAAAATTTGTACTTTTTTTATCAGTAATTCTACTATCTGGTGCTTTGACAGCCCAGAGCAGAAACCCTTTAACGTATGAGCGGCAGCAAGATGAAAAGCTGCTGGTAATGGCCAACGAAATGCGCTTCCGTATGGAAGCCGAAAAGGCCGAAGCCATACATACGGCACTACAAAAAGGCTGGGTGATACAAGCCGAACTGGAAGGCGGCGGCTACATGGAGCTTATGCGGCTGGATGCCTCAGGAATGCCGGAATATTACATCACCGGGAATTTAAACGCAGCCCGTACCTCCGAAACCGATCATTTGTGGACTGGTGGAGTTAGTGGTTTAAATCTTACAGGCGAGGGAATGTTGATTGGAGAATGGGACGGCGGCGGTGTGCTTACCACCCACCAGGAATTTAATAATGGCTCTGGCACGCGCGTTACGCAAAGAGATTCACCAGCTTCTTTGCATTATCACTCTACACACGTAGCGGGTACACTGATTGCCGAAGGACAACTGAATGCTGCACATGGCATGGCTTCGGAGGCACACTTAGATGCTTACGATTGGGATAGCGACAAAGCTGAGATGATTGCCGCTGCTGCTAATGATGACCTTATTATATCAAACCATTCGTATGGCCAGATAAGAGGCTGGTCTTATTCAGACCCAAATTGGTATTGGTATGGCGATCCCACAATTAGTGCCAGCGAAGATTACCTGTTTGGCTTCTATAATGAAGCATCGCACGATCTGGATCAGATTGCCTTGAACGCACCTCATTATCTGATGTGCTACTGCGCTATGAACGACCGGAATGATGATCACTCAGGACAGCATTATTATTATAACGGCTCGGATTGGGTATCGAGTAATGCCTGGCGCGAGCAAGACGGAGGTGCCGATGGTTACGATTGTTTGGTAAATAACGTTGTAGCTAAAAACGTAATGGCAGTAGGTGCCGTTGCCGACATTCCTGCGGGATATTCTTCACCCGCCGATGTCGTATTAGAATCATACAGCAATTGTGGTCCTACCGACGATGGCCGGATTAAGCCTGATATTGTAGCTAACGGGCAAAGTCTGTATTCCACCTGGCATACCGGCAACAGCAGCTACGACTATCTTAGTGGCACCTCGATGGCTACACCTACTGTAACGGGTACCCTTGCGCTTATACAAGAATATTATGAGCAGGAGCATGGCGGATTTATGAATGCTCCGGTGGCGAAAGCATTGGCCATAAATACGGCACATGAAGCAGGAACTGCCGATGGACCCGACTATCGTTTTGGCTGGGGTTTGCTTAACGCGACAGGTATGGCCGACATGGTAAGCAGGGATGCCGATGAAGGCGGCCTGATTGTGGAAACCATCCTTACCGAAAATCAAATTAGCAACTATACCTATTATTGCGATGGCACTTCGGATATCAACGTTACAATATGCTGGAACGATCCACCTCATGATGCTTTGTCGCCAGCCCTTGACCCCGGCACCCGTGTTTTGATCAACGATCTGAATATACGCATTTATGATGAATCCAAAGCAGCTTATTATCCATGGAAACTGGATGGGGACAATCCTGCAAATGCGGCTTACAAAGGCGGTAACTACCGGGATAATGTAGAGACCGTTAATATTAAAAACCCTGCTGCGGGTTTTTATACAGTCAGAGTTAACGAAACCGGCACATTGGAGGGTGGCCAACAAAGCTACGCACTCATCATTAACGGCATGACTACACCTGCCAATAAAAACTATTGCCAAACGCGCCACACCTCCTGGCAATCGTTCGAATACATCAGCAAGGTTACTTGTGGTGATATCAACAATACCAGTGGACGCTCACCGGGTGGCTTTGGCGACTTTACCGGATTAACTTCAGAATTTAATCTTGGTGAAACCCAGTCGCTGCAGGTTACCATCAATGGCTATAGCAACGATCAGGTTGTAGCCTGGGTTGACTGGAATCAAAATGGCGTATTTACCGATGCTTACGAAACCTATGTAATGGGTACCGGCACAGGGCCTTTCACCAAAAATATCACAGCTCCCGGTAACGCTAAAGCCGGATTCACCACCATGCGTGTGGCATTGTCTTATAACACTACTCCGCTGCCCTGCGGAAACTTTAGCTTTGGCGAAACCGAGGATTATACCATCAGGGTGCTCGTTGATGAAAATGTGTGGACAGGTGCTTTTAATCATTACTGGCACAATGCCAACAACTGGTCGCTTGGACGCATTCCTACCTTTACGGACGATGTGGTGATTACAACCGCAGGCTATTCACCGAGTGTGGATTATAATGACGAAACCTGCCATAAGCTGACTATCCAAAGCGGAGCCCAACTTACCATCGCCGATCAAATACTTACCGTTTATGGCGAATTTACCTGCCATGGCCAATTGATAATGAACGATAATGACTCTGAGATGAAAGTGTTTAGCGATGTCTCGTGGGAGGCTGGTTCCACAGCAAATTTTTCCAATGGCAATCTTATCCGAATGTATGGCGATCTGTGGTCATTCAAAGGCGGCTCGAATGTGCAGATGAACAGCGGCACAGTAATGTTTGCTGGCAGCAACGATGCTTACATCCAAAACTACTCGGCGCTTTCACAGTTTTATACCCTGGGAAGCTATAAAACCGCTGGCTTTAAACTTGGCATCAGTGCCTACTCAACGCAGCCATTAAAAGTTAAAAATCAAATTTATGTGCATCCGGAAGCTATGTTTGGCTATTATTCCGATTACAATCTCATTTTGCTTGGTGCTGTCAATAGCAATGGTACATTTATTTGCAACTATGGAAAAGTAGTGCTCGATGGCACTAGCCAAACCCTAAAGCTCAATGAAGGCGATTATTTCAACGATCTTACATTCAGCCAAACAGGTACAGTATCTGTTACTACTTCGCTCAGCGATACTATAGATGTTAATGGTGATCTTACCATCGAGTCGGGTGTATTTAGCCCGGGAGCTTCTACAGTAAAAGTTGGGGGCAACTGGATAAATACGGTGGGTACTACAGGATTTTTAGAAGGTACCAGCCGGGTAATATTCGATGGCTCCGGCCACCAAAACATTTACAACGATGAAACATTCAACATCCTCGAAGCTAACTTGGGAGCTGCTATCCGTCCGCACAGCAACACAGTAGTATGTAATGTTTACGACTGGACTAGCGGCGGAATTGATGTTTTTGATGGCGTTTTCACGGCACTCGATTTGGCCGACAACGGGATTTTTGGCGGTTTCTGGCTCAACCCTGGAGGAACAATCAACCTGACTAACAGTGATAGCTATGTGGACTTAAATGGCGAACTGCATATTTACGGCGGGAATTTTAATGTGTTTGGTGGTACCACCGACAGCTACTGGCCTTATACTGCGAATGCTTCCATTACCATGACTGGCGGAATTCTTGACTTCAAAAATCGGGGTATTTATGTTTCCAGTACAGCCATCTATACCTTTACCGAAAACATAACTGGTGGCATTATCCGTACCGTGGGCAATTTTAACAACCAACGTACAAATTTCACTCCTACAAGTAACATAATAGAAATGTACGGGACAAGCGATGCAAACCTTTCCACGGGTTTGGGATGCAGTGTGTACAATGTAATGATAAACAAAGGGGCTGGCGATGATGCCCCAACCACATCTTTGTTCGACCGCAAAGGAAAACCCATTGAGCAAACCCGCGCGAGCACAGTTTTGGCAGGGAGCTCCCCGCTTACCATTTTGGGCAATCTCACCCTTAATGCCGGTACCTTCGATCTGAGCTCGCGTACCATTAATGTAACAGGTGAAGTAAACATAAATGCGGCTACACTAAAGATGACTTCAGCAACTGATAATCTTATTGCTGATGAAGTTAATTGGAACAGTGGCTCGAACGACAACGTTACAGCCGGAATCTTTCATGCGTATAACTGGAGGTTTAACGAAGGCACCAACGCAATGCTCGGAACCGGAAATACTGCTTATGTTTACAATCTTTATTATCCAAATGATAATGATGCTGAATTTGGGAACCTGATTGCAACACCCGCTTCAAAATTACTTTCGGATGGTACAGGCAAAGCATATTTTCCCATCACAGTTGCGGGAAATTTCACTATGCAAAATGCATCAAATTGGTATTTGGAGCATGGTCTTATCGTTACGGGGAACGCCAATCTTGAAAGTGGCAGCAACCTGATCCTTGGCACTGGCTGTGATATGTCGTGTGCCGGAAGTTTAACCCTGGCCGGAAGCCTTAATATATTTCAAGTAGTAACAGCTACGGTTAATGGCGATTTTATATTCCCGAATACGGGTTGGCTCAATGCAGGAGCCGGAACGTTTATAAATGACTTTAGTGGTACCATGGTTTCACTATCCGGCAAGTTAACACTTACCGAAGGTATTGTAACATTCCCAAATCGTAGTGTGAGTATTTCCTCCACCTTCGATGATGAGATCAGTGGCGGTATTTTTAGGATTGGAAATACGATTATGGCAGATATACCCAACACCTTCCAGCCAAGCGGTGGAACCCTCGAATTTATTAATGCAAGCACCGGCAATTACGTGCGGGTTATCAACGGGAATTACCTGCACCACATGGTTCTGAACAAGCCTGGCTCTTCCTTCCAGGTTTACGATAATCTTACTTTACAAGGAGACCTGCAAATCGATGCCGGAACTTTATATTCTAACAACAAAACCATAAGTGTTGCCGGCGACTGGCGCAATAATGTTGGCCCGGATGGATTTATCGAAACCAATAGCACAGTAACGTTTACAGGTGAAGAGCAATCAGCCATTACCACTGATGAAACCTTTTACAACCTGGTTGTAGATAAATCCAACACAAATTGGAATAACCTGAATATAAATGCGGGGTTAACAGTTACCGCATTAAATAATTTTACCACTGTTGACGGCACCGTAAACTTAGATGATAATTCAACTTTATTTGTTGGCAATGATGTTTTTATTGGCGCAAATTCAGGCTTAAATGCATTCAATAATATCGGCCTCAAAATATATGTAGGGGGTAACTGGACCAACGAAAATACTTACTGGGATACTTTTGATGGATATTCTCCCGGCACCGCAATCCTGACTTTTAACGGCAGCACCGATCAGTTTTTTATGTCAAATGCCAGCAGAGAAGAAGTAGGCAATTTGGTAATTGATAAACCTTCCGGCGAATTCAAGCCGCAGAGTAATATCAATGTAAAAGGTAATTTGGTGATTGAAGATGGAATGTGGGAAGATGATTGGGGGACTTACCTTACCCACTATTTTGAAGGGAATTTTACCGTGATCGATGGTGCCATATATAAACCGGCAGCCCCCACCAACACTACGGTTTTTAAAGGCCTGGCTGACCAGCTTATTGATTTTTCGTTGAACGGATATTTTAATAACTGGGTAATCGATAAAACAGAATGGCCTGCCGATCGTGTTTTCCCTGATGGAGCTGAAATAAACACCACACCTGTTTTGCCTGCCAATACTGAAAGATATGCTCCTACTGTTACAATGCTATCATCTGCTGATATGGAGTTTGGCGAGTACCTCAATGTTGATGAAGGAATCCTCGATCTTAATGGACACACCTTGCTTACCTATGGTGATGTAGCAATAAATGATGGAGGGGCTGTAATTGTTGATGCAGGGGCTTCTTTGCGAATTTTTAATAATAATACTTTGAGTGTTAACGAGGGAGGAATAATCGAAATTATTGGAAATGGCACTGATAAAGCCCAGGTAACCCATCGATCAACTGAATTTTATGGCTTTGAAATTAATTCAGGCGGAATGATCCAGGCACAGGATGCGGTATTCGAATATATAGGAATAGATTATTACGGACTAAATGTTTTGCCTGATGCAATCATCGATCTGTTTTATCCATTTACCAATTGTACATTTCAGCACGGAAATCCTGACATTACAGATCAGTCTCTTCTCACAATTAACAACGCCCAAACAGTAACAATTTCAGGAGCAGTATTCCCGGATGCTGGCACAACATTCAATGTGGCCAAGGATGTTGAAAGTGGCCATGTAACATTTGATGCTTATTCAGGTGTCTTTTCTGGTGAAGATTTTGATTTTGATAATTTTGATTTAATTGACTGGGAGAATGCTCTCCAAACCCACACCATTACCCTGCCTGGAGGTTGGAGCGGTTTGTCGAGCTATCTATTGCCTGCAAACAATGATATTGTTGACATCTTTGCTCCGATAGACAGCGATTTCATTATCGCCCAAACCATGGCAGGCATTTATTACCCGGCAGGCCCAATCAATACTATCATCAACTGGGACAGCCAATCGGCTTATAAAATTAAAATCGATGCTGCAACAACTCTTCCGATTATCGGAATTGAAGAAAGTAACAAAACCTTTAACCTAAATGCCGGGTGGAATTTAGTTCCTGTAATTTGTAATTCAGCCATTGATGCTGAAGCTTTGTTTGCCGGTACCGATGTTGTGCTTATAAAAGAAGTGGCTGGATGCGGAATTATGTGGCCGGAATACAACATTAATACCCTCGGTATTTTAATCCCCGGCAAGGCTTATTACGTTTTGATGAATGTTTCAGGTTCAATTATTTTCCCGGCAAATGTGAAAAATGCAGGAGAAATTTTCCTTTCAGAACCTGTAACTCCAGATACTCCGTGGAATGTAAATCTGTCCGGGCCATCAACGCATGTAATTGCGATCTCGAAAAACATGACAGGAATTTTGGAAGGCGACCTATTGGGCACTTTTGATGAGGCAGGAAACTGTTATGGTATAACTGAGGTTAAATCTTTGTCGGAAAATACAGTAATTACGGTTTATGCTGATGATCCCTACAGTAATACTATTGATGGTTTTGAAAATGGATATCCGATGCTACTAAAAGTTTATCGACCGGAAAGCCGGGAAATTTTAGATGTTAATGCTGTTTATGATACTCAAAAACCCAACACTAATTATTTTGCCGTAGAGGGCATTTCAGCAATTACATCGCTTAAGGCTGCTACGCTTGGAATTAACAGCACAGTATTTTCCAACATCAGCCTCTATCCTAACCCAAGCAATGGCTGGGTTGAACTATCAGGTATTAAAGATTTTAATAAAATCGAAATTTTTAATGCCAGCGGAAAACTGACACGAACCCTTGCAATTGAAAACCAGGATCAGTATAAACTGAATTTATCCGACTTGCCAGGCGGTGTTTACCAGCTTAAATTCACTGGCAATTCCGCTGTTGCCATCAAAAAGCTGATTAGGAATTAACTTTTTAGAATTCGCTATTAAATAAAACTCCCGAAGGCTCAAGAGCTTTCGGGAGTTTTTTTTAGAGCTATAAATATCAGACCTCCTGACCTGTGCTTGATTTCCAGATAGTTTAGGAGCCTTTG
>CAZGAO010000146.1:0-7422 GCA_964523795.1 uncultured Lentimicrobiaceae bacterium
CGCGTCTGTACAAATTCCCACGCGTCTGTACAAATTCCCACGCGTCTGTACAAATATCCCACGCGTCTGTACAAATATCCCACGCGTCTGTACAAATCCCCATGCGTCTGTTCAAATCCCCACGCGTCTGTTTGTAATGTTTAATTCATCACCACCCAACTCATAAAAGTCTCCACAAAGCGGAGTATCTTTTTTAAAATCCGGTCGCCGGTTTTTTTGCGTTCCAGCACTTTGGGCTTTTGCCCTTCAATCAAATCAAGCAACTCATCACGCAGAGGCTCGCGCCGGGCAAAAAGATATTTCTCGACTATTTTCTCCACCTTATCCGAATCCAGATTTTCTTCTTTGCACAATTTGACCAGCGCAGCAATTTGTTCCTCGTTCCAAAATTTCTCGAAGGCATCCGGAATATCATCCGCATCTGCTATTTGTGGCAGCATGTCCTGGATAAACTTTTCGATAAGCTCCTTTTTACTTCGCAACTGCACTTCACCCGCCAGCATATCCATGATCTCCTGATGGTGTTTTGCCTTATCGCCTTCATCGGCTTTTTTGAGTTGTGCCAGCAGCTTCAGGATATAGGCAACATTGATTTCATCGCGGTGGATCAGCTCCAGCTCAAAGTCCACATCCTCCAATATCGAAACAACCTCTTTTTGGTGATTGCTTTTTACCTTGTCGTAAAGGTCGAGGTATTTGCTTTTGTAATCCTCAAAAAGCTGTTCCTGCATCGCCAGGTCATCAAAGCTAAAATCAGAGAAGGTGGTAAGCACATTTTTCAGGCGCATCAGTTCCCTGAAAGCCTTGATAAATTCAAGCTCCTCGATTTCATCCTTCAGGTCGTTCACGCTGTTTACGGTGGGTGCAATCTTTAGCAAGTGGATAAATGCTTCGCCAAATTTTTTCACATAATCCTCGTAAGGCTCCATGATGATAAGCTCTTTGGCATCCTTATCCGAAAACAAGGCAATGGCATCATCGGTATTCTTCTTCAGGTTGCGAAATACCACGATATTGCCTTGTGATTTTTGCTCATTCAAAATCCGGTTGGTTCGGGAATAAGCCTGAATCAGCCCGTGGTATTTCAGATTTTTATCCACATACAGCGTGTTTAGCTTTTTGGCATCAAAGCCGGTGAGGAACATATTTACCACCAACAAAATATCCACTCTGTCCTTTTCCTGAAAATCCACCCGTTCGCGATCCTTGATCCTTTTTGAAATATCGTTGTAATAATTGTAAAACGATTGGCTGTCGTGGGTCGAATATGCCGTGCCATACATCGTGTTGTAATCCGCGATGTATTCGTCCAGCTTTTCGCGGCTGTGTGCGGCCAGGCCATACAAAACTTTGGCTTCGGCGGCAATGGATAATTCTTCGGGAATGGAGCCATCGGCCATTTTATCATCCTCGTTAGCAGCATAGCTAAATATGGTAGCCACCCTCAGTTTATGCAGCCCCTCTTCCTTTTTGGCTTTCAGCAGATCGTAATATTTAATCAGGGTTTCGATGCTGTTTACACAAAACAAGGCGGTAAACTCCTTGCTGTGGGTTTTGCGCTCGTGGTGCGCCAGGATATAATCGACGATCTTTTCGAGCCTTTTCGGCGATTCCATCAATTCCTTTTTATCAATGTCCTCCACCTCGATGTCGATTTCGGTGGCCGTTTCTTTGCGCCGGTATCTGCCCACATATTCCACCGCAAATTTCAGCACATTCTCATCCCTGATGGCATCGGTAATTACATATTTGTGCAAACAATCGCCAAACAATTCGGCGGTGGTGCGTTTGCCCATTTCATTTTTTACGGCGTTATCTGCAAAAATTGGGGTGCCGGTAAATCCAAAAAGCTGGTTCTTGTTAAAATATTCGCAGATGCGGGCGTGGGTTTCGCCAAACTGCGAGCGATGGCACTCATCAAAAATAAATACGACCCGCTCATCTCTCAGCTTTTCCATCCTGCGTTCGTAACGCTTTTTGCTGATGGCGTTGTTGAGCTTTTGAATGGTGGTAACGATGAGTTTGGTGTCATCGGCAAACTGCCCTACCAAAGCCCGGGTGTTGTCGGTGCCGTCGATGCTGCCCTTGCTAAAGCTGTTGAACTCCTTGCTGGTTTGGTAATCCAAATCCTTGCGATCGACCACAAAAACCACCTTGTGTACCTGGGGCAGGCGCATCAATATCTGGCTGGCTTTGAAGGAGGTCAGCGTTTTTCCCGACCCGGTGGTGTGCCAGATGTATGCATTCTTTTGAGTATTTACCACGCGATCTACCAATACTTCCACGGCGTAATACTGGTAGGGGCGCAAAACCATCAGTATTTTGTGGGCTTCGCTCAGCACCACATATTTGCAAATCATCTTGGAAACATGGCAGGTATCCAAAAAAGTGAAAGCAAATTGTTCGAGTTGGCTGATGATTTGGTTGTTTTGGTCGCTCCAATAAAAAGTTTGCTTAAACGACTGGTACTTGTTGTTGGCGTAATATTTTGTGTTTACGCCGTTGCTGATTACAAATATCTGCACGTACTGAAACAAGCCCGTGGAAGCCGCAAACGAATGACGCTGGTAGCGGTTGATCTGGTTAAAGGCCTCTTTGAGTTCGATGCCCCTGCGTTTAAGCTCGATATGCACCAGGGGCAGCCCGTTGATGAGCAGCGTAACATCGTAGCGGTTTTTGTATGTGCCTTCGTTGCTTACCTGACGCGTTACCTGAAACTGGTTCTGGCACCAGTTTTCCATTTCAATAAATTCGAAATAGAGGCTATCGCCATTGTCGCGGATGATATGCTGTTTTTCGCGAAGTATTTTTGCTTTGACGAAAACGGAGCCTTTGCTCAGGATATTTACAACGCTTTCAAACTCACTGTCAGAAAGCGAAATCTTGTTGTGTTTTTCAAGCTGTGTTTTCAGGTTAGCCAAGAGTGTCTTTTCGTTTCGGATGGGCACAAAGGTGTATTCCAGCGTTTGGAGTTGGGCTACAAGGTTATCTTCCAGTATTTGTTCGGGTTGTTTGCTCATTGTTTCCTGTTAAGGATTACTAAAATATATTACAAAATTTGTAAATAACTTGGTTTTATCTAATTATGATACTATTTTTGCAGCGTTCTTTACCATTGGTCTGGAATCTACAAAGGTCTTAAACGTTGAACCGTATCAACGTTTTTTTTATGCCTGCCTGTCCCCAAAATATTTTTGTGTCTTCTCAAAATCCGGAGAATTTAAAATATTTTCAATATCATTTTTTTCATAAGCAGTAACAAAATTAGCCTTTAACAAACCTGTTAAAATAATTACGACCACAAAATTACCTTTTACTATCGCCACCCTTCGATTATCATAATACTGTTTTTTCTTTCTATCCCATCCCATTTTAAGAATTGCAGTTGGATCATTCAAGGTATCCTTGATCCAATATATTTTTTCAAGTCGGTTAAAAGATAATATAGATTTGTCGTTTACTTTTCGGTTCAAGCTTTCAAAAAATACATGATCAAACATTTCTTCAAAGAAAAGCACTTCTATGTCATCAAAAGTTTGAATTTCCTGATCGCAATACTCATCTTTCCAGATTTTGCGGAGTTCAACCTCCGTCATTTTGTGGGGTTTAATTTTTTGATAAGCCATCACCACCCGCCTTTTAGATTAATCTTGAAAACGTTGAGCTTTTCTTCCCCTTTGGATGTTGGGCCAATAGCATGTTTGATTTTATCTTCAACAAGGCGAATTAAGGATTTTTTTGCTGTGCTTCTTATCTCATTATTGAACTTAGCCGCAACAATTCCTGTAAATAAATCGGCTAACTGAATTCCTAAAGATTGCTCGGAAGGCAAGGCCTGGACAATATTTATTTTTGAGGTAAGGTTTGAATTTGTCAACACTTGTTTTAGGTGACTTAACCTTCCCTTATCCCGGTTTATTTTTAGATCAAGGAAAATATCGTAATTATTAAAATCGAGTATCCAATGATGCAAAAGCTGATAATAAAATTTGTAAAAGCCAAGTTCAGCATCCTGATTGTTAAATGTGTAGTGATCCACAATTTTAGATTCAATTAAAATAACACGGAAGCGTAATTGTGGTGTGGAAAAAAAGAAATGAACAATATCCTGGTACAAATCAAGATAAGCCGGCGAAACCTTTTTCCATTTCAGTTCGCCAAACACCTTATGCCTGGTTTTAATACTATTCATCGAGGCTTTAAATTCTGACCTGAATGTTTCGGGCATCCAGATACCTCCAATAGCAGTATAAAGGTGGGCATCCTGGCGGGTTAATGCCTCTAAGCCACTTTCGTCGCAGTAAATTTCAAAGTTCATAATTTGTATTTTTTATGCCTTCTGTTATTATCATCCCCAGCGTTTGAAGCTGCTTTATCAGGTTGTCTTCGAGTATTTGTTCGGGCTGTTTGCTCATTTTATTTCCAAATCGGTTGTTCATCCCAATCATCCAAAAACCCAAGTTTATAAATTGGTATTTTTGGGTAATCTTTTATCAACATTAGAATTTTTTCTTTAATCTTATGATCTAACAATACATGATTGCATAAATATAACATGCAGGAAATAACTAAAAAGGGTCTTTTCCTTTGGACAGGTTTCAAGGGGCTATTCAACCAAATGCCGATTGGATTATTAATCTTTTCAATCGGTTGTTTCACCATATTTCTACTCCATAACCTTGAATGATGAGCAATAATATTTCTTGTGTAGGTGATAGCTTCCAGCCAACTTGAGAGTTCAGTATGTATATTTAAACCCATCTCCTTAGCGATTATTGATTTCTCTGGTAATTGGTGCTTGAGGGTTTTATACAATTTTGAAAGGCTTCCCATCGATGCGATCTCCAATATTTTCCATGCGTCCGGATCGTCATTGGGATAGCGAGTTCGGTGATCTTTTATAAATACTTCCTGACTCCTTGTAAACTCTATCCTGAGATCTTGTATAATTTTTGAATGAAAAGTAATACTGTTCCCTGAAACTAATGTTTGGTTAAACAATGTTGCATCTTTGTACCATAATCCGCCATAGGATAAAGAGAGATAATAAACCATCTTTGTACGTAAGGCAATTTCAATTCGTTCGATAGCATCAAATAAGATTAGGCGAAGCTGTCTGTCAAAATTATACCGCTCTACAACATCCTCAAAATACGAATCGGCTTCAAAAGAATGATTCTTACAGTCGATCTGCATATCCCACCAATAGCCCTTGAGGCGATAATAGCTGATGTTTTTTAATATGGAGGCTGCTCTAACCTCATCCCTAAAAAGCATTCCCCGGGACTTGAGTAGGTTTGTCTGATCAATAACATTGTAGGCAGGTTTATTTATCATAGGGAGGGTGTTAAAAAAAATGACCCGCTTGCAGTTCTTATGGTATGCAAAACGGGTACTGTTACTGCAAAAATAACATCATTTTTTGAATTCACAACAAGTTCTATCATTTTTAACTTTTTTACACAAACATCTGCTGCAGCAAGCCCTTTTTCCAAAGCTCGGTTTTTTCGATTTGGCTGCTGCACTGATTTATTTTTTTATCAATGGATGAAAGGAAATTGGCGATTTTGGCTTGTTCATTAATAGATGGACATGGCAACTTAACTTCTGAAAAATATTTGTAACTAATCATTTTACCATCTCTAATTCCTTCAAGGTTTTTTGTCAGCCTTTTAATGTACCCTGGTGTTTTAAAATAGTACTTGAAAAAGATTTCATCAATTTGGATGGCTGGGCGCAATATTATGTATGCCGGGCTACAAATGCCCTTGTAATTTGAGTATTCAATACCCCCTTGAAATGATCGTAAGCTGATGATAAAATCGCCAACCTCAACAACTTTATAGGACTCAATGCTCTTACTCGTTACAGAAATATTAAAATCAATAAAATCCCTTGGTATCGCACCTTGTTCCTGAGTTATTGCCAGGATTGGTAAATCGCTACAATGATTTTTATTTGAGATGCTTTCAAAAATTTCGTTTCCATGTTTCCAGTCCCACTCTTTAAAATCGCTTCCATCATCCTGTTTAAAATAAATTTGTTGGGAAAAGATTTGTTGCATCACGCCTTTTTTGTATTGCTCCAAAAGGGCTTTTTGCTTTTTAAGTTGGCTAAGCCTGGAATCTACTGTGGTGAGGAAAGAGGCTATTTTTTGCTGCTCGGGTTTTTCGGGTATCGCCAATGAAATTCTTGAAAGACGAGTTGATGAAATACTTAAAACTTTCGAGCCTTGAGATTCTTTTTGTATTTGAGTCCTAACCTTATTTGACTTGAAAAGATATCCTCCAAAGCCAATGATCAAAACTTTAAATGCTGGTCTTGCTAAAATTGTATGTAAACCAGATAATACTTTTTCATTGTTGAGCTTGACTAATTCAATTGACTTACCCACATCGTTTATGTCCTCGGAAGCATCAGCAAGAATCAAATCCCCTTCCTGGCAATAATTTTCTTCTGCAATCCTATCTATCGAAATTTCAGGATTTATAAAAGGAACAGATTCTTTTGCCACATTAAAAAGCGTTTGAAATTTTGTATGAATATCTCCATAATGAATATTCTTTATTTTCCCATCCTCATAATTCAAATTCTCACGTGAAAATGAATTGGTAACTCTGAAAGAATACAGACTTCCCATTGTATGATTTTCCCATTCCCCATCAAATCCGGGAAAGCGCAGTTTGGGTATGTTAATATTTGTTTTCATTGTGATGGTTTTTATTTTTCATTATGATGACAGATGGTACATCGTAGAGACGCGATGCATCGCGTCTTTACCAACGATGCGCTGGCAAAACCGTGGAAGCGCAGTTTGGGTATGTTAATATTTGTTTTCATTGTGATGGTTTTTATTTTTCATTATGATGACAGATGGTACATCGTAGAGACGCGATGCATCGCGTCTTTACTAACGATCTGCTGGCAAAACCGTGGAACCGCAGTTTGGCTGTGTTATTAATTGTTTTCATTGTGATGGTTTTTATTTTTCATTATGATGACAGATGGCACATCGTAGAGACGCGATGCTTCGCGTCTCCAAACCGCACAACAGATGCGGTGGCTGATGAGACGCGATGCATCGCGTCTTTACCAACGTGGGTTGTATTGGCATTATCGCACATCGCGTCTTTACCAACGATCCGCTGGCAAATCCGGGAAAGCGCAGTTTGGGTATGTTAATATTTGTTTTCATTGTGATGGTTTTTATTTTTCATTATGATGACAGATGGCACATCGTAGAGACGCGATGCTTCGCGTCTCCAAACCGCACAACAGATGCGGTGGCTGATGAGACGCGATGCATCGCGTCTTTACCAACGTGGGTTGTATTGGCATTATCGCACATCGCGTCTTTACCAACGATGCGCTGGCAAAACCGTGGAACCGCAGTTTGGCTGTGTTATTAATTGTTTTCATTGT
>CAZGAO010000147.1:0-7243 GCA_964523795.1 uncultured Lentimicrobiaceae bacterium
GCAAAACTACTACCGCCTGCCGCAGAATAAAAGATGGGGTTGGTAGAGGGGATACGAATAACGAATAGCGAAGGCCTTTTCTGTTTTTAATATTTCAGGCAATCTTTCAGGCCACCACACCGAGGAATTGCCTGAGGTTTCTTTTTAAAGTTGAACATCCTTTGGCCTCGGTGTGTTAATTCGTCTCAATTAAAAATCAAGATTTTATTATCAAATCAAAACTGAATATTACATGCGCTATTTAATCTTACTAAGCCTGGCTTCGTTGATCTTCGTTTCATGCTCCAACCAATCCGGGCAAACTGCCGAAAATGACCAAGCTCTCGAACAGGTGATGCAAAAAATGATGCAGGGTGAAAAGCATGCTTCGCAAAAGCCGGAAAGTTTTTCGCCAAGCAATCAGGTGGAGGTGATCGAGGCCATCGATGCCGGAACTTATACCTACGTCAGGCTCAACGAAAACGGGAAAGTTTTTTGGGCAGCGATAAATTCGCGCCCCGTCGAAATTGGGCAATCCTACGTTTATTCGGATGCCACGATGATGCTCGACTTCGAAAGCAAACAACTCGGCAGAACCTTCGACACGGTTATGTTTATACAGCATTTTGATATTGCCAGGGGAATGCAGGCAGGGGAGTTTACGAAATCCGATCCGCACAGCCACACCAAAACACAGCAGCAGAATCAAATTAAGGTGACCCCTCCTGGCGAAGGCTACACCATCCGGGATATTTATGATCAGGGTAAAGCCCTTGCCGGCAAACAAATTACCCTTAGGGGAGAGGTAGTTAAAATTAGTCAAAATATTATGAAACGGCATTGGATACACATTCAGGATGGCACCCGTAGCGGAAACAACTACGATTTGACCATGACTACCACAAAGCCGATCGATTTTAAGGTGGGCGATGTGCTTACTTTTAGCGGGATTCTGCAGGTGGATAAAGATTTTGGTTCCGGCTATTTCTACACGGCCATCCTTGAAGATGCAAGCTGGAATGGGGATAAGACGATTTAGATAAAGATACCACAGATAGTATTTGACAAAAACCACAGATGAAAATGATATACAGAATTATGCGTGGGATTTTCGGGACAAACCACAACTGCGGGCAGACTTCTTACCTGCATTAAGCCAATGAAAAAGTTTGCAATGCTTTCGTTAGCCTTTCTAGTGGTGCTTTTGTGTACCATACGGGGATTGTATGCCACGGCTGTAAATATGGATTCGATAAAGCAAAGCCTGGCAATGCCCCAAACTGACTTAGATCGCATCGACCTGCTCAATACCCTGGTAATGCATTATTATCAGGAATTTGAAGAAGATAGTAGTATCAAATATGCTTTGCTTTCGCTGCAATTGTTGGACAGCCTTGCTTACCGTAAATCGAGAGTTGGGTCGGCGTGGCAGGATACCCTTAGCCAGCGCAGAGCTGAGGCACTTACCTATCTAGGCCTGGGCTATCAAAATTCAGATTCCGAACGTGCTATTGATACGCTGCAAGCGGCAATTGAGCTTTTGCATCCCGAAAAACAAATACAGGATATCGCATTTATTTATGGCGAATTGGGTAGAATTTACGAGTTGCGCGATCAGCACGCTGCTTCCTTAAAATATTATCATCTAAGTATTGATTTGTACCAGAAAGCCGGCAATAAAAGTATGCAGGCCTATCAAACCAACAGCTTGGCAACAGTGCTGCGATACGAAGGTAGTTATGGAGATGCCCTCGAAAATATTTTAAAATCGATAAAGCTGTGCAAGGAAATCCACGACAGTGTAAATCTGGCAAACGCCTACTTCGTGATGGGTAACATCTACCTTAGCGTTGACAAATTTAATGAGGCACTGACAAGCCAGCAAAAAGGCCGTGAAATAGCGCGACTGACGGGCGATTCGCTCTTGCTGTCGAAGGCCTACAATGACATTGGAAAAACACAGATGGATTTGCACAAATTTGATCTTTCGCTGTTGGAGCATCAGAAAGCACTGGAAATCCAACTGCGTCTGAAAGACGACCATGATATTTCAAATACTTATTATCACATTGGCGATGTGTATGAGGAATTGCATAAATATGTCGAAGCACGTCATTATTACCAGCAGGCGCTGGATTATGCAAAAAAGTCGGGGTTCAAAATTATTATTATCGATGCCCTGATCGACTTGGGTCGCGTGTCGCGCAAACTAAGTGATGATGATAAGGCCATGAAATATCTGAATGAAGCCGTAGGCGTAAGTCGCGAAAATGACGACCGGATTGGCGAAGTGCTCGCCACCTTTGAGATTGCTGAAATATTAGATAAACGCAAGCAGCCCAAAGAAGCGGCGCAGCAGCTTTTGCGGGCGACCAGCATTTTGCCGGCATCCGCATTTTATTACCATCAACAGCTACATCAAAAACTTGCCCGCCTTTATCACGAATCAGGAAACGACCAAAGCGCGGTTCAGCACATTAAATTATACCGTCAGAACAAGGATTCGGTAATCGAAAAAAATAAGCTCGAAAAATTTACCTCATTAAGCAATATCAAAAATTATGAAAACAAACAGTTGCTTCAGCAGGAATCGCATATCAGCGAAATGAAACTTAAACAAACCGATTATGAGCGGCAAAAGCTGGTGCGCAATTTCAGCATCTTTGGCTTTTTTGGCTTTTTAATCATGGCCGTTTTGTTCTACATCCGCTACAGCGAGAAAAATAAAATAAATGCTCTGCTTAGCCTGTCATTATCCAATTTAAAATCGACACAAAAACAATTGATCCATGCCGAAAAAATGGCCTCCCTGGGCGAGCTTACCGCTGGAGTGGCGCACGAAATTAAAAACCCGCTGAACTTTGTTAATAATTTTTCGGAGCTTAACACCGAATTGATTGCTGAGATGCGAGAGGAAATAAAAGAGCAAAATACGGAAGCAGTTTATGCCATCCTTGACGATATTGCGCTTAACGAAAGCAAAATTGCCCATCATGGTCAGCGCGCCGATACCATCGTTAAAGGAATGTTGCAGCACAGCCGAAGCGAACGGACAGAAAAAACAGGCCTGAACATCAACAAAATGCTGGGCGACTACCTGGCTATGGCTTACCACGGCTTGAAAGCCAAAAACCCTTCCTTCCAGTCGGCTTACGAAATTAAACCCGACATAAATGTCCCGGAAATTCAGGCCAGCTCGCAGGACTTAGGGCAGGTATTTCTTAATATCATTAGTAACGCTTTTTGGGCTGTGCAGGAAAAGCAAAGACTGAAGCCTGAAAAATATGAACCCCTTGTGCGCGTGCTTACTCAGCGGCTCGAAAAGGAAATCGAAATTCGCATCAGCGACAATGGCATTGGCATCGATGAGAAAATACAAGACAAAATATTTCAGCCCTTTTTTACCAGCAAACCCGCCGGACAAGGCACAGGGCTGGGGCTGAGCATGAGCTACGATATTATTACCAAAGCTTATGGAGGCACCATAAACGTAGAGACAAGGGCGGGAGAGGCTTGTAGTTTTATAATTAAAATTCCGGTATAGGCAGGCCATGCGAAAAACATTTTACATAATATTGGTTTTGATTTTCGGCTGCCTCCAATTGCAGGCTGCAAAAGCCTGGATGGGAGATGAGAATGCTGATGCCTTTAAAAGGGATTCGTTGCAAATACAGAAGCTTAATACTTTGTCCGAATTTCATTACGACAAAACAAATTTTGATAGTTGCCTGATTTGTGCATCTGCGGCACACAAACTATCGGAACAGCTCATCGATAAATATACTGATGAAAGTCAGCCTAAGCTGCGCCAGAAAGCATACATATTAAGGGCGCAGTCCATTTCCTCGATTAGTTTTTGCATCGAAAATCAAAGTTTCGACAAGGCCATCGACACGCTGCTATCGGCATTGGTATTTTCGCAAAGCGTAGGCAGCATCCGCAGTCAGGCCATCATTACCGGATCGCTAGGCCGATTGTACGACATGCAAGCCAGGCACGAGGAGGCGCAGAATTATGCCTTGCAAAGTTTGGAACTGATCCGTCAAACCGCCGACCAGGAGGCTATTGCCGGCATCTTGACCAACCTGGCCATAAGTCAACGTAATATGGGTAACTACGGCGATGCGATGACAAATTTGGTAGAATCGCTAACAATAAGCAAGGCCATCAGCGATAGCCTTGGCGTGATAGAAAACCTTTTGGCAATGGGCTTTATTTATCTTTTTTTGGAAAAATATGAAGGGGCACTTGAGGTACAAGAGGAAGCCCTCGCTATTTTTGTTTCGATGAACGATTCCTCGGGAATTGCCCGGTGCTACAACGATATGGGGGTTACTAATATGAGTAACGGCAAGCTGGATGTGGCACTTCATCAGCACCAAAAAGCCCTGTCCATCCGCTTGCAGTTGCAGGAAGTTTACGGTGCTTACGCTTCCTACGCCTACATCGGAGAGATATACGAAAGAATGGGGAACTACCAATTGGCTATTCTCAATTATCAATCCTCGCTAAAATATGCCCAACGAACCAGCTATCCCATCAGCGTAATTGATGCAGGACTTAGTTTGGGTATCGGATATTTTTTAAATAAAGATGCGGAAAATGCGCTTGCCCAATTTGAAATGGTTTTGCAAATAAGTCGCGACATTGGCGATGCCACCGGAGAGGCCAAAGCCTCGATGGAGATCGCCCGGATTTATCAAAACAAGAATGAGCCACGCAAGGCACTCTCGTGGCTCAAAAATGCCGAGACGGCGGCACTAAAATCAGGCTTTGTTTATTTGGAAGGTATTTACGAAAGCATTGCCGAAACCTATTTTGCACTGGGCGACTATACAAATGCTTACACCAATTATTTGCTTTATAGCGAGGCCAAAGATTCACTGATTGTTGTAAGCAATCTGGAAAAAGTAAGCAGCCTGGCTTACCGGCTGGAATTTGAAAACAAAGAGGCGCGCCAGGAGAAAATGAACGAAGAGCAAATAAAAATTAAGCAAAGCGAAATAAACAGGCAGAAAATCGAACGCAACTTTATCCTGGTTGGAATGAGCATTTTGCTGGTCTTCCTGGCCATTTACTACCTTCGCTATGCCGAAAAGAAAAAGCTGAACCAACGGCTCAATGCAGTGCTTAGCGATTTGAAATCAACCCAGTCGCAACTTATCCATGCCGAAAAGATGGCCTCGCTGGGCGAACTTACCGCAGGCGTGGCTCACGAAATACAAAATCCCCTGAACTTCGTTAACAATTTTGCAGAGCTAAATGCCGAGCTTGTTAGCGAATTGAAGGAAGTAATAGTTTCTGATAATTTTGAGGAAGCTTATGAGCTGATGGATATGCTGGAGCTAAACGAGCAAAAAATTCTGCATCATGGCAAGCGTGCCGATGCGATAGTAAAAGGTATGTTGCAGCACAGCAGAGGCGGTAGCTCGCCAAAAGAAGAAAGCGACATCAATGCGTTGGCCGATGAATACCTCCGCCTGGCCTTCCATGGCATCAAGGCACGCAACAAGGCCTTTAATGCCAACTACAAAATTGAGCCTGACCACAGCATTCTGCCCCTTAACATCAATGCCCAGGATATGGGCAGGGTATTATTAAACCTGATAAATAATGCTTTTTATGCCGTTGATAAAAGAGCTGGTCAAAGCCGGGAAGCCGATAATTATCAAGGCATGGTGGTAGTGAATACGCGCAAAAATGAAAAAGAAGTGGTGATTACGATCACCGACAATGGTACCGGAATTAACGAAGCGGTGCAAAGTAAAATATTTCAACCATTCTACACCACCAAACCAGCTGGCGAAGGTACGGGGCTGGGATTAAGTCTGAGCTACGATATTGTAACTAAGGGTCACAATGGGAAACTGGAGGTGGTGAGCAAAGAAAACGAAGGGACTTCATTTATTATAACTTTACCTATATAAAATGTTATGGCAAAAATATTAGTGGTTGACGATGAGGCGGATCTTGAGATATTGATCAAGCAAAAGTTTAGAAAAAAAATCCGCGAAAACGAATATGCCTTTGTCTTTGCCGGCAACGGTCAGGAAGCTCTCGATGTGCTGGCGGAGCATCAGGACGTTGACTTGGTGCTGTGCGACATTAACATGCCGGTGATGGATGGCTTGAGCCTGCTTACCAGGCTCGGCGAAAAACATCAACTGCTCAAAGCGGTGATGGTATCGGCTTATGGCGACATGGAAAACATACGCACCGCGATGAACCGTGGAGCCTTCGACTTCGTTACCAAGCCCATCAATTTTACCGACCTGGAGCTGACCATCGAAAAAACCCTGAGCCATATTCGCCATCTGCGCGACACTTTGAAAGCCATCAAAGAAAACAACATCCTTAAAATGTACGTGGATGAAACCGTACTTAATTTCATGGATTCGAAGGTCTTCGAAAACTCGCTCATGGCCAGCGAAACTACCGATGCCACCGTGGTGTTTATCGATATTTGCGGTTTTACCTCGATAAGCGAAAACGAAAGCCCTGAGCTGGTGGTGAAGCTGCTGAACAATTATTTTGATGTGATGGTAAAACAAATTCTGGATCAAAAAGGCTTTATCGACAAATTTATTGGCGATGCCATCATGGCCGTCTTTCGTGGCGATTATCACCTCGACCGCGCCATCGATGCCTGCCTGGCGGTGCGCAGCGAAATAAGCAAACTACCCTTCGTGTCAGAGCATGTCGATTACAAGCCTAGCGTTTCCATTGGCATTAATAGTGGTGAGGTGGTAACGGGTAATATCGGTTCCGAGAGTCTGCGCCGCCTCGATTATACCGTGATTGGCGATGTGGTAAACACCGCCTCGCGGCTCGAATCGGCCGCCAAGCCCGGGCAGATCATCATCAACGAAAAGTCGTATCAAAAAGTGAAGGAAGCCTTTAAATGCCAAAGGGTAGGGGAGGTAAGCCTAAAAAACAAGGCCAAGCCCGAGATTATTTATGAGGTTATCGAATAGGGAAAATGTTAAAATGTTTTGTGTTTAACATTTATGTCTTTTCTTTGCTAGCCTGTAAATAAAAGAGTGAAACGAACAAAGCATTCCTTTTGTCGAATAGCCCAAATAATTGTTACTTGAAAAAACTAAGCCTTGTATTTATTTTGGTTTTGATTGTCGTAGTAATTAAAGCTCAGCAAAACATCAGCCTTACTTTTTCGGCGATCGAAAACACTACTTACCTCCCCCCCTTGACTAATGCCATTAAGTTAAGAAAACACCATTTAATAAACGGATAATCAATGTTGTAA
>CAZGAO010000148.1:0-6685 GCA_964523795.1 uncultured Lentimicrobiaceae bacterium
TAAAATTAGTGTTTTCTCACCTTAACCTGTGGTCTAAATAACGGGGAGTATTATATTGTATTGGTATTTCATTCGCACTAGCCATCTAAGAACACGCTTGCATGGTTAGCGGGCATATCATAAGCAGGTATAGGAATACGGACTTACAGCAACATGTAGTTTTTCGGGTTCATGCTCCGCGAAAGCTCAATGATGAAAGTTTGTAGGAAAGCCCTCCAAAACTTCTTTTACCCCCCCCTAGCAAGCTCGGTTTTTTGTCATTTCGCTAGCACTCCGGCGGCAGGAGAAATCTTTGGAATGTATGCTCTCAGTTCAGTTTTTTTAATCCTCGATAAATAAATCGGCGGCAATGCCATCGGCAAAATGCTTTCCGCTGTTGGTTAGTCGCACGATGCTTCCATGGGTTTCGAGATGGCCTCGCGAAATATGATCAGTAAGTGCGCCCTCGATTTTTTGGCGGGCAGTTGCACCAAAGGTCTGTTCGATTTTCTGTAAATCCATGCCCCACATTGTGCGCAGCGAAGTCATCACATATTCGTTGAACTTTTGGTGCTCGCTTAGCATTTCCTTCTCAAAATCCAATTGTCCTTTTTCGATACCTTCGAGGTAGGGTTTTATGGCCGACACGTTCCACTGCCGCGACTGCTGATTGTAGGAGTGCGCCGAAGGGCCGATGCCGAGATAGCTTTTTTGTTGCCAGTAGGCCGTGTTGTGGCGGGCATAGTGTCCCGGCCTGGCAAAGTTGGAAATCTCGTAATGTTCGTAGCCGTGTTCTTCCATCACCTGCATCAGCAGATCAAAATGCTCGGCTGCCAAGCTGCTGCTTACCGGTTGGTATTTTCCTTTTTTGATAAAGAGATCGAGCGCGGTGCCCGCTTCCACCGTTAGCGCGTAAGCCGAGAGGTGGGAGATTTTTAATGCTGCAAAAATGTTTAAATTATCAATCCAGGCCTCATTGTTTAATCCGGGGATTCCATAAATCAAATCAATACTCAGATTATCAAAACCAAAATCGCGACTTAGATTTATCACCTCAAGGGCTTTTTCCGCATTATGACTGCGATGCAAATATTTGAGGTCGCTTTCGCGGAATGATTGTATGCCGATGCTTAGCCGATTTACTTTGGTTGCTTTCAATGCGCGAAGCCAGGAAGCATTGATGTCATCAGGGTTGGCTTCCAGGGTGATTTCGGCCTTAGCATTTATACCAAAAATCAGGGCAGCTTTTGTGATAAGTTTTTCTATCTGCGCCGGACTGTAAAGCGAGGGTGTGCCTCCACCAAAATAAATGGTTTCCAGCGTTTCGTTTTTAAGATAGGATTTTTGTAAGTCCATTTCATCGAGCAGCGCATCAAAAACCGCCTCGCGGTATTTTTGGCTCGCCACCGAAAAAAAGTTGCAGTAATGGCATTTTTGCTTACAAAAGGGGATGTGAATGTAAAGGCCAGCCATTGCTTTTATTTACGGATATGCTTGTTAAGGCTTATTCTAAAAGTGGTTCCCTTGTCGATGGCCGAGGATTTGACAAAGATTTTACCGTTGTGATAGTTTTTGATAATCCGCTCGGCTAGCGATAGCCCAAGTCCCCAGCCGCGTTTTTTACTCGTATAGCCGGGGTGGAAAACGCTTTTGAATTTTGATTTGGGGATGCCCTTGCCGGTATCGGTCAGGTCGATGTGTACGGAGCCGTTTTCCTCGATGATATTGATGGTAAATTTCCCGCTGGTGCCCATGGCATCTACGGCATTCTTGGTAAGGTTTTCGATAACCCACTCGAAGAGGTGAAGGTTGATGGGGGCGTAAATGCCAATTTCGAGACCGGGATTAATCTCGTATTGTATCTTACGCGAGGTGCGCGTTTTGAGATAGGCCACCGAATTATGCACTACCTCCACAATATTTTGTGAGGCTATTTTGGGTATCGATCCAATTTTGGAAAAGCGTTCGGTAATTTTTTCGAGCCGATCCACGTCTTTCGATAGTTCGGTCAGGGCTTCGTTTTCCTGTCCGTCCATCTTCATTATCTCCATCCATGCAATCATCGACGAGAGTGGCGTGCCCAACTGGTGGGCGGTTTCTTTGGCCAGGCCTACCCACACCTGGTTTTGTTCCGAGCGTCGGGCGGTGCTAAACATAAGGTAGCCCACCAAAAGGAAAAAGGCGATAATGCCCAGTTGCACCAGCGGATAATACGTTAGCTGCGTTAGCAGATACGAGCCTTTGTAAAAAATATAACTCTTGCCCTGGTCGGCCAGCGTAATCTCAAAGGGCTGATTGTCGCTTTCCATTTCAGCAATGGTTTCGCTCAGCAACTTGGGATTGTTGATGATCTCCTCGGCAATATTCCCCGATGTGCGCACATTCAGCTTGGTGCTGTCGGTAATAATCACGGGCACCGAAGCAGCGTTGATAACGACTTCATCAAAAAAGGAGCGAATCAGGTCGTTGAGCACCTCACGCAATTCGGTATAAAGCCGCGAATCTTTGTAATAAAGAAAGTTGCGCCGGTTTTTGTAGTATCGGGCTTCGATAGGGGGATATTGGGTAAACTCATCCAATAGTTTTCCGCTAAGAAAGATGACGGTGTCTTTATCAAAATCCACATTATTTACATCGATAATGCGGCCGTCTTCATCAGTAAGGATAAGGGGTATGGTAGTATTGGATTTGATAATATCCACATAAAAAGTAAGATTAGCATCGGGATCCTCGGTCTTGATAAGCTGCTTGTAGGCTTCGGCCAGTTGCTCGACACGTTTATGATCTTCCTCCCTGAATTTCTGGAAAAACTCCTCGGTGTAGGTAACGAGCTTGGTTTTGCTTTGGATGGCATCGGCCCAGATGCGGATGTTCTTCTTTTCTTCCTTGGCTAATTTGTTCACCACAATATTAGAGTACCACATCGATCCTGCTACAATGGCCAGCGCGGCGGCGAGCAGAAACAGTTTCCATTGTCTTTTTCGGGCGTAGATATTCAAGATTAGCTGATTTTTTAAAACTCTACACAGAACGCGAAAAGACAGGGCTTAGTATTGCACCGCTACCACGATGCCGGGGCGGGCACTGCTGTGCCATCCATCAGATACATCCGATGCATGGCCGCAACCGTGAGACAGGAATGTATCGGCAGGATGCCAAGAAACTGCCCTATTTGTATTTTTTCAAAAAAATCATCGCTAACTTGTAATATCCCATGCTCCTGCGATAGCGATTTCACCAAGCATCCCTCGACAGGTTTACCCCATCCGCTTTCAAATAATTCGACGATGCGCCCAAAGTTTTTTTCGCCCTTTGTTTCAGGCAAATATTCTTTGGAAAGATGGATGGCTCCACCGTAAATCACCAATTCGTTGCGCGAATTATGTTTGGCCACCACCGGGCAGGCCAGAGCTACCGCAATGTCATCCCAATCGCAAGAGCCGAGGCTTTGTTGCATCACATCGTAAAACACAAAGTTCCCGGGTCTGATTTCATCGATGCCCTCGAAGTTGTCGCTTTGGCTTAGCGCGGGCGTATCGCCGATGGAGTAGATGGCTTCGATAGCATTTTGCTCCATGAAATTTCGTAGCTTGCTCAATTTAACAATGCTTTGGTCGTGGATGGATAATATGGCTTCGGTTTCCGGAGCATGATAGGTATGGCCGTTATGCACGATAAATCCCGCAAAGGAAAGAAGTGGATTTTTTTTAATTATTAAAATGAGGTCAAGGATTGTTTGGTGGTCGTCAATGCTGATGCCGGTGCGGTGGTAGCCTGCATCAATTTTAATAAAAACGCCAAAAGGGCTGCTTAAGTTTTTTGTTAAGAAGTTTATTCCCTCTTGATTTTCCACCAGCACATTCAGGCTTATTTTGTTTGCCAAGATATTGATGTCTCCGATTTCGGCGGGGTTTAGCGGAAAGGCGATGGTAATATCTTCCCAACCATGCTTAGCAAAATACACGGCCATGCCCACCGAGGAGACGGTAATTTTTTGGATGCCCATCTCACGAAACCATTCACCAACAAGGGCCGACTGGTGTGTTTTAAAGTGCGGGCGAAAAATCAGCCCATGCTTATCGGCCTTAGCCTTCATCTTGCGGATATTGTTCAGGCATTTTTGCTTATCGAGCAGGAGGGTGGGGGTTTTAAGTTTCATAGATGTGTTTTTTATTTTTTAAATTTTGAAAAATTCCTTGATTTTATTTTTTGATTTAAGATGATAAAAGTTGTTAAAAAAAATTCTCCTGCCGCAGCTGCGGCATCGAAATGACCCCATCGGAGCGGGAAGAGGGGAGGTGAATCGGGCGCGAAGTGCCCGATTCACCTCCCCCAATCAGCCCCTGGCCGTTGTCATTTCGACCAAAACACGCAGCGAAGCGAAGTGTTAACGGGAGAAATCTCTTCCCCAATGTAAATACCTTATTAAGCTCTGTGGTCTGTCATTTCGATTCCGAACTCACGGCAGGAGAAATCTCAAATATTTAACCGGACACCAATGACAATAATCGTATTAAAATTTACTTAGCTCAAATTTCTCTGCGCCTTCTCTGATTTCAAGGTGGTTTAGATAATTATTTTTTGTCACATAGTAAACAGAGGAAGCACAGATGGCGCAAAGATAAAAATCATTGGTTTTTGTATAAAGTTTGTTTTCCCGCTTTTTTTATTTTTGTCGCCTATGACCGGAACTATTTTGCTCATCGCTTTTTACCTGCTTTCGCCGCTGATAATTCTGCATATAGACCACAAATACAAATTTATCAACAAGCTGGGTGCGGTGGTGGTGGCTTACATAGTGGGGATTATTGCCGGCAATATTGGAATTATTCCCGACGATAGCCGCCAGGTTCAGGATATGATTACCATGCTTACCATCCCCCTGGCTATTCCGCTACTCTTGTTTTCGTCCAACATCAGGCAGTGGTTTTCACTGGCGGGCAAAACGGCCTTATCCATGCTCCTGGGTTTAGCGAGCGTGCTCATCATGGTTTTTGTCGGTTTTTTTATTTTTGAAGGCCATGGCATGAAAGATTTGTGGAAAATTGGGGGGATGCTTATTGGCGTTTATACCGGAGGCACGCCCAACCTGGCTTCGCTCAAAATTATGCTCGGCATCGACGATGATATTTATCTGCTCACCCACACCTACGACATGATCCTGTCGGGCATTTACTTCCTCTTTTTGATCAGTCTGGGGCAGCGTTTTTTCCTGCTTTTTCTGCGGCCCTTCCAGTTTTCGCAGCCCGGGGGCAAAATGGAAGCCCGCAATCTGGATGGCGAAAACCCCTATTCCGGAATCCTGAAAAAGAAAACTGCCCTTCCCTTGCTCAAAGCTCTGGGCTTGTCGGTATTAATATTTGCCATCGGTGGCGGTGCATCGCTGCTGGTGTCAGAAAGCAGCCAGATGGTTGTGGTAATTTTAATTATCACCAGCCTCGGAATAGGAGCTTCGCTTTTGCCTTCGGTGAATAAAATCGAAAAGACCTTCGAGCTGGGCATGTATCTGATTTTGATTTTTAGTGTGGATGTAGCCTCGATGGTGGACATTACCGCTTTGGGTGGCAAAACGCCTACACTGTTTCCCTACCTGTCGCTGGTGGTTTTCGGTTCTCTGTTTTTGCATGTAGTTTTTGCCCGCATTTTTAAAATCGACAGCGACACGGTTATTGTTACCTCCACCGCTTTGATATGCAGTCCACCCTTTGTGCCGGTAGTTGCCGGTGCTTTGAAAAATCGCGAGATCGTTGTTTCAGGACTTACAGTGGGAATCGTAGGTTATGCCATCGGCAACTATTTGGGTTTCCTGGTAGCCGAAATGTTGAAGGTATTGGGTGGGTAGGGATTATTATCCCAACAAAAACGCCAGGTTTTTTACATTGGGAATATTGTAGAGACGCGATGCATCGCGTCTGTATGGTCTAACAACGCGATGCATCGCGTCTGTATGGTCTAACAACGCGATGCATCGCGTCTGGGAAGTGCGGAGACGCGATGCATCGCGTCTTTACCCATTTTTACGTAAAACATCAGCTATTTTCCAGCCAAACCAAGCCATGGGAAAATAGGCCAAAGCCAGGTCGGCAATGGTAAACCATAAGGGCGAGGGCAGCATCATAACATTTATTATCCCACCAATCATAAAAAAGAAGCCGATACCAAGCGCGAATTTTATTTTGTGGCTTGCAGCTATCAGTGCCGCCAGCAATGCTCCGGCCAAAGTTCCGAGTGCATGAGCCAGGAAGGGAAAGATAAAATGTTTGGCTTCAAAGAGGTGCATGCCCGACTTTAAACTTTCCATATCTGCGGGGTCGATGCCCTCGGGTGGTGGGATGATGGAGCCGCTGATGGTGATAATGCCCATGTTTATTGCGCTGCCAATCAGGATGCCTGTAACAACGGCCAGAATATTTCGTGCAATCGTATTCATATTTAGGTTTTTAAAATTATAATTTAAATTCCTGTTTTTCAGATGGCGGCAAAGCTAAGTAATTGCTATGAAATAGCCTGACTCAGTGCAACAGATTTCTCCTGCCGCAGGTGCGGCAGCTCTGCCGTTCGTACGGCATCGAAATGACAGTGGCCAGGCAGTTGGAGTGGGAGGGAGAAGGGGGGGGGGGGGGGCCCCCCCCCCCCCCCCCCAAAAAAACCCCCCCCCCTGAATAAAAAACAAGATGTGTATCAGGTTATTTAAGGAGGTGTGTTT
>CAZGAO010000149.1:0-6560 GCA_964523795.1 uncultured Lentimicrobiaceae bacterium
TGCCGGGTGGTGTGGGGGGACAGCGGCGCAAGCCGCTTCCTACCCGATTAGAAAAGATACACCTGGGAAAACGGTAAGGTGCGGCCCCGGGAAAAATGCAGGAGCAGCGCACCCAAAATCTTTGTCGTAAGGATGTACCCCGGAAAAATGGTAAGGTGCGGAGCACCGAAATATTAGACCGGTAATGAGGGCTTGGAGATCGAAGCACTGGAAGTGAATCCAGCGACCAAACCACTGATGTTTGTAATTCGCCGGGTGATTATCAACAATCCCCAAAATAAATAATTCGTACTTTTGTGCTTTATCCAAAAGAAACAGCAAATCATGCAAATAGCCAATCCGATTTATGATGTCGTTTTTTAAAAAATGGAAATCCGGGAAAGGATTATTTGTTGCGATTCCTACACAAAAAAAATATCAGGATGTGAAGTAAAACAAGTCTCCTTCAGTTTAAAGTTTTTTACAAATAAAATCCGTTTTTTCCTCAATATCCAAAAGCCCGTCCACCCAGTTAATTTTTCTTCCTTGTTTCTCCATTCGCCGGTACCAGGTCATCTGCCGCTTGGCAAACTGATGGATGGCAGTGTTGAGTTTCGTAAACATTTCATCATAGCTGATTTTGCTACACACGTAATCGGTAAGGTAGCGATATTCGAGGCCGTAAAAGGTGAGTTGCTCTGCTTTTAATCCGCTGTTCAAAAGTCCTTTTACTTCGTCAATCATGCCTGCATCCAGGCGTTCTTTCAGGCGGTGGGTAATTCGTTCCCTGACGATTTCCCGCTCCAGGCTTATGCCAAAAATATGGTGAACCATCGCGGGCATTTTCTTTTTGGCTGTGGGGTTTTCTCGCTCATATAATGCAATTTCGATGGCACGCATGGTACGTTGGCGGTCGAGGGTGTCGGTGGTGTTGTGGGTGCTGCGGTAATACTCCAACATTTTTTGTAGTTCCGGCCTGTCTATTTGTTCCAGTTCCCGGCGAAGACTTTCGTTCACCGGCACTTTTTGTAATTGATATTCGGCGAGTGCTGCCTCGATATACAAACCCGTACCGCCGCATAAAATGGCTTGATTTTCTCGTTTTTGAATATCCAAAAAGCATTGTATAAAATCCCGCTGAAATTCAAAGACGCTGTATTCGTAGCCTGGTTCTGCAATGTCGATGAGGTGATAGGGGATCGTTTGCCCTTCGATATGATAATCCGCATAATCTTTCCCGGTGCCCAGATCCATGCCGCGATACACCTGCCTGGAATCGGCACTGATAATTTCGCCATTCAGGCGGCGGGCTACCTGCGCGGCCAGTTGGGTTTTTCCGGTGGCTGTGGGGCCAAGTATGGTGATTAAGTGTTGAGAATCCTTAGCTTTTTTTGCCATTGTTTTTCTTGTTCAAGTAAAAAACTTCTGATTTTTCCCAGTATATCTACATCGGCATCCGCCAACGAAAACCTTTCAGCAGATATATCCAAGGGCAGCGTTTCGTTTTTATAAAAATGCTGCAAAAATACCTGCAGGTTTTCTTCATCATTACCAGGATCAGCTTGATGTCTCCATTTCAGAAACTGCAATATCCGCAGCCCGTCCACCATGCCGTGGCAGGCTTTTATAAAACTACTTTCGGTTTTTGCATTCCTGCGCAGCTTGTCCCAAAGGTCATCGCCAAATTTTTCGATCAAAAACTCCGACATGGGAATTTCCAAATCACTTTTATAAAGACTTCCAAACGCATCGAAACTTCGCTTTACTTCATCAAAAAGGCTGTGAGGATAAATCGGGTAACTCGTCCAGTCGCCACTGCTGCCGCGTATCATGGCCGGGCCGGTGCCAAAAAATACGCGGTCCGAAAAGCGTGCTGCCGGCAAAGCCTGCGTATCCACATCGATAAGTATGCTTCCGAATTTACGCAGTTTCTGTATAAAATAAAAATCCTCGCCACTTTTATGTGGCGTTATCCCATTAATAGCGCGATAAGCTGTGACGCGGCAGGCCATAGCCGAACCGATGGCTGTGAAGGCGTACGGGTTGCCAGTGCGCATCATGTTGAGGGCGTAGTAACGCATATAAATTTCGTAGCGAAGGATGGCTTTGTTTGCATTTTCGTCATCGCCCAGCGGATGAAAGTAGGGGATGGCCATGCCTTTGATTACGGGATTTTGTGCAAAGGCCGTGGCAATAATTTCCAGATAGTCGTGCGGATACAAGCTGTCGCCGTCCATGCACACCATCAGGTCATCGGCAGAGGCCATTGCTGCTGCGGCATCCATGGCGGTTTTGCGCGCCCAGCCCACGCCAAAGTGTTTGCCCTTCCAACCCTTGCCCGGGCTGCAGCGGTCGATGATCGTCATTCCTGCCGATTGAAGGCCTTCGAGCAAGTGCAGTGTTTTGAGGTTGGCTTCGCAGACGGGCTTTTTCTCAGGCTCGTTCCACCAGGCATCCGGTTGATTGACGCAAGCGATCAGATGAAAATCCGTGTAGCTCTGCTCTTGAAGGCAAGCGAGCAGCGACCCGATGTTTTCGAGTTCATCCATCAGCGGCAGACACACAAATACTTTCGCCATCGTTTGCAGGTAAATCGTTTTTATGATGGGGCAAAAGTAAGGAAAGCGCGAGACATATGAGTGCAGAGGCTTGTTTTGCAGCTTTTTTTATTAAAAATAAAACTAATTGTTTTTTTATTAATTTTGGTGGTTTGTAAAAGTTAAGCATACATAAGTTTTTTTCCGATGTGATGGTGTACCTTTTTCAAAATAAAATGAGAGATAAATGAAGAAATTATATTTAGCAATTCTGGTCGCAAATATGAAAAGACTAAATGACTTCTGAAAAATAAAAATTTGCATGGTAAGATTAAAGATAAAAAAACATGAACACTAATCCAAAACCATTTGATTGTACTTATTCACCGCAATTTGCCGAATTGCTACATAAACTTAAGATTTCCCTTGCAATAAGTACATACCAGGCTGGAAAGGTTGTTTTGATTAGTGCAATCGAGCAAGATAAGTTAATACAACTTACACGTACTTTTGAAAATGCAATGGGGATGGCTCTAAGCAAAAACAAACTTGCTGTTGCAACACAAAACGAGGTTGTATTACTGAGGAATCGACCGGAATTAGCAGCCGCTTATCCTAAAAAAAGAGGTGTTTACGATGGGATATTCATTCCGAATGCACGATACAATACCGGCAATCTGTCATTGCACGATATGGAATTTATCAACGACAAACTTGTTGCCGTAAATACACTTTTTTCATGCTTATCCTATATTGATAATAAATATAGTTTTACACCATTTTGGCAACCATCGTTTATTTCGGAGCTTGCACCCGAAGACCGTTGTCATTTGAATGGAATTGCCCATGATGGCAAAAACATTAAATACCTTACCGCACTTGGAAACACCAATATTCACCAAGGCTGGCGTGATAATAAAATGTCAGGAGGTATTTTAATGGAATATCCCTCAGGAAAAGTTATTCTGGATGGACTTGCCATGCCACACTCTCCACGGATATTTAATGGGAATTTGTACCTGCTTAATTCGGCAAAAGGGGAACTAATTTGTGTAAATCCGGAAAATGGTACTTATGAAGTTATTGTTAAGCTCGGTGGTTTCGCGCGTGGCATGTCGCTTTTTGGTGATTATCTTTTTATTGGAGTTTCTAAATTAAGGCACAACAGCAAAGCTTTTAGCGATCTGGAGATTGCCAAAACTTCATTTGCAGGTGTTATTGCCGTTTATTTACCCTACAAAAGTATTGTGGGCAGTTTTAAATACGAAATGAGCGTGGACGAAATTTACGATGTAAAAGTAATTCCTAATTCTGTCCGCCCTTCTTTACTGTCGGCTGATATGCCAATATGCACAAATGCAATCTCTACTCCCGGGGGTAGTTTTTGGAGCATATCCCAAAATGATGTTCAGCAAAAAGTGGTGAATGAAAAGAATACAAATGGTAAACCGGCTAAATACTCATTTAAGTTACTTAAAAATGGTAAACCGGCTGACCTGCTAAAAAACCTGTCTCAATTAATTTCTCCCGATTTTCTCCAGGCATTGAAAACAAATAATTTTCCCGGCACATTAACAGCACTGTTAACACTTACAGATAACAAAGCTGTTGCCATGACCGTGTTTGAAGTTACAAAGGAAAGAAATGCACAAATACATTCAATTTTAGTTTTGCCCGAATTCCAAAAGCAAACAATTGCAACAAATATGCTAATGCAAACCGAAAAAATATTATTGGAAAATAAAATTATTTATGCACAAGCAACTTATAAACAAAAAGCAGGCAATGCCGAAATTATCAGGAAGTTATTTAATAAAGTAAAATCAATAAACTTAATTGCTAATTAAAGGATAAACCTAAAATCCTACGTTAAAATTTAGGTTTTTAAAACCCAACACTTATGAAACGAAAACTACTTTTTAGTTCAAATGCAAGAAGGTGGAACACCTTGTTGCAAAGTTTTAAAAATTTATTCCGCCGACTAAAAACCGGAAACCTGTCGGAACAACAACAGCAACATCTGACAAACAAATTACAAAACATTTTCAAACGCTTGCAAAAGTTGCAGTATAAAGTGGGGATAAAACTTGCCGGCACTGCAATAGCCATTATGATGTTTTCGGCAGTAGGCCTTGCACAAGACTTTAGTTCATTCGGAAAACTTACCGCCAATAATAATGAGTTTTTTGGTGAAGGAATTCATCAGACCTTTGCTAATATCGATGGCGACAGCGATTATGATTTATACGTTGGAGACCGACATGGAAAGCTTTATGTTTTCACCAATGACGGAAGTGGTAATTTTATCGCTGCCGGGAAATTGCAAGCTGATGGCGAAGATATTGATGTAGAGGGTTATTGCGCTCCTGTATTTGCAAATATTGATGGGGATAGCGATCTTGATTTATTTGTAGGAGAATCCTATGGGAAGATTTATGTTTTTACAAATGACGGAAGCGGTAATTTCACTGCTACAGGAAATTTGCAAGCCGATGGCTCTGATATTGATGTAGGATATGATTCTGCACCCACATTTGAAGATATTGATGACGACGGTGATCTGGATTTATGCGTCGGTGAACATCAAGGAAAGATTAGAGTTTTCATCAATAATGGAAGTGGAAATTTTACAGCCGCAGGAAATTTGCAAGCCGATGGCTCTGATATTCAAGTGTCAGGTTATTCTACACCTTCATTTGCAGATATTGACAACGACAGTAACCTTGATTTATACGTTGGTGAAGAAGAAGGTTTTATTAAAGTTTATACAAATGATGGAAGTGGAAATTTTACTGCTGCTGGCAATTTACAAGCAGACGGCTTCGATATTAATGTAGGATACTACTCCGCACCTGTATTTGCAATTATTGACAATGACAGCAACCTGGATTTGTACATAGGAGAATATTATGGAAGTATTAAAACTTTTGCGAATGATGGTAACGGAAACCTTACGGCCAACGGTAATTTGCATAATGATGGTGCTGAAATTGATGTTGGTGATAAATCTTCGCCTGTATTTGCAGAATTAAATAACGATGGATTACAAAATTTATACGTTGGTGATGGGGAAGGTACAATACAGGTTTTTGCCAATGATGGCAGTGGGAATTTTACATCCATTGGCAATTTGCAAGCAGATGGCTCTGATATTGATGTAAGTTATAATTCTTCACCCACTTTTGCAGATATTGACGATGACGGGGATATGGATTTATATGTAGGTGAAGGAGATGGCATGATTCATATATTCACCAACAATGGAAGTGGATATTTTACAGCTGCAGGGAATTTACAAGCAGATGGCTCTGATATTAATGTTGGTCATGACTCTTCACCAGTATTTGCTAATATTGACGGAGACAATGATAAAGATTTATACATAGGGGAACGGTATGGTAAAATTAAAGTTTTCATTAATGATGGAAATGGGAATTATACAGCCAATGGGAATTTGAAAGCCAATGGCTCTGATATTGATGTTGGAAATAATTCTAAACCTGTATTTGAGGATATTGACGGAGATGATGACCTTGACTTATACGTAGGAGAATTTTATGGAAAAATAAAAATTTTCACAAATGACGGGAATGGGAATTTTACATCTGCCGGAAATTTGCAAGCCGATGGCTCTGATATTTATGTAGTTTGGTATTCCGCACCTGCATTTGCAGATATTGACGGTGATAGTGACCTTGATTTAATCTTAGGAGAAGAAATTGGAAAGATTTATGCATTCATAAATGATCAATACAATAATTTCACAAAGGTTGTAAACAATTCAGCCTTATCAGTTCACCCAAACCCTTCAAGCGGCATTTTTCATCTTAATATTCCATCGTCATTCGGAGATGGAAGTATTTTGGTAACAGATATTGTAGGGAGAACAATCTACCAATCAAAGTTGAATTCACAAGAGCAATCAGGATTAACCTTTCAAAACTTTAAAGTTGATTTAAGCTCACAAGTAAATGGTATTTACTTCATTCAATGTATCCCCTCTACCAACCAGGTCATAAATAATTTTGGGGGATGTTTAATTTT
>CAZGAO010000150.1:0-6463 GCA_964523795.1 uncultured Lentimicrobiaceae bacterium
TTTATGGCTCTCCTTCTTCCGATTTTAGGGGGTCAACTTAGTCCGAGATATCCAGTACTCCCAGAACTAGAATATTTTCGATTTTCGCACTTTCATTGATAGCCCAAATCATTTTATTATTCGCCGTTGTGTTAAACTGAAACCAATTTTCAATAGTAAAAGTGGAAGTGATTTCATCACAAACACCATTCGCAGCGACATAATCTTCATTCCCATCAAAATCGAGGGCATTGTTTTGAGAAATGCCGGCAAAGGAAAGTCCTGTGGCAATTAAAGCGAAAAAAAATCGTAAAGCGTTTTTCATAATCTATTGTTCTTTTTTTAATATTAAATAAAAAGTTGCGATAGTTGATAAATGGGGCATTTACACGTCTTTCTTTTTTCTGAAATTGTACATTTTCTTTGCTCCATATCCAAAGCCCAAAGTTAATAAAATAAATACGCCACCACCAATAGGTGCGCCGCCGCCGGGAATGTTGCCGCCTGAGTTGTGGCCGGGAGGTGGCGGCGGTGGCGGCTCCTGGGCGTAGAGGGGTGAGGGGTTAATGGTTAGTAGTGTAATCGTGATTAACAGAATGAATGTTTTCATGATTTTTATGTTTTAAAATTTGTGAGCACTGATAACACGGATTGTGCGGATTTTCACGGATTTTTTTATCAGTGATTATCTGTCCAACCCAAACCTGTCCCGTTTATTATTATTCATAAATATTTTTTCTATTTCCCCCCTCTGAATAAAGCTATTTACCCCGTTGAGTGCGCACTCCTCCCCCTCCAGGGGGAGGCCGGGAGGGGGTCTGTGAGCCGGGGGAGGTCTGATCTTATCTTAAAAAAACCTTCCTGCTTATCGCTGCCTTTTCAGTTTGAATATTAATAATGTAAATCCCCGTAGCCTGATTTATCGAAAATTCCTGCCTGCTATTTCCATTCATCTCGTACATGCCCAACACCTGCCCCGAAACATTTACAAGACTTATTGTGCCTTTTTCCTTGTCGGGATTTTGGATTATAATTTGTCCTGCCAGAACACTGAATGAAACATTTGTTTCAGGTATGATTTCCCCAATAGCTGTAGCATCTTTAAAATGCAAATAAAACCTTCCAGTTCCGCTTTCGCTGATGGTGGCAAAATAAGTGTCCCAACGCAAATCGATGAATGTGTTTTCGTGGCGGTCTTCGAGGAAGAGGCTATAATTATCCAAATTTTCTTGCAAAGCAGAAAATTCAAATACTCCACTTTCAGCTACATCCACGCCGATGGGGATAATATAATTTTCGATGTCCTGGTCGGGGAGTGCCTGGATAGCGAAATCCCTGTTGTTGGTCGAGGGCTGCGATCCCCTGTCGGAGCCGGCATCCCGGGTTTGCAGCCCCGACCGAAGGGAGGGGATCGCAAGCCTGAAAGGCAAATCTTCGCTATTTTGCTCAGGTAAGACCTGGATGGCAAAATCTTTCCCCTTGTCATCCACAAGTTTTGTATAGAGGGCCAGGTTAGGGTTGCCTTTGAATTTGGCAGCATCATAAGACGGGTCAAGGCCATCTGTCATTCCGGTATTAAAACCAATGGCTGTAGAATTTGAGTTTCCATTGCCGGTGATGGTGAGTTCCACCGATGGCCAAACTTCTTTGGATTTGTAGGCTGCTGCTGTGTTGTGCGCCTGCATGTTGGTGTTAAAAGCCAGGTTACCTCCGGGCGAAACTACTTTAACCATAAATGCCTGCCCGGGGGCAATATAATCCTGATCGATGGCATTCCCTGTGACGACCGCATTATTTATAACCCTGTAATCCTGGCTCCCATATTCATAATCTGCGGCTTCATCCCAAATATAAAGGGCTTTGTAGCTGTCGTCGAGCAAGGCTTCATTTGCGGTAATAAAATTATTGTTTGCATGGGCATCGGAAGTGGCATTTAAAAAGCTGGTAAAAGGATTTCCCACCAGGTTGAAACCACTGCCCTCGTCAACAGTATAAGTCGCGGCGTAACTTACATTTTCGGTAATTGGAGTTCCAGAAAAAGACAAAACGCCATCGCTGGTTCTGGTAAGGCAATAGCCACTGGCATCAACGAATGTTTCATCACCGAAAGGTTCGGGTGCTACACCTTCATAATCAAAATAAATCCAGTAATTATTAATCTCGCTAAAGCGGAAAAATTGCCAGGCTGGATCGGTAAAGCCAATATCGTTGGTGCTCATCCAATCCGTGGTAAGTGCTTGCTCGGAAACAGGCGCAGAAACATAGTGCCATTTTTGACCTTTGGCATAAACATCGGCATAACGCTGGAAGGTGATATTGCTGGAGGCTGAGCCTGACATTATCAATGAACCTGTTCCCGTGGCATCCGATTCAACAGTGAATCCACTTGCACCGGCATTGTTGGTCAGCGACCCATTTATCGTGGCCATTCCCCGCAGATCCAAATCTCCACCTGTGTTAACGGTGAGGCTTGTGCCAGTTATCATGTAGGTTCCCGAAGGAATATCTATGGTAGTTCCTTCATTTATTTTTATTTGGGCTTCTGTTGGCAAAAAGCATGAAATCATCAAAGCCAAAACAAGCCACTTACATTTTTTTATAGCGTAGTATTTCATAGGTTTTGTCCTTTGCTATTTAGTTGATGTCGTTTGTAACTCCAGGACTTTTCTAATACTTTCTACTTCTGCCTTTAACAGCAGGAGCGACTGATTGTCCTGCATGAGTTGGGCGTTTTGAGATTTTAGTGCTTCTATTTGCTTTTGTTGTTCTTTAATGGCTTCTACCAAAACTGGCACCACATCGCTGTATGCAACCGATTTTGTCTGCATTTCATCATCGGCAGTGTGTATAACTTGTGGAAGCACCTTTTCGATATCCTGTGCCAGGAAACCAAAGTGGTTTTTATCATCAAAATTTATTTCTGAGTTTACTGCTTTGTCCCAGTTAAAGGTAACTCCTTGCAAAGCCATAATTTTTTGCAAAGCACCGTCGATGGGTAAGACATCTTTTTTGAAACGCTTGTCCGAAATAACTTGATAAGCACTTAGTCCACCTGCCGAACCATTTACGTGCAAGGTGTAGCTCATTGAGGTAGTATTTATCCCAACTCTGCCATTTTGTTTTAATGCAAGCAAAGGAGTATCAAAAGTAGTGCCTCCTGTTGTGGTTGAAGCCGCAAAAGTAAGTCCTGCATCTAGTTGGTTTTGCTGGGAGATTTTAAAGTTGTAATGGCTAGAGGATCCATCCGCTTCAAAGAAAATACCGTTTGAACCATCGTTACCTACAAGCATTTGAGGTTGTGCGTAAGTTCCTTTTACAGTAAGCCTTCCATCGTTGGAAATGCGCATTCGCTCTACGTTATCATAAATAAATTTCAGCCCATTTCCAGAGGCATCATCAAACCTGAAATAATCGTTTTCACCAAAATAAATACGGTTGTCGGTGCTGCCCACAAAACCCATGTAGCCACCAATCGCTAATTTATATCCTGGTGTTGTTGTTCCGATACCTACGTTGCCTGAGCCTAATATTGTCATTCTAACACCATTATTTGTTGCCAATTGGAGTGGATAGGAAGCCTGAACGCTTAGAACTCCTGCATAAGCACTTGTGCCTGCTACCAGTGAACCACCAGAACTACTCTCTCTACCGATATTAAAACTTCCAGCATTATTATTAAGATCCAAAAGACAATAACCAGTAGTACCCAATAACCTAATCCTGTTATTATTACCGGTAATATCTAATTTATAATCCGGACTTGTTGTTCCGATACCTACGTTGCCTGAGTTGTAATAAACATTGTCACCAGATGTAGTCCATTGCGTAGCTGCGGGAGCAATGCCCATTTGTGTCCAGACCGAACCATCGTAGTAGTAATAACCAGCAGGGGCATCGGTTTGGTAAACCAGTAGTCCGGTGGCAGGTGAGGTAATATCACCTCTTTCGCTGGCCAACATTCGCGGAGCCAAAAAACCCATTGTTGTGGATTTTACATCGAGCATTGCCGAAGTTTCGGCATTGCTGCCATCGGTGTTAACTGCCATTTGTGCGTAGCTGCTACATACAACGGTTAGAAGAATTACTGTTAAAAAAAGTCTGATTGTTTTCATGTTACTTTGTTTTTTTTTAAATAGTATTTTTTGAAAGATGTTTATCGGTAAATATTGAAGTTACATTAAAGCACATAATCTTCTGTCCCATCAAAATCGAGGGCGTTGTTTTGGCCAACTGCAAATTGAAAAAGGAATGTAAAAGTAAGGGTCATTAATAAAAGTACCGGGTGTTTCATAACATTTTAGTTTTTGGTTAATACACGTATTATATCTTGTACTAATCAAATATAGGTATTTACAAAGTAAGCTGTGAAAATATCTTAAAAAGCCACCTTAGCAATACCTTAGCAGGCGAGGCTAAAGACGTGTAATAAAGTGTATTGAATAAAAATAACTGGAGGACGCTTCGCGGTAGTCTTGCCATTAAACGAAAGCCAATATCTCGGTGGTGAGGTTTTGGCCGGTGTCGAGCCTGAGTTTTTTACGGATGCGATGGCGGGCAATTTCGGTGGATTTTATGGATATGCTCAGGAGTGATGCTATTTCTTTGGTGCTCATGTTGAGGCTGATGAGTGCACAAATCTGTAGCTCGCGTGGACTTAATTCTGGGAAAGCGACTGAAAGTTTTGGGTAAAATGAGGGATGCAACTCGCTGTACGCGGTGATTACCTCGTTGAGTGGACTGCGTCCGTTGGCCCGGTCGATTTGTTGTAAAACCATGTCGAAGGCTTCGCCATCGCGCTTGTTTTTGAGCCGGGGTTTAAAATCGTCCAATCGTTCCCTTATCTCATGAAAAGCATTGATGAGCTTGCTGTACGAAATGGCCTGGTGCATTATTTCCTGTTCTTTAAGCTGGCGGGCAAGGATGTTTTTTTCAGCCCGCTGCCGGTGCAGCTCCATTTCTTTTTCATTTTTTTCGAGTTGCAACTTTTGGGCATTTAGTTTCGTGATAGCAAGCTCTTTTTCTGTTTGCAGATAAACCTGGTGCTTTCGGAATACATACACCATTCCAATCGCAAATAGCGCAGTAACTGTGAAAATCAGAATCCAAATCAGCTTCCGGCTTTTTTGAATGGCGTTATCTTTTTTAAGCTGGGCAATCTGGTTTTCCTTTTCGCGATTGTGGTAAAAAGCTTCTAAATCAAGCATTTTTTCTTTTCGTTGGCCCTCGGCCATACTGTCGGTGAGTTGGCGGTATTCATCAAAAAAAACGGCACTCTCAGGGGATGCTTGTATGGCCAGTTTACTGAGCCCATAGAGTATCTCAATATGAAGGCTAGTCATAGTTTTGCTATCAGTAAGTGTCAGTGCTTCCTTCAAAAATAGTTGGGCTTTTTGTGGAGTATTTAGGGCGATTGCATTTTTACCCTGTTGCAGCAGGCTTCTCACCATCCCTTCGGTTATGTTGTTTGTATTGCAAAAAGTATAAACCTGCTGGAGCAGGGAATTGCTTTCGTCAAATTTCCCTGCATTGGCTTTTGCTTTCGCCAGGTTGAAGGTAGCTATGATTTCGCCAAAAGCATAATTACTTTGCCGCGAAATACGGATGGATTCATCGTAAAGGAAGAATGCCGAATCATATTGATGGCGGTCGGCCAGTACCGTTCCCAACGAATTGTAATTTTCGGCGAGGCTGAAATGGTTGCCCAGCGAATTGTTGAAGTGCAGGGCATTACGCAGATAGGGTTCGGCCTTGTGGTGCATGTTTTGCTCAATAAACTGGGTTGCAATGTTTCCTAAAATAATGGCCTGGTTGTAGGCATCTTTCTCCTCTTTAAATATTTTCAATGCTTCCAGATAGGAAGCTGTTGCCGAATCAGGTTCCCCCATCGATGACCTTGCCAGCCCAATTCCGGCATAGTTTGCGGCCATTTGGCAGCTGTCGTTTTCGTTACAATTTATTTCTAATGCTTCGAGAAAGGATTGTTCTGCACTTTTATATTTTTTTTGATCAATCTGCAAATTTCCCCGCATTTGTAAGGCAAAAGCAATGTTGGAGGGTTCGTTCATCAGGTAGGCCAGCCGGAGAGCTTGGATGTAATATATCGCGGTGGAGTCGGGTTGGCGAAGCCTTTCATGTGCAAGGCCGGCATTGGTTAAAGCACGAAAAACTATTTCCTGATCGTGGATTTGTGCTTTAAACGAAAGTACCTTTTGCGCCAGGAGGAGTGCGCTGTCGGGGTCGCGGTCTTCGAGGGAGTTGTCGTAGGACTGGTTAAAAGCCTCAATCGTATCCTTTTGTTCCATTGAAATCTTGTCTGTTCTTTGGCAACCACCAAAACAGAAAATCACAATGGTAGCTATGAAAAACTTCCTCCACATTTGGCTCAATAATTTGATCGGGTAAAAGTAAGGTTTTTGTTGTTTGGCTGGGAAATTCAGACCTCCTGACTTGTGGTCAAACTAAATTGTCGCGATTTTATATATTA
>CAZGAO010000151.1:0-6460 GCA_964523795.1 uncultured Lentimicrobiaceae bacterium
AATTAGGAATCTTCGGGCTTTTTTTGTACTTTAAACTTCCGGACACTTATGAATGAACTTATGATGTAAAAAAAAAGTTACGAATCAAACTATAACCCATGCCACAACAAGACTACAAAGCTACGCACCCCGATTTTGAGCAATACGCCGAAGATCATACCAGTCCCGAATCCGACCTGCTGCACCGGCTCTACCGCGAAACCAATCTGAAAACCATGTACCCGCGTATGATTTCGGGAAAGCTGCAGGGGCAGTTTTTGCGGATGATTAGCGCAGCAACAAAAGCCCGGTCAGTATTAGAAATCGGGACTTTTACCGGCTATGCCACCATTAACCTGGCCATGGGATTGGCCGAAGGTGGAATAGTGCATACCATCGACAGCAACGCGGAATCGGTGGAGATAGGGCGCAATTATTTTGCCGAAGCCGGACTGGAAAACAAAATCCAAACCCACATTGGCAATGCCCTGCAAATTATTCCCGGGATAAAAACTACCTTTGATCTCGTCTTTATCGATGCGGATAAAGAAAACTATCTAAACTATTACCACTTAATTTTTGACCGGCTCAATCATGGAGGGCTAATCCTTGCCGACAATGCTTTTTGGGATGGGAAGGTGTTGAATAAAAACACCAGCGACAAAGAGGCACTAGGGATAATGGAGTTTAACGAATTTGTACAAAGCGACCCACGTGTCGAAAACCTCCTCCTCCCTTTGCGTGATGGCCTGATGATGGTGCGGAAATTAAAAGGATCAACTTAAAAAAGAAAATAATATGGCGCATTCGCACTCACATGCTCCGCAAAATGGATACAGCAAAGCCTTTGCCATTGGCATTGCTTTGAATATTGCCTTTGTGGCGATCGAAATATTTTACGGCCTAATAGCCAACTCCTCGGCTTTGCTTGCCGATGCTGGTCATAACGCCAGCGACGTACTGAGTTTAATTTTTGCCTGGGCGGCCATCCGGCTCGCTACTATCCGCCCCAAGGGCAAATACACTTATGGCCTGCGCAAGACCACCATTTTGGTATCAATACTCAATGCGCTCTTGCTTTTTGGAGCCGTTGTAGCCATTGGCTGGGAGGCCTTTGGCAAACTCAAAAATCCCGAGCCTGTGGCGGGCACACAAATTATGATAGTGGCCGGTATAGGCGTAGTTATTAATACCATCACCGCCTTGCTGTTTATGAAAAGACAAAAAGACGATCTCAACATCAAGGGCGCATTTTTGCACATGGCTGCCGATGCGGGGGTTTCGTTGGGAGTTGTTGTAGCCGGACTTTTGATCAATCTTACCGGAGTGCAGTGGATCGACCCCATTATGAGTTTTGTAATTATTGTGGTGATACTTTGGGGCACCTGGCGTTTGTTTACCGATTCCATCAACTTGGCGCTGGATGCCGTTCCCAAGCATATCAAACTTGAAAAAGTACGTAACTTCCTTCTTTCGCAAACCGGAGTTACTTCCATCCACGACCTGCATGTGTGGGCCATGAGCACCACTCAGGTGGCTTTGACCGCACATCTGATAATGCCGCAGGGGTTTAGCGATGATTTTATTTTGGACTTGCAGCAAAAACTGGATCGGGAATTCGGAATTGGGCACACCACCTTTCAAATTGAGAATCAAAAAATTGAAAGCGAGTGCAAAACCGAATGTTGAGAAATTGTACTTTTGCCAAAACTGTATCAACATGGACAGAATCGCAATTTTCCCAGGCTCCTTCGACCCAATAACCCGTGGGCACGAAGATGTTATTACCCGAGCCATTCCACTCTTTGATAAAATCATCGTCTCGGTGGGCAAAAACCGTGATAAAAAACACTACTTCAGCATCGATGAAAGGGTGGGGTTTTTGAAAACCGTCTTTGCCAAATATCCCAAAATAGAAGTGGATACCTATGAGGGGCTTACCGTTGACTATTGCCGTAAAGTGGGAGCTAAATATATTTTGCGCGGCCTGCGTACCTCGGCCGACTTCGAGTTTGAACGTTCCATCGGCCAGGTAAACCGGAAGTTGTATCCCGAAATAGAAACTATATTTTTTCTTACCCATCCCGAATACACGGCATTAAACTCCTCGGTGGTGCGCGACATCCTGAGCCATGGCGGCGATGCTTCGATGTTTATCCCCGAAGGGCTTAGGCTAAAGTAAAAAACTCGTGCTTTCCATAGTATTGGTGCATTGCTGCCGGACATAGTGATATTATTTACCCGGCTATTTCACCCGGCATTATCAAAATTTTAAAGATTTTTTAACGCATACTAACAAAAAAATTATTTTTGCAGTCGGGTTATTTTTATTTATACTAAATAATAACTGAATTTTAATAATTTTGGGGCAAAACAATTTTGGCGATGAAAGATAATCAGGAAACTTTTGATGCAGTAAAAAAAATATTTACCGACTACCTTGAAAGTAAGGGACATAGGAAGACTCCGGAACGTTATACCATCCTCGAGGAGATTTACAATACCGAAGGGCATTTCGATATTGAGTCGCTTTACATCAAGATGAAGAACAACAAGTACCGGGTAAGCCGTGCCACGCTCTACAATACCATCGAGCTGCTCCTGGATTGCAAGTTGGTAACCAAGCATCAGTTTGGGAATAATTGCGCACAATTTGAGCGTACCTTCAAGTTTAAAAAGCACGACCATTTTATCTGCCTGGACAACAGCCAGGTGATGGAGTTTTACGACGAAAGGATTTCGGAAATAAAGGCCTACGTCGAAAAAGAACTGGGCGTTTCCATTAGCCACCACTCCTTAACCTTTTATGGCCACTGCAGCAATGGCGGTACAAGAAAAGGAAGGAAGAAGATAGCGGTACAAAAAAGCAAAGTTGCAGCAAAAAAGGAAGTTGCACTGAAAAAAATCGATGTGCAGACAAAAGAAATGGCACAAGCAAAAAAAGTTAAGCAAGCGAAAAAAGTTACCCCGCCAAAACAAAGCGGCTAAGTGCGGTTTCCTGATTTTATTTTATGTTATGCAAAGTTTTTTTTGAGCTTCAACACCTCGAAGGCTTTGCATAATTAGTTTACTGATAGCCAAATTACTAAGTTATGAAAGTTGATGTATTGTTAGGCCTCCAATGGGGCGATGAAGGAAAGGGTAAAATCGTAGATGTTTTGGCTCCCGGCTACGATGTGATTGCCCGATTTCAAGGGGGTCCCAACGCAGGGCATACCATCGAATTTGACGGGATGAAGTTTGTGCTTCATACTATTCCTTCGGGGATTTTTAATCCTAAAAAGCAAAACCTGATTGGAAACGGCGTTATCATCGACCCTTATGTTTTTAAAAAAGAGGTAGAGCAATTGCGCAGCAAAAGCCTCGATGCCCGGCAAAACCTCCTCATATCCCGCAAGGCACATCTTATTTTACCCTCGCATCGGCTGTTGGATGCGGTTTACGAAAAATCGAAGGGAGATTTAAAAATTGGTTCCACCCTCAAAGGCATTGGCCCCACCTACACCGATAAGGTGGCGCGGCTGGGAATAAGAGTTGGAGATTTAAACAATGAGGGTTTTGATGAAAAATATGCCGCGCTCAAAGCCAATCATCTGCGCATCGCCCAATCGTACGGCTCTGCGTCCGATGATTTTAAAATTGAAGGCCTCGATTTTGAGACCTACGAAAAACAATGGTTTGCTGCTTTGGAAACTTTAAAGCAATTTGAACTCATAGATAGTGAACAATACATCAATAAGAGCCTCACATCAGGAAAAAAAGTCCTCGCCGAGGGAGCGCAAGGCAGCCTGCTCGACATCGACTTTGGCAGCTATCCCTTTGTAACTTCCTCTAACACTATCTCGGCAGGGGTATGCTCGGGCTTAGGCATAGCACCTTCCAAAGTGGGAAAAGTGTTTGGCGTATTCAAAGCTTATTGCACTCGTGTGGGCAGCGGCCCTTTTCCCACCGAACTGTTTGACGATGATGGGAAACTTATGCGCGACCAGGGGCACGAGTATGGCGCAACCACAGGCCGCCCCCGCCGCTGCGGCTGGATGGATATGCCTGCACTTAAATACGCCATCATGCTCAGCGGCGTTACCGATTTGATTATGACCAAGGGAGATGTACTCAGCAACTTTGAAACGATTAGGATTGCAACGCAATATCAGCACAAGGGCAATGCGATCGATTACGTCCCCTTTGATGACCATGATCTGAGGCCGCTTTATCAAAATTTGCAGGGATGGAAAACGAACATCACAAAAATCGCCGATGCTTCCGAATTCCCAAAAGCATTGGCCGATTATATCCGATTTATCGAAAAAGCGACTCAAACACCTGTGTCGATCGTATCCGTTGGCCCCGACCGAAAACAGACTATCGTGCGATAAGGTCGGCAGAAGTCATCCTTTTTTCGCTATAATTGCTTTAAAAACAAAATTTACGCTATGAATTTTCAGGGAAACATCAAAAGTAAATTGCCCAATACTACGACTTCGATTTTCGCTATCATGTCGAAACTGGCCATCGACGAAAAAGCCATTAATCTGTCGCAGGGATTCCCTGACTTCGATATTTCGCCGGAACTCATCGAGCGGGTTCATCATTATATGCAGGCAGGCTTCAATCAATACGCGCCTATGACGGGGGTGCCGGAACTTAGCAGAGCCATTGCCAAAATGGTGGAAAAAAATCATGGAGCCGTGTATAAACCCGAAACCGATATCACCATTGCCGCCGGAGCCACCCAGGCACTCTACACTGCAATAGCAGCCTTTGTGCGGGACAATGATGAGGTAATTATCTTCGAGCCGGCCTACGATTCGTATGCACCGGCAGTGCGCGTAAACGGCGGCACAGTGAAATATGCCCAAATGGAAATACCAGACTATCGCATCAACTGGGAGCAAACCACACGCATGCTCAGCAGCAATACGCGGATGATTATTATTAACACCCCCCACAACCCAACAGGCAGCGTGCTCGATAGCCATGACATGGAACAATTGGAAAGGCTGACACGAAACACCGACATCATTGTACTTAGCGATGAAGTGTATGAGCACCTTATCTTCGATGACATCCAGCATCAGAGCGTATGCCGCTATCCCGAACTGGCGAAGCGCAGCATTGCCATTGGCTCGTTTGGCAAAACATTTCACGCCACGGGATGGAAAATTGGGTATGCAATGGCTCCTTCCAAGCTAATGGCGGAATTTAGAAAAGTACACCAGTGGATGGTTTTTGCGGTAAATACGCCCATACAAATGGCAATGGCCGATTATCTGGCCAACGAAAACAACTACTTGGGTCTCCCCGCTTTTTATCAGCAAAAAAGGGACAGATTTGTAGAATTGATCAAAGACTCCCGGTTTCGTATAATTCCCAGTCATGGCACCTATTTCCAATGCCTCGATTACAGCGCAATAAGCACAGATGACGACCTCGCCTTTGCCAAAATGCTCACCACAAAACACAAGATTGCCTCGGTGCCCCTTTCTCCATTTTTTAAAAACGGACAAGACGACCATATTTTACGTTTTTGCTATGCCAAAAAAGAGGAAACACTAAAAGAAGCCGCAGAAATATTATGCAGGATTTAACCCTAACGCTGGTTCAAAATGAGCTTTTTTGGGAGGATAGTGATAAAAACCTCGCTGCCTTTGACAGGATAATGCAGGATATTAACGAAAAAACAGACCTGATAATCCTACCAGAGATGTTCAATACCGGCTTTTCGATCAATCCTGAAAATATAGCCCAAAAACCTAAAGGGATTGCCTTTGCCTGGATGCAGGAAAAAGCAAAACTTTTTGATGCGGCATTATGCGGAAGCATCCTCACCTTGGAAAACGGAAATTACTACAACCGGCTTTATTGGGTGTTTCCCGATGGAAACCATCAGCAGTACGACAAAAAACATTTGTTCAGGCTTGGAAAGGAGTGGCAGATTTTTTCGCCGGGAAACCAAAAGGTGATTATCGACTACCAAGGCTGGAAAATATCACCTCTGGTGTGCTACGACCTGCGTTTTCCGGTGTGGAGCAAAAACCGGCTTATCGATGGCAGGCACGAATACGACCTATTGATATATGTGGCTAACTGGCCGGCGGTGCGCCGATATGCATGGAAACAACTTTTGATTGCCCGCAGCCTGGAAAACATGGCCTACACGGTCGGAGTAAACCGTGTGGGGCAAGACGGCCATGGCATCAATCATTCGGGCGATTCGATGCTGGTGGATGCCAAGGGACAAATACTAGCCCAGGGTAGCGATTATCACAAAGAAGTTTTAACCATCACCATATCCAAAACAGAGCTGGGAGAATTTAGGGAAAAATTTCCCTTTAGCCTAGACTGGGATGATTTTGAGATAAAAGGGTGAAAGAGAAATTAGGGCTTGCTGAGAAATTCGCAATAACTTGTTATTTATTATATTAACCCAGCTTGCATTTTCCGAAATATAACTTTTTGACACTTAATTGGTAAGCGATAG
>CAZGAO010000152.1:0-6457 GCA_964523795.1 uncultured Lentimicrobiaceae bacterium
ATGATCGGGAAAAAGTGTCAAATATGTCATGCTATATGACAATTAATTATTAAAGCGCATGTTAGCATTTCAAAAAAAATTGAGCAACTTGTTTTACGTTGTGCTGGGTTTGCCCGCCACAGCTATGGGTTTTGGACTTTCCATCCAGATTGCTGTTTTGAGCTGGATATTAAAAACCCAATACAACCTCGACATCCACGAAATTGGTATTGTGTGGGCGGCAGGCCCTATCGCCGGAATTATCGGGCAACCCATCGTAGGGCTTATCAGCGATGGTGTATGGTTTTGGGGCGGACGACGCAGGCCTTTCATAGTCATCGGCGGTATCCTCGCAGCTATTTCCATATTAGCCCTGCCCAATATCGGGCTTATCAGCGAAACGCTGGGCATTGGAAGCATTATGGCCGTAGCTATCACCGTGGCTCTCACCCTCGATTTGTCTATCAATATTAGTTTCAATCCTACGCGAGCCATTATTGCCGACGTAACTCCCGATGGCGATCCCCGCACCAAAGGCTACACCTGGATGCAGGCCATCAGTAATTTTTTTGGTGCCGGTGCCTATCTTATCGCCGCGCTAATTGGCAACATCGAGCTGGTGTATATTGGCGTTGGGGTGGTATTTCTGTTTTCGGTGGTGCCGCTGGTTTTTATCAAGGAACCCCGCGATCTTACTACCGTGGAGGACGACGATGTAAAAGCCACCCGAACCGATTGGACCGAGCTTTTCAAAATTTATTTTGCCCATTCCTTCTCGTGGCTGGGTATTCAAACCATGTTTATTTATTCGATTGGATTCTTCGAGCAACGCTTTGCCTACGACCCGGCACGTTTCGAAAATATGGATGCTTACAACACCTATTTGGGCAGCATTATTGGTTGGTCATTTTTTATCTTGAATGCGGTGGGAGCCATTTTCCCCATTGCTTTGCTGGAGCCACTGAGCAAAAAAATCGGCAAGGTAAAAACCCAGGTTGGTGCTGTTGCTTCCATGGCCGTGGGTTATTTTCTGATTGTGGTATTTGTAAAAGACACCCTTACCATGTACGCTATTTTTGTGCTGCTAAGCCTGGGATGGGCTGCCGTGGTTAGTTTGCCTTTTGCCATTATGACCGAGAAAGTAAACAAGAAAAAGATGGGCTTTTTTATGGGCATCTTCAATCTTTCGGTGGTTATCCCCCAATTGATAGCCAGTTTTGTGTTGGGTATTTTTATTTTTCATGCCGAAGACAAATCGCTCATTTATGAGATTAGTGCCATTTCCCTGGCTGTTTCGGCTATCTTGTGGCTTTTTGTAAAAGAAAAAAGTGCGCATAAGGTGGAAGCCTATTAATAATTGGACAAGAGTGAACATCAATAAAATTGAAATGCTATAAAGATTGCCGCTAATGCAGAATGAAAACCAGAATACAGAATATAAACTCCTTTGGAAGGATGATTACCTGAAATGGGTTTGTGGATTTGCCAATGCTGACGGCGGAACTATTTTTATTGGTGTTGATGATAAAGGGGAGGTTTTAGGTTTAGAAAATCCCAAGAAACTCCTCGAAGATTTGCCAAAGGGATGGACTACCGAAACTTTGAAAATAAAACATACATCAGAACCTGCAAATCCAAATATCGCGAAAGCATTTTTCAGAGCCGGATACATCGAAACCTGGGGGAGGGGAACCTTAAATATGGTGGAGTACTGCACCAGGGTAGGTTTGCCAGAACCGGTCTTTGAAGGCAAGTGGGGCGGGCTGGCGGTAATTTTCAATAAAACCCCTGGGATTAAACCATGGGAAACCTCTGACGGTGTAACTGATAAAAACTCTGAATCTCGGAAAGATTTCGGAAAGATTTCGGAAAGTTCACCGGAAAGTTCACCGAAAAGTTCATCGAAAAGTTCATTTAATAGTTTGCAGAAGATTATAAAATTAATTGAGGATAACCCTTTTATTACCACTGTAGAAATTGCTAAAATTATAGGTATGTCAAAGAGAGCTGTGTTGAAAAATACTAAAAAACTTAAGGATCAGGGAAGATTAAAGCGAGTTGGTCCAAATAAAGGAGGATACTGGGAAATAATTAAAAACGAATATTAGAGAATAGATGATGAAAAAAAAACTTCAACCATACCTCTTTCTTGTGATATTTTTTGGAGCCATTTTATTAATATTCAGATTTTCGTCCACCTTTGTTGATGACCGTTTGGCTTCGCCGGATATTTATTTATCGCACGTCATCAATCAAAATCAACTCAAAGTAAAAACCACCCGGGGCTTTTACGATATTGCTTTTATTAACAATCATATTGCCGAAGTATCCTTTTATAATGATGCCCTGCCACGGGTGGACACCTCCTATGCCGTGGTTCAAAATAGGGATGATCGTCCAATCTCTTTTAGTGAGCAGGCCGATTTTTTATCTTTTCATAATGATGATTTTGAAGTTGGGATTCAAAAGCAGCCCTTCAATATTTTCTTTATCCAAGCTGGCGATACTTTGTTGCGGCAGGCCGGCGGTTTTTTTGATTACGATACTTTAAAAGGTTTTAATTTTCAAATCAAGCCTGACGAAAATATCTATGGTGCCGGTTTTCGCACCACGCCGGGCAATCGCCGCAATCAGCATTTTGAGCTTTATAATCAACCGCAATATGGCTATAGCCTCGATGCACCTAACCTCAATTTCTCGGTTCCCTTTGTGCTTTCCAATGCGGGTTACGGCCTGCTTTTCGACAATGTGCAAAAGGGGATTTTGGATATTGATGTAATGCGTCAAAACCGGATGACCTTTGGGAGCATCGGCGGGCGGATGGCATATTATGTTGTTGGGGGCACAAATTCTGATTCCATTTTAAGCCGCTACGCGCAGCTTACCGGCTTGCAGCCCATGCCGCCGCGCTGGGCTTTGGGAAATATCCAGTCGCGCTTTGGCTACAAAACGCAGGCAGAAGCCGAAGAAGTTGTGGATAAAATGCTGGAAGCCGATTTTCCGCTCGATGCGCTGGTGATCGATTTGTACTGGTTTGGCGAGGGCGTACACGACAGCTTTTACATGGGTGATCTGGAGTGGTACCGCAAAAACTGGCCTTCGCCGGCGGAGATGATTGCGCAGTTTAAAAAGAAAAATGTAAAGACCATCCTCATCACCGAACCCTTTATTTTAAAGAAATCCAAATATTATGATACCCTTAGCCAGGCAGGCTTGCTGGGCAAAAACAGCGCGGGCGACTCCTACGAACTCACGGACTTCTGGTTTGGCCCCGGCGGCCTGTTCGATATTTTTAAGCCGGAGATGCAGGATTGGTTTTGGGAAAAATACCAGGCGCAGGCCGAAATTGGTGTTGCCGGCTGGTGGGGCGATTTGGGCGAGCCGGAGGTACACCCCGAAGATATGATTCATGCCAATGGCTCCGCTCCCGAAGTGCATAATATTTATGGCCATTACTGGCACAAGATGCTTTGGGAAAGGTATGCCCAACATTATCCCGATGTGCGGCTTTTCAATTTGAACCGCTCCGGCTTTGCAGGCTCGCAACGATATGCTATTTTTCCGTGGTCGGGCGATGTATCGCGCAGTTGGGCGGGTTTGCAGGCGCAGCCTCTTGCTGTTTCGGGCATGACGCTGAGCGGCTTTTCGTACATGCACTCCGACCTCGGCGGCTTTGCCGGTGGCGCGAAAGATGAAGAGCTTTACCTGCGCTGGCTGCAATACGGGACTTTCAATCCCGTCTTCCGCGTGCATGGCGACAGCAAGGCTCCCGTAGAGCCTTACCTATACAGCCCCGAGGCTCAGAAAATTCTGCGCAGGTTTATTAATTTGCGCTACCAGATGCTGCCCTACAATTATACCCTCGCCTGGCAAAATGCAAGCAAGGGTCTGCCCATTACACGACCCTTGTTTTTTGACGAAAGCGACAATAAGGAACTCGCCAACATCGACGATACCTACCTTTGGGGTCCAAACATTTTGGTGGCTCCCATCCTCGAAAAAGGACAAAAACAAAGGAAAATATTCTTACCCGATGGCTTGTGGTACGATTTCTTTACGGATGAGAAAGTACAGGGTGGGCAATGGATCGAAAAAGAAGTACACCTCGAAACCATCCCGGTTTTTGCCCGTGGCGGATCCTTTATCCCCATGATCGATCCCATCGCAAACACCGAAAATTACAGTTCCAAAAAACTGATTATTCACTATTATTTGGATGATGATAATGGAGAAGCTACATTTACAATGTACGAAGATGATGGTAAAACTAAAGATGCTGTCGCCAAAAATTTATACGAGTTTTTGCATTTTAAAGCTCGCAATTTTGAGGACATGATTCTTATTTCGCTGGAGCGCGACATCAAAGGAAAGTATGAAGGAATGCCGGCAAACCGGGACATCGAGCTAGTGATTCATGGGATGGAACAGCGGCCTGCCAGTGTTCAGATTGGCAAACCACCGAAAAAAGCTACCCCTAATTTTATTTATGATGATGCCACAGGAGTAATGAAAATTAAATTGGATTGGGACACTCCAAAAATCCGGGTGCAGATAGAAATGCGCTGATTTTTTATCAAGCCATCGTCAATTTTGGGTTTTTATTTTGATAAAATTAAACCTACTTTTGCCTAAACATAAACAGATGCAAAGATGAAAGATTTAAACAGAATAAAACAAAACTGGCAACAACTCTACGGTGAAACGCATGATACTAAACTACAGGATTTTGTGGCCTACCTCAACGATTTCAAAAATAGCCGTATCATCAGCCCGCAAGAGCCTGAATGGTACAAGGACGCACTGGTGTATTCGCTCTATGTCGATTTGTTCAACAAGGACTTTGCAGGATTGATCGACAAGCTCGACTATCTTCAAAACCTGGGCGTGAATTGCCTTTGGCTATTGCCCATCCTGGATTCGCCCATGCGCGATGCAGGTTTCGACATCCGGCAATATACCCAAATCAGGGACGAGCTGCTGGGTTTGCCCGAAACGGCTGACGAAGATGAAAAGCAAAAGGTCTTCCGGGATTTCCTGGCCGAGGCCCATCGGCGAGGCATTCGTGTGATCTTCGATATTGCCATGAATCACACCTCCGACCAGCATCCCTGGTTTAAGGAATCGCGCAAAGGTGCCGATAATCCCTACCGCGATTATTATATCTGGAACAAAGACAGCAATCGCTACACCGAAACGCGTCTGCTTTTTAAGGGCATGGAGGACAGCAACTGGGAAAAGGACGGCGACTGCTACTATTTTCACCGCTTTTTTAGTTTCCAACCTGACCTGAACTACCGCAATCCCGAGGTGCTGATGGCCATGGCGAAAAATATGCTTTTCTGGCTGGGCGAGGGCGTGGATGGCTTTCGTGCCGATGCCATCCCCTACCTGTGGAAGGAGGAAGGCACCGATTGCGAAAATCTGCCACTCACGCACACCATCGTCAAATTTTTCAGAGCCGTGCTCGACTACGTGCGCCCCAACACGTTGCTCCTGGCCGAGGCCTGCCAAAAACCCACCGAGGTGGTTAAGTATTTTGGCGAGGGCGACGAGTGCCACGCCGGCTACCACTTTCCGCTGATGCCCCAGATGTTTAAGGCCATGGCTATGCAAAGCAACGAGCCTATCCGCAAAACCTTGAGCAAAGAAGTTACCCCCGAAATTCCCCCGTCAGCACAATGGTTTACCTTTTTGCGCTGCCACGACGAGCTGAGCCTCGAGCTGGTTTATGTTTCTGAAGAAGACCGCGCTTATATTCACAAAAATTACTGCCACCACCCCGAGTGGGATTTTCGTGTGGGCGAAGGCATCTCTGCACGGCTGGCCGAACTTATGCAGCGTAATCCCGACAAAATAGCTCTGGCCTATTCCATCATGTTTACGCTCCCCGGCACGCCCATTATTTACTACGGCGACGAATTCGGGAAACTCAACGATGTGGCTTATTACAAGGAAAAAATTAAGGAAACCGGAAAAGACGATACCCGCTTTTTGGTGCGTGGCAAAATTGATTGGGATCAGTTGAAAAAAGACCTGAAAGACAAAAACAGCTTGTCGGAACAGGTATTCAGCAAGATATCGGCACAGGCAAAGATGCGCAAGAAATATAAGGCTTTTGGTCGTGGATCGATGTTCTGGATTGGAGCAGCTTCGGCAGATGGCAAAACCAACAAACAAATCCTGGCCTACATCCGCAAATGGGAAACGCAACGCATCCTGATTGTCCAAAACCTGTCGCCCGAAGCACAAACCGTTAAACTGAACATCCAGCCCGAAATTACCTGGATTGATATGTTTGGCCACCATGCCGATTACAACGAAAAGCACCAGATGCTCACGTTGAAGGGTTTTGAGTATTTGTGGATTAAGCTTTAGCGGGGGAGGTAAATGGTTAAAAGTTAATAGTTATCTGTTAATGGTTAAATGTCATATAGCATGACATATTTGACACTTTTTCCCGATCATTAAGAATGGGGCT
>CAZGAO010000153.1:0-6101 GCA_964523795.1 uncultured Lentimicrobiaceae bacterium
ACATGATAAATATAAAAATGTGGATTTCATCAAAACTTTCGGACACTTATGATTTTAAGTAATTCTGATATGAAAGGTAAAAATCCCAATGACAATTTTTTCGATGACTTGTATAAGGAATTTATAATTAAACGTGTTTACGCAACAAGAATGGTTAATTCAAATGCTGAAAAAAGGGGGAAATTAACAGAACTATTAATTACTAACCAACCATCAAACGAAAGTCAAGCGCAATCTCAAAGACATTAAAGCCCTCATGCGGATTATGCAAAAGGATATCTTGATGGTGTTAATCAATATTACAAAGATAAATAATAGTGATGGCAATCAAATTTTAAAGACTTTACTTTTATGATTCGTTTAATTAAGGATTTAAAAAACAATAGAAAAGTTGTATTTGATGCGGGAAGATTTGATGATTGGTGTGTTTATGTCATCGAAGATAATGGCAATGCAAATGCACCCCAAGATGTTACATATTTTTCCGAGTTACATTTAATATCTCAAAAGTATGCTAATCAAAAGGTGTATTATGATTTTGTAAAAATTTATAATAAAACTGATAAACTTATTAATAGTGAAGTTTTAAATCTAATCGACACCATTGTTGCTACTTATGATGAAGAAGACAAAATATCAGTTGAACAATGGTACACCGTACTTTATGCTGGAATGATAGCAGAAGAAAATAAGAAAAATGCTATTTTAAAAAAGCGAATCAAAAGATTAGGGATGTATCAGGTTTTGATTCAAGATATGCCAGCACACGAAGCTGCAAAATTTAGTTATGGTAAAAAATGGAGAGATTTAGACCAGCTAATGAAACCCTATGGCTTTTGATTATTTCTTTTAAATCCAACGATAATGCTTTTGGTTCGTCTGTTACGGATAGATTTGATAATAAAAAAAGTGATATTGATTTATTAGTTGAAATAGATTATTCTGACCCATTGAACCGCGGCGAGAAATTGATTTCTTTATGGGATGCCTTCGAGCGTTTTTTTGACAGGAAAGTTGATTTGCTTTCTGATTCTTCAATTCACAACCCCTATTTGCGCAAAAGTATCGACACCACAAAAGTATTAATTTATGATGGAACAAGCCAAAAAGTACTTGTCTGATATTTTGCGGGCAATTGAGTTAATTGAGCAGTTTGTCGCCAAATTTATACTAAAGAACTTAGTGTTTCTTAGTGTCTTCGGGTCTTAGTGGCTAGGTATCAATAATTTGCCACAAAGGCCCGAAGACTCAAAGTATCACAAAGGATTTTAAAACCGCCGAAATCAACCACACCCCTAAAGCCTCGTAGCCAGCACCGCACTCTTTTTTAATTGTTGGCGGTGGCCATCATAGTCCCAAACCTCTACAAAGATTACATAAATGCCAATGGCCGATTTTTGATGGTCATCGCTAAGGCCATCCCACGAAAACAGCCCCTCCGTCCCGATAGTTTCGTTGTTCACCAGGGTACGAACCTGCCTGCCACGGCTGTCGTAAATCTTTATGGTGCAGTTTTGGCCGCCGGCATCAAAGCGATAATAAATATTGAGCACATCATTGTTTCCATCGCCATCGGGCGAAAAAATCTCCGGATCGATGGTAATGGCATCCTCGGTTTCAATCAGTGCTCCGAATTGCGAATTTTGATAACCGGGCGTAGCATAGCCCACATCGCCTGCCGCCGAAAGCCAGTTGGTGCTGTCGGACGAAGGCCGGTCGTAGTGCAGCCGCTCCAGCGATACGCCATCAAAAGAGGTAAGCAGGGGATTTTGCATGTCCTCGCTGTAGCGCACCCGATCGATATGCTCGAAACCCTTGGTGGCCAGCACAACCACGCCCTCGCTGTTGGCGTAGGTGGGCAGGCCGGGCATTTTTAGAAAAGCCCCGGGGCGGGCATTGGCATATTGCGCTTGCACTACTGCGGGATCGGTGGTCAGTACCCGATATTCGCCGGGAAAAAACAGAAAGCCTTCCTCCGAAATTTCTTTGGGCGAGCTTAGTTCGCCCGTATCCTCATCCTCGTTAGCCAGGATTAGATATTTAAGATCGAGGATTTTTTGGGAACGATTGTAAATCTCTACAAAGTCAACGCCCGCGACAATATCATCCTTTGGATTAAAGAGCACCTCGTTGATCACAATATCATTTTCGGCCACCGTTTCGGGCAGGCCAAACGAAACCTGAATCGTAGTATCGATGGCATTTCCGGCACAGTCGGCAAAATTTGCATCCAAAATAGTTAAGGTATAAACGCGCTCATTCTCGAACATGGCCGAAAAAAGCAAGTCCACACTTTGATAGCCAGGAGCAATGGGCTTTGCGCTAAGCGGATTACCGATGCCACCGGAAACCTGATACGCTCCGGGTATCGCAAGCAAGCTGCTGTCCATGGATTCAGAAAAATGAAGAATCAGCGAGGACGGACCTGTTATTTCGATGCGTTGGGCAAAGGGTGCGCTTGTGTCAGGATTATCGCCATCTACCGAATTCACCTGCCCGGGTGTGCCGCCATTTGAATTTATCGAAGCCATCCAATTTTGCGATCCACCGCAGGGATTGGCCGGGTCGATTTGCTCCAAAGCCCAGCCGCCATCATCTTTATTGCTGTCGCGATACCATTCATCGGTGTATTCTACAAACGAAATAACAGCACCTTCGGCATTAAGCAAAACCAGACTTTGCCCGGCATTGGTGAGGGCGAAACTGGAAAAGCCATAAAAGGAGCCGCTGAAGGTAAACGAGCCGGCCGCATCCTCATCGCCCAAAATAAGGAAGTCGCCCGGGGCAATGCTTACCGCTTCAAAATCTTTTTCGCTGTTGCCTATTTTCAACTTCCATCCCGAGAGATTGACCGGCAGGCTCGTCCGGTTAAATAATTCCACATATTCCCACTCGGGCAAACCCACCTGTGGCGTTGGGTCGGCCATAATCTCGTTGATCAGCACATCGTGCACAGCCGGCGTAAAAAACACAAAAGCAGTATCCATTGGAACCATAACATTTTCAGTCAGGTCGGCCACATTTTCGATGTGTATGCTCAATTCTTCGCCATTCGGAAAACTCCGCTCAAAACTCAGATTAACCTGTGCAGGATTTTCAGGATCTGTTTTAGCAAGTAAGGGATAGGCAATTTGATTGGAAACAAAATAGTGCATCCTGTTTTCAGCGCTGCTTACTTCCACGGCTTCATCAAAAACAATTTCTAAATTTGTTGCGCTGTTAACAATAATTGTTTGGACTTGCGGAGCCTGCTCATCCACCACAAAAGGCCCCGCATATATGTTGTCCAGATAAAAACGATCGGCATTGCTGGCGGTATATTTACAAAAAAGGCCAAGAAAAGAGGCGTTGCTGATTTCATCATCCAGGCCTGAAGCCTCCAACTGATAAGCCCCGATTCCACTCTGATCGATTTCTATGGTCCAGTAGCCCTGGGCATCTTTGCGTACGCGCAGCCCCAATTCAAACGATGAAGCAATAAGTTCATCGGTGCCACGGCAAATTGAGGTAAGTTCATCACCATTTTGCCTGAATAGTTCGATGGCATCTGCTGTGCCGCTCTCACCCATCTGCAAAAAATATCCATTGAGGCTGCCTTTCAAATCTACCTGATCTGCCATCAGGTAAAAACGTCCGAAATTGTTGGATGAAGGGCTAAAAGATTGTTTGATCCAAAAACGCCACTCGGCATCACCCTGGAAGCTAAAGGCCGTAGTAAGCGCGGATTCGCCTGCCTCCAAATCGTTGAGCTGCAAATGAAAATCATCATTCACGACAAAATTCTCCACATCGCCAATCCACGAAGGGTTTTGGGTAAAATCCCCATCCGAAAAATCATCCCACACCTGTGCGAAAGTCAGAGAGGGAAGCAAGAAAAAAATAAAAAGCATCGTTCTCATGTCAAATTATTTTAGCTGATTTTTGAATGTCGTAAATATACTATTTTTGCGCGAAATCGAGATTAAAATTCTAATTGATGAAGATTGCCATAGTAGGAGCCACAGGACTGGTGGGACAAAAAATGCAAGCTGTAATGGCCGAGCGCCGGATTGCAGCTCAAGCATTATTGCTTGCTGCTTCCGAAAAATCGGTAGGGAAAACCCTCACTTTTAATAGTGAAGCACTCACCGTTTTAAGCCTTGAGGAAGTGCTCAAACAAAAACCCGAAATCGCCCTTTTTTCGGCGGGCGGGGCCACTTCAAAGGCCTGGGCCGAAAAGTTTGCCGCCCAGGGCTGCTTTGTAATCGACAACTCATCAGCCTGGCGGCTCAACGATAATGTGCCCCTGGTGGTTCCCGAAATAAACAGCCACACCATCAACGCCAACACCCGTATTATTGCCAATCCTAATTGCTCAACCATACAAATGGTGATGGCACTGGCTCCGCTGCACAAGGCTTACGGCCTAAAAAGAGTAGTAGTTTCAACCTATCAATCGGTTACCGGCTCAGGGATGAAGGGCATCCATCAACTCGAAAACGAACGCCGTGGCATTGAAGGCGAACGAGCCTACCCCCACCCCATCGACCTGAACCTGATTGCGCAAGGAGGCGATTTTAACGCCGATGGTTCCACTAGCGAGGAGCAGAAATTGGTGGACGAAAGCCGTAAAATTCTTAACGCTCCCAAGCTTCGGCTTAGCGCAACGGTAGTCAGGGTTCCGGTGTATGGCGGACATTCCGAGGCAGTAAATGTTGAATTTGAAAACGAATTTGATTTAAAGACCGTCAGGCGTTTGTTAGAAGAAATGCCCGGTGTGGTAGTGCAGGATAAACCTGAACATAATATTTATCCTACGCCCCTGGATGGTGAGGGTAAAGATGAAGTATTTGTAGGGCGCATCCGTCGCGATGAGTCACAGCCCAAAACGCTAAACCTGTGGATTGTGAGCGATAATCTGCGCAAGGGAGCGGCTACCAATGCTGTGCAAATTGCCGAATATCTTATCAAAAACAATCTCCTTAAAACCAGCAAATCCAAGTGAAAATATATCACGATATTTCAAAAATCGACCCCATTCACAAAGCAGTATTAACGGTGGGAACCTTCGATGGCTTGCACATCGGACACCAAAAGGTGATTGGCAGCCTTGTGCATACCGCCCGCAGCATAGGAGGAAAAAGTGTGGTGGTAACTTTTTATCCGCACCCTCGCAAGGTCTTGCAACCGGGCTTCGATTTAAAGCTCATCATTTCGCGCAAAGAGAAGATAAGACTTTTCGAGAAACTGGGACTTGACATTTTGGTGTGCGTTCCATTTACCCCTGCCTTTGCCGAAACCAGTTCGGAGGATTTTGTTAAAAACTTCCTTGTCGATCCCATCCACCCGGTTAAGGTCATCATTGGCTACGATCATCATTTTGGAAAAGACCGCAAGGGGAACCTCGATTTTTTGAAAGAGATGGGAGAGAAATATAATTTTGATGTAGAAAAAATTGAGATGCAGGATATCGAACAAACTGCCGTGAGCAGCTCCAAGATACGCGAAGCCATCCATCATGGCGACATGAAAACCGCTGCCAAATTTCTGGGCTACAATTTTTCGATTTCCGGCACGGTGGTCAAGGGCAATCAACTGGGGCGAACCATCGATTTCCCTACCGCCAATATCGCTCCCGACGAGCCCGATAAAATTATTCCTCGATACGGCGTTTATGCGGTGCTGGTAGAATGGAAGGGGAAGCTGTACAAGGGCATGAGCAACATTGGCATCCGCCCCACGCTTGACGACCACGCGCTGACCATCGAAGCGCATATTTTCGATTTTGATGAAGATATTTATGGCCAGGAGCTGAGCATTTACTTTTTGGAGCATACCCGCCCTGAGAAAAAATTCCGCGACCTCGACCTGTTGCGCCGCCGCCTCATCATCGACCGGATAAAGGTAAAAAGTATTTTGGGCGAGGATTAATTTGACCTACGGCCTGCAGGTGATTATTGGGATAGCTTTTTGCTTTGATGTTTCAGACTTTCAGCCTGTGATCCTAAATCCAATTAAAGTCAACAACTGCGAACTGCTAACTGTTTGCTACTTACTACTTACTACTTACTTCTCACTACCTACTTCTCACTACCTACTTCTCACTACCTACTTCTCACTAC
>CAZGAO010000154.1:0-6044 GCA_964523795.1 uncultured Lentimicrobiaceae bacterium
AGCAAATATATAAACCCTCTCAAAATAATAGCACTCCAAAAAAAGAATTAGCCGCGTAAACGCAATAGTAATTTCGGATCTTGCGGGATTAGGGCTACACGAAAGTGCAAAATTCGTCTTTTCAGGATTATGAATTCCTACCGCCACTTCTACCTTGCAGGCACCCCAGCCCTGAAAAGCCGGTGCTGTCCACTGCTCCACCACCTGCCCATCGAAACCGAAACGATAAATTTGGCCGGTATTTCCTTCGATGGATTCGGCACTCCAAAAATATTCGCCATCAAACCACAAGCCCCGGCATTGGAACGAGGGAGGAGCAAAATGCAGGTCGGGCATCTCAGCTAAGTCAGGCCAGGCCGAAAAATCCCAACACTTTATCAGGTTGTCATCGTTGATCATCCAATAATATCCATTGGCAAATTCAGAACCCATTACATCCTCGTCAAAAAAAGCCATTCCATCTTTGTTGCCCTCAATGTCGTATCGATTCATATCCCACTCGTCCACATAAAAGTAGGTGCCATCCCAGGCCAGGCCATAAAAATAGAAGAGCCAGGTATCGTGCATCACCAGATCAAGTTCGCCATTGCTGATATCCACCTTGTAAACGCAAGGGATAAAGGCATCGGTAACATAAACTTCGTTGTCGATCACCACGAAATCCTGCAAACGATAATTGGCGTATTCAAAATAATCGAGCACAGTGCCATCCATTTCCATGACGTACAAACGGGAGTCGAAATTTTGATAGGCGGTAAAAATAATTCGCTCCTGATTTTGGCCATAAATCAGCGATGGAAGGAGCAATCCAAACAAAATGATAAATGAATAATTCAATTTCATAATCTTAACTTCTAAACTTTTAACTTCTAAACTTTTAACTTCTAAACTTTTAACTTCTAAACTTTTAACTTCTAATGCCGGGCAAAGCCCGAGCATCCTCGAAAAATTACGAAAATCATAGATTTTCTATTTTGCGGGACTTCTAAACCAAGGGATAAAACGCGCTTTTGATTTGCTTTACATCGTACGAATTTCCGTTGTAGAGCACACTTACAATATCGAATCTTGCTTCCAGATCCAGGTTTTTGATCATAATATATCCATTGGCCGCCTTAATGGTTGCGCGTTGTTTGGCGCGCGTTACGAAGGCTTCGGGTTCTCCAAAACTTGCGCTACGGCGGGTTTTCACTTCTACAAACACCAAAAACTCGCCATCGCGGGCAATGATGTCGATTTCGTTTTTCCCAAAATGCCAGTTGCGTTCCAGAATTTTGTAAGCCTCCTTTAGCAGAAATTTCGCGGCAAGGTCTTCGCCCATATTGCCGGTTTCCTGGGCTTCTGTTTTATTTCCGTCCTTATTCATAATTATTATTTTCAAATTTAAGATACGTTTTTGCTCCAACCGTAACTTCCACACTGCGCCCCATAATCAGCGGATAGTTTTCGGGGAAGTGCCCGGCAGGAAAACCAAAGGCCACAGGGTAATCATCCCCGACATGCTGAAGTACAATTTCCTCGACCGAAAAATCAAATTCCGGCACTCCTGCTTCCATCCTTGTGAGGCCGCCCACAATCAATCCGGCAAGACCATCGAGCATACCAGCCCTTTTCAGGGTAAGCATCATCCTGTCGAAGCGATACCATTTTTCGCCCACCTCCTCGATAAATAGAATTTTGCCTTGCGTTCCCGGTGCCGACCGCGAGCCAATAAGACCCGCCAGGAGCGATAGATTTCCTCCTACCAAAACTCCCTGTCCCCTACCCTGCCGACTAAATTCATGTGAGGGAAATTCGTAATCAGAAACTTTTCCTGCCGCAAAATCGAAAAGTGCCTGCACCGGTTTGGTCAGCTTTCCATGCTCCTCAAAATCCAAGGGCATAATTCCATGCAGACTTTCGCAGCCCATATTAATAAGGTGGGAATGAAAAACAGTAATGTCGCTGAATCCGGCAATCCATTTTGGGTTTTTAATGAAGGAGGTAAAATCGAGCCGGTCGATAATACGCGCGGAGCCATAGCCCCCACGGCTGCACAAGATTAATCTTATTTCCGAATTGTCGAGCATGGCCTGAAAATCGGCACTCCGCTCAGCATCGGTTCCGGCCAGGTAGCGATCGCCGGCCAGGGCATTTTCGCCCACAATAACTTTGTAGCCCAAATCATGGATGATTCTAACAGCATTGGTGATGCGTTCCGCTTCAATTTTTTTGCCAGGCGATACTATTCCAATACAATCGCCAGGACTTATATTTTCGGGTATTAACATTCAAATTGAAAATTAAATTTATAAATCGGAAAGTGTAAAAGTAAGAATTTTGACAAAGAGCTGTAAAAAATAGCAAGGTTTTATTTAGAAAAAATAGGAGATGTTTAATTTTATTGCCCTATTGATAAACATTACAGCATTTGCATTTGTTCCTAATTTCAAATAACAAAACAAATAATGGCCACATCTGCTTATTCTATTAAAGACCTGGAACAACTTACCGGCATTAAAGCGCATACTTTGCGTATCTGGGAAAAACGTTATCAGGTAGTTACGCCCAAACGCACGCCCACAAATATCCGCTACTATTCAGACGAAGACCTGAAAAAGCTTTTGAATGTTTCGATATTAAACCGACATGGCTTTAAGATTTCAAATATTGCCAACCTGCCCAACGAACAGTTGTGCGAGAAAATCATCAACATCAACAACAAAAGTTTTAATACCGATAGCAAGATCGAAAGCCTGGTAGTGGCCATGATAGAGATGGATGAGGATAAGTTTGAAAAAGACCTCGCCAATCTAATCATCAATTTAGGTTTCGAGGAAACTTTTACTCAGGTGCTGATGCCTTTGTTTGAAAAAATCGGGATTCTGTGGCAAATCGGAACCATCGTGCCGGGACAGGAACATTTTATCAGCAATCTTATCCGCCAAAAAATGATTGTGGCCATCGATGGGATTGTAGCACAGGAGAACCCCAATCCTAAGCAAAAATTTATCCTTTACCTTCCCGATGGCGAGCTGCATGAGATCGGCCTGCTCTTCTACTCCTACATTATTCAAAAGATGGGGCACAAGGTGATTTACCTTGGGCAAATGGTTCCTTACAGCGATTTAATAAAAATTGCCGAAGCCCAAAACCCCGATGGCTTTGTAAGTTTTGTTAGCTCAAGCCTGGCTTTTGACGAAACAAAAAAACATATCACCACGTTGGCCTCCCAATTTCACGACAAAAAAATACTGCTTAGCGGACACCAATTCAAAACCAACGATATTGATCTCCCCCCCAATGCCAAAGTTATTACCAGCGCAAGTGAGCTAAAACAAGAAATACAAGCTATATAGAGCTTGTCTTTAAAGTAACAGTTAGAAAAATATACGATTTGAGATTTAAAATTTTAGATTTAAGATGTTGGTGATATTCAGTACAATCTAAAATCTCCAATCGTCCCGAAAAGTCAAAAATTTTTAATTTTTATTTCTTTTCGTGGATGCACGAGCGTAGTTCGACATTAATCATCAATCTTAAATCAAAAAAAGTTGACTTTATGGACAGACTCTAATTAGCATTTCGGCAGTTCGACAAGCTCACTGACCGAAGCTCAGTGGCCATTGAATGCTGGGCGTTTTGTTCACTGGCCATTGTTCCATCGCTCCCGACGCACGGCCGTGCGCCGCTACATTCCGTATCTTACTATTCCATCACCCCATCGCTCAATCACTCCAATATTTCTTTTTTCAATATTCAGTATTCAATATTCGATATTCTTTGGTCATTCAGCATCACTCCATTCCTCCGCCATTCTCCCGACGCACGGCCGTGCGCCGCTACATTCCGCATCTTACCACTCCAATACTCCACCACTCCCGACGCACGGCCGTGCGCTACTATAATCCCCCTTTTTAAACTTTATTAAGGTTTATTTAGTTTTATTTAAATTCATGTGAGATTTTTTGTTTAATTTTGCCGCATCATTGTTAAACACTAAAACGCACTGTATAATGGAAACTCAAGATTTTAATAAGCAGCTCACAAGCCTTCAAGACAATTTAAAGCATTTTGCCAAATCGCTAACCCAAAACGATGACGAAGCCAAAGACCTGGTTCAGGACACTTTTTTAAAAGCATTGACTTATCGTGATAAATTTGAAGAAAATACCAACCTAAAAGCCTGGACTTACACTATTCTTAAAAACACCTTCATCAACAATTACCGACGCAATGCCAAGGTAAGCACGGTAATCGACAATACTGCCGACCTTTATTACCTTAACTCCGGCTCATCGGCCACCGACTACAATCCCGATTCGATGCTCTCGTACAAAGACATCAGCAAGGTAGTGAACAAACTCGAAGACGAACATCGGGTACCTTTCCAAATGCACCACACCGGCTACAAATACAAGGAGATAGCCGAAACGCTCGATTTGTCGATAGGAACCGTTAAAAGCCGCATCTTCTTTAGCCGTAAAAAATTGATGGCATCACTATCAAACCATGTTTAAAATATAAAAATCAATAGTAAAGTCTCCCCTTAAAGGAGACTTTTTTTTTGTTCAATTCAAAAGGTGGTATTTTTTATCAATTCGTTAAAAACAATTAATTTTAAGTTTTATTTAGAATCAAATTAAATAATATTGGAAGTCAAACGCTATTTTTGTACACGATTTGCAAATTGTTCATTCTATTACTGTTTAATTTTGCATTGTTTCAACTAAACAATTCATACACAAACTAAAATTTGAAACTATGGCCACCATCGAATTTGATAAGCAACTTACAAACCTCCAGGATAACCTGAAATATTTTGCAACAACGCTAACCCAAAATGAAGAAGATGCTAAGGATCTGGTGCAGGAAACCTACCTCAAAGCACTTACCTATCGCGATAAGTTCGCAGCTAACACCAACCTCAAAGCCTGGACTTACACCATCATGAAAAACACTTTCATTAACAACTACCGGCGCAATAGTAAGGTAAGTATGATAGTGGATAATACCGCCGACCTCTTTTTTATTAATTCGAGCAGGACATCCGAAGCAGCCAATCCCGAATCGATGCTATCGCACAAGGAAGTTAGTCAGGTAGTCAGCGGGCTGCAGGATGAGCACAGAATCCCCTTCCAAATGCACCATGAGGGTTTTAAATACAAAGAAATTGCCGACCATCTCAACCTTTCGATAGGAACGGTGAAAAGCAGAATATTTTTTAGCCGCAAAAAATTGATTAAAGCATTAGATGATAATTTGAACTAAAAATTGTTGACCACAAAAAACGAAAGTCCGGCAGATAATAAATCTGTCGGACTTTTTTTTTATAATTTCCCCTACACCTCATTTCAACTCTTGTAATTTAAAAAAAAGGGTTGATGGCAATTTTACCAAAACCCTTTATTAAATACTTGAAAAAATACTGTAATCCTCCTTTTTTCAAGTTTTAATACTTGCACTATAGGGGGCGGGGAAATAACCCGTGAGGGAATTATTTTACATCTATCACGCCAACGGTAACGGTTCCAACGATAGGATACTCATCCATAAAGTTCATACCACCGTATAAAATAGCATCAATCTCGTAATCTTTTTCCGAAGTACGCTTAAGCGTTCCACTTCCACTTACCAATGCCAAAACACCGGGTATGGGACCATTGGCACATAATATAAAAGGTAAATCTTCATCGCCATTTAATTCGAGTGTAGCCGTTACACCCACAGCAGGAAGATTAACAAGGGATATTGTAAAGGGAACTCCATCAGCATCTTGTAATAAGAAAACTACACCTTCTTCAATTTCCGCAACATCACTATCCAAAGTACTGTAAGTTGTTCCATCGATAGTTAAACTTGCGCTGCCTTTATAGCTGCCTGATAATGGGTTATCATTGTCATCATCATCCTTTTTACAAGCGGTACCTAAGATGCTAACTGCTAAGAATAGCATTACTAAAACTTTTAAATTCTTCATTGTGTTAGTTTTTAATTTTTCTGTTAATGATTATGTGTCATATAGCATGACATATTTGACACTTTTTCCCGATCATTAAGAATGG
>CAZGAO010000155.1:0-5731 GCA_964523795.1 uncultured Lentimicrobiaceae bacterium
CCCAACGAAAACTTCCAGTACATTGCCTCGGCAGCAAGTATTACCGAGGGAAGCTCCTCGGCACTCGATCGCGGACTAAATTCCTTTTTTGGAGAGGTGAAATACGACCTGAGCTACAACTACCTGTTTACGCTGAGTGGCCGCTACGACGGTTCTTCAAAATTTGGCGAAAACAATCGTTATGGATTCTTTCCGGCAGCATCGGCAGCATGGCGTATTTCGGAAGAGAACTTTTTTAATATCAACCCGGTGAACGACCTGAAAATAAGGGCAAGCTACGGACTTACCGGTAACGATGGCATCCCCGACTTTGCCTTTATGAATCTGTATTCCTCGGGAGCTAATTATCAGCTCAATCCAGGTATTTATCCTTCACAACTTCCTAATCCCGATTTAAAGTGGGAATCGACCGCACAACTGGATATTGGTTTCGACCTGACCATGTTCGATTCGAGGCTAACTTTTAACTTTGATTATTATAACAAACAAACCAAAGACCTCTTGCTTTACCGTCCTGTGCCGCCCTCGTCAGGTTTTGGCTCGTACATCTCCAATATTGGTGAGATGAAAAACAATGGTATCGAAATGCTTTTGGCTGCCAAGATTTTGGAATCGGATTTCAAATGGGATGTATCAACCAACTTTAGCCTGAATCGTAACGAGGTAACCAAATTATACAACGACCAGCCCATCGACCAAATAGGACGCGGCGAAAACAGTGTGCGGGTTGGCGAACCCATCGGAATATTTTACAATTACGAATCCCTGGGCGTTGACCCTTCCACGGGCGATATGGTATTTAATGATATTGATGGCGATGGCGAGATTACCGAAAACGACCGTACCATCATCGGGAATCCAAATCCTGATTTTATAGGCGCATTGACCAATAATTTTTCCTATCGTGGTTTTGCCCTTTCGGTAGTTTTGCAATACACCTATGGCAATGATATTTTTAACGGTACCCGCCGTTACATCGAATCGATGAAGGGGCAGGACAACCAGCTTGAAACCATCATCGACCGATGGAAACAGCCTGGTGACATTACCCAGGTACCCCGGGCTACCACCGCCGACCTGAACAACAATGACCGGGCCTCATCACGCTTTATCGAAGATGGATCCTACCTGCGGTTCAAAACTATCCGACTCTCGTACAACTTCGACAGCGATGTGCTAGAAAAGATGAAAATCAACAAAATCGAATTGTATCTGGTTGCTCAAAACCTAATTACCATCACCAATTACAGCGGTATGGATCCGGAGGTGAATTATGCCGGGAATGATGACTTGCGCTACGGTACCGATTTCTTTACCTATCCAACTTCGCGGACAATAACCGCAGGTATTAATGTTCAATTTTAAAAACATAAGATCATGAAAAAATACATCATATTCATATTTATTGTCTCCATTTTTTCTGGCTGCGCCAAGCTGGATGTGAATCCTACCCAATCCATCGCTGCGGATAAAGCCATACGCACACCCTCGGATTTGAATCAGGCACTTACCGGCTGCTACGATGCACTGCAGCTGGCGGGTTTTTATGGCCGACATACCATTATTGCCGCCGAACTCTCGTCGGACAACGCACAGGCCACCGGTACCATCCTCGAATACAACGACATCAATCTTCATAATTTGCTGTCGAACAATACTATTTCGGAGGCCATCTGGAGCGACTGTTACATAGCCATCAATCGCGTAAACAACACCTTGTATTATTTGCCCAATGTTGAAAATTTGTCCGAAGACGATAAAAATGATGTGCAAGGGCAGCTATTTTTTATCCGCAGCCTGGCCTATTATAATCTGGTGCGTTATTTTGGAGATGTACCTCTGAAAGTAAGGCCAACGCTTTCGACCGAGGATATCAACCTGCCCCGCATAGCGGTGGGCGAAGTGCTGGCACATATAAAAGAGGATCTGGTTTATGCCATGGCCAACATAAGTACCCAGAGTGCCGGGCGTGCCCAGGCTGCTTCGGCAGAGGCTTTGTTGGCAAAAATTGCCCGCTACGAATCGCGGTGGGGCGATGCCGAATCCTACGCCGGCCATGTAATCGAGAATTATGGACTGTCGATGGTGGACGACTATTCAAGCTTGTTTAACAACGAAGGCAATACCGAATCGATTTTTGAAGTACAATTTAGCGATCAGGACAAAAACCGTATGGCCGAATATCTGTTTCCTACTTCGCTGGGTGGCCGCTACGAGGCATCGCCTACCGAAGATTTGGTAAACGCCTTTGCGGCGGAAGATGCACGGTTTGCTGTTTCGCTTGCCGGGCTTGGCGACAAGCCGTATTGCAACAAGTACAATCAGATTTCGAGTGGTGCCGACCGTGTTTATGTAATGCGTCTGGCCGAAATGATTTTGCTCAGGGCCGAGGCACGCGCAAAACAGCAAGGTGATTTGCTGATGATAAATAACGACATCAATCAAATTCGCCAGCGGGCAGGTTTGGAAGCTGTGGATTTGCAGGATTACGATGCCCTGCTTGACGAAATTCTCGTCCAGCGTCGCCTGGAGTTTTCGTTTGAAGGTCAGCGTTGGTTCGACCTGATAATTAACGATCGTGCCATCCAAACACTGCCAACTGTGGAAAGCAGCAATCAGCTTTTGTTTCCCATACCCTTTTCCGAAATTAATACAAATACTGCCATTGGCCCCGAAAACCAAAATCCGGGTTATTAATTATGGACATTTTAAAATACTAAAACTATGAAACGTTCGAATATCATAATAAGCCTAATACTTGGATTATTCGCCATGCTGGCCTTCAGTGCCTGCGAAGAAGATAATCCCATGCCACAGGCCAGCACAATAGCCGATTTTAGCTACACGGCCACAAACGATCTAGTGGCTCCTACCACCGTCAATTTTACCAACAAGTCCATTTTAGCCACCACTTACCAATGGAGTTTTGGAAACGGAGAAACTTCCACCGAGCCATCGCCCGAGGTAAGTTTTGCCGAGCCAGGTACTTATACCGTAACACTCGAAGTAGGCGCAAGCCACGATGTGTATTACAATAAGCTAAAAAAAACCATTTCCATTCAGGTAAAAGATCCTACCGCAGGAAAAACCAAGACCCTCTATTTTACCGATCGCACCACACACAGCGTGCGCTACGCCGTGCTTGACGATGCAGCCCCGGTGGTTAACGACTTTGGCCACACAGGCTTGGATAAGCCTTACGGTATGGCGATAGATACCGCACGCGCCAGGGTGATTGTTTCGGATTATCGCGAAGGAGTAATTTATAGCTACGACCTCGAAGGCTTCGACCTGCAGGTGGTAATCGATATTAACAATCCCGTTTTATACGATCCCTTTGGTCTGGAAGTTATCGATGACAAACTATACTGGGCCACCGAAGGAGAAATTAGCCGCTGCAATATGGATGGCAGCGAAGCCGAAGTATTTATCGCGATGACTACCACAGCCAAGCCCGAAATGGCCATCGACATCGCCTGGGATTATCTCTCGGAGCAATTTATTTTTAGCAATGACAAATACGAATTTTCGGGAGGTATGTTTAGTGTCGATTTTAATGGAACCACCTTTACCGAGCTTGTGCCTGGCACCAATGGTGGAGCTCTGGCACTGGATGTGGAAAACAGCACGATGTATTACAGCGATTCTGAAAAAGGAATATGTATGGCTAATTTGGATGGCAGCAACGAAACCGTAATTGCTGCCGAGATGACCGATATTTATTGCTGGGGAATGGCCATTGACCTGGATGCCGGAAAATTGTACTGGAGCGACAAAACCAATGGGAAAATTGTACGCTCTAACCTTGATGGCAGCGGCAAGGAAGATTTTATTACCAACTGCGATCCTTATGCAATAGCGATTGATATGTACAGATAAATTAAATGTTTAATTAAAAATTGAGAATCATGAAATTTAAAACTTTACTAATTGCGTTCAGCCTCGCGCTGAGCTTAAATCTTTTGGCACAGCCTGCCAACTGGATGATTGACACCCCAAGCCCGGGTGATCTAACTTTGATGCCCAACACCGTAGATTTTACCCAGGGGGTACAATCCTGCGAAATGATGCTGCACACCACCAACATTCCCTATTTTATCAGCGACAGCTATGCAGTAAATGCGGGGGCGAGCTACACTTTTTCGCTCGATGTGTACGACAACGATACCCGTGGACAATTAAAGATGTACGCAGAGTTTTATGATGCCGATGGCAACGACATTTATGGCGAAGAACCGGTGTATTCCGAGGATATGGATGCCTGGCAAACCATCACCTGGAGTGCCGTAGTTCCCGAGGGAGCTGTGGAAGGCTATGTATGGATCAAGTTTTACGATCAGGATGATTTTATCGATGAGGCCATTATTTTGGTTGATAATGCAAGTTTTGTGGAGGACGGTGGCGAAAACCTCGTGGTAAATGGTGGCTACGAAGCATGGACAATGTTGGGCATCGACAATGCCTACTACGTTGGCGAAGGCGCGATAGATGTGCGCTACAACAGTGCGGTTGATGCAGTAAATGCAGCAGATTTTATGCTTGGCGGAACAGCAGATATTACCTTTACTACTGCCGAAATTGATGCCGAAGACCCCACCCTGGTACATCTTAGCGGAGCCTCGCAAAGCCTGGATTTCGACCTTACCGTGGATGAACTTTCGCAGACAGGCCTCGAAGGAAACAGCATGGTGCAGCTTTATGCCGGAATGGCAACCATTGCTAATACCAACTCGGCCAATCCCGATGGAATACTCGAAAATGATATTTCGGCTACCTTCCAGGGAATTATCTCGGCTAACGATGCCTACAACAATGTGTGGGTACACGATGGTGCCGGCGCGTATATGGGTGTGATGATTTTTAGCTACAGCTTGCAGGAAGAAGTGGCTGTGGGCGATGAGGTAATGTTTACCGCAAAGCGCGATGATTATTTCGACCTTAACGAACTGGTTTCACCCGTCCTGGTCCAAACCATTAGCACAGGCAACACTCCTTATCAGGCCTCCGATATTGTTGGTGCGGATATCGACACTACCTTAACTGCCGGTGCCGAATCAGCCGAAAAATGGGAAGGCCAGTTGGTGGTGATAAGCAATGCCGAAGTTATCGAATACAACGAGGAAGAATTCTACTACATCTGCTCCGATGACCAGGGAGCTACGCATTTCAGAATAGGCGATAATGTAGATTTTCAACTGGCAAATGTGAGCCTTACCGTAGGCGATGTTTATCAGATTAACGGAGTAGTCGATTTTTCGTATGGCCAATATCGCCTCAACCCACGTGGTGCTGATGATATCCAAAATACCAGCGGAATAAGTAAACCATCCGCATCCGCGCTACAGGTTTATCCAAATCCTGCTAACGAAATTATCCATATTTCGTGTGGTGATGTTATCAATACTATCAGCATTAGTAACATCAACGGAAGTTTGATTATGAAATCCCTTATCGGGAATAATTCGACAAGTTTTGATGTTTCCGGTTTAGCGGCAGGCATTTATGTAATGCAGGTAAAAACCACGAATGAAACACTGAGCCATCGCTTGGTGATCAGATAAGAAGTAATTATTTTCTTATAATTTGACTTGGAGCTTGTTCTGAAAGGGGCAGGCTCTTTTTTTATTAATAAACAAAGAAAAGCGTAGGAGGTATTAATAGCAAAATCGACAGCAGCATCAGACCTCCTGACCTGTGCTTGATTTCCAGATAGTTTAGGAGCCTTTGCTCG
>CAZGAO010000156.1:0-5543 GCA_964523795.1 uncultured Lentimicrobiaceae bacterium
CAAAAAACTCATTGCAGAAAAAGGCGACAATGAAAAACGATTAAGTTTTGAAATTGAACAGAAAGAAAAACAGCTCTTATCTATTGCAAATTCTAAAAGTTGGAGAATTACCAAACCCTTGCGGAAGGTTGGTCTAAAAAAGGCAAGGCTGTTTTGGCAATTTTTAAAGCATAAAAAAACCATTATTCAATCAGGCTTTTTCGATAAAGACTATTATTTGCGCAATAATCCTGATATAGTTCAATCTAAAAAAGACCCTTTGAGGCACTATTTCCTGCATGGCGGATTTGAAGGGCGCAATCCATCCAATAGATTTAATAGCACATTTTATCTCGAAAATTATCCTGATGTAGCCGAAAGGGAGATGAATCCACTGCTACACTATATTATGTGGGGCAACAAAGAAGGAAGGGCAAATAATCCTAAAAGTTTATTGCCTGGCCAAGCGCAGCGAAAATGGAATGATGCAACAGATGATGGCATCAAAAGCGAATACCAAATTTGGTTAAATGGTCACACCCCCATCCAGGAGGTCTTCGACAGGCAAAGGGTTATTACGGGTACTTTTGAAAATCCAAATCGGGTTTTCATACTCATACAAAATAATGGCGATTACCATGCATTAGCAAAAACCTTCGACAGCCTTGCGTGGCAAAGCTACACATACTGGTACGCTGGAGTTTTTTTGCCCAAAACCGATTCATCAGCAAATGACGGACTGACTTTTGAAACACTTTTCAAAAAATACCAGCCCGGGAAGTTTGAGATCATTTCAAATCTGAGTGTAATATTTGACAAGGATTTTAGTACATTTTCTTATTTAGCTTTCCTTGAAGCAGGCGAGATATTAAGCCCCGATTGCTTGTGGGAAATGGTTCATCAAAATGCTGCCAACGCGTCACTAATTTATGCCGACCACGATTATTATGCAAGCAATGGAGGTCATTCTGATCCCTGGCTCACACCAAACTGGTCGCCACAATTATTGTTGAGCCAAAATTATATTGGTGGCTTTTATCTTATCTCCACGCCTTTCTTTTTTGAGTTGTACAAACAAAGCGAATGCAGGCAAAAACTCATTCAAAAGATACCTGATTCCCAAGCCTGGAGATACGCCGTATTGCTAAAAGCAGGGGCAAACACCGGGGCAATTGAACGTATCCCAAGGTTGTTGTGGTCGGAGCCTGAAAGTAATGACCGTACTAAGATAATGCGCTATCACAATGAAATCGCGGTAATAGAATCGCATATAATAGAAACGCAAAAGCAAGCGAAAATTTCGAGCTTTGAGGGTGGGAAAATTCGGCGTTTGAAATGGGGGCTTGAAACCGATCCTCTTGTTTCGATCATTATTCCTACAACTGGAAACCTTAAATATTTGAAGAAGTGTCTTGATTCACTGCTCCACATTACAGCTTACCCCAATATTGAAATTATTGTTATGGATAATGGCAGGGGCAAGTATCCTGAGGGTATTGCTTATGCAAAAAGCAAAGCTTCAAAAGTGATTGAGGTAAATGAACCGTTTAACTGGGCTCGCCTCAACAATATTGGGGTAGCGCAATCCCAAGGCGAATTGTTATTGTTTTTGAATGATGATGTGGAAATTATTGAATCCGATTGGTTGACCGAGATGGTAAGACAAGTAATGCAAAAAAACACCGGGATAGTCGGGAGCTTGCTTTTGTATCCCGATGGAAAGATACAACATGCAGGTGTTTTTTTGGTGGATCATGGAGGCGGTGCCCGGCATTATTTTCATAAGCAGATGCCGGGGCAGGAAGTTTACAAAAATCTTGATAATTGTGTACGCGAAATTTCTGCAATTACCGGAGCTTGTATGATGACCCGACGTAACACATTTGAGCAAATGGAAGGTTTTGATGAAAACATGCCATTGGTGGGCAATGATATCGACTTCTGCTTAAAATGCCTCGAGGCTGATTATGTAAATATCTACACACCTTTTGCTAAACTGATTCATCACGAGAGTGTGAGCCGCAAAGCGAAACCGATCGAAGAGGATGAAAAGCGCATGTGGGATCGCTGGGGGGTGAAGTTTCGTAATGGAGATCATTATTACAATCCCAATCTTACATTGCACAAAGAAGACTGCTCGCTGGGAAAACACACCACGATTTCAGATTATAAAAACCATGACTTATTTACCAATCGCAGCAAGCCCGGACTAAACCAGATTGCCTATATTCGAGCCGAGATGGGTCTTGGTGAAGCTGCACGCGGGTACGCCAAGGCTATGGAATCCGCAAGTATTCCTTTCGGAATTATCAACTTTGAAAATGGAAACCCGGCATCAATGACTAACTTATCGATGCAAGGCAAAGAAATTAGCGAGACAATTTTTGATATTAACCTTATTCATGTAAACGCCGATTTTTTACCATTTACTATGGATAATATGGACGAAAAAAATTGGACAGGTAAATACAACATCGGTTTTTGGGTGTGGGAGCTACAGGAGTTTCCCGATCGCTGGACTAATGCCTTCGGGCTGGTGGATGAAATATGGGTGCCTTCGGATTTTGTAAACAAAGCCATTTCGGCCAAGTCGCCCGTGCCGGTTATCACCATACCGCATGTGATAAGTTCCGAAAACAATGCAAACGCTAATATGCTTTTTCCAAAATCGCATTTCAATATTCCCGAAAGCCGCTTTGTATTTCTAAGCATGTTTGATGTGCATAGCGAAAGCGATCGAAAAAATCCGGCCGGTTCTATCGCTGCTTTTAAAAAAGCCTTTGCCGGCAACGATACCAGCGTTGCTCTAATCATAAAGGTAAACCAGGCTACAATGGAAACATCGAAAGAATTGGAAAAGCTGATTGGAGATTACGAGAATATTTTTCTTCTTACGCGCCATCTAAATAGCCAGGAGATGGACTCGTTGTTTCAACACATCGACTGTTTTGTGTCGCTGCACCGTGCGGAGGGCTTTGGCCTGGCACCTGCCGAAGCTATGGCAAGGGGCAAGGTCGCCCTGCTTACTAATTGGTCGGGTAACACTCAATATATGAACCCCGAAAATTGCATTCCAATAAATTACCAACTTGTTCCATTACAGGAAAAAGTCGGGCCTTATGATGCCGAGCAACTGTGGGCAGAACCCGATTTGGAAGAAGCGGCGAGGCAAATGAAAAACATCGTCATGAACCCTGTCCTTGCAAAAGAAATCGGAGAGAAAGCCCGAAGAACCATTGCAGAAGAATTATCTCCGCAAAAGATAGGGGAAATGATAAAAGCGCGGCTTGATGTTATTGTAAACGAAAAAATGAATAATAATTAAACGATAACTTGTCAATACATGGCAAAAACACTTTACATACATATTGGCACCGAAAAAACAGGCTCAACAACAATACAGAAGTGCCTAAGCGAGAATCGTACACGTTTATCCGAAAATGGCATTTGCTACCTTAAATCGCCCGGCCTTAAAGATTCAAGAAAGCTCGCTACTTTTTGTATGAACGACCAGATTATGGATGACCAGATAATAAAATTAGGTTTAACAAAAATTGATGACCGTAAAAAGTGGAAGGATGAATTTATTAAAGCACTGAATAATGAACTAAACAGTTTCACATCCACAACTTCAACAGCAATTATTTCGTCCGAACACTTCCACTCCCGCTTACACCAAGTTTCTGATATCATTACGCTTAAAAATATATTGGCTCCCTGGTTTGATAAAATAAAAATTTGTGTTTACCTCCGCCGACAAGATCAGGTAGCTGTAGGTTTGTTTAGTACAGCATGTAAATCAGGAGTGTATTTCGAAGATGTTTTCCCTAAGAATATCACATCTTCTAATCATTTTTACAATTATGAAAATCTATTGGATAAATGGGTCTCTGTTTTTGGACAGGAGAATATAATGGTTCGGATATTTGACCAAAAACAATTTTACAAGGGGGATCTCCTTGCCGATTTTTTTGATATTCTCGATATAGATTTAGAGGAGCTAAAACTTGTTATGCCAAACAAGAAAAATGTTTCCCTATCCGGCCAAACACAATTAATCATCTCCCGGTTCAACAAATATTTTCCAAGCTACAAAAATGACACATTCGATTCATTTAACCACTCCTTTATGAATGAGCTAATCGATAAGTTTGAAAAGAAGTATGCCGGAACTAAAACTTTACCGCCACGAAATGAAGCACTACGGTTTTATAAACTTTTTGAAAAATCAAATAATAATTTATCAGAAAAGTGGCCAGACCAAAAAATACTTTTCGATAAGGATTTTTCGATGTATCCTGAAAATCCACAGATTGTAACCTTAGATGTCGGGATCTTAGATGCTCTTTTTGGGAGTTTGCTTCATCAAATGGATAGCTTTAACTTTATGCCAAAATCTGATGCAAACAGCGTATCTAACAAACCGAAAATTGAGCTTGATAAATTACGCCCGATATTTAGTGTAACCAACAAGTCGATTTTTAAGAAAAGTAAGTTACAAAATCAAATTACTAACATTACTTTAAACGAAGATGGAGTTGCGTTTACATCTACAGGCATTGACCCTTATTTTATTCTGCCTAAGTTGAAATTACCAAAAACAGTAAAACTAATGAAGATAGATATTAGCGTTCCGGCAAATACCGAGCTACAATTATTCTATAAAACAAGTACTTCAGGTGCTTACTGTGAGGAGAATTCTGTAAAGAAAACCTCCCGCGAAGGAAAAAATCAAATACACCTTGAAATTCCGGCATGGGAAATCGTGGGCTTACTTAGGTTAGACCCGGGTGCTGTTGCCGGAAAATATATAATTCACAATATCGAATTTGTTGCTTTCGAATCTTCACCAGGCGCGGCTTTAGAAAATTTAAAATCAAAATTTAATAAACTTACTTCATTAATGATTCCTGGTAAAAAGTAAAACCCATGGTTTTTAGTTCAATAACTTTTCTGTTCTTTTTCCTGCCGATTTTTCTTATTCTTTTTCATGTGTTCGGCTCAAAATTGCAATTTACATTTTTACTGCTGAGCAGTTTGTTATTTTATTTTTGGGGTGAAAACTTCCTTGTATGGATTTTGCTGACTTCTACAAGCATCGACTTTTTTATAGGCTTAATAATTGACCGGGAAAAGAAAAAAAACAAAGCTGGTCCTGGCTTCAATTTTTTAAAGCACAGTCGGAAAGAAAAAATAGCATTACTCATCTCAATTTTGTCAAACCTGGCTTTTTTGGGGTACTTTAAATATTTTAATTTTTTCATCACCAACTTCAACCACTTGTGTTTGGAGTTGGGCTTAAACAATTTAATTTCTGCGCAAACAGCAGCCATTGCACTTCCTCTCGGGATAAGTTTTTACACTTTTCAATCGATGAGTTATACCATTGATGTTTACCGGGGCAAAGTAACAGCAACAAGGAACTTTATAAAATTTGCCGCCTATGTAACAATGTTTCCACAACTGGTTGCAGGCCCAATTGTAAGGTACAGCGATATAGCAAAACAAATAAGTGTTAGTTCATAAATAAACAGTACATTTGTTGAAAATTTTAAACAATGTCA
>CAZGAO010000157.1:0-5472 GCA_964523795.1 uncultured Lentimicrobiaceae bacterium
AATTAAAAGCACCTTAAAAAGTTTTTTTTTGGTCTAAAGAATGGGTAGTACAATATTCTATCGTCCGAGGCAAGAGGACATAGAAACGTTAAAATGGATCACCAGGAAGTCATCCGGTGAATCGTAAGATTGAAAAAAGAGCCGAAATTCGCTCTACAATTTTTTTGGCTGCTCGGGAACCGACATGTGGGTTTGTACCAGAAGCCATTTCCCCTCTTTTTTTACAAGCACACCACTGTATCGCAGGCCTTCGTAGCTGTGTGCCTCGCCATCCATGATAAAATTGTAATTGATAATTTCGGAAAACCAGGCTGTGTTGCCTGTTTCGTTAACCTGAATTATCTGATCGCGGGGCGAAATAAAAGTGTCGCTAAAATGGCCAAATTGTTTTTCGACAGCCTTTTTTATTTCCGTCCAGCCCACCAACTTCTCGTTGGATACCGTTCCGAAACTCACAATTTGTTCTGATGGGCACCAAATCTCCTCAATCATGGTCATGTCCTGATTTTCGTTGGCTATGGCATACTTTTCCAGAACCAGTTTAATGGCATTGGTTTCCATTTTTACGTCCACTTCTTGCTTTTTATCAACATTGCAAGCTGCAAAGATTAAAGCTGTAAGAAACATGAATAAAATTTTTCCTTTCATAAGAACCTCACTTTCTAATTAATTAAACTTGTGAACAATTAATTTATCCGTAAAGGTAAACATTTGCATCAAAATATTTGAAATTGGATACAAATTTTTGATTTTTATTAAATGAGAAAAATGCCGATAACAGCCAAAAAGTAGGAGGTTTTTATTTAGAATGGATATAAATTTTATGTTTTTAGAATTATTTTTCAAAAACGCTTAATCGAAAAAACCGGACGTTAAAATGAAAAATCGCTACGCTCATTGCCAAAATCCATACTTATACACCCTTTATAACTATGTGATTATTTGCAATATGTATTTGGTTTTTGTATTTCTGTGTATTACTTTAGCAGTCAAATTAGCAACAGCGAAAAAGTTCTTTAAAATATTGCATCCCAAAACTGTTTGTATTTATCATCTTAAAAGATCAGGCAGAATTATCCATTTCATCGTCCCCCACTTTTCCCTCCTTTTGGTTTCCCAGTCCAAAAAAAACAGTAAAGTGGTGCAATTTGGATTCGAAGATTTCCAGAATCATCTTTGTATTAATTGTACTTCGACATCCGAAATTCCAGAAAACTAAACCTTTCGCATCCCCCCGCGAAAGGTTTTTTTTTGCCTTAAAATGTAAGTGAAAGTCCCAGGCTGGGCATGAAGGGCAACTGACGCACCACATCGCCGGTAATACGATTCACGTAAAACACGTTTTCGCGGTCGTAAATATTGGTTACGCTAAGATCGGCCTGTAGTTTTGTGGTTTCGCTAAGAAAGAAAATCCGTTTCAAATTGAAGTCCAGACGGTGATAGGTAGGAAGTCTGCCCTCGTTTAGGTCGCCATATTGTACGCCCATAATTCCGTTTTCGTTAGTGAAGTCGCCATTAATTCCGCCGGGGAAGAGGAGCTTTTCGTAATAGCCCTGGTTTTCGGTAAAGGGAAAGCCGGTACCGAAGTTCCATCGCAGGCTCACCTCCCACTGGCTAAGGTCGCCAAAGGTGTATGAGCCAAGCATGTTCAGGTTGTGTCGGCGGTCGTAATGCGGATAATACCATATTTCGCCATCGTTGCGCTCGACAAAGGCAAACGAATAGGCACCCCAAAGATAAATCCCGTTGCGGTTATATTTTAGAGAGAGATCTACGCCATAAGCTCGCCCTTTCTCTATGATAAAATCTTTCTTTTCGATGTCAGGGGTTTGCGGAGGCGCGTTGCTCTCATCGTATATTTTGTAGCGATTCAGGTTGGTAAGCTGCGGAAAATACTTGTAATACCCTTCGAGATTTACCGTAAAGCTACGCGAGAGATCGTGCTCAACGCCCAGGATAAGGTGTTGCGATTTTTGCAGCTTACTGGTAACCTCCTTACCATCGAATTCTTCGGGCAAATTGTCCGGACCCGAGAGGAAGCCGTAAAAAAGATTCACCACGTCGCGGTCGGAGCGGGCACTGATCAGATTTTGCGAATACAAGCCGGCGGCCAGCTTAATACGGGTATTGTCGCTGGCATTGTATTTCATGGCAAAACGAGGCTCGAGCGAAACTTCGGAGAGTGAGGCGTACCATTGCAAACGCAAACCAGGCTCGATCAGAAACTTGCCAGCGGTAAGTTTGTATTTACCATACAAGGATATTTCGGTGGTATTTTGCTGCTGCGCAATGCGGGTACCCGTTTCGTTGAAGAACTCAAAGTCGGTTTTAAAGCCATTCAGTTCAAGGCCATATTTAATCTCGTTCTTACCCATGAAATAGGTAAAGTTTAAACCGGCATTAAAACCATTGATCGAGCTGGTGCGTGGCATCTGACTATTTTCTTCCAGCAGCTGCATCTTGTATGATGAATAGGCGAAAACGCCTTCCATCAACACCGGCGAATTACCGGGAATGACCACAAAATTAGCTCCCCCGCCAAAGGCATCCCAATTGTAATCAGAAACTTCCTGGTAGTTAACCTTATCGGTATAATTAAAACCAAACAAATTGAGCTTGCTGCCGTTGGATCCATTTATCGATATTTTCCCGTAAAGGTCGAGAAAATTAAAGGGCAGGCCATCCTCATCCACATATTCGTAAAACAGTTTTGACGATTGTTCTAAGTATGAATTTTTGGCCGAAAGAATAAACGAAGCACTTCCACCGCCATCTTCTGATTGCTTTTTGATTGGGCCTTCGATTAGCACGTTAGCCCCAAAAGTGGAGGCTCCAATTTTTCCGGCCAGGCGTTTTTTGTTCCCATCGCGGGTGGTAATGTCCATTATCGAAGATATGCGTCCACCATGTTCGGCGTTAAATCCTCCGGTGTAAATATCGGCATTACGAATAATGTCGGTTTCAAAAACCGAAAACAAGCCGATGGAATGAAAAGGATTGTAAATAACCATACCATCGAGCAGCACTTTGTTTTGGATGGGCGAACCACCGCGAATGTAGAGCTGCCCACCCTGGTCGCCGGTAAAAATTACGCCGGGCAGCACCTGCAGGTATTGAGCAATATCGGCCTGCCCGCCCACCGTTGGTATTTGCTTAATTTGCAGGGGCGTTACCTTAACTATCGAAGTTTGTGTTTCGGTACGGGCGGCTTCACGCTCGGCCGAAATACTAACAGTGCTCAGCATCACCGAGTTTTTTTGGAGAAAGAGGTTTTTGGATATAATGGCATCGGCCGTAAGGCTAATCTGTTCGCGCAGGGTATCGTAGCCCAGGTAAGTAACCATCAGGGTATAATCGCCAGCCGGGATTTTGGTAATGGCAAAATAACCATTCACATCCGAGGCTGCCCCATACGAGGTTTGATAAAGATACACATTGGTAAAAATGATGGGTTCGCCGGTTTCTTTTTCGTAAATAAATCCACGAATGGTGGCATCCTGAGCATGGAGTGGTTTAAGAGAGATGAAGCTGATGAGTGCCAGCAGAAGCAGCGTTGCTGCCGAGAAATTTTTCATAGAAATAAGAGTAATAGTATTTACGATATTTTGCCTTTTGTTGGAAATCTTGCTTTTGTAACGGTTGTGCAAATTAAATATTTTGCTTCTTCAGGTAAAATGCTTCCAGAGGTAAGGATAAGGCAGGCGATGCGGCAATTGCAAGATTTCGTATGCATAAGATTATCTATTGCATCCTTTGGGAGATTCCTCAAGAAAAATCAACCTTATTAATTTACATCATCAAATTGAATAAGTCTAAGATCGCGTTGTGGTTGCATTTTCTAAAAAGTTTTTTTTGTGATGATAGAAAAGGCATTAGGTGGTTTGCTCACAAAAATGCCATCTGCCTTTTACTGTCGCAATTCAGCCAGTTTGCGGAATAAATCAAGTTCCTCGCCCGAAAGTTTTTGTGGTAATTTCGTTTTGATATTCAGATATAGATCCCCAAATTCTCCTACCTTTCCATACACCGGCATTCCCTTGCCCTTCAGTCGCAGGGATTTACCATTGGGCGTTTCGGCGGGCAGATTTATTGTAATCGGAGTACTCAAAGTGTTTACTGTAACCTTACCGCCAAGCAAGGCCGTATAAAGATCGACTTCCTGATCTACGTAAAGATCGATACCCTCTTGTTTGAAAGCAGTATGATTAACTACCGAAACCTTGAGCAGCAGGTCGCCATGGGCACCTCCGTTGGGAGAAGGCCCACCCTTGCCTTTCAAACGCAGTGTTTGCCCGTCTTTAAGTCCGGGTTTTAAGTTTACTTTTACCTTATTATTATCCAGATTCAAAACTGTAGAGGTGCCATGATAAACATCCGAAAGGTTAAGCCTAAGCCGGGCTTCATAATCCTGTCCCTTGGCTTGACCAAAGCCTTGTCGCCCGGCACGCCCACCAAAGCCCTGGCCTGGGTGGTGGCCTCCAAAAAATTGCTCAAAGAAGTCGCTGAAACCGCCGCCGCCGCCAAATGCATCATCGTAGTTGCTTCGATAGCGTTGGCCTCCCCCGGCATTGGCCCATTGCGAAAAACCGCCACCAGCACCGCCCGCGTGTTCATATTGTTTCCAGTTGCTTCCAAGCTGGTCGTACTTTTTGCGCTTCTCCGGGTCTTTTAATACTTCATAAGCCTCCTGCATTTCCTTAAACTTATCTTCGGCACTCTTGTCGTTGGGGTTCTTGTCGGGATGGTATTTGCGCGCCAGCTTTCGGTAGCTCTTCTTAATCTCGTCCTGGGGGGCTTTTTTATCTACTTCCAATATTTTATAATAGTCTCTGTATTCCATGGTCTGAGTATATATTTTTTTGAATCTTTCCCTCTAATCAAAATTCGTGCAAAGTATAAATGGCAGGATTTAAAATTCGGCCTGCTGATGCATTGGGGCACATACAGCCAGTGGGGAATTGTGGAATCCTGGTCGATTTGCCCCGAAGACTATGGCTGGTACCAGCGCAATAATGGCAGCCTAGATGAGATTACCATTCAGATTCCTGAAAAAATCCAAAAGAACCCGCCGTGTAAATATGCCTGGGTTTTTAAGATTTCGGGATAAAAAAAACAGGCTTACACCTTTGATGATGTAAGCCTGCTTGCTTGGATTAAAATCGTAAAACTATGCCGTTTCGGCTGTTTTCCACTTTTTGTAGCCATAAGCCGCGCCCATAGCAACCAGTATTATCAGGCCTTCGCCAATGGGTGCTCCGCCGCCGGGAACATTACCGTTGGTTCCATGACCGGGAGGTGGTGGTGGTGGTTCCTGTGCCAAAACGGGGCTGGCAAAACTTAATAGCATAAACAGCAAAAAGAGGCTGATTGAAGTAGTTATGTATTTTTTCATAATTCTATATGTTTATCTGACAAAAAGGCTAATTCTTTTTTTGGAGTGCTATTATTTTGAGAGGGTTTATATATTTGCTA
>CAZGAO010000158.1:0-5160 GCA_964523795.1 uncultured Lentimicrobiaceae bacterium
TTCACAAATAGATACTATGGTAATTTAGCTGCGTAATATGGGAACTGCACCCATTGTTTGTCATCGACAGTGAAGTTGGGGAAGTGATTTTTGATACTGATTATAAAAATCAAAATCCTCCGGCTTTTAGTTATGATGGTTCCATTTTGTTGAATGGCGATTACAGCGGTTATGCTTATGTATATGAATATGACGAAACCCTCGCAACTTATACCGAGAAGTGGTATTTTAAAGTTGGGGGCGGCGGTAGTTCGGCCTGGGTTGTGGGTATGGATGTTTCGGCTGATGGTTCAACGCTGGCCATTGGCACGCTGGTATTCCTTGGCAGCGTTTACGAGGGCGAGATATATGTGTTTAATACTTACTCGCCCGAGCCTTTGTGGGTCTTCGAGCACGCCGGCGATCAGGTTTCCTCGGTTTCTATTTCGGATGACGGCTCGCTGATTGCCGCTGGTGGTTATGGCCCTTTGGATCATTCCAAACCCGATTTTTATCTGTTTAGAAAACAATCGCCATCGCCGCTTTTTGCCATAAATACTGCTGGCTCGTTTAATGCGGTGGATTTATCCGGCGATGGCATGCTGGCTAGTGCTACCGGAAAAGCCGTTCATGCCCGTGAGTTTGGCAGCGGTGGCATATTATATAATATTAAAACGGATCCCGGCGGCGGAACCCTTGAAGTAAATGTTAATGTTGCGAACGCCAAAGTTGAGATTCTTGGTATCGACAATTATTTTGCTTATACCAACGAAGAGGGCTATTGCAATATAAGATTTGTACCCGAAGGAAGCTACGATGTTAAAGTATCCAAAGTAGGTTATTATCCCTTAACGGAACCGAATGTAAATATTGTGGAAGGGGAAACCACGGTGCTAAATCTAAGCATCGATATTACGGGAGAGCCACCTTATGATTTGTTAGCTACCAAAGGGGCTGGTTATTCCGTGGGGCTTAATTGGGAATACGATGACGCGGCCAATGTTTTAGGTTTTAATATCTATCGCAAAACCATTGCCGAAAATCAGTTCCCCGACAACCCCATTGCTTTTGTTGCAAACAGCGAATTGAGTTTTGAGGATGAAGAGGTAATGCCCTTGATCGATTATTACTACGCCGTTACTGCACTAATAGAAACGGATGTTCAAAGCCCTTATTCAAATACCGAAATGGGAAAAATGGCACATGGTTTTGTGGTAAACAGCATTAGTGCCTACGTCGGGACTACACCTGTGATTGATGGGATTATCGATGAGGGCGAATGGGATGATGCTTTTGTATTGGATGCCTCCGATTTTTTGGGGACTTATGATAATAAGCCAAATCCCGTTGGAAGCGTTGGAATGGCTTATAAGGTAAATGCCGAAATGACCGAGTTGTACGTAGCCTGCATCAACGAAAACGACACCGTACTCGAAGACCACGATGAGGTGGCTTTGTATATCGATGATAATAATGACAAGGCTTATCCACCTCTGGGCAACGACAGCGAGGGCAATTACTGGGCGGCCTATTATGCTGCAGGCAATCAGTTGAAATACCGTCCCATACATTTTGGCGGTGGAGTAGGGGAGGTGGTTTTTCTGGAAAATCCCCAGTTAGAAGTTTCTTTAGTCGATGGCTATGTATTTTACGAATTTATGATTCCGATTGGCGATGATGAAAACTGGAAGATTACTCCCAACGCTAACAACGAAAGCGGCTTCTTCCTTTTTGTGCTTGATGACCCAATCAATTTTGATGGCTATTGGCCCTGCCAGAACCTGCAGATTTTTGAACCTGCAGGCTATGGCTCCATCACCTTTGGAGCCGAGGACGAAGTGCCTCCGCCACCCGAGGGTACCAACTTATGGTGGAATGCTTCGGGCAGTCCGACAGAATATATGGTCGTTATGGATTGGGAACAACCCGATATCAACGACTTCGACTATTTTAATATTTACATGCAAGCACCTGGAGGAGCCACTTTGATAAGCGAAACGGTGGGAACTCAATTCTTTTATTTTACTGATGATGATAGTTATCGTGAGTTTTATACTACTACCGTGGATTGGGCAGGCAATGAGTCGGAGCCTTCGGAGATGATGATTTTTGATGTGAGCATAGGTATTGATGAGTCGCTGGCAAAGGATAATTTTAGCATCTATCCCAATCCGGCCTCCGGCGTGGTTCACCTGGATATGTTTGCCGAAGCGGCAGGAATTTATCAACTGAGCATAATTGATAACGAGGGACGGCTGGTGCATAATTTGTTTGATGGAACACTCCAAGCCGGGCAGCATCATTTTACCTGGGACAGCCAGACCGCAAAAAGCGGCATCTATCTTATGAAAATTGACCATGGGCAAAGTACGATGACCCGTAAGATTATGCTGATAAGGTAGGTGAATTATTGCGTAAAATACCCTTTGTGATTCTTTGTGTCGTGGGGTCTTTGTGGCTGGGGAGAAGCTGCCACGAAGACACCAAGGCACGAAGAAACACGAAGAAAAAACAGTTGATTATTTCTAATTATCAGCAACACGAAATTATGCAAATCACCGATTCTATCCTGCGCTTTGGCGGTAATATCAGCGGCTCGATAGTATTCAACTTTATAATTCGCGCGCCCGGGCTTGCTTAAATCTCGGGATTTATGAGGAATGTCTTTATAGCCTTTTTTACAGGGAACATTTGATGAAATCCCTAAGTAATGAAGCCAAAAAAAACCTTCAGATTATAGCACCCATTCCATTATCACCCTTATATTATAATTTGGGATTATTTAGAAATGGGATTCCTTGCCGCACGTTCGGCAGCTCTGCCGTGAGTACGGCATTACCTATGACATATTTTTTCGAAGGTCTGTATTCAGGAGATTCCTCACTTCGATGCCAATGACATGTTTTCGCAATCGACTGGACATGAGACCAGCCTTGCTCGCCTCGCTGTAGCTCTGGCGAAGCGGGCCGGCAGGCAGGTTCCTCACTTCGTTCGGAATGACACGACCCTCACACCTCTGCGGCCGTTGTCATTTCGATGCCGCCCCTACGGCAGTAGAAATCTCATTGTGATGTTAAAATCAGTAGTCATTTCGTTTTCATCATAGCCAGTTTTAGACATAGAAATATCGTTTTAGTATTTAACAATCCTTTGCCGCTGCATTATAATCCAAACCAGCACCAGGCAAACATTCCTCTCTTAATACATGTGCCGGGGCATTGACGAAAAACGATTAATCCCTCCTACGATGAGGATGTCCCCGATGGTCGGGGTCCCGCACGTGCGGGACTTCGCTCCACAATTAACAATTAATTCCGTACCCCGCGCTTGTCGAAGGGAACAATTAACAACTCCAATCCCTTAAGTGCATAAATTGTATAGATTGATAAGCATAAATTGTGCAGACGGATTATATTAAATTTGCGTGTGGAGGTTTACTTTTGCTGAATGAATCAAAAGCACAATAAACTGACATTTAAATCACACTTACTAAAAAACTAAGCACATTTCCTTTATAAATGCATACGAATACGAGATTGTTTTACCCTAAGGTTCTTAGCCGGGTATTTTTGCAAGTTCGATAATTAGGTCTTATTTAGATGAATTCGTAATTGTGTACTGATTTAATAATTTATGAATACTTACTAACATTTACATTAATTAAACAATATCTTTGCAAGCTTCGATGAAAATATGCGAAAGGGCTGCCCCGGCCACAACCAACGAAAAGATAATAATGATTTGGTTTACAATTATTTGATAATACATTTTTTGCTTTTTTGTTTTTGAAAAACTAACAAACTATAATATGGAAAAAATTTTACGCGCTGCAACCAGTGCCTGCCACACTGCATCTGTTGTAAAAAGTCGTACGCATTTCCCAATCGCCTTACGGCAAGCAAGTCCGGTTTTCCTTCTTCCGGTTTTCCTCATTTTGTTTTCGCTGGTTGGCTACGGCCAAAACTGCTCGGTGAATGCGGGGGTGGACGCTACCCTTTGCGAGGGTGATCCTATGCGTTTATTTGGTAATGCCACCGGATTTTTTGACGGGGGCAGTGCTGATGTAACATGGTCGCAGATAAGCGGGCCTACGGCAACCATTGTAACTCCAAACACGCTTGATACCGATGTAAGCAACTTTCAGATTGGCACCTACACCTTTCGCCTTTCCACTACCTGTAGCGATGGAAGTCTGGTATTTCAGGATGTTAATCGTATTGTTTATGGCGTAACCGTTCCCGATGCCGGCCCCGATGCCACTTATTGCGGTGGTGCCACTGTCAGCCTTTCGGCAAATGCTGCTGCTGGTGGCGATGAGATAGGGTATTGGCAAGGCGGTGGTAATGGAATAAGCATTGATGATGAAGACAGCCCAACATCTACGCTTACCATTTCGCCCACCTCCGGAGGAACAAGTAACCTGCTGTGGACCATCGAAAATACGGTGAGCGGTTGTTCCAGATCCGATGTAGTTAGCATTACCAACAGGGGTGGTGTAATGCCGGTAACTGTTGGCGATACCATCAGGCCCTCTCATTGTTATTCAACCACCACTTCTGCGGGATTAAACGGTAGTTATGGTGGCAATGGCACCGATGGACAACAGGGGACCTGGTCGGTGATTTCGGGCCCCACAGTACCAAATATTTCTAATGTGCATAACAATACTTCGGGCATATCCAATCTTATCGAAGGAACTTATAAACTTGTATGGAATGTAAGCGGCCTCTGCGCTAATGGTACCGATACCGCGATTATCGTGGTTCCACCAGCCACGGCAAATGTAACCAGAGCAAGTATTAGTGGCGGGCCTACCTTGCGTTTTTGCGATGGCAGAACTTCGGTAGTGCTTACGGCCAACACCCCCGGTTTTATCAACGAAACCATGGAATGGAGTTATTATGGGAGCGACACGAATATTGACATCCTTACCCCTAACAGTCCTACAACTACTGTTGAAGGCTTTACTCCCAGCCCCGGAAATAGTTACATCTTTTCCTACACCATTACCAACGATACCACCGAATGTTCCAGCTCTGCCTCTCAAACGGTAAGGTTTTTTGCGCCGGCTACAATCGATGTAGCGGCTTCGGCTTTTTTGGGCTGTGGTGAATCGGTTGCCTCTATTTCGGGTGGAGATCTTGTATTACGCAGATTTACAGGTAATTTGATCAAAAACAG
>CAZGAO010000159.1:0-5095 GCA_964523795.1 uncultured Lentimicrobiaceae bacterium
ATATTTAGTAATTTGGAGATTAGGGTATCGCCTCCATGACCAATTTTCAATGACTCCAAGCCGGCATATAACCTTTTTTGTTTCTCATTTAAAATGCTGTAAAATAAAATAATTGCTGCTTTTAACTCATCTGTGATAACATGGGTAGTTAATTTGCCAATATTTAAAGCTGCTGTGTCATTTTGTGAATGACGTATGAATAATTGCTGTTTCTGACGCGGGAAATACTTGTTAAAATACACATATTCGCCCTTGCATTTTTCCCTGTACAAGTCGTTTCGTTTACATAATTGGATCAGTGAAAGTTTTACATTCACATGCAACTTACCCTGTAATTCTTTAACTGAATAACCGGATTCGGATATGTTCACAAAATGATGGCAAGTATTGATTAGGGTATCAAATTTTGAAAAATAAACAGAGCCACAACTCCACAATCCCTCTTCTGAAAACTTTGGTACTGATCGAAGGGTGTAATATTTACCTTTATGAGAATAGCTGGTCAAATAACTCAGTTTTCTTAAGTGGCGTATTATTGTCATCCTTGATGCCTTAAGACATTCTTTGATCTGGCATAAAGTTACAATCTTTTTTGATGATATCAAATCCTCAATCTTCTGTATATTAAGTGTTTGCATAATAATGGATGTTACAATTATACTTTTGGATGCAAAGATAAGTATAATTATACCACAATCAAAATAATATCAGTCTTTTTTTTATTGCACTGAAAAATAAAATTTTACACATCTCATGTTAATTGATAGTTAATTAACAGTTGGTATCAATATACTAATATATCGGAAGTTAAATTTGAGCAAGCCCTTAGTAGAAAATGCGAACACAAGGCATCATTAACCTTATTAAAACCACCGATGGAGAAAATAAGGTAAGATTGATTTATCTAATCAGAAATATTTTTCTATTAAGGTTGAAAATAGGTAGATAAGCTTGTATTGGCTGCGATAATAGTCACCCCGTGAATTATGTATGGCAGTTTTACTATGGTCATAAGTTTTGGTTTATGTTCAAGCAGGATTCACGGGGTAACTTTCCACACAATCCGTAACTCGGTCATTCATGGCCAGGGTAGCGGATTTATATTTAATACCCTCAATTGAAAAAGCCTAAAACCTGCTTATCCAAAAAAAATCGCCGGATATTTTGGCCTGGGGCGAAGATCCTCGAAAAAACTGGGCAGGCTGCTTCGCTCAACAAATACTATGATAGGTCAAACAAATAACGATTAACAAATAACAATTAACGATTAACGAATATCAGAGATACAAATACAACAAAAGCATAACAACCAGCCCCACAAAATATCCAAAATATATGGGCACAGGTTTATGCCTGCCCAGTTGCATTCGCGAAAAGCCCACAAGGCCACCCACCAAAATGGAAAGGATAATAAAAAAACTTAGATTGATTTGAAGCGTAAGATGAAGTCCGGCAAAGCCACCGGTTAGGGCACCGGCTCCAAGCATGTAAATGCTGATGTCGCCGACAAGAATTATTAGCATGGCAAGCACGGCCAGGCAGGCCATGCCGAGGATAAACAAGTTGAAGATGGGCGAGAGCTGAATTTTGTCGAGCAGGTGGTAGGTGAAAAGATAAAAGGCAGCAGCAATAGCCAGAGGTGCCATACGCGCGTCATTGCCCGTCATTTTCATCTTAATAAGCCACAGGGTGTGGATGACCCTGCTAAGCAAGGCCGGCAAAATACAGGTGGTGATGGCCAGCAAACCAAGAATCATCCATCGTGCCTGCAAGGGAATAGTGGATGAAAAATAGGCGGGCATGTTGAGCGTGGCGACAAAAAAAAGGATGGCCACGACATAAGGATTAAAAACCCGGGAAATAAGGCGTGCTGACAAATGATCCATTTAAAGCTCTTTGCGAAGGCGTGCTACCGGAATGTTGAGTTGTTCGCGGTATTTGGCCACGGTACGCCGGGCAATGCTATAGCCCTTTTCTTTTAGGATTTTGGTGAGTTGCTCATCGGTGAGTGGTTTTATTTTATACTCGCCTTCCACGCAATCCTGCAATATCTTTTTTATTTCGCGGGTCGATACTTCCTCGCCCGAATCGGTTTGCATTTTTTCGGAGAAGAAGCTCTTGAGCAGGAAGGTGCCATAAGTGGTTTGCACATATTTGCTATTGGCCACACGCGAAATTGTGGAGATGTCGAGGTTTACGATGTCGGCGATATCTTTGAGTATCATCGGACGCAGTTTGGTTTCATCGCCGGTAAGGAAATATTCTTTCTGATAATTCATAATGGCCTGCATGGTAACATGCAAGGTGTTTTGCCGCTGGCGGATGGCATCGATAAACCACTTAGCCGAATCAATCTTACGCTTTACAAACATGATGGCATCCTTCTTCTGGCTGCTTTTTTTGCTCTTGTCGGCGGCATAAGCCTCAATCATTTCCTGATAGGTGCGGCTGACCCGCAGCTCGGGGGCGTTTCGCGAATTGAGGCTAAGCTCCAGATCGCCATTGCTGCTGGTAACAGTAAAATCGGGCGAGACATATTGATTGGATTTACTGGATTCGCCCATCGAGTTACCTGGTTTGGGATTCAGTTTTAAAATCTCGTTAATGGCGTATTTCAATTGCTCATCATCGATGCGGGCTTTTTTTAGAATCTTAACGTAATGCTTTTTGGTAAATTCGTTGAAATACTTTTCGATAATCAGGATGGGAAGCTCCAGGTCGCGGTGAGGCATGTCTTCGGACTTGCGCCTGAGTTGTATAAGCAGACATTCTTTCAGGTTGCGGGCACCTACGCCGGCAGGATCCAATTCCTGAATGATACGCAAAACTTCGAGTATTTCGGTGGTGGTGGCTTCCAGATTTTGTGTAAAGGCCAAATCGTCAACCATGGCTGTAAGCTCGCGTTGCAGGTATCCCGAATCGTCCAGGTTGCCAATGATGGTATCTGCAATAATCATTTGCTTCTCGCTAAGGTTGTGCAAGCCCAGTTGGGAGGCGAGTATATCGTGGAAAGTGCTGCCCGAGGCATAAGGTATTTCCTTGCGTTCATCATCTTTACTCTGGTTGTTGGCCTGAAGTTTATACGATGGCGTATCATCATCGCTCAGGTAGTCGCTCAAATCAAATTCATCGCTATCCTTATCATCCATCTCATTTTCGTATTCATCTTCCTGATTGTCCTTATCATCCTCGTCGATATCTACGGTATCTTCCAGTGCGGGGTTATCTTCGATCTCCTGCTTTATGCGCTGTTCCAATGCCATTGTAGGCACCTGTAGCAGCCTCATTAGCATAATTTGCTGCGGCGACAGCTTTTGCTGAAGTCCTAATTTTTGTATAAGTCCCTGTTTTCCCATGATGCTGTTTTATTCGCTAGTGCGTAAATTTACGGAAATAAATTGTTCCGACTAAAAAAAGATTTCAAATTTATTAAAATTCAGCATTATTGGGGGTGCGTGGGAAGGGAATTACATCGCGTATATTTTTCATGCCGGTAACAAACTGCACCATCCGCTCGAAGCCTAGTCCAAATCCACTGTGTGGGACGGTTCCGAATTTGCGGGTATCGATGTACCACCACATCGTTTCTTCGGGGATATTCATTTCCTTGATTCTACCTTGCAGTTTTTCCAGGTTTTCTTCGCGTTGTGAGCCGCCAATTATTTCGCCGATGGTGGGGAAAAGTACATCCATGGCTCTTACGGTTTTGCCATCATCGTTTTGTTTCATGTAGAAGGCTTTGATGCCAAGCGGATAATCGGTTAGGATGACGGGTTTTTTAAAATGCTGTTCCACCAAAAAACGCTCGTGTTCCGATTGCAGATCCACACCCCAGCTTACCGGAAATTCAAATTTACGTCCCGACTTTTCCAGGATGTCGATGGCCTGGGTGTAGGTGAGTCGCTCGAATTTGATAGCTACGATCGAACGCAGCCGATCTATCAATTCCTTGTCGAACATCTTGTTGAGAAACTCCAGGTCATCGGCGCAATTATCCAGGGCGTATTGCACAAGGTACTTCAGGAAATCTTCGGCCAGATCCATATTGTCGTGGATATCGTAGAAAGCCATCTCGGGTTCTATCATCCAAAACTCGGCGAGGTGGCGTGGCGTGTTCGAGTTTTCGGCACGGAAAGTAGGGCCAAAGGTATAAACTTGCGATAGAGCCAGTGCTCCCAGTTCGCCCTCAAGCTGTCCCGAAACCGTGAGGTTGGTCGCTTTGCCAAAAAAGTCTTCGCCAAAATCAACGGTCCCTTCCGGCGTTAGCGGAGGTGCTTTGGCATCCAGGGTAGTTACCCTGAACATCTCGCCGGCACCTTCGGCATCCGAGCCGGTAATGATGGGCGTATGCAGGTAATAAAAACTGCGGTCGTTGTAATATTTGTGTATGGCAAAAGCCAGCGTATGACGGATACGCAAAACAGCCCCAAAGGTATTGGTACGTGGACGCAGGTGAGCAATGCTGCGCAAAAACTCCATGCTGTGCCCCTTTTTCTGTAAGGGATACGTCTCCTGATCTACCGTGCCGTACAATTCTATTTCGGTGGCAACAATTTCTACATTTTGCCCCTGGCCAACCGATTGTACCAGCTTTCCGTTAACCGAAATGCCGGCACCATTGGTAATACCTTTGAGCAGGGTGGGGTCGAAGTTCTCGCGTTCCACCACGATTTGAATATTATGAATGATCGAGCCGTCGTTGAGCGCGACAAACGAAATCTTTCCACTGCCCCGGTGCGAGCGTGCCCATCCTTTTACATTGACCATCTGGTCGTAGTCGGTACTTTTGAGCAGTTCAGCTACCCTTGTCCTTTTAATCTTTTCCATCAGCTATTGAATTGTTTTAAATTGATGGCGACAAAAATAATCACTTTATGCTGACCGCCTCATTTCTTTTTTCTTGATGCAGATAGTCATTGTATGGCTCCAAGCCATGCTATGACTAATGGCTTTGCAAGCTCGAAGATGATAGCACTATTAATTAGTGTCTGTCTATAAAGTCGTCCTTTTTTGATTTAAGATTTAAGATTACGGATTTTAGATTTTAGATTGTGCTGAATACCACCAACATCTTAAATCTAAAATCGTCCCGAAA
>CAZGAO010000160.1:0-4991 GCA_964523795.1 uncultured Lentimicrobiaceae bacterium
TCACAAATAGATACTATGGTAATTTAGCTGCGTAATATGGGAACTGCACCCCTAATTATCTTTACATACTTTCAAATACAATTGTATGGACAGTGTACCCTGGATGATATTAAATTAGAGCAAATTGAGCAAAAAACAATCAGGAAATATGTGGAACGTCAAATAGGAGAAGGGAAGCATCAGTTTTATGACATACAGCCCTCCTGGAATAGAGGGGATGATATATCGCTTTACAATAAAGACGAGGCGACATTCTTTTTGAATGCCAGCCTTCAAGATGCTTGGCAAAGCTATTTATCGATAAATCCTTCAAAATTGTGGAATAATCGAAGTACATCCATGGGCTTAATGCTCCGGAAATTCCCGGCAAAGATATTTTACAATAAAGATTCGTTACCCTACACTGATACAGGACAGGTTTATTTTCTGAACCTTAAACTTTTATCAGGTATTTATAATATTGCTGTTGCATTTGAAATTATTACCATAGATACCTTAGAAATGGTTTTAGAGTTTAGCTATATTGAAGGGAATCGTTCCTTAGGAGTTCAAGAAATTAAATTTATTGCTGTGGATGATAATTCTACTAAAATCATTCATACCAGTTATTATAAAAGCGATTCTCATTTTCGTGATAAGTGGCTATATCCCTTTTTTCATAAAAAAATTACCAGGGATTTTCATGAAAATTTAAGAAGATTAGGTTCCTTTCCAATACGAGTGGGTAAATAAGAATAATATCTTTACGGCATAAACTGCCTATCAAAGAATTCGGCTTACACTCACAGCTTTTAATAATTTTTAATCTGCATTTTTTTTAAGCCTTCAAAATATTTACCTTGCTTTGCAGGTTTATTAATCCTGAAAATAATTTACATGAAATACATACACATCTTTATCATAATTTGCTTCCTGGCCGTAAGCGCACTTTTGTCAGCGCAGGAAGTACCGGTTTTTCCCAAAGCTGAAACCGCTCAATCCAAAATTGACAAGCCCGACAAAGAAAAACTGGCTTCGGAATATTTTAGAAACAAAGATTACGAAAAAGCACGGGTGCTTTACGGCGAACTTTTCGAGGAAAAGGAAAGCCGGTTTTTTTACACCTATTATATCTATTGCCTTATCGAGCTTGAGGAGTACAAAGATGCGCTGAAAGTAGTGCGCAAGCAGCAGCGGCAAAGCCCGGATGTGTTGAGATACATGGTGGACGAGGGTTTTCTTTATTCGATGCAGGGCGACCAGCAAAAGGCCAAAAAGATTTTTGATGACGCACTGGACGATTTGGGTGCCGACAGAAACCAGGTGAACGATTTGGCCAATGCCTACCAAAGTCGTGGGCAAACCGATTATGCCATCCGCACCTACCTGAAAGGCCGCGAAATGATTTCCAATTACAGCTTCAACCTCGAGCTGGCCAGGATTTACGACCAATTGGGGAACTATGACGACATGGTTAACGAGTACCTCGAACTGCTGGAGAGCGATTTGGCAAGAGAGGATTACATCAAAGGACGGCTGCAATCGGCCTTAAAAGATGATGAAGACGGCGTGGTAGCCGATGCCATTCGCACCGAGCTTTTGCGCAGGGTACAGAAAAATCCCGAAAAGGTATATTTCTCCGAAATGCTAATCTGGCATTCGATGCAGGAAAAAGATTTTGAAATGGCCTTAATCCAAAGTAAGTCGCTCGACCGCAGGTTCAAAGAAAGCGGTGCCCGCATTTTGGAGCTGGCTAATGTATGCCTCTCCAACCAGGCCTACGATCCGGCCATCGAGGCCTACAACTACATCATCGCTAAGGGAGAAGGCAATGTTTATTATCTGGATGCCCGCATTGGCTTGCTCAACGCACGATACCTGAGAGTTACCACCAGTTTCGATTATACTCCCGAGGATATTACCGCGCTCGAAAGCGAGTACCACAAAGCCCTGGAGGAGTTTGGTGAAAACTCGAGCACCGTCCTCATTATGAAATACCTTGCCCACCTGCAAGCCTTTTATCTGGATAAGATTGATGAATCCATCGCCTTGCTCAACAAGGCCGTAGCCATGCCTGCCGTTAATGCACAGCTTACCGCTGATTGCAAAATCGAACTGGCCGACATCCTTCTTTTCTCGGGCGAGCAATGGGATGCCACGCTGCTTTATTCGCAAGTGGATTACGATTTTAAAAACGATCCTATCGGCCATCTGGCCAAATTCAAAAACGCCAAATTATCCTATTACATTGGCGAATTTGCCTGGGCCAAGGCTCAGCTCGATGTGCTTAAAGCGGCCACCTCCAAACTCATCGCCAACGATGCCATGGAATTGTCGCTGCTCATCAGCGATAATATCGACCTGGACAGCTCCTACACCGCGCTGCGCTATTTTGCCAAAGCCGACCTGTACATTTATCGGAATAAATATGATGAAGCCCTCGATGTTCTCGATTCGGTGCAAATGATTGCGCTGTGGCATCCGCTGCACGATGAGGTGCTCTACCGCAAAGCGGAAATTATGCTCGACAAGGGTGAGTTTTTGCTCGCGGATAGTTTGCTGGCTAAGGTAACCGATGTTTATCCCGAGGATATTTTGGCCGACAACGCCCTGATGAAACGCGCCGAGCTTGCCGATTACCACTTCAATAAACCCGACCAGGCCATGGAATTGTATCAGCAGCTTTTGCTCGACTATCCGGGAAGCCTTTTTGTGGTGGAAGCCCGAAAACGATTCCGCGAACTGCGCGGTGATGAACTGAATTAGATCCGGCCAAAAGTTCAAATGAACAGCCTTAAGCCAATCATTTTATGATAGTAAAACCAAAAAAACACCTCGGCCAGCACTTCCTTACCGATGAGAACATCGCCATAAAAATTGTTGACAGCCTGACGAAAAAAGACAGGGTAGTAGAAATTGGCCCTGGAACCGGTGTGCTTACAAAACATTTGCTCACCAAAGTGGACGAATTAAAACTGGTGGAAGTGGATGGGGAATCTGTAGATTTTTTGATACAGAACTATCCTGAACTAAAACCAGGAATTATTCATGCCGACTTTTTGAAGATGGATATTGGCAGCCTCTTCGCGCAGGAATTTGCCGTTATCGGCAATTTTCCCTACAATATCTCCAGCCAGATTTTTTTTAAGATTATCGAAAATCGCCATCAAATACCGGAAGTGGTGGGGATGATTCAAAAAGAGGTGGCCGAGCGGCTGGCTGCACCGCCGGGCAACAAAACATACGGGATTTTAAGCGTAATCCTCGGAGCCTTCTACGAAATCAAGTATTTGTTTACCGTTAACGAAACGGTTTTTTATCCACCACCCAAAGTCAAATCGGCCGTAATTAGCCTAAGGCGAAAAGAAAATTACAAGCTGGATTGTGATGAGCAACGATTTGTAAAAGTGGTGAAGACCGGTTTTAATCAGCGGCGTAAAACACTGCGCAATTCCTTAAAATCTATGCTGCAGGAAGGCACCGATACAAGTACTCCCATTTTTGGCCAACGCCCTGAGCAGCTCAGCATTCAGGAATTTGTAGCCCTTACTAATATTATTTTTGAGAGATAAATTCCCCACACACCCCTCTAACTCCCCTTGAGGGGAGAACCAGCCACCGCACTGGCACCATGCTCCGAAAATTATATAGGGGCTGCTGAAAAACTAGTAACGATTTGGTATATAACCCATTGCATAAATAATATTGTGCTTGGGTACAAGGTTTTTTGTACGGTTACTCAAAAACCCTTGCATTCAAAGCGGCAGAGCCGCGCAATCTGCCGCCCAAGGGGCGAGCATGCGCGATTTACAATCGGCATTTGTAGAAATCACATTCACCCTTGAATGTATGTAAGGTGCAGAGCACCGCAATAATATTTTCTGAATTTTCAGCAGTCTCTATTTATAAACAGACATGAGAGTGAACCTGTAGCCCGGTCATTCATGGCCGGGGTTATGGATTCACATCCGAATTATTGGGGGAGGGCGTTAACGCCCTTTTATCTGTTTTGGCAAGGCTAACAGAATCCAAAGCTAAAACACCAGGCTAAGGATTAAAACCAAATATTCAGGGCTAAAGCCCAAATTACATCTCTGCTTCCTATGTCCGCAGGCTAAAGCCTACGGCAATTCAAACCCAAGAAAAAACTAACGGCTTACCGAAAATTTCCCTTCAGCCTTGCCCTCTTTCCCATCAAGGATCAAGGAATAAATCCCGGTTTTTAAGGCTGAAATATTCAACTTAAAGGCATCACCATCAAAACTACCATTTTGAACTTCGCGGCCAGCCATGTCGTAAATTTGATAGCGAACAGCATCGGTGGCATCGAATGGGTTTTTGATATTTATAAAATCTATGGCAGGATTAGGAAATATTTTCAAATCCTGATTTTGACTTTGAGGATTTTGAATCCCAACAAAATCATCAAGATAAACTTTGTACATCGAACGGCCGTAAGTAGCCGCCACCAACATGCGCTCGCCCGCGTGAAAAGTGAGATCGCACACCGACACCAGCGGAAGCTCCGCACCCAGCAGTCCCCACTCTTCGCCACCATCCCAGCTTACAAATACTCCTGCATCGCTAGCCGCATAAAGTGCTCCCTCGAGTTCGGGATCGATAATAATATCGTTTACCGGCAGCTCGGGCAGATTTCCGGCAATCGCCGTCCAGCTTTGACCTAAGTCGGTAGTTTTGTAAATGTGAGGAAGATATTCGTCATCGCGATAACCCGAAAGACAAACGTAAGCCGTGTTTTCATCGTAGGGATCGGCAGCCACGCGGGTTATCCATCGTGTGGGTAAGTCAGCGGAAACAAGAATCCACGTATCGCCACCACTGCTTGTTAGCCAAACATTGCCGTCATCGGTACCGGCAAAAATTATTTCCGGATTAAGCGGCGAAACGGCCAGAGTGGTGATGGTGCCAAAAGTTTGGTTGTATTGCCCGCCACCATTGCTAAGTGTCTGTTCAATAATTAACGATACATTTATGGTTGGATGCTATAGTTC
>CAZGAO010000161.1:0-4882 GCA_964523795.1 uncultured Lentimicrobiaceae bacterium
AAAATAGAAAATATTCATATGAGATTCCTGTTTTAATGACACTGATTAGTTACAACCTCGAATTTACGGCTTGAGGACTTTGATAATGATACTGCAAAATCGAAAGTGAGGTATTTGTTGATGTTTACACCCACAGACCCTCCAAAGGATTTGCCACCACCAAGCGAATAAGGAATAGATTCATGGTACCTGAAAAATGCAATGGAATCACCGATGGGCTTAATTTGATCGGCCCAAACAAAATAAGAATCACTGTTAACGGACAGGTCGAAGCCTCCACCGGCTTTTAGGTAAATACTTTGGGCAAAAGTGAAGCTACCAAGAACGAGGCAAAATGATAGTAATAATGTTTTCATACCTTTTGTGATTATGGTTTATAAATTATTTATCCGAAATTTTGTTTTGCCAAAGATAAACCAACTTTCCCCATTCCCCAACCCAAGCATGTCGAAAAGGCCTTTTGCGGTGACGAAATGGGTGTTTTGGGGTGGTGAAAGTGGATTTTGGGGTGATGACTTTTGTTGTTTTTTAGTGGCCTTTGAATGGTTTTGTATTAGCTTTGTGCGAATTATGGTAAAAGTTACAGCTTTTAAATGCGCGGTGTTTTTAGCTTTATCATTCCTGGTATTACGCGGGGGGCAGAGCCATGCCCAAAGTGTAAATCATTATTCTACTTCGGATGGCTTGGCACACAAGCACGTAACAGCGATGTACCAGGACTCGAAAGGCTACCTGTGGGTTGGCACCTGGGATGGCCTGAGTAAATTTGATGGCGAAAATTTTACTACTTTTCACCACAGCCCGGAGGATAGCACTTCGATTTTTGGCAATCAAATATCAATGATTACCGAAGACAGCTCGGGGAATGTTTGGGCTGTGTCGCGCAAAGGAATCATGCGGTATTCCGAAAGGGAGAATGTTTTCAGCAGGGTATATTTGAGAGACTACTACAAGGGTTCCTTGAAATACCCGTTAGGCTCCGGGAAAATAGCTTTCGATAATAGCGGAAAGGGATGGTTTGTCGATCAATTTGGCTTGCTCTCCTTTAGTAACGATTTGAAGAAAATCCACACTATTGATATTAGCGAAATAAAGCGAAAAAATGAAGATTACCGAAATACTATTTTTACCGACAATAAAGGATTGTGGCTTGCCACAGGCATGGGTTTATTTCATTTTAACTATAGTTATTTAAATGAAACTGATTCGCTGCATTTATCCGAATCCGATTGCGTGTATCCTTTTCAGGATAATATAAATCCCGATTTTGATGCACAATACTTCTCAGCCTCTAACGGAGATATTATTGTCAGGAATTCTACCCATAGTATTTGTATTGCTGATAAAGATTCAGGCATTCTGCAAGCGATCGTGCTTCCATTGGTAGAAGGCAGGTTAATAAAATACCAGTATGTAAGTATTTTAGCGGAAATCGATCCCGGCAAATTGGCTCTAAAAACCAACAATTATGGCATTTTGATTTATAATTTAAACACGCGGCAATTCGAGTTCGACCATCCCATCCAAACATTCACCGGGCGCAAAGCTACTAATGCCGTTTATCGCGATAGTCAGCACAACATCTGGCTGGGAGGCCTTGATGGCTTGCATAAAATTACCGAAGACCAATTAAACTTTGATTCCTGGCTCTACGATGCCGATAACGAAAATTCGATAATGGGAACATCGATAAACACGGTTTACCTTGAGCATAATCATCTGTGGTTAGCCTCATCGGGCGGAGGAGTGGATAGGATAAACCTGAGCACAAACCAGACTACCCACCTCGAATTGCCCGAAAAATTCCACGGCCTGAGCCAGGGGGTCAATGCTTTTGTAATATTTGGCCTCGATAGCAGCAGGCTCCTTATCAACTACGATTCCGTGCTTTTTATGTATCATATTTCTTCCAATCGCTTTAGCCATGTCGGCACGGTTCATTATCATGTTTATAAAATCTATCAAGATCACGAGGGTGATATTTGGATTTCGGATAACAAAAGGCTCTATTTTTTGGAACCGGGAAACGATTCCCTTGTGCTTTCAAGCAAGTATCGTTTGGGTGATCAGTTTAGAGATATGATTTTAACAAAAACGGGTGCCGCCTTCTTAGCCACCGGATATGGGCTGGTGAAATTTGATAAAAAAAGGTTTGAAGCCGTCAAAACTCATGTTCCCCCGGGTAGCGAAACGTTTCCGGAGGTTTTTTGTATCCACCAAACTTCCGAAGGTCTGCTGTGGCTGGGTACTATCCACCATGGTATTTATTGTTTCGATCCGCAAAGCGAACAATTTATCAGGCATTACGACAACAGGGACGGCTTGATTGATAATTCGGTGAACGCGATTTTTGGCGATAACCAGGGCTACCTCTGGATGAGTACCTGGAAAGGAATTGCCCGCTTTGATCCGCACAGCGAAACTTTCAGTAATTACAGCACCGCCAACGGCTTGCCTTTCCCTGAGTTTAATACGGGTGCTTATTTTGAGGATGAAGCAGGGAATTATTATTTTGGTGGCATTGGCGGGGTCATCCGCTTTCATCCTGATAGTTTTGTGAATTTCGACTTTGATTTCACCCCACAAATTACCGCGATTATTGGCAACAACCAGCTAATCGAAATGGATTATCCCCTTAGGGGAAATGAATTGATAAACATCCCCTACGATAAAAGTTCCCTGGATATTATTTTTAAATCCTTCGACTTTCGTAATCCTAATCAGCGAATTTATCGCTACCGGATTCAGGGCTTGGATCAGGACTGGAAAAATACCGGTGGTAACAACAAGTTTGCCCGATACCATGCGCTAAATCCTGGTGATTATAGCTTCGAACTGCAATCAACCTACAAGGGATGGGATTGGGATGACAAGCCGGTAAAATATACCATCAGGGTGCAAAAGCCGCCCATTTTTCAGCGGCAAAGTTTCCGTACTTTCTTATTTTCGCTCCTGGGTCTGCTTTTATTATCGCTTGTTTTTCTACGCCTAAGAAACCGGAATCTACGCAAAGAAATTATTATTGCCAACCTGGAGCGCGAAGCCAACAAATCGCGATTAAACTACCTGAAGAGCCAGATGAATCCTCATTTTTATTTCAATACCCTGAATGCCATCAATAGTTTTATTTTGAATAATGATACCCGCTCGGCAAACAAATACCTGACGAAGTTTGCCCGGCTTATGCGCGAAACGCTCGAAAACTCCCAAAAGGAATTTATAACTATCGAGGAGGAGAAAAAGATGCTCGAGAACTATCTTTTCCTTCAGCAGCTTCGTTTCCCCACCGCCTTCGATTTCAGCATCACCGCCGAAGATCAGGTGAAATCGAAAAGCATTCCCCCGATGCTTATCCAGCCTTTTGTAGAAAACGCAGTCGGCCACGCTTTTGCCGGAATGATTGCCAAAGGAAATTTAGAGCTGCGTTTCGCCTTACAAAACGAAAATATTCTATGCTCGGTTATTGATAATGGTATTGGTATCGAAAATTCCACAGCACACAAAACCGTTAATAGCAAAAAATCGACAGCCATCAAAAATATCCGGCAGCGCATCGACATGCTCAACAAGGTGTACAACACCTCGATACAACTTGAAATAACACCGGCAGATAAAACAAATATCCAATTCCCGGGAACCAGGGTAACTGTCATTTTACCCTTGTCCATTTATTTGTCTGATAAATCATAGTTGATATTCAATATTGGCGCATTTTGGATAGACGCGATGCATCGCGTCTCTACCCATCGCTCGTTTCACCATTCGATATTCAAAATTGGATATTCGATATTGGATATTTTTTCTTCGTGCTTCTTTGAGCCTTTCTGCCTTGGTGGCAATTCCTGAATTTCATTTATCACCAAGGATAGAAGGCAGAAAGTATCATAAAGTTTTTGAAATAATAAGAAGGAAAAAAAAATCTCTTCTCCGAAAATAATTTGCTGCTTTTGAATAAAATTTTGCATATTTGTAGGGTAGTTCCTAATTTTAAAAATTTGTGATCGATGAAACTAAAAACTGTTATTGTTGAGGATGAGGTTCTGGGTCAGGAAGTGATTTTGGGGATATTAAAAAATTACTGTAGTGACACCATCGAAATTGTGGGCATCGCCGGGACTGTGGATGAAGCCATCGAAATAATAAATTCCAAACATCCCCATTTAATCTTTCTGGATGTAAAATTGGGTGCTGATAATCAAGGGGCCTTTAATATCTTGAAAGCCCTGAAAAAAATAGATTTCAAAATCATTTTTACTACCAGTTCCGAGCAAAGCGGCGATATTTTGCAAGCAGTTAATAAGTATGCTGCAAAAAAATACTTGCTCAAACCCTTGGATATTGATGAAGTGATTGAGGCTGTGGCTCTGGTGAAAAACGAAATAGAATCGAGTGCTACTTCCAACGATTTTGATGAAATCAAGCATCTGATCCACGGGTTTCATTCCTCCGAAACCAAACCCAGGTTAAGGATTCCCGTGAAGAATGGCTTTCAGTATATATCCTGCGAGGAAATAATCATGCTGCGCTCCCAAAAGAATTCAAGCCTTATTTTTAGCCTAAACAGTGATGCGCTGGCCTCGTCAAAAAGCCTGCGGTATTTTTCCGCCCTTTTACCCGAACATGATTTTATCCAGGTTTCCCGATCACACTTTATCAATATCAATCATGTAATTCGGTTTAGCAACGAAGACGGAGGAACCATATATCTGAAAAATGAATGTACCGCGCCATTGTCTTTAAAATACAAGGACACGTTTTTTGATGCCTTGGGTGAATAGGGATATTCGTTAATCGTGTAATCGTTAATTGTTATCTGTTAATTGTTACCTGATAAATAGCACAACATCGTTGACACTTTTAATCGTATCACAACATTGTTGAC
>CAZGAO010000162.1:0-4761 GCA_964523795.1 uncultured Lentimicrobiaceae bacterium
TAGCAAATATATAAACCCTCTCAAAATAATAGCACTCCAAAAAAAGAATTAGCCTGATTTTTTTTTATTTGGTGTAAAACAATTAAAAATTCTATTTTTGTTTCAATCTTTAAGAAAACCTAATTTTTATGAATATAAACAAGCGTAGTTACAAATTAGAATTAAGCCTATTGTTATTTTTATTAACACTAATATTTCCCGCAGTGGATGCCCTGTCTCAAGATATGCTTTCCCCCATCGACAGCTTAAAAATGATTACCATGGACGAAGTGGTGATCACTGCCAATCGATACGAAAACAAGCTGTTAAATTCAGGCACTGCTGTTAATCTTATAAAGCAAGAGGGAATTCAAAGGCTTCCGGTGCAAAGTTTTTCGGGATTGTTAAACTACCTTCCGGGGATATACGCCGGCTCGGGCGATGGCATGGGATTGAATCCGCAGGTAAGCATCCGGGGTTTTTATGGCGGTGGCGAGGCCGAGTATCTTCAGGTTTTGGTTGATGGTGTCCCGATGAACGATTTGGAAACAGGTTTGGTAAGCTGGAATCTGATACCATTGGAAGATATTCAGCAGGTTGAATTGCTCCGGGGAGGTTCTTCGGCACTATATGGCGATGCGGCCATGGGCGGCGTTATGAATATTCGTACCCTGAAAAAGGATAAAAAATTCACCCGGGCAAACCTGGGCTATGGGGCTTATAATAGTTATATACTGGGGGCTTCGCACGGTGGCAGCCTGGGAAATGGTAGCTACGAAATCTATCTCAGCAACAACAGCACCGATGGATACCGGGAACACAGCCAATGGAACTCGCTTAACTTTGGGGGCAGAGTAAAGCTGCCGCTAAGCCGCAGTTCGAGCCTTACCTTTAGTACCCACAATCAGATACTCGATTCCGATGATCCTGGCTTTTTATCCCAAGCACAGGTGGACTCTGCCCGCAAGCAGTCGCAGTCCTATTTTAGAGCCGATGGCAACGATATGCAAAAGTATCTGGCCAATTTAGAATTTAACAGCAGAATAAATCCGGAGGCAGATTTGAACATCAGCCTTAACTATCAGCACAAAAACACTGAACAATACCGTACTTTTGGTCAATACCCGACTATTCTTGCAGGATCGTTTGAGATGCCATATCCGGTAGGTGTGTACGATACCAGCGTATATGCCAACACCAAAAAACGGGAACTCACCACCGACCAGCTTAATCTGGCTTTGCGCCTAAGCAATCGTGTTCCCGAATTGGGAGCGATTTTTTCGGGAGGAATCGAAGCCAGTTATGGTGCTTACCAAAATTCGTATTACGATATCTTCAGAGGCTTTGAAAATGATTATACCAATAATTATACGCCCTGGGATTTGCTGGATACCAAAGGAACAGGCTATCGCGTAAAAGCAGCAGCCTATCTTAACGGCGAAATCCTGCTTGCCGGTCCGCTGTCGCTGATAGCCGGGCTTAGGTACGATTTGATTGTGGATGATTTTGAAGGCACCGTCCCTGACACCACGATTAGCAAAAACAATTCGGCACTCAGCCCCAAGGTAGGCCTTAAACTTAGTACTGGCGAAACGGATACTTACGCCGGAAGCATTTATCTGAACTACAGCTATGCCTTCAAAGCACCCACCATCGACCAGCGCACCGATTTCAAGCAATTGCACTATTACTTATTTTTCGAGGCCGGGCCAGCCTATATTCCTGTTGAAATGAAAGCCCCGCCCTTTTCAAATGCCGACCTGAAACCACAAACCAGCATGAATTATGAACTGGGCACTTATCAATATTTTAAAATCAACGAACGAATTAGCAGCGAGATTCAGCTTACCGGCTATTATATTAAGGTGAAAGATGAGATTGATTTCGACCTGCAAACGCAGCGATACAAAAACCTGGTGAATACCGAGCATACCGGCCTGGAAACAAGCATTCGGGTAAATATGGATAAAGTATGGAACGCATTTGTTAATTACAGTTTTACCGAAGTAAAATTTATAGATGGAGAAAATGATGGCAAGACCCTGAAGGGTGTTCCGAAAAATGTGCTGACAGCAGGGCTTTCTTATTCCCCACCAAAAGGTTTTGGGGCCTCTTTGATGATGAACAGTGCCGGAGGAATATATCTGGATGATGAAAATGAAGAGAAGCTCGATCCTTTTGCTAAGATAGATGCCCGCCTCGACTACAAATTTAAATTTGCAACAGTTTACCTGGATGTGCTCAATCTGTTTGACACCAAATACAATTCGGCCGGATATAGGATGGATGGGAAGAAATTCCTTTTTCCTGCAGCAGGCCGCTTTGTGCGTGGGGGTATTAATATTTCGTTGTAATAGTTAAAGCGTATTGCAATGAAAAATTCACTTTTTCTGTCGATGCTTGTGTTTTTGTTTATCCATTCGTCTGCACTCGGTCAAGTAATTGAAGGAAAAGTTTTTGATGCTAAATACGACAAGCCGCTGCATGAAGCCAACGTAGTTATCGATGAAAATGGCAAGGGCGATTTCACTGATGAATCCGGCATTTTCGCAATCGGAGCGATTAAACCAGGCACTTATACCTTACGCGCTTCGCTGGTAGGATATCAGCTTTACGAGCAAAAGATTACCATACCACTATCAGGACTTAACGGTTTATCGATTTATTTGCAACCCACCAATATAGCCCTAAACAACGCTTTTGCCGTTACCGCCCGGCGAATCGAAAGTAGCGATTTCGCCTCGCCCGAAGCCATAACTTTGATCGACCAGGCGCAGCTAAAACAAGAAATTCCCCGCTCTACTCCTGAAGCCCTCGAAGGAGCCACCGGGATTTTTATGCAAAAAACCAACCATGGCGGCGGCTCGCCCTTTATTCGCGGACTTACGGGAAATCAAAACCTGCTGATGATCGATGGTATCCGCCTCAACAACGCCACTTACAGATATGGACCTAACCAATATCTGGCCACCATCGACCCTTATCTAATCAGTAATATCGAGGTGGTGCGTGGTGCCGGTTCGGTGCTTTATGGCAGCGATGCCCTGGGTGGGGTTGTCAATGTTTTATCCAAAACTCCCGCTTATGCCACCGAAAGTTTTATGGTGGGCGGAAGATTGGGTGGAAAATGGATGAGCGAGGATATGCAGCAAAGCGGACGTACCGAAATAAGGCTGGCGGATAAAAAAATCGCTTTTAGTGGAGGTTTTACCTACAGTGATTTTGGCGACATCGTTGGCGGAGACAGCACCGGCAAGCAAAGCCCCACTGGATACAAGGAATACGCGGGTGATATGAAACTCCGCGTAAAACTGGCCGACCAGCACGAAGTAATCCTGGCCTGGCAGTACGACAAACAAAGCGATGTTCCGCGCTATGACAAGATCATCAATAATTATAGTCGCTATCACTTCGATCCGCAGATCAGGCAGCTGGGTTATGTGCGTTTAAAATCAAATTTTCCCAAGCCTTTGGTGAATCAACTTACCTTAACTGCATCCGTAAACCGGTCGGACGAAACAAGGATTTTGCAAAAAACAGGGTCGTCCATTATTCGTGAGGAGCAGGACTTAGTTACTACTTATGGCCTAAGTGCTGAGATAAGCTCGATAATCAGCGAAAACTGGCAGGCTGTCTCAGGTTTGGATTATTATTTCGATCGCGTGGGTAGCAAGGCCAGCGAAAATACGGCCGGAACCATTGTAAAAAAACGCGGATATTATCCTGATGGAGCCAGTTCCAACAGTCTGGCTATTTACACCTCACACACCATCAGCCTGCAACGCTGGACGGTAATTGCCGGAGGTCGGCTCAATAGTTTTGTTATCCAGGCCGAAGACGAAAACTTCGAAAATGTGGATGTCCGTCCCACAGCACTGGTCGGGAGTGCTTCGCTGATGTATCATCTCAAGCCAGATCAAAATCTAATTTTTTCGATGTACTCTGCTTTCCGGGCTCCTAACATCAACGACCTGAGCAGTTTTGGCTCCTTCAACGCAGGCATCGAAATTCCAAATCCAAACCTTAAACCCGAGAAATCGATAAACATGGAATTGGGCTATAAGCTGCGCAGCGAAAAAATTTCGGGTTCCTTCTTTGTTTTTGGCAGCCACATGAAAGATTTGATCAATCGCAAACCAACCACTTACCTTGGTCTGGATTCGCTGGATGGTGAGCGCGTTTATACCAAAGACAACATAGACAAAGCCTTGCTTTATGGCGCGGAAGCCGAGCTGCATTATGCCCTTGCACAAGGTTTCGATTTATACGGAAACCTGACCTACACCTACGGGCAAAACGAATCGGACGATGAACCGATGCAGCGCATTCCACCACTCAACGGCAAACTTGGGCTGCTTTATAAAACGCAGTCAGGACTTTGGGCAAAGATAGAGTGGCTTTCGGCAGCCATGCAAGATCGACTTTCGTCGGGCGACATCAGCGATTCCAGAATTCCTGCCGGTGGAACCCCGGGATGGAATGTGGTAAATGTGCGTGCCGGCTTCGATTGGAAATGGCTGGGCATAAGCGCAGGATTCAACAACCTGCTGGATGAAGATTACCGCACCCACGGTTCAGGCATTAATGGCTATGGCCGCAGTGTGTGGGTGGCTTTGGTTGTGGAGTTTTGATTTATTGATTTCGGGTACAGCCGCGCAATTTGCGCGGCTGTACGAATGTATAAAATATTCAATCGTCCATCAGTATCGATGGGTAGAGACGCGATGCATCGCGTCTGTACGAATACAAGTCATCGCGTCTGTACGAATACAAGTCATCGCG
>CAZGAO010000163.1:0-4087 GCA_964523795.1 uncultured Lentimicrobiaceae bacterium
GGAGAGAAGCGAGTGATGAGCGGTGAGCGGTGAGAAAAAAGCAGGAAGTAGGTAGTAATTAGTAGGTAGAAAATAGAAAGCGGTGAGAGGAGAGAAGCGAGTGATGAGCGGTGAGTATTGGAGGATGTACCGACTTTCCATCGTCCGCAGGACATGGAAACGTCAAAGGGATGTCCGATATATGATGTCCGATGTCCGATGTATGATGTTACCCACACATCTAAAATCTCACATCCACATCTAAAATCTAAAATCTGACATCAAATTCCATAAAGTCACACCGTGAATACTGCCGGGCGATAGCACATAATTTTGTAATACTGTTCCGCTTGCTACACCAATTCACGGTGTGACTGCAAAGGGATGTCCGATGTAGCCCCCACATCTGACATCAAGGAGTATCCTCTACTCGTAGCGCAGCGATTCGATGGGATCGAGGCGGGCGGCTTTACTGGCCGGAATGATGCCCGACAAAAGTGCCACGACTAAGCAAAGCACTACGCCGATTAAAATCCAAGCCCAGGGGATGATGAAACTGGTATCAGTAAACAAGGACACGATATTACCGGCCATAATACCAAGAAAGATCCCCAGCAATCCACCCAACTGCCCGATAACAATGGCTTCGACCAGAAATTGGTTTCGGATGGTGAGGCGGTTTGCGCCCAGTGACTTGCGGATACCGATTTCGCGGGTGCGCTCCGAAACCGAAACCAGCATGATGTTCATCAGGCCGATGGCAGCGCCAAAGAGCGTGATGAAGCCAATAATCAGCGCGGCCATTTTAATGCTTGCAGTATTCTCGGCTAGCATTTTTAGCAGTTGGTCGCTTTTGGATATATCAAAGTCGTCTTCTTCGTCTAAGCGGTTTTTGCGGATTACCCTGAAAAGGCCTGTAGCCTCGCCAACAGCAGCGTCAACCGTTTGCGCATCGGTGGGCATAATGTTGATGGTAAACGACATGTTAGGTCGCGAAAAATACTGTCGCACGTTGGTGATGGGCAACAGCACCTGCCGGTCGGGCGTAAAGCCCATGCTGCTACCTTTTTCCTCGATTACACCGATTACCTTATACTTGCCTGCGCCAATCGAGATTATCTTGCCCACAGGGTTCTGCTTATTTTTAAAAAGCGTGTTGGCAATATCGCTGCCGATGATTGCTACGTGCGAGCCATAAAAAACTTCGTGTTCGCTAAAGGTACGTCCTTGTGCTATTTCGTTGCCCGATGTTGCCATATAATTTTCATCGGTGCCAATAATTTGGGTATTGGGGTTGGTTTTTTCGGATTCGTGTTTTACCGTTGCATTCCACGAGGCATTGGTAAAAACCGATACTGTGGCCGGAAAACTGTACTGCTCCTTAAAATCGAGTGCTTCCCGAAATTTGATGGGTGCGTAGTATTTGGATCGTTGGCGATTGTGCCCCATCTGTACGTTCATCGACCGGTTTTTGATGGTAAAGGTATTGGATCCCATCATCATCAGGTTTTCGCCCAGGCTTTTTTCAAGCGCATCGATTGCTGTAGAAATGCCTACCAGTGCCATAATGCCAAAGGCGATAATGGAAACCGTGAGGATGGTGCGCAGCAAACTCCCCCGGATGGAATTGAGCGATATTCTTAAATTCTCGATCAGGACTTGTTGTCGGGCCATTTGCTGATTTGTTTACAATATTGAATAAATAAAAAATTTGTATTCTCTGTTATTTACACCTTACTCCCAAAGGCCAGGTCGCCGGCATCGCCCAGGCCAGGCACAATATACGATTGGGCGGTAAGCTCGTCATCGATGGCACCTACCCAGAGCGTAAAATCGCTGCTCGAGAAATTCCGTTTCAGGTAATTCACCCCTTCCAGACTGGCAACGATGGTGGCAATATGCACATGGCGCGGTTTGCCACGAGCTATCAGCTCGCGCAGTGCCAAACCAGCCGAATAACCTGTGGCCAGCACGGTGTCTGCCAGAATCACCAGCTTGTCGTCCAGGTCGGGCGTGGAAGTATATTCGATCTCCACCTCGAAGGAGCCATCTTTGTGATGCTTGCGATAGGCAGAGATAAAGGCATTTTCTGACTTATCGAAAAAGTTGAGCAAGCCCTGATGAAAGGGCAGGCCAGCGCGGAGGATGGTAGCCAGAACGGGGTATTCTTTCAACACAGGAACGGTTGCGCTTCCCAGTGGTGTAATCACATCTTTATTTTCGTAGTCCAGTTTTTTGCTGATTTCGTAAGCGAAAATTTCGCCGATGCGTTCCAGGTTCTTCCTGAACAACATGCGTTGATTTTGCACATCCACATTGCGCAGCTCTGCAACAAACTGGTTTAGTATCGAATTATCCTTCCCAAGATTGATTACCATAATTATTTGGTATTTATTTTAAGGACAAAGATAATTTTTCTTGTGCATTCTGATAAAAAAACAATTTGTTGGAGTGTTGGATTGTTCATGATACAGTTGAAGATAATACAGTAATGCAAAGCTATTGGCATCCAAATTTTTTTTGCATTACAATGTTGACAATGGCTCTATTTCCTTCCAAAATCTGCAGGGATTTCGCCCCAGTTGGCGGTGTCCCATTTTAAAATTTCCGTATCCCATTTGTTTGCTTTCAGCCAGGCTTCGGCGCGGCTTATCAGGTCGAAAACCTTTTTGTTGCGCGGGGTTTTGGCCAGCAGGGTTTTGGCCTTTTTGTTTCGCACCCATGCTATCGCCGTCATCGAGTCGGAATAAACGGGTGTATTTTTCCCGTGCTGCTTTAGCAGAGCAAGGGCATGAACCAGTGCCAGGAATTCGCCTACGTTGTTGGTGGCATCGGGGTAGGGGCCTGCATGAAATATCTGGATGCCCGAGCCGGTGTCCACGCACTGATATTCCATTACGCCAGGATTGCCACTGCAAGCTGCATCCACCGACCAGCTATCCAGGTTGGCTTCGCATTCCGCCGGGAGTGCGGTTTTTTTCTCACCCGGTGTTTTTCCCTGCTTGCCCAGGTAGTTCCAGGGATTGCTTCGGTAGGCAAGTTGAGCCTGTGCTTCGTTGGGGAAGGCCATAAACTGTGCTCCCGCAAAATTTTTTATTTGCGCCTGACATTCCACCCACGATTGGTAAACACCCGTTTGTACTCCTTTCCACACCACATAAAACTTCTGTTTCTTTTTTGCCATCGTCAAAATCATTTAGCTTTGCACCCTGAAAAAATAATTTTGCAAAAATGAAGAAAATAATTTTTTATCTCGCTATTTTAGCTGGCATCGGTGGTTTTATTTTTACTTTTTTAATTGCCGTTCACGACAGCGATTTTCAGAAACTGGTTTATGCCCTGGCTTCCTTTTTCCTGCTGGTCTTTGGGGGGTATGGACTTTACGCCGAGTATCTCTGGGAAAAATTCAGAGCTGCAGGCAAGAATGAAAACCTGTGTGTGGAAGCCAATTATTACATCCAGAAAAAGGGCTTTTTCAGTCGCATGTTTTTATTTCCATTTACCAAAGTCAAATCTTCCAACTCCTTTTTTGTTTCACTTTTGGGAGCCATCGCGTGGGTAATCATCGTTTCGATAATTGTAAAAACATTTTTTGCTTCTTAATTTTAAAAATATAAAGACTTATGAAAAAATATGCAATGATCGCCATTTTTATTTTCGCACTGCTTCAGGGCTGCGATAATGATGAATCTGTGTCGCAGATTTACAGTTTTTCCAATAGCACCTGGCAGCGTTTTAATTATTTAAATTTTGATTTTCCGATCGAGGAAGACGGACATAATTATGATATTTTCGTTTTGCTGCGCTATACCGATGACTTCCCCTCGCAGGCCTTGCTAATAAATTTGGTGATGACGCTGCCCGGCGGCGAGGAACGCATACGCGAATATAAGTTGGAAATTAAGGATGATGATAAACAGTTGCTGGGTACTAAAAAAGCAGGATACCACGAGCGTTTAATTTCGGTGCGCAAGGCTATTCGCATCAGCGAAGCGGGTTCGCTAAAATTTGAAATCGAAAACCTGATGACCAAATATTACACCCCGGGTATTGTTGAGTTTGGGATTGTTTTGGAACCTTCGGAAGGGGAGTGAGCGGTGAGAAGTAG
>CAZGAO010000164.1:0-4143 GCA_964523795.1 uncultured Lentimicrobiaceae bacterium
TCCACCCAACAACAGTTGCGGCGCTGGGTTTTCCCCGACTAAATCACAAACCCGGGGGCTGCGATGGGGCATTGAGCCGGGGGGCGCGACCCCCCCCCCTTCTCATTCCCCATGCCCTTTGCGGGTATTGTCATTTCGATGCCGCACCTGCGGCAAGAGAAATCTCCTTTTAGCATATTTATAGCCTTGGTTAGGGCGGGGATTAAATTGGAAAAATGAAAAACCCCGCGATTCCGCCACGCCTGCGGCGTGGCGGAATCGCGGGGGAGTTAATGCCAAGCTTATTTTCCCCAAGTTAGCCTTCGACAAGCTCAGGCTGTAACCCGGGGCAATTCAAAGCATAGGCTTTATGGACAGACATTAAATAGCACCCGCATTTCTATTCAGGATACCAATGAGAAAAAACAAGAATCTACCTTTGGATAAGGATTTTTTGAACAGCGCGTTTATCGCCAATCTGAACCGACAAAACATAAATTCCCGTTTGTAATCCTTTAATCCCGATGGTCTGGATTTTTTCCGTATTGATAATTCCCGTCCTGACGGCACAGCCTAAAATATTGTTGATTTGCCAGTTTCCTTTGCCTGCAGGAACAAGCCCGCCGAAATCGATATAAATTTGGTCGCCATTGGCCGGGTTGGGAAATACATTGATCTGCAACTTTTCGGGACTATGATCGCTGATGCCCACCGAGTATGTTGGCAGGAAAATGATTTTGCCATCTTCCACTCTTTGTCTGATGGTGTCGATACGCTGGTTCATAATATCCAGAGCCGATTTATCATCCTCCAAATCGAAATCCCGGGCATAGACATAAGCCACGTCCAGCGACTGCATTTCGCCAGGAGCAAAGGCAAACGGTCCGGTGCTGCTTAGCCCACGGCGGTCTCCGGGTTGATTCCCTGTGGTTTCCTCATCCCAATAAAGATCGTTTTGATTATATCCGCCATTGGGAAATTCACAAGCTGTGCCCCAGTTTAAGGGATCGGAAGCACCGGGGAAGATAAATTTACATGCCGGGCCAACGGCTTGATCATCAAGAAAGTGTCCCTTTCCGCCATACACTATGTCTGTGTTGTCTTTCCATCGCCCACGCAAAAAGTTGTAATAATCCGGTGCATGTAGTGGTTCGTGATGGATTGGGTTTCCGGTAAGGTAAGGAAAATAGGAAAATCCGGTCATTCCTAATCGCTCATTATCGGCAATGCCATCGCCAAAGTTCAGGCCGTTAACACTTTCATCGCACCCTCCGGCGGGATTATCTAAGCCGTCCTCCGGCATTGAAGCACCTCCCAGAATAACCATGCTTTGCACCGGTGGGTTTTCGCCATAAGCAGTGCGATCAAATATATCATCCCCGTCAATTGGCTTTCCATTATAAACATAAGCTGCACCACGCGAAACATCACTGCCTACTAAATCATCCAGGGAATATCCCAAAGCAAAATCGTTGAAAAAACCCAGGTAAGTATCGGTGTATGTTTTTTCGGAGCGGTTGTACAAATCATAATGTACAAAAATGGTATTGTAAAAATTGCTATCCGCAGCATTATCGAAAGCATAGGCGTCGCAATGGATTTCTACATCCAGATTTTTCCCTTCCGTTTCGGTATGAATACCACGGCCATCGTTATAAATAAAATAAAGCGACTGGTCGCCTCTGATTAATGGGAAATCGCCAGCGTAAGGATCGTATATTCCATCTGAATTCAAATCGTAAAAAGGAGCCAGTTGTTCGGCCTGTCCCAATGCTGTATTGCCGTTTCCAGGCCAGTTGGCAATATTGGCAATGGGTTCATAATCCAAATCCTGATAATGGGCAATATGATAGTCGATGTCCGATTTATTAATTTTCCATACCCCGTATTTCGCCAAATCGTCATTTGGATAGGAATCCGAAATGGGGCCTGTCCAAAAATCCATCCCACCCATAGAGAGAGGTCCGAGCCTGTGTTTTTCGGCTGCAAGGTAAAGCGTATCGTCAGCCATGCCGCCTATCCAAAGAGTATTGTTAAAGATGGTTTGCTTGCCACTGCCTTTGGGGACTTCAAATTTTACAAATTCATTATCTGTTTCATTTTCCCAAAAGTTTTGTCCAAAAGCTGTAAAACCGGCATTGATGTTATTGATGGATAAAGAATCGGCCTGATGCAAATTAGTAACTTTAATTTTGAGTTTTGCGAATGAAGGAAATGGGTTAGTCGCTGAGGAAGGGTTTCTATAATAATACCAGAATTCATATTCGCCATGTATAATTGTTTTTGCTTTGATAAAAACCAAGCTGTCATCATAATTTAAATCGCCAAAATTATTCGCTTCGGAAAAGGATACACCTGCAAAATCAATGTTGTTTGGATTAAGGTCATTGAGAATGATGTTGATGGAATCCATGCTTAACGAATTAACAGTAATTTCATCGTCCACCGCCAAAAGGGAATCAGGATTGGCTTCGATAATAAAACAAATTTCGCCCCAGGTAGAAAGCATGGCCGGATTGTCGGCATGGTAAAATCGATACTGTTTTTTGATCATTCCTGAATAATTGGCTCGGGCATGAATTATTAGCCTTGTTTGATCGATCGTATCAACGCTTGTAGAAAAAGCAAAAGAAATAGGACTATCCCCGGCAAAATCTTCATCCAGCAAAATGCTACCCTCGTAAGGACTTACGTCATTTGCCAGCGGATGGAACAACAAGCTGTCGTAAGATTGCATATAAACGGTATCGTTAACAGCTATTGGCAAATTGCCGTTTGGGGTAATATTTACATCTACCACGCCCCAGCAATAGTGCGCCGGATTGTTGCTTTCCGAGATTTTGTATCCAAGTTTTATATTTTTATTTAAAAAGGAAAACGGGGAAAAGGTGATGACAGAATTATTAAAGGCGATGATCCCATTTTGTGCTTCAAAATTAACGTCCGAAATGATCAGCTCATCGCCGTTGGGATCAAAGTCGTTGAGCAAGGGATAAATTTCGATCGGAAAACCTGCGTTGGCTTCAACCGCATCATCCACGGCTACCGGCAAATCGGGATTGGGTAAAATATGCACCCAGGCATTGGCTCGATTAGAAAGGTGCTCAGGGTTGATGACTTCGCTACAATCATAATCGAAATATAAAAAGATTCCGGTATCCGCATTTATTTCAGGGATAAAGTTTATCACCGTATCATTCAACGCGTACCAGGCCGTAGTTTCATTTTTATCGCAATCATCAATTTTCAAAGCATCGCCCTGCTGGTCGATATCATTTTCGAGCACATAATATCTGCAAGTATCGCCGGGGTAGGCAACAATGGTATCATCGTTTGCATAAGGAAACTCAGGGCTTAGGGAAACATCCAGCAATAGATAGCTGGAGTTTTTTTTACCGGAGGCAAGCTCTCTAAGTTTTACCCACAACGAATCCAGGCCTTCGTAATTTTGTGTTATGCTTAGCCAAAAAGTGCTGTCAGATATTTCGTTCGCTTCACCGTTTTTCGGATCATTTACATGATTAAGATCAAAATCATCGCCATCCGGATCCCAGGCCAGGTCGTAAATATTTAATTCCAGTATCTCGCCAACTGCGATGGGGATGGGCTCGCTGTTTATCACAGGCAGCGCGTTGGGTAATACTTCGATAAAAAGCCAGGCCGAATCCTGGAAATCAGGATTGTATTTTTTTCTGATTTTGTACAGTACACTGTCCCAGCCCAGATATTCATTGCTTTGATATTGAAGCGCACTGTCATTGATCGAGATGATATCGCCGTATGCCGGCGAACCATGGGCAAAAACCTCGATGGCATCCCCATCGGGGTCGTAGTCGTTGTTCAAAACATCGATCCAGACTCTGTGAAACATTTTTGCGCCGGCTGTATCATCCACTGCAACAGGTGAATTTTGCGCCCTGACATTAATACCCAGAAAAAAGATGAATGAAAGCGTTGCAAATACGGAGGTGTAGATTTTCCTTTTCATAACCATTATTTTTAGATATTATAACACGCAAAGATAAGAATTTTAAATAAGAGGTTTGATAATTGAATTTCAACTATTTTCACAATTTAACCTATCCATATTGGTTAACATTCTAATGAACTTCATAAGTGTCCGAAAGTTTTGATGAAATCCACATTTTTATATTTATCATGTTG
>CAZGAO010000165.1:0-4082 GCA_964523795.1 uncultured Lentimicrobiaceae bacterium
TACTTCTCACTACCTACTTCTCACTACCTACTTCTCACTACCTACTTCTCACTACCTACTTCTCACCGCTCACTCCCCTTCCGAAGGTTCCAAAACAATCCCAAACTCAACAATACCCGGGGTGTAATATTTGGTCATCAGGTTTTCGATTTCAAATTTTAGCGAACCCGCTTCGCTGATGCGAATAGCCTTGCGCACCGAAATTAAACGCTCGTGGTATCCTGCTTTTTTAGTACCCAGCAACTGTTTATCATCATCCTTAATTTCCAACTTATATTCGCGTATGCGTTCCTCGCCGCCGGGCAGCGTCATCACCAAATTTATTAGCAAGGCCTGCGAGGGGAAGTCATCGGTATAGCGCAGCAAAACGAAAATATCATAATTATGTCCGTCTTCCTCGATCGGAAAATCAAAATTTAAATAATTAAAACGCTGCCAGGTGCTATTGGAAAAACTGTAAATCTGCGACACAGATTCATCATTATCGCAGCCCTGAAGCAGTGCGAAAATAAAAATGGCGATCATTGCATATTTTTTCATAAGTCTTTATATTTTTAAAATTAAGAAGCAAAAAATGTTTTTACAATTATCGAAACGATGATTACCCACGCGATGGCTCCCAAAAGTGAAACAAAAAAGGAGTTGGAAGATTTGACTTTGGTAAATGGAAATAAAAACATGCGACTGAAAAAGCCCTTTTTCTGGATGTAATAATTGGCTTCCACACACAGGTTTTCATTCTTGCCTGCAGCTCTGAATTTTTCCCAGAGATACTCGGCGTAAAGTCCATACCCCCCAAAGACCAGCAGGAAAAAGGAAGCCAGGGCATAAACCAGTTTCTGAAAATCGCTGTCGTGAACGGCAATTAAAAAAGTAAAAATAAAACCACCGATGCCAGCTAAAATAGCGAGATAAAAAATTATTTTCTTCATTTTTGCAAAATTATTTTTTCAGGGTGCAAAGCTAAATGATTTTGACGATGGCAAAAAAGAAACAGAAGTTTTATGTGGTGTGGAAAGGAGTACAAACGGGTGTTTACCAATCGTGGGTGGAATGTCAGGCGCAAATAAAAAATTTTGCGGGAGCACAGTTTATGGCCTTCCCCAACGAAGCACAGGCTCAACTTGCCTACCGAAGCAATCCCTGGAACTACCTGGGCAAGCAGGGAAAAACACCGGGTGAGAAAAAAACCGCACTCCCGGCGGAATGCGAAGCCAACCTGGATAGCTGGTCGGTGGATGCAGCTTGCAGTGGCAATCCTGGCGTAATGGAATATCAGTGCGTGGACACCGGCTCGGGCATCCAGATATTTCATGCAGGCCCCTACCCCGATGCCACCAACAACGTAGGCGAATTCCTGGCACTGGTTCATGCCCTTGCTCTGCTAAAGCAGCACGGGAAAAATACACCCGTTTATTCCGACTCGATGACGGCGATAGCATGGGTGCGAAACAAAAAGGCCAAAACCCTGCTGGCCAAAACCCCGCGCAACAAAAAGGTTTTCGACCTGATAAGCCGCGCCGAAGCCTGGCTGAAAGCAAACAAATGGGATACGGAAATTTTAAAATGGGACACCGCCAACTGGGGCGAAATCCCTGCAGATTTTGGAAGGAAATAGAGCCATTGTCAACATTGTAATGCAAAAAAAATTTGGATGCCAATAGCTTTGCATTACTGTATTATCTTCAACTGTATCATGAACAATCCAACACTCCAACAAATTGTTTTTTTATCAGAATGCACAAGAAAAATTATCTTTGTCCTTAAAATAAATACCAAATAATTATGGTAATCAATCTTGGGAAGGATAATTCGATACTAAACCAGTTTGTTGCAGAGCTGCGCAATGTGGATGTGCAAAATCAACGCATGTTGTTCAGGAAGAACCTGGAACGCATCGGCGAAATTTTCGCTTACGAAATCAGCAAAAAACTGGACTACGAAAATAAAGATGTGATTACACCACTGGGAAGCGCAACCGTTCCTGTGTTGAAAGAATACCCCGTTCTGGCTACCATCCTCCGCGCTGGCCTGCCCTTTCATCAGGGCTTGCTCAACTTTTTCGATAAGTCAGAAAATGCCTTTATCTCTGCCTATCGCAAGCATCACAAAGATGGCTCCTTCGAGGTGGAGATCGAATATACTTCCACGCCCGACCTGGACGACAAGCTGGTGATTCTGGCAGACACCGTGCTGGCCACAGGTTATTCGGCTGGTTTGGCACTGCGCGAGCTGATAGCTCGTGGCAAACCGCGCCATGTGCATATTGCCACCATCGTTGCCAGTCTGGAAGGGGTGAATTACCTGAAACGGAATTTCTCGAGCAGCGATTTTACGCTCTGGGTAGGTGCCATCGATGACGAGCTTACCGCCCAATCGTATATTGTGCCTGGCCTGGGCGATGCCGGCGACCTGGCCTTTGGGAGTAAGGTGTAAATAACAGAGAATACAAATTTTTTATTTATTCAATATTGTAAACAAATCAGCAAATGGCCCGACAACAAGTCCTGATCGAGAATTTAAGAATATCGCTCAATTCCATCCGGGGGAGTTTGCTGCGCACCATCCTCACGGTTTCCATTATCGCCTTTGGCATTATGGCACTGGTAGGCATTTCTACAGCAATCGATGCGCTTGAAAAAAGCCTGGGCGAAAACCTGATGATGATGGGATCCAATACCTTTACCATCAAAAACCGGTCGATGAACGTACAGATGGGGCACAATCGCCAACGATCCAAATACTACGCACCCATCAAATTTCGGGAAGCACTCGATTTTAAGGAGCAGTACAGTTTTCCGGCCACAGTATCGGTTTTTACCAATGCCTCGTGGAATGCAACGGTAAAACACGAATCCGAAAAAACCAACCCCAATACCCAAATTATTGGCACCGATGAAAATTATATGGCAACATCGGGCAACGAAATAGCACAAGGACGTACCTTTAGCGAACACGAAGTTTTTTATGGCTCGCACGTAGCAATCATCGGCAGCGATATTGCCAACACGCTTTTTAAAAATAAGCAGAACCCTGTGGGCAAGATAATCTCGATTGGCGCAGGCAAGTATAAGGTAATCGGTGTAATCGAGGAAAAAGGTAGCAGCATGGGCTTTACGCCCGACCGGCAGGTGCTGTTGCCCATCACCAACGTGCGACAGTATTTTTCGCGACCTAACATGTCGTTTACCATCAACATTATGCCCACCGATGCGCAAACGGTTGACGCTGCTGTTGGCGAGGCTACAGGCCTTTTCAGGGTAATCCGCAAAAACCGCTTAGACGAAGAAGACGACTTTGATATATCCAAAAGCGACCAACTGCTAAAAATGCTAGCCGAGAATACTGCAAGCATTAAAATGGCCGCGCTGATTATTGGCTTCATCACGCTCTTTGGCGCTGCCATCGGCCTGATGAACATCATGCTGGTTTCGGTTTCGGAGCGCACCCGCGAAATCGGTATCCGCAAGTCACTGGGCGCAAACCGCCTCACCATCCGAAACCAATTTCTGGTCGAAGCCATTGTTATCGGGCAGTTGGGTGGATTGCTGGGGATCTTTCTTGGTATTATGGCCGGTAATATCGTGTCCTTGTTTACTGATACCAGTTTCATCATCCCCTGGGCTTGGATTTTAATCGGCGTAGTGCTTTGCTTAGTCGTGGCACTTTTGTCGGGCATCATTCCGGCCAGTAAAGCCGCCCGCCTCGATCCCATCGAATCGCTGCGCTACGAGTAGAGGATACTCCTTGATGTCAGATGTGGGGGCTACATCGGACATCCCTTTGCAGTCACACCGTGAATTGGTGTAGCAAGCGGAACAGTATTACAAAATTATGTGCTATCGCCCGGCAGTATTCACGGTGTGACTTTATGGAATTTGATGTCAGATTTTAGATTTTAGATGTGGATGTGAGATTTTAGATGTGTGGGTAACATCATACATCGGACATCGGACATCATATATCGGACATCCCTTTGACGTTTCCATGTCCTGCGGACGATGGAAAGTCGGTACATCCTCCAATACTCACCGCTCATCACTCGCTTCTCTCCTCTCACCGCTTTCTATTTTCTACCTACT
>CAZGAO010000166.1:0-4079 GCA_964523795.1 uncultured Lentimicrobiaceae bacterium
AGCCCCATTCTTAATGATCGGGAAAAAGTGTCAAATATGTCATGCTATATGACATCAAATAATTAAAAAACGAGCGGAATTGTCATGGTATGGTAAAAGGTTACTGGGAAGTTTATTAAAACTATAATCACAGGCTGAAAAGATGTCTTGGTTTGCTTACGGTCATGCGGTGTCTGGCTCTGTGGTGCACCAGTCCTTCAGGTTGTAGGCCGAAAAGTAAACGCAATTTCTTAGATTATCTCATCAATCCAATTCTCAATTGTAGCATTTTCCATTCTATCAAACTCCCTGACGTTTCTTGTAACCATTACCATATTGTTAGCAATAGCCGTTGCATCAATTAGTAAATCAAAGTCGGAAATGATGGTGCCTTTTTGTTTAAGACGCGCTTTTTCTTTGGCATATATTCGTATTGCATTAAAAATTGGGATGATGGTAATCTTACTTGCAAATCTATCAATCACATTAAGATTATTTTCTCTTTTCCTACTTTTCTCAACACCATAATATAACTCTGCAAGGGTAATTTCAGATATGGCAATTTTTTCAAACCCCAAATTCTCTATCTTTTTCATTACTCCAAAATGACCCTTGAAATAGTGAATGCAAATATTTGTATCTAGTAGATATTTCACTACAAGTCCTCCATATCACGAATATTAACACGACCGCTTCGGATATCATCGAATATTTCCTGGGCATTCCGCTCATCATTCCATGCCCCAAAGCAGGCTGAAAAATCATGCGAATCGATCGGAGGCTTATCGATGGATTCGATGAGCCTGGTGATTAATTGCTTCTTCGAAGCTGTGTCCAACATCTGAAAATAACTTTCGATCAGGCTGTTATTTAATGCGATATTCATTTTTCAGTGTATTAATTTTTCTAAATTATTTGATGCTTTCACAATACACAAAAGTATCATTTTAAAATAACATAAGCCTAGATGCGGGTTTGATGATATTTACCGGCATCATTACCACAGGCTGAGAAAATTGCTTTTTATAAAAAATGAGAATTTGGAAACGCCTCTCAAGGTCAATTCCTCTTTATTGCCAATTTGTATTACTCAAAATCCTGGTAAAGCAAATATTTCTTCCGTATCGATTTAAAATCATCAAGCCCTGCTTGCCAGCTTGCGCGAATTTCTTTCTCGCTAACGCCGCTTTCGATTTGCTTGCGCAAGGCATCGGTACCGGCCAGTTTATCGAAGTAGTTGTTGAAAAAATCGGTTTTATCTTTTAAAAAATCATAATATCCCAGCAGCCAGCTCAGGTGGAGTTGTTTGGGATTTCTCTTCATTTCCTGGGCATAAGGAATTAAATTCTGACCATTGCAATACACGCCTTCGTATTTGGGATTACTGGCTGCTCCCGGCATCGAGCGGGGCGTAAAGATGTAACTGCCCAAAACATAATCGGGGTGGCCAATAATTTGGAAGGGATAATCGGTGCCTCGCCCCACGCTTACCACCGTGCCCTCGAACAAGCACAGCGAAGGATAAAGATAAACCGCATATTTGTTAGGGAGATTGGGCGAGGGCTTAACCGGAAGTTCATAAAAATCGTGGTGCGAATAATTTTTTACGGGTATTACGCTAAGCGTACATTGCAGGCTGTCGCTAAGCCAAAACTCACCATTCACCATTTGGGCATATTCGCCCACGGTCATGCCATGCACGATGGGCACCGGGTGCAAGCCCACAAACGATTGGTATTCTTTTTCCAATATCGGGCCATCGATATAAAAACCATTGGGATTGGGGCGGTCGAGCACGAGCACAGGGATTCCGTTTTCGGCGCAGGCCTCCATCATGTATGTCATTGTGGAAATGTAGGTGTAAAAACGCGCACCCACATCCTGGATGTCGAAGACCACGATGTCGATCCCGGCCAGATCTTCGTTAGCGGGTTTTTTGTTTTTGCCATAGAGCGAAATAATAGGCAGGCCGGTAACCAGATCAATCTTGTTTTCAACTTCCTGTCCGGCATCTGCCTTGCCACGAAAGCCATGCTCGGGGCTGAACACTTTAACTACGTTAATTTCGGAGCGAAGCAAGGTATCCACCAGGTGGACACGATCGACCAGGGAAGTGTGGTTGGCAACGATAGCTACATTTTTGTTTTTTAATAAGGGGAAGTAAGTCTCCGTTTGCGCTGCTCCAACAATGGCTTTCAGGCTGTCGCTGCTATCAGAGCCATAAGTTTTGAGTTGAGAAGCGAGGAGTAAAACAAGGGCAGAAATCAGGATACGAATATTCATGGGCATAAAAAATTAAGAAACGAAACGAAAAAAAGTGGCTTGAATTGTCGTAGCATGGCTTCCTAAGCAGAATAGTCATAGCATGGCTATGAGCCATTGGCTTCTAAGCAGATAAGTCATAGCATGGCTATGAGCCATACTATGACTATCTATAATTAAATAATTACTTTTGCGTCAAAATTAAGGATATTGAATTTTGAATATTTCATAGCCAAAGGCATACGCTCGGGCGACAAGAGCAATTTTTCGCGGCCTATCGTGCGCATCTCCATCGTTAGCATTGCGCTGGGCCTTGCGGTGATGATCCTTGCTTTGGCCATCACCACGGGTTTCAAAAATGCGGTGAGCGAAAAGGTAATCGGCTTTGGTGCCCACATCCGCATTACTGCTTTTGGTCTTAATAATTCCTACGAAAATGCGCCGGTAAGCATGGAGCAGGATTTTTATCCCTCCCTGCAAAATGAGCCGGGCATAAAGCATATCCAGGTTTTTGCCAACAAATCGGGGCTTATCAAAACCAGCGATCAAATTCAGGGTATTTTATTCAAGGGGATTTATACCGACTTCGACCCTTCTTTTTTCGAGGATAAACTCATAGCCGGCAAGCCGCTGATTATCGATTCTGCACGGCGAACCGATGATATCTTAATTTCAAAAACAATTGCTGATAAGCTCCATTTTTCGGTAGGCGATGCGGTGCGGGTTTATTTTATCAATCCCGGCGAAGTAAGCCCGCGTGGCCGGAAATTTACGGTGGCCGGCATTTACGAAACCGGCCTTGAGGAGTTTGACGACAGCTATCTGATTGGCGACCTGCGCCACATACAGCGGCTCAACAATTGGGAGCCTGACCAGGTGGGAGGTTTTGAGGTGTTTGTGGATGATTTCCGGAATATCGACACCATGTGGGAGCAGGTGTATGATTCGATAGGCTACGAGCTGAACGCCACCTCTATCAAAAGCCTTTATCCGCAAATATTCGACTGGCTCGATTTGCAGGATATGAACGTTATCATAATCCTGGTGCTGATGATTGCCGTTGCGGTGATCAACATGATTTCTACCTTGCTCATCCTTATCCTCGAAAAAACCAATATGATCGGCATCCTCAAAGCCCTGGGCACAAAAAACCGGGCGGTGCGCAAAATTTTTCTTTACAATGCCGCTTTCATCATTGGTCGTGGCTTGCTTTGGGGCAATATACTTGGGCTGGGGCTGGGTTTTCTGCAGGCACAATTCAAGATTGTAAGTCTGGATCAGGCCTCCTATTACGTTCCTTACGTTCCGGTGGATCTCGCGGTTTTCCCAATCCTGATGCTCAATATTGGCACCTTGCTGCTTTGCCTTTTGTTTTTAATTATTCCCTCCTACATCGTAACTAAGGTAAGCCCGGTAAAGGCTATTCGCTGGGAGTAGGCCGAGGGGATGTATGATGTCCGATGTATGATGTATGATGTCCGATGTTTACCCACACATCTAAAATCTGACATCTGAAATCTGAAATCTTACATCAAAGTGATGTATGATGTCCGATGTTTACCCATACATCTAAAATCGGACATCTGAAATCTGAAATTTGACCCCGATGGTCGGGGCAGGCTATCAAAGAGCCTTAGGCTATCATTTCACCCAGCACGTTTTCCCATGAAATCTATTGCAGACCTTCGGCCTGCCGGTGATCATTGGGGCGGCTTTTTGCTTTGATGTTTCAGGCTTTCAGCCTGGGCACTTGTTACCATAAAAACATCGCCAAACGATTTTTAGATTTCTCCCTACAAAACTTGCTGCGCTGCGTTTTTCCAGTCGAAATGACAAAG
>CAZGAO010000167.1:0-3877 GCA_964523795.1 uncultured Lentimicrobiaceae bacterium
CAACAATGTTGTGATACGATTAAAAGTGTCAACGATGTTGTGCTATTTATCAATTTGATACTATCTTTGTGTTTAAAATAATTCGATCAAAACATTTTTTGTTGAATAATTAAACACACAAACATCATGGAAAAAAGTTTTCATTGCCCTTATTGCCATGGGCAGCTGTACATCAACGAGCACATTGTTTTTTCGGCCCGCTCCGAAAGCCATCAACGCGGGCTGGTATTGCTAACTCCTGATTTGGGTGATTATCGCGCGATACGGCATCCTGATTTTAAAGTTCACACGGGCGAGCATGTCGATTTTTATTGCCCGATATGTCATGCCAACCTGATGTTCGAGAAAAATGGGAAGAAGTTCACCCGCATCATGATGTTGGAGATGGGCGAAGAATATGAAGTGCACTTCTCGCAAACTGCCGGCGAAAGAGCTACTTATGTTGTTGGCGACAAAACCGTAAAGGCTTATGGCGATGATGCCAACGAGGGCACCAATTTTTGGGGTAATACGCCCGCCTATTAGCCTACTGGTTTTCGTACTGCTCTACATCTTCATTAAAAAATCTCAGCTCCACTCCGGCCGTTTTAAACATAGCCTCCGACTCTGCGCCGGCATGGTATTTTTTTTCGCACACCACCCTTTTTATTCCGCAGTTGATAATGAGCATGGCACAGGTGCGGCAGGGAGTCATTTTACAATATAGAACCCCATTCTCGAGCGCGATGCCCAGACGGGCAGCCTGACAAATTGCATTTTGCTCGGCATGAACGGTGCGCACACAATGCTGTGTTACTTTGCCATCCTCGTGGGTAGTACTTTTTAGCAAATGCCCCACCTCATCGCAGTGGGGCAAACCCATGGGCGAACCCACATAGCCAGTTACCAAAACATGTTTATCCCGCACAATTACGCAGCCGCTGCGTCCCCGATCGCAGGTGGCTCGCTTGGCAGCCGTATTGGCCAGTTCCATAAAATATTCGTCCCAGCTTGGGCGAACATGGTGAGGAGGTTTCTGTATATTTTCCATTATTTATGTTTAAAAAAGATTCAAAGAAAGTGAAGTTTACCATAGTGGCAAAATACAGGCATCGGATAATTTCGAGAGTGAAGTCTTAAAATCGTACAAGCTCTCTATCATCACGGCTGAGTTTTCATCGTGGCAGGTCAGGCAGGCTCCCACGGTTAATATTTGTTTTTGCTCGGCAAGATTAAAAGGGCGCACGCCTTCGCGCGTTGCCTGTATGCCTTTTGTATCTTTCAAAAAGCCAATCCAGGCATCTTCGGGCAGGCCATCGTTTGGATTTGGGGCAAAAGCCGGGGTAAATATCCAGCGTCCGTTTCTTCCCTGAATGCGATAATCGAGCTTGCCGCGACCGTAGCCGATGGCCAGGGCATCGTTGTGGCACGACTTGCACGAACGACCCTGGCGTGCTGTGGTATGTGCCGATGTGGGCGCATACAAGCGGTGAAAAATATCCGGGCTGTCGTTGTTATCAAAACTGTCTTTATCGATCGAAAGCACCATCCCGTTAACATAAGTGCCAATCATGCGCTGCTTATCGCCGGTAGTTTCCTTGCGGGTATCTACGCCCAAAACCGGCGGGTCGGCCAGATATTTCCCCACATATTCTACCCAGCTACCGGTTTTATGTTTATTAGCCAGCAAATCGTAACCCGGTTCATTTTTGTCGTAGCTGTTGTGACAGCCAATGCACTGGGGTGCCCAGGCGGTGTGGCAGGCATCGCACGAAAGGTCGTTGTGTGCAATGCCCCTGGTGCAATCTTCGGCGGGAGGAGCAAGCGGCAAAAGTTTATCGGTATTTTTTGTTACCAGCCATTTTTTGCCGTCTGAATCCACAAAGGTGTTTACCAATGCCTGTCCTGATTTTTGGCTAAGTAAATATTGACGATCATCAGGATATTGGCGCAACTGAGCAATTTTAGATGTTTCGCTATCTAACTGTATTGCCGTCAAGGTCTGCGGCGATTCATCAAAATGGCAATCTAAACATTGAATCTTAACCTGGAATTCTTTGTGCATATAAAGATTCCCATCGCCCATCAACTCATACGAATTATGGCAGTCGATGCAATCCATGCCACTTTGGTGATGCACATCCTCGCTCACAAATTCAAATATGCGCTGGTCTTCCAACTGTCGATAATTAGCCCAATCCTGTACTTCCTCTTTTTCCAACTGCGTTTCGTGCCAGCCCTCGTAGTTTGTCGCGATTCGACCCGAACGGCTGTGGCAGCCAAAGCAATGATGGTTGCTTATTTCCAGCGAAAGCTGAGGATGATAGGATAAATCGGTGGTGAAACTTTCATCATTATTAATTTCTTTATCAGGATAATTCAGATGGCAGGCATTGCAGCCGCCACCACGGCTTAGTTCTGTTATTGCACCATATTCGGTTTTGGGATTACCCAGGTGGCAGTTGGCGCACATATCGCGCAAATGCTGGTCGGCAGGCGAATGTCCGATTTCGGTGATCCGGGATAGTTTGCCCGGAAGATCGATTTCGTTAAAAACAAAGCGATCCACGCTAACCATCCCGCTAAGGGTGGTCATCATCGTATTTTGAATGCGATCGGTAATTTCGGGATGACATTGAGCCGTACCACAAGTGCGTGAGGCATCGGCTAAGTTGCCGGGGATATTAATCATTCCGCGATGCGACAGATCTTTGTCGAGCGTTAAAGTATTGCCCAGATGACAGGCAGCACATCCTAAGGCTTGCGGATCGTGCGAAGCGGTGAAACCCTTCATCTGATGATGGCAAATAAGGCAGCTCTCTTTTTGTTCAGGGTTTTCGTTAAAGTTAAGCACGAGGGTATCGGCCATCGGGGCAAAATCGATTTTTTGATATTTAAAAGGCATTTCAACATTTTTGAAACAATGATCCCACTGCCAGTTTTCACCCCTGAAAAGCCAGGCTATCAGGGTTAATCCCAAATAAAAATAAAAGCTATACAAAATTATTTTTTTGGCATAATTTGAATGAGATAATTTCAATTTTGGGATAAGATAAACCAGAACAAGCAGGCCTGCGAGGATGAGCAAAAGCCAAGCCGGATGCGACATCCAATGTAGGATTTCCTGCAAGCCCAAAAAATACCAGGGGCCTTTAACTACCGGCGACATCGTAGCTTGAAGAGGAGCCACAAAGAAATAACTGAGAAAAGTAACGATGACGACCGCAATAAAAAAAGTACGGCCTTTGGTCCAGATGGTTTTGGCGTGTTCCAAAATGATGATGGTAAGAAAAATAGTGGCGGTGGCGATGTGATGCACGTACAGAATTTGCAGACTGTCGCTCTGCCCAATCAGCGAATAAGCAAGCAGACTGCCGATCCAGGGAATGCTTTCGGCCAGGGCAGTGATAATGCGCCCGGCCTGCTGGCTGTCCGCATCACCCTTGAGGATAAACCCCGATATCATTACATAAAAAACAAAAATAAGGCTGAGTACCAGACGCATCCAAACACCATTTTTTGTTTTCTTACTCCTTTTCGATTTAATGTACTCCCAGGTGTGCAGGATGGTGAAAATCAAAAACAGCTGGGCACTCCAATAGTGGGCATTGCGCAAAAAGCCGGCTCCGGGATTGGTGAGCAGGATTTGCACTATCGAATCGAAGGCATGATTTACATCGTAGGGTATGGCCAGAAAAACACCGCTGAGGGCGCAGATCAAAAAACTGGCAATGGCCAAAAAGCCCCAGGTATCGAATTTGAGAAAGGATAAAGAAAAGTGATGCTTGTTTGCCAATTTTACGAATATGAAATTTGTATTTAAAACGAGCAAACGAAAATATTGGCTAATTCTTTTTTTGGAGTGCTATTATTTTGAGAGGGTTTATATATTTGCTAA
>CAZGAO010000168.1:0-3711 GCA_964523795.1 uncultured Lentimicrobiaceae bacterium
GCCGGCGGATATTACGAGGGCGAAAGCCTTTCGTTGAGCTGGACACTGGGCGAACCTGTAATCGAAACCTTCACAAATAGCAATCTGATCCTTACCCAGGGTTTTCAGCAGCCCTACAACTTTTATCTTCAGCAAATCCTGAATATCCCGATGGGCTGGAGCGGTGTTTCCTCCTACCTCGATCCTTTGAACAAAGGCATGGATGGAATTTTTGCACCCTACCAAAACAACCTGATCATCATGGCTTCGATGAACGGGGTTTATTATCCGGCGCAAAACATCAACACTATCGGCAACTGGGATTACCACATCGGATACAAGGTGAAAGCTGAAAGCGATTTCGACCTGACTATCACCGGATCGAAAATCCAAAATCCGGAAATTGACCTGGCTGAAGGCTGGAATCTTGTGCCGGTTTTGAGTGCCTGCGATGTGGGTGTGGAAAATCTCTTTTCCGGGATTCCTTCTTTGCAAATTGTGAAAGAAGTAGCCGGGACAAATCTTTATTGGCCGGCCTACAACATCAACACATTGGGAAACCTTAGTCCTGGCAAAGCCTATTTTGTGGCTTCCGGAGATGCCGGGACAATTGAGTTTCCGGAATGTGCAAAATCTTCCCCTTCAATAAAGCAAGCATCCAAGCCCCAGAATATTACTCCCTGGAACGATTTGCATTATACTGCATCATCCCACGCCATCGCTTTTCTGGCGGAGGCTTTCCTGAATTCAGGAATACTGCCCGGCGATGTGATTGGCGTTTTTACCCCTGATGGCTTATGTGCCGGACGCCTGGAAATTCCGAATCCAAACAGCAACATCGCCATCACGGCATTTGCCAACGATCAAATCACGATGGAAAAGGATGGTTTTGAATCCGGAGCGCCATTTCAATTTAAAGTGTACAGACCTGCCTCAGATCAGGAATTTGCACTTGATGTAACTTTTAATCCTGCTTTGCCAAATATGGGATTTTTTACAAACCACGGACTTTCGGCGGTGCAAAGCCTGAAGCTGCAAGAAACGGGGATTTCAGAAAACCCTGAGATTACTTTTGAAGTTTATCCCAATCCTTCGCATGGAATTTTCAATGTTTCGCTTAGCCACAGTCCACAAAATCTTAAAATCCAGCTTAGCAATATCCGTGGAAGCATCATTAAAGAGATACAACCGGGAGCGCAGCCTGGTGGATCGGTTTTTCAAATCGACCTTTCGGGAAAGCCCAAAGGGATTTATTTTTTGAAATTGTATGATGAGGGATTTGTGGGGATGAAGAAGGTGGTGATTAATTAACATAGAATCATGCATTTACAAAAAATACAACAGCGGATTTATGAGGTGAGAGATCAAAAAGTAATGCTGGATTTTGATCTTGCCGAACTTTATGAAACCGAAACAAAGCGTTTGAAAGAAGCCGTAAGGCGCAACCTCACCCGCTTTCCTTCTGATTTTATGTTTGAACTTACCAGAGAAGAGTTCAATAGTTTGAGGACGCAATTTGCGACCTCAAAACGTGGAGGAACTCGATATATGCCTTTTGCATTTACCGAACAAGGTGTAGCAATGCTTGCAAGTGTGCTCAACAGCCCCAAGGCAATTGAAGTAAATATTCAGATTGTGAGAGCATTTGTTTTTCTCAGAAAGTATGCCCTAAGTCATAAAGAATTAACGCAAAAATTGAAAGAATTGGAGATGAAGTACGATCATCAATTTGAGGATGTGTATGAAGCAATAGCCTATTTATTGGACAAGAACAAACAGGAAATCGCACAAAAAGAACGCAAGCGAATTGGGTATAACGCCCCAAATTCAAAAAATTAGAACGGATAAATAAAATATTTACAAACAAAAATTTTTATCATTATGAAACAAATTACATTTTTTCTTGCAGCAATCATCCTGGCCATAACTACTATGGCTCAAGCGCCGCAAGGCATCAACTACCAAACCGTAATCCGCGATGGCGATGGCAACATTTTGCCCGATACGGAAATCTCCCTTCAAATGACCATCCGCACGGGTGCGCCCGATGGCGCGGTGGTTTATGCCGAAACCCACGATGCCACCACCAACGCCTTTGGGCTGGTAAACCTGGTAATTGGCTACGGCGTACCTCAATCCAACGCTTTTGCCGACATTAATTGGGGCAATGCTGAAAAATACTTAGAAACAGCCATCGACCTTGATGGAAGCGGCAGCTACACCATTATTGGAGTTACTCAGTTTTTGAGTGTTCCTTATGCTTTTGAATCTAATCATTCACGATCGATTACCTTGATGGATGAAAATGGAAACGAATATGAAGTATCTGTGGATACACTTGGGAATTTATTTGCAGGATTAATTATTGAGGATTGGGTATGTGGAAATCCTTTTACAGATACCCGCGATGGTAAATCCTACGAAACCGTGCAAATAGGTGACCAGTGCTGGATGTCCGAAAACCTGGCCTATCTGCCGGAGGTAAGCCCCTCATCTCAGGGCAATAATACCGACCCCTATTATTATGTGTATAATTACCAGGGAAGCGATGTTACCCTAGCCAAAGCCACGGCAAATTACCAAACTTATGGAGTTTTATACAACTGGCCTTCATCGCTTGATGCCTGCCCGGCAGATTGGCACTTACCTGCTGATGCGGAGTGGACAGCTTTAACCACATATCTTGGTGGAGAAGGTGTTGCAGGCGGAAAAATGAAAGAAATCGGGACAAGCCACTGGAATAGCCCAAATACCGGGGCCACTAACAGCTGTGGTTTTACAGGTCTTCCGGGCGGCTACCGTCTTACTAGTGGCACGTTCAACTATGTAGGTGACTTCGGCTACTTCTGGAGTTCTTCCGAGTACTCTACAACGAATGCTTGGTCCCGCTACATGTACAATTACACTGACAATGCAGACAGTTACAACGGCACTAAGGGTTATGGCCATTCTGTGCGTTGTTTGAAGGATTAAAAGACTATCCCGCTTTTGGAGTGACGGATAAAGCCCGTTTGACTATCCCGAAAACGAAGTTTACGAGGATGCACTACCCCGGAGTTCCGGGGTAGTGCATTTGGCAATTTATCCGCCGGAGGTGGGTAGTTAGTAGTGGGTTTTATAATTTCCACCAAAAACAGCGAATCTCTTTTTTTGCAAAGCAGGGCTTGGGGGTTTTATAGGGTGGGGTGGCTTTAAGGTGAGTACTTTAAGGTCGTTAACGACTTTAACGCACTCACGCTGAAAAAGCTGACCCCGGAAAGCCAGGTATAAATGGCGTACCCATGTCGGAAATTGTAGGTGCGGAGCACCCAAAATCTTTGTAGAAAATGCACATCCCACGAAAATGGTACGGTGCAGAGCACCGCAATATTAAAATTGAAATTGCTGTCTCGGGAACGGAGATTACGGTGCTCCGCACCTTTGGTGGTTTCATGTGTTTGGGATTTCTACAAAGATTACGCGGCTCTGCCGCTTGTTTTGTAACTCCGGCGGAGATTATAGGTGCAGAGCACCCAAAATCTTTGTAGTTAATGCACATCCCGTGAAAATGGTAAGGTGCAGCCCCGAAGGACGGGACAGGCGCACCAGAATATTAAAAAGTGAAATTGGTGTTTGCGGGAATGATTTTCATGGTACTCAGCAATTCGGTGTTTTCAATTGAACCCCACCGCCTGAATCCTGACAGATACTATGATTAAAAACAAGTTTTTTTAAAATTATTTTTAATATTTT
>CAZGAO010000169.1:0-3496 GCA_964523795.1 uncultured Lentimicrobiaceae bacterium
ATGCCGGGTGGTGTGGGGGGACAGCGGCGCAAGCCGCTTCCTACCCGATTAGAAATCACATTCACCAATAGATTCTGGTAAGGTGCAGAGCACCGAAATATTATTTTCCCATGTTTGTATTTCACATCCCACCCCGGGCATAGGGAGCAAGGTCGTGGGTGGCGAAGTCATTTTTTAAATATTTAAAATATCCGCTTACGGCAATCATGGCGGCGTTGTCGGTGGTAAACTGAAACGGTGGGATAAAGGTGTCCCAGCCCAGGCGTTCGCCTTCGGTTTGAATGGCTTGCCGCAGCGATGAATTGGCCGACACTCCGCCGGCGATGGCAATTTGATTGATGTTATATTCCTGCGCCGCAAGTCTTAGCTTTTTCAGCAAGATGCTGACGATGGTTCTTTGGATAGAAGCACTGAGGTCGATTTTATTTTTTTCGATAAAATCGGGATCTTCCTTTAGCTGATCGCGCAAAAAGTATAGGAACGAGGTTTTAAGTCCGCTAAAGCTGTAATCAAAACCAGAGACGCGGGGTTCGGGGAAGCTAAACTTTTCGGCATCGCCCTGTCGCGCCAGCTTATCTACAACCGGACCTCCTGGATAAGGCAGCCCCATAATTTTAGCCGCCTTGTCGAAGGCCTCGCCGGCAGCATCGTCGATGGTTTGCCCCACCACTTCCATGTCGAAATAATCGCTTACCCGCACAATTTGCGTATGCCCTCCCGAAACTGTGAGGCAGATAAAAGGAAACTGCGGCACCTGATGCGCTTGCCCGGGCAACTGGGCAAAATGGGCCAAAATATGCGCCTGCATGTGGTTAATTTCGATAAGCGGAATATCAAGCCCCAGCGCAAAAGCCTTGGCAAAAGAGGTACCTACCAGCAGCGAGCCTAACAAGCCGGGGCCACGGGTGAAAGCCACGGCATCCAGCTCCCGCTTATCGATACCGGCCTCGGTGATGGCCTGATGGATGACCGGAATAATATTTTGCTGATGCGCACGCGAGGCCAGCTCGGGAACCACGCCGCCAAATTTGCGGTGCACGTCCTGGTTAGCGGTAACGTTGCTTAAGATGGTGGTATCGTTGATCACTGCTGCCGAGGTATCATCGCACGACGATTCGATGCCAAGAATAAAAGCCATAGTATTTTTAGATTTAGGGCGCAAAAATAATCATAGTGTTTTTGTATCGGTGGATTTTTCATGATTGTCATTCGATAATCACCTTTCGTGTGGATGTTTTTTGGCCAGAAGATACTTTCAAAAAATACATTCCAGACATCATATCCTCTACATTTATTGATGATGTTGATGAAGTGGAGTTGGGCGATAAGTACAAGGATTTAACCTTCTGCCCACTTTGATTGAATAATTCAAGCATACAATTTTCAGCCTTCCATGCAGGATTTATTTCGATGGTGATTTGATTTGTTGTTGGGTTTGGGTAGCAATGGATGGTTCCGTTTTTTGCCCTTTCTGCCTGCTCTTCGATGCCGGTAATATCTGCAAAATAGAGGTCAAAGTTGATGGCACCAAATGAAGTGATGTACTGCCAAGCCATAAAAACATCCATATAGTTACTTATCGTACTCTCTACCCATTCGTTTCCAATCCAAACAAACACCTGGGCATGTACTTTTCCGGCATCCCATGTATAAACCGATTGTATTTCATTTACCCATTCGTCATTATCCCAATACCTTTCAGTAGCTTGCTTGCTGTTCCCGTTGGGATAAAAATCCGAGGAATAGAATAACACGTTTTTCCAACTGCCATTATCCCAATCTTCCATTATTTGGGTGAGAACATTCCCCTGTGAATTGAATGTTGACGTATATAATCCATCGTTCAACCAAACACCATTTTCCCAATCCTGAATTAAGAAATTTTCAGTCAAGCTTATGGTGTCGAAGATGATTGTATTTAAAGCTCTGTTGACCCATTCATTATTTTCCCAGGTTTGCTCCAATGATGTATATGTATGATCATTGTTTTCCCAGGTGTATATTTCTTGATATACGTTCACCCAAGCCCCATCTATCCATAACTTCGCGTGGTAAGTCAGCATCTTATCACTTACTGAGTAGGTATAGTTAATTAGCGTATGGTTTATCCAGTTTCCATCCGACCAAACCTGGGGTAAGCTTGTTAAGCGATTCCCTCTTTCATCATACGTGAAGTTCCACCTATATTGATTGTTCCAAAGTCCGTTTTCCCATTTCTGGGATAGTTCGGATAATTTGTTCCCATACTCATCCCAGGTGAAGGTTGTCAAGCTGTAATTTACCCATGTGTCATTTTCCCAATTTTGCCATAGGGCTGTAAGGATATTTCCCGCAGCATCAGTGGTGTAAATATACTTTTGGATCCTATATTCATGTACAGTGTAGGCAGAATCCAGACGAATTACTATATCGTTGTGAGCCATTTTGAGGGCATCTTCATTAAACGGAAATTGATTATTACAGTGAAGATCGGGAAAGTCTTGCGGGAATATTGGGGCTTTTTGCTGTTGGCCAAAATGGTTCGTCAGAAATTCAGCGGATTGTCCAAGGCTTAATGCTGGCCATGCTATCAGAATGGCGAAAAGCAAGAGGAGATGGTTTTTCATATCATTAGTTTTTTAAGTTCATAGATTACAAAAATAAACAAAACGATGATCGCTGCTCTGATTTTTTCACAACACTGAAATCGTGCCTGTCTATAAATTTCAACATTCGTTGGACATCGTGGGTGTTTTTCAACATTCGTTCAAACTTCAGCGCCTCCGCCCTGGATTCACATTTTTTAAAGGCAAATAATTCCCAGGGGCAAAAGGCTTTGGTGTAGGTAGATTTACCAAGCTTGTGATCTTGCAGCCTTTTTTGCAGGTTTTGTGTTTGGCCGTAATAAAATCGGCCATGTCTTTCGGATTGAAGGATGTAGGTGAAATACTCCATCTGGTGTTTTTGAAAACAAAAAAAGGGTAGCTACCTAAAGTAACCACCCTTTTGATTTGTGGAGCATATCGGACTTGAATCCCGGATTTTCCAAAATCTTCGATTTTGATAAAAATCCGAGGACACTCGAAAAACTACGAAATCGAAGATTTCTATTTTTCGGTGCCGCTCACCACCTGACTGCTTACCTATTTTTAATTGAAAAACTATTTCCAAAAGAAATTTTATTGGTTTGGCTTTTCAATTGTTATAAAATCGTGCTTTGCCATAAACTTGAACATACGCGCGGTGCTGTGAATATTTTTCAACATTCGTTCAAACTTCAGCGCCTCCGCCCTGGATTCACATTTTTTAAAGGCAAATAATTCCCAGGGGCAAAAGGCTTTGGTGTAGGTAGATTTACCAAGCTTGTGATCTTGCAGCCTTTTTTGCAGGTTTTGTGTTTGGCCGTAATAAAATCGGCCATGTCTTTCGGATTGAAGGATGTAGGTGAAATACTCCATCTGGTGTTTTTGAAAACAAAAAAAAGGGTAGCTACTTTAGTAACCACCCCCTTTAGCTT
>CAZGAO010000170.1:0-2987 GCA_964523795.1 uncultured Lentimicrobiaceae bacterium
AAATCAGAATATTCCTCGACAAATTGAATCATTCGGCGCAGATTCTTTTCTTCGTTTTTCCTTGCACCTTCGAGCTTTTGAGGCAAGGGAATATGGGATGGTCAGCAAGATGCCAAAGCACTAAGGTTAACAAAAAAAAGGCGAAATGCTTTCCCTCTTTTTAGTGGAAATTACATTTCGCCTTTTTGTTGAATGGCAAAATCCTAATCATTAGATTTTGTCATCGAATCTGAAAAAATCACACCTTATTCAACCACAATTTTTGTGCGTTGCGATTCGGTTTGTGTATTGAGTTCCATAAAATAAACACCTCTTTTGAAGGATGATACATCAATTGCCAAAAGTTTGGTGCCACCTTTATTGTTTTGATAAACCAATTGTCCGCTCACATTAAATATCCGGATAGTGCTTAAGACATCTGTACTTTGGATATTTATTACATCTTTGGCGGGGTTGGGATAACACTTGAAGCTATTTGCCAAAATTTCGTTTACGCCCACACCGCTAACGTTGATGTAGTCGTTATGAACCATGGTATAGCTGTTTCCTGTTTGGTTAGTAACTTTTAGGCAAACCGTAAAAGTACCGCCATCTTCGTAGGTAAAGGTCGGGTTTTGTTCGTTGGAGTCTTCCACGCCATCATTATCAAAATCCCACGACCATTCGGCCACCTCGCCACCAGCGGTTTCATCGGTAAAGGCAACGGTAAACGGAGCTACACCATTTTGCGCATCGCTCGAAAATTCAGGAGCCAAAATGTCGGCTTCAAGTGCTATTTGGTAAGCATTGACGATGATTCCTGTGGGCGCATCGATAAGCATAACTACCAAATCCACTTCTACAGGATCGTAAGTATCATCAAGGTTATAGGTAAACTCGTGCGTATATGCGGTACCATAAACCACATCGGCGGGGATAATGTCCGGAACGCCGCTCCAGCCACTGGCCAAAGCACGACCTACATGGTTATACACCATATCTGCAGCAGGAACGGGGTTGGGAAGCAGGGCCCAGTTGGTGCCGTCCCAATCGATCAAATCGCCTTGTGCACCGCCCGAATAATAGTTGGACTGATTCCATTGCGCAGTAGTTCCTGTTAGTCCGCTTTCGACAACAACCAGCGAGAGGTTGTAGGAAGTGCCGGATAAGTCCATGGCAAAGTTTGAAGTAGCTTCAAGGGTGAGGTCGCCGCTAACTTCGTCCCATGTTTTGGCTGTAATTTCAATTTTCCCCATTGGCACTTCCATTTTAGCTAACAAGTAGGCAGGTTCCAGGGTTGATAAACCCGGATCATATACAAATTCTCTGTTCAGCACTCCGCTGGGATATCCGGTGATAAAGGTTCCTATTCCCTGGTCGTAAGCAGCAACAGTCATGGGGTCGCCATTGTGAACGCCAATTCCAATCCAGGTGCCATCGGTATAATTGTGCCCCATGGTGTTTAGGCCAACCAAGCCCCTCGGACACCATCCACACCAGGTTCCGGTTCCTTCTTCATAAACCACATTTTTTACAAATACTTCGTTTACACATAATACCGTTGCACTTAGGCTATTGTTATCGGGGTCGTCATCATCGCCTTGCACATTGATATTTTCAACGCGCAATTCAATTTCATGCACTCCAACTTCGAGGCTGGCAAGTTGGGGATGAACAAATTCAAAAGCTTCGTTAAAAGCCAGGTTCAGGCCGTCAAAAGTAGCCACTTCGCTATCGCTTCCATCAACCGAATAAACAACATCGAATGAAGTAATGGGAGTATCTCTTTCGCTGCGAATGATCCCTTTAATTTCTACATCTCCGGCAGCTACCTTCGAGGGAATAATAAAATCGATTAAATTGATGTCGAGGCCTTCGGTAGAGCATACATTGGGGAACACGAAAAACTCTCCGGAAGGTGGTGTTTCCAGCAGTTCGCAAACATACACCTGTATGCCGATGCCGTTGGTAACGGTAAATGAGTTTTCTTCGTCATAAGATCCCGAAACCCAAACCAGGCTAATGGAAGCCATTTCGGGTGCGGTAATGGTGGCGGTTCCGCTAAAGCCATTGGCAATAGTGGCCGTTCCCAGGAGGGTGGTTCCATCATATACTTTAATAGATGCGCCGTTCCAGCCATCGCCATAGCTGTCCTGCATATCGATAACAATATCGCATTGTGCGGTGGCAAGGTTTGCTTGTCCAAAAATTAAAAAGGCCACTAAACCGGCCAACAGTAAAAGTTTCTTTTTCATGATTTCTTGTTTAAATGAGTATTAAAATTTTGAATAAAAACATGGATGCAATAGTACGATTTTTTTCAGGGAACATACTTAGGGCTTGCTGAAAAACTCAAAATGATAATAATTCGGTGCTCTGCACCTTACGGCATCCGTGCATCTTTTTCTACAAATGCCGATTGGAAATCGAGCATGCTCGACCGCCAACTGGCGGGCGGCATATTGCGCGGCTCTGCCGCTTTGAATGTAGTACTTGACAAGTGTGGTTGAACCATATGGAAGTTGGGAGGTGCAGCCCCGAAAAAACGGGGCAGGCGCACCGTAATCTTTGTAGTAAATGGTAGGCAAGTGAAACAAAGGTGCAGCGCACCGTAATATTAATTGCAAGGTTTTTTGAATAACCACACAAAAAACCGTGCTTTTAACCATAACATTATTTTTGTATTGGGATAAATAACAAGGTGTAACGAATTTTTCAGCAGTCCCTATTTAAAAAATAAACTCAGTAGGGAAACAGGTCAGGGTTGCTATCTCTTGCAGGGCTGCGAACTCTTTCATCTGCGAACCCGGTTTTCACGGAAGGCCGCTAAGCCGCTCTGAGATTAGATTTGATTTAGGTAACAGTATTTTTTTAGATAGTTCAATTAAAATTTCAATTTTCCTTTTTCCCGTTCAATTTTCCCGTTTTATTTATTTGCAAGTAGTTTTCTGATGAAATTATATCCTCGCCACTTTCCTCTTCTAATTCCCTTCTTGCATTACCTGCAA
>CAZGAO010000171.1:0-2627 GCA_964523795.1 uncultured Lentimicrobiaceae bacterium
TATGCCGGGTGGTGTGGGGGGACAGCGGCGCAAGCCGCTTCCTACCCGATTAGCAAGGGTGTTCTCTGATGCAAGCGTAAGGTGCAGCGCACCTAAACAATAATGTATGGGTTTTGAATATCTGCACCAAAAACAAGATTCACCACCCTGTCAGTTATCGAAAGCTCCCGAAATTTTGTACCACTATTAAAAGTTATACTTTTGTGATCAAATAAACAATACAATTATCATGACTACTAAAATAACAGATTTGGAACCTAAAGAAGTTTGGAAATACTTTGATGAGATTACAAAAATTCCGCGCCCCTCCAAAAAGGAGAAGAAAATTGCTGCCTATCTGATGGACTTTGCCGGCAAACATAAACTGCAATGCGAGCAGGACGAAATCGGGAATGTGCTGATTCGTAAACCCGCCGTAAAAGGAATGGAGAATCGTAAAACCGTGTGCCTGCAAAGCCACATGGACATGGTGTGCGAAAAAAACAAAGACAAGAAATTTAATTTTGACAAAGACCCCATCCAAACCTACGTGGATGGCGAGTGGCTTACTGCCGATGGCACTACCCTGGGTGCCGACGATGGCATTGGCATTGCCGCATCGCTGGCGGTGCTGGCCTCCGACAAGCTAAAGCATGGTGCTATCGAATGCCTTTTTACCGTTGACGAAGAAACCGGACTTACCGGTGCCTTTGGGCTGAAGCCCGGTTTTTTGAAATCTGAAATCCTGCTTAACCTCGATTCGGAGGACGATGGCCAGGTATTTATTGGCTGTGCCGGTGGACAAGATACCAGCGGCAAAATGTTTTTTACCAAAGAGCTGGTACCCGATTACACCATACCTTATAAGATAGTGGTGAAAGGACTCAAAGGAGGACATTCGGGCGACGACATTAATAAGGGACTTGGCAATGCCAACAAAATTTTGAATCGTATCCTGCATCTGGCCACCGCAACCTACGGCATCAGGCTGCACAATTTTAAGGGAGGCAACCTGCGCAATGCCATTGCACGCGAAGCCGAGGCCGTCGTTTTGATCAATCAGGCCGGGAAAGACCAATTTATTCGCCTGGTAGAAAAGTTTAATACGACCGTGCAGCGCGAATTGAAAACCACCGAGCCAAACCTGCAAGTGAACACTTTCGAGGTAGAGCAGCCCTATTTTGTTATCGATAAGGAATCGCAAAACAAGCTTATCCGTTTAATCTATGCCTGTCCTCACGGCGTAATAGAGATGTCGAGGGATATCCCGAACTTTGTGGAAACCTCTACCAATCTTGCTGCTGTTACCACCGAAGACGATTTCTTTGTTTTCACTACCAGCCAGCGCAGTTCGGTGGATAGTGCCCTGGACGATGTGGTGAATATGGTAAGTGCGGTGTTTAAACTGGCTGGTGCCGAAACCGACCACACCGAAGGTTACCCTGGCTGGACACCCAACCCCAAATCGGAAATTCTTGCAGTGGCCGTAAAATCCTACCAAAAGCTATTTGATAAGGAGCCTGATGTATTGGCCGTTCATGCCGGGCTTGAGTGCGGCCTGATAGGAGAGAAGTATCCGGCCATGGATATGATCAGCTTCGGGCCCGAACTGAAAGGCGTGCACTCGCCCGACGAAAAGATACACATCAAATCGGTCGAGAAATTCTGGCAATGGACGGTTGATATGCTCGAAAACATCCCTGTTAAAACAGTAAAAGCATAAATATTGTTTTTTTCGGCACTAACAATCTGCTTCATTTTTTGCAGATAAAAGCCCCAAACCTTGCCTTCTTCATCGAAGGTTTAGGTTTGGGACTTTTTATTTGGTCGTAATAAAGTTATGTGGTTCAATGTATTAAGTGTAGGGACTTGTGGGGGGGCCCATTAGCTTAGCCGCTGAATAATAGCATGATTGGGCAGTTTTACCTAAAAACTTGCATTTTTCGGGCAAGGATGCACACTTTTAGCTTTCGGAGCCTTGTTTTTTGCATTGCAAAAAGAAAGAGTTATTTAAAAACAAGAAAGGAAAACAAATTATTTTCGCTTGTTAACATCAGCAAATCAATGCTTTGTAAAATACTTTAAATTTATTTTAAAAAAAGCTTGTTTGTTAAAAATAAATGTGCGTATCTTTGCACCCGCTTTCGAGGGACGTTCTTTAAAATTTTGATAGGCAAAAAGGTTGTGAGATTCAGGCTATGGCCGGATTTCGCGAGAAGCTGCTAAAAACATTAAATAAATTTTTTTTTAAAATTTATTTGGTAATTAAAAAAACAGCAGTATCTTTGCAAACCTTTTTCGCAATGAAAATTTTGAAATAAAAGTTCAGCAGTGTTCGGATGAAATTTCAGACGGATACGGCAACGAAAAAGCAAAAACAGTTCTTGAAATTTTTTTTAAAAAAAAGCTTGCAGATTTAAAAATAGTATTATCTTTGCAGCCGCTTTTGAAAATAGTGTTCAAAACACAGTTCTTTGAAAAAATTGAAGTGCAGCAAAAGTAGCGAATATCCACAGATTAATTTATTGATTTGTGAAGGTAAATCCAGAAGACATTCAAAATTTACATTTACAATGAAGAGTTTGATCCTGGCTCAGGATGAACGCTAGCGGCAGGCTTAACACATGCAAGTCGAGGGGTAACAGTCC
>CAZGAO010000172.1:0-2162 GCA_964523795.1 uncultured Lentimicrobiaceae bacterium
CAAAAGCGGGACAAGTTGTCCTTTAGGGCAGGGATTGAATTGAAAGGAGGGAAAAACCCCGCGATTTCGCCATGCTGCAGGCGTGGCGAAATCGCGGGGGAGGTAATACCAAGTTCATTTTCCCCCGGGTTAAAACCCGGGGCTATTCAAAAGTATCGACTTTAGGGGCAGACACGATATTTACACCAGGTTGGGATTTATGAATATTTAAAAACTAAAATACTAACAGCAATGAAAATCAAAATCTATCAAATCCTCAACATTCTTGGTCTGATTGGGGTACTCGTAGTAAATTTTCTGGCCAACGCACTCCCCATTGCCGGCCTTAACACCGGCGAAGTGTCGGCAAATAACCCAAGCCTTTTCGCACCGGCGGGCATTACATTTTCGATATGGGGTGTAATTTACATCCTTCTTATCATCTTTGCCGGATACCAAAGTCGCGGGCTTTTTAGCAGCAAACGTACCGCCCATGAGGACTTGATAAGCCGCATCGGAATTTGGTTTTTTATTTCCTGTCTGGCCAACATGGCCTGGATTTTTGCCTGGCATCATCAGGTGCTTTGGCTATCGATGCTGCTGATGCTGGTCATCTTATTTTCGCTCATTACCATATATCTACGTCTAAATATTGGACGGAGGATTGTTGGGAAAAATGAAAATAATATGGGACACCGGCCTTTTAGTATTTACCTGGCGTGGATTACCGTGGCCACCATTGCCAATGCCGCCGCCCTGCTTGGCGAATATGGCTGGGATGGCTTTGGCATCCCGGCTCCGGTATGGACTTCGGCCATGATTGCCGTGGCATCGCTGGTAGGTCTAATGGCACTTTTTATCCGTAAAGACATTTTCTTTGCCCTGGTTTTGGTATGGGCTTTTGCGGGCATCATTTACAAGCGCGGCATGGCGGGCGAAGATTTTTATTTATCGATCGTAGTCTTTGCCTCGGCAGGCATCGTGGTTCTAGTGGCTACCATCATTTTTCAATTGGTAAAAAAATATGCCCGAAAGGAGTGATGATTATCCGAAAAAAAAATGTTCTAATTGGCTGTCCGTCCTCTAGGGCTTGGTTTTTTTAAGCGCAAATTTTCTTTCCCCTTGTTCTTGTTAATTTGATTATCCTAAATTTGCAGCCTCTTTTTGATTTTTGATAACTATGTTGAAGAATCTCGTTACTGCTATTTTACTTGTCTTAATTTCCTGGACATACTTGCTCGCACAACCTTCGAGAGTAATCGACAGTTTGCAACACGTACTCCCCCTGGCTGCCGATTCGTCCGAAAAATTTCAAATTCTTTATCAACTGGCCGAGATTCTTAATTATATTCAGCCCGATGAAGCTCTGGATTGCGCTTTAAGAGCCAATGTCCTGGCTAAGGATTTAAACAACAAAAAAGCGTATGCCAAATCGCTTAACCTAACGGCGAATATTTATTGGGCAAAATCCGAATTTCAACAATCGCTCGAATATTCGATGAAGGCCAAAAAAGCTTCCGAAAATTGCCGGGCAAAGGATGTGTTGGCCGAAGTGCATCGTACCTTTGGAAAAATTTATACCGACATAGGAGAATACTCAAAAAGTTCAGATCAGTTTTTTGAATGCCTTAGGTTATACGAAGAAATAGATGATAAAGACGGAGTTAGTCGCGCACTCAACAGTATTGGGTATTTGTACTACGAACAAGAAAACTACGAAAAGGCATTGGAATATTATTTGAAGTCTCTTAAAATTTCACGCGACAACAACAATGTTGAAGGAATCGCACGCGGGCTTAACAATGTTGCAGCCACTCACGTTGAACTCAAGCACCACGATGAAGTTACGCCCTACCTTTACGAAGCGGTTCGCATCAACAAAATTACCGGACAAAAACTATGGGAAGGCATCAACTACCTGAATATCGCCGATGTATTTCAAAGTAAAAAAAAGTATGATTCGGCACTTTTTTACATTAATTCCGGCAAACAACTTTTTCAGGCTTTAAATAACATAACTAAACTTACCAGTGCCTTTAATCAGTCATCGGATCTGCATAAGGAACTTGGCGATATACCACTTGCCCTGCACGATGCGTTGTATGCTTATAATCTTGCTAACGATAATGTGATAAATAGCACAACATCGTTGACACTTTTAATCGTATCACAACATTGTTGAC